>NZ_BOML01000074.1 GCF_016862175.1 Paractinoplanes durhamensis | reverse complement strand
CTTCGGCACGGGCATCGACCACCATGAGCCGATGGCGCGTGCCCCGATGCGCACTTTCGACTGGCTCAACCACCTTCTCGCCTGCGCGAATTGCAACAGTCACCACAAGCGCGAGCGCTTCCCGGTGGATGAGCACCAGCGACCATTGCTTATCGATCCGTCAGCCGAAGATCCGTTCGAACACCTGATGCTGTCGCTGTCCGTCGGTGAATACCGAGCGCTGACCGAGAAGGGCCGCCAGACCATCGAGGTCTGCGGTTTGAACCGGTTCGCGCTGGCTCGGGCGCGACAGAACGTGTATCAGGTGGTGGTTCTGTGTCTCCGGTCCTTGCCGGGCGCAGTCCGTGGCGACAATGGCTACCGGCTCGCTGAGCTGTTGCACATGATCCGTGAGCAGCCCTGTGCCGATGTGTGCCAGGCGATGCTTCGGCAGGTGAATCAGCCGGGCGCCGCCGTCGTTTTCGCTGACGTGCCCGATGTGGTGGAACTTCTCCGTGACGAGAAGGTTCGTGCCGCACTCCTCATCACCGGCTGCTGAACGAGATCCGGTAGGAACTCGCCGATGACTGCTTCCTCGTGGATGGCGATTCCGCTCTTCAGCATCGCCTCGGCGAGTTCGGGATCCCAGCGGGTCTCTGCCACCCGCCCGACGAGAGCCTGGCCCGGTGTTCCGAGCGCTTGCGCCCGGGCGACCGCCCGCCGGTAGTCGCCGGCGCGGAACCGCCAGGGTTCCGCCCCGAACCGTGCCATGACCCGATCCGCGATCGCCGTGCCCGGCCAGTCGAAATCGCCGTGATAGGCAAGGCGCACCCGCGGGGGCCCCACGACGGCGGTGAGCAGGGCGAGTGGCCGCCGCATCGCGCAGCGGCACCGGGCCGGCCGTGAGGATCCGGCGCAGGCGCAGCACCCGCTGCTCGTGGGCGAGGCCCTGGCTGGCGTCGATGGCCGCGAATCCGGCCTGCTCGACCAAGAGGCGCAGGCGGTTCTCGGCGTCGCAGCGTCGTTGGATCGCATTTCACCAGGCAATTCGTCCCCGAGTTCACCATGCTTTCGCTGCACGAGCCGATGATTCTCACCGCCACGATCTGGGGCGACGCGACCGTGAGCACCATCGTCATTCGGCCCGACCGGCTCCGGTGATGAGTTCCTGCGCCCGTGGCCGTCATACCTACGACGGAACATGACGGAGCGGAAGGATGTACGGCGATGGGTGTGGACCTGCGGCTGGAGGAACTGGGCGTGAGTGGTCTTGGTGAGGTCGACGAGCCGGCGTTTACCGGGCTGGCGGAGCGGCATCGGCGGGAGCTGCATGTGCACGTGGTCGTGCGCGGCTGGATCGAGGACGGCTTCGAGGGCATGACGGGCCTGCGCGGAGTCGCCACCTCGGTGAACCGGCAGCCGGCCGTTGCGTTCTACCTATGGCAGAAGCGGGAGGGTGCGTATCTGCCGCTGACGCTCGACGTCCTGCGCGTCACCGGCGGGGCGATCACCGAGATCTTCACCTTCCACAGCGACCGGTTCGCGCGGCTCGGGCTGCCGGACCGCCTGCCTGCGGATGGCACGGAGTAGTCCCGGTGCAGACGCTCGCGAATGACACCAGGGTCGGCGCAGGCCGGCTCCTCGGCACCGGCCTTCTTGCCGTGCTCGTGGCGATGGTGGCCACCACCCTCGCCGCGGCGCTTGCCCAAGCCCTCGGCGTCGACTTCCAGATTCCCGACGGTGGCGAGTCGATTCCGTTGCCCGGGTTCGCCGTGGTGACCGGCTTCTTCTCGGTCCTGGGCGTCGTTATTGCGGTCGCTCTTCGTCGGTGGAGCGTCCGCCCTGCTGTCCGATTCATGTGGACGGCACTGTCGCTGACGGCGATCTCGCTCGTCCCGCCATTCCTCTGCGGGGCAGACGCTGCCACCATCACCGCTCTCGTCGGGCTGCACCTCGTCGCCGCGGCGGTCATGATTCCCGCCCTGGCGCGACGGCTGCGCTGACCATAGGCAAGGATCATCGGAAGTGAGCGGCGCCCGACAGTACGGCGTCGAGCCAGCGCTCATACCAGCCGAGGAAATCCGCGTCGCCGGTGAAGGTCGGGCCGGTCCGAGCATCGGTGCTGTCGGTGATGCGGTCACGAGCTGGACCTTCCCGATCTCGACCGGGACGCCGCCCAGGCCGGACCAATAACGCAACGAGCTCAACGCGGTCAGGCGGCTGAATTTGGGTAGGGCGCGGTCAAAGTCTGTGGTTTGCGGGCGATCTCCAGCATCTGCTCGGGAAAGCCCGGCCCGGCCGTGTAGTAGCGAGCTCGGGTGCGCCCCACGGACTCGAGAAGACCGGCCGTGGCCAGGTCACGTAGGTCGCGCTGAGCTTGTTGCAGGGTCAGGCCTTCGGCCTGCTCGTAGCGGGCCCGGCGAATCCGGCCGACCACGGCGACGTCGTGCAGGGCGGAGACGACCCGCTCGTCCAAGCCCTTCGAAGACACGAACGAAGAGAGCAGGTCCCATACCGCGGCCGACCGATTCATCCGGCCCTGCACGGTCTGCGCCTGCTGGTGGTACGCCGTGAGGTTGAACCGAATCCACCCCGACACGTCCTGGTCGGGGAGGTAGGTGGCACCTCGGTGCTGTAACTCCCGGTAGTACTCCCAGGTGTTGCCGGGCCGGCCCAGCCACGCCTCGATGGAGGAGAACTCGGGGGCGAGCACACCTTCCCGGGCGATCATCAGGGTTTGCATCGACCGGGACATGCGGCCGTTGCCGTCGGCCCACGGGTGGATCGACACGAGGTTCAGGTGCGCCATGGCAGCGCGGATAAGCGGGTGTGAGCCGTCCTCGGTGTTCAGCCACGCTATCAGCTCGTCCATGAGGGCCGGAACGTCAGCCGCGTCGGGCGCCGTATAAGCGGCGATGCTGGGGTCCCGCGGGTCGGTGACGTATACCGGGCCGCGGCGCCACTGCCCCGCTGGCTTGCGCACGGTGTGCCGATGCCCTTGCAGCATCCAGTGCAGCGCGTTCAGCAGGCCCTTGCTGTACGAGAAGTCGGCGACGTCGTGCAGCGTCTGCACATAGGTCATCATCTGTTGGTAGGCGAGGGTCTCGTCCCGGTTCTCGTCGGAGACCTCGACGTCGCGCTCGCCATCCATCAGATCCTGGACGTCGACGGTGGAGACCCGGAACCCCTCGATGGAGTTGGACGCGGCCACGGCGTCAGCCGTCAGGTATTTGCGAAGCCCGAGGGTCCATTTGGCGGGGTTGGCTTGAACCTGATGACGCAGCTTCTGGCGCATTCCCTCAATGTCGGCCAGTACTGCCTGGTCGACATCGTTCAGCTGGGGGACAGGGAAGAGCATTAGGCGATGATACATGATGTAATCACTGCGTCATTGCGTCACGCTGCTGGTGGCCATTCACGAGTGCCTAGAGCAATGGTTGCGCGAGAACCCGGCTCGGAAACTGGGTGAGCAGCGGCGCGATCTCGCTGTTCTCCGGCCATTCCTCCCAGTCAGAGGCCAGAACAACCCCGTCGTCGTCGTACTGCAGAACGGCGATCTCGCCGTTGAAGAGGAGTACTCCGCGACCGCCGAATCGCGAAGCGAAGGCGATCACCGTCCGGACCATCAGCGCGGCCGCATGTTCCGTCGTGGGTGTGTCTGCGCGTGCCGAGAAGCGGAACGTGGCTCGGATACGGTCCTCGAAGCCGAACAGGCTCATCGCCGGGTTGGCTTCATCGTCCAAGACACCAAGCGAGGAGACATACATGCCCGGAAGGAAGACGGTGCCGTCCTTATGCTGGTCGCCGCCTGTCGCCATGGCTATGAACGCGCGCAGGGTAGGGGTGTCGAGTTCGGAGTCGCCGTACCAGGTGTATTCGACTGCCATCTGTCGTCACTCACTGCGGTCAGAGGAGGGGCTGGGCGAGGTGTGCGGTTCTGCGACCGGCCTGTAGCGCCGCCACCTCGGGCATGTCGTCCCAGCCGTCCCAGTCGGCGGCGAATGTTGCTTCGCCGTTCACGCACTGCAGGACGGCCTCCTCGCCGTTGAACAACAGGACCCCGTCGGCCTGGGCGAGAGCGAGGACCGCTCCGACCATGAGGGCGGTGTTGTGTTCCTCGAGGTCGCGCCTGGTCGCCGAGAAGCGGAATCGCACGCTGAGCCGGTGTGTGAAGCCGAACAACGGCGGTGCGGTCGCCTCATCGCCCGGCTCTACTCGGTGTGCCGTCGTCCAGAGCCCCTCTCGCGTCAGGCTGCCGTCCGGCATGATCGTTCCAGCGATCACGGCGGCGATCATCGAGCGGAGCCTGTCGGTGCTCAGATCCGCCGCGCTGTAGAACGTGTACTCGATTGCCATGGCGCCTTCCGAGGTTGCCTTCAGCTGAACGGGTAGAACGGCAAAAACTTGCCGTCCTTGACTACCAGAATCTCTTTGAGGTTGGCGACGGGTTTGCGCTCCAGCACCGCGCGTATCTCGTCGGCTGACCGGGGACAGTCGTCCAAATTGAGAACGACCCGCTCGGTCTGTCCCTCTTTGACCTTGCCGCTGATCTCGTCGCGGATGGTGTCGAGCTTCGCGCTGCTGGGAGCGTAGTTGTCGAAATACTCGCCCTCGATGCGGTAATCGGGATCCTTGCCGTTGGCGTTTCTCGGAGGGTTCTGCTCGACGTCGTAGCCGTGCTGCGAAAGGATGTCCGCCGACTCGTTCTCCCGGCGTAGTCCTCGGTCTTTCTTCCTGGTCGGATGCGCATCGGTGCGCTCTCCACGAGGTTTACGGCCCGGGTCGGGCTTGCCGGACGGGCTGGTCACGCCGAGGTCGCGGCCGCCGGTCAGCCGGCTCAGCAGCTTCTTGATCGCCTCGATCGCGGAACTGATCTTGCCGGCCAGGCCGCGTAGGTGTTCGAGGCTGCTGATCAGGCTGCGCAGCCACTTGGCGATGCGTGCGCCCCACGATGCGCACAGGGTGCTCACCTGCTCGACCACCAGCGGTGTCGCGCCGCCGAAGCTGAAGATCTCCTCGGCGGCGTAGGTGAGCAAGCGGGACACCAGCACGGCGATCGCGTCGCGGACCATCATGCGTACGCCGGCGACCAGCATGCCGGCGCCCTCGGTGATTACCGCCATGGTGTCGGCGGCGGACGCCAACGCGCCGACGGCGTCCTTCTGCTGGCCGGTCCACACTCGGTACGCGTCGGCGGCGCTTCCGGTCCATTCGCTGGTGCCCCAGCGCACCGCCTGGGCCAGGTCGCTGGAGCGGTCGCGGAGCGCGCCGGGCACGTTGCGCCACGTCTGGGCGTGTGCGGCGATCTGGGCGGGAGAGCCGGCGAGCCAGTCCAGCGCCTCGGAGAGCGGCTTGACGTGTTCGAGGATCCACGCCACGCCGTACTGGAGGAGGCTGCCGATCGGGTCGGAGATGAAGGCCAGCGTGTCGAGGCCGGCGGAGGCGGCGCCGAGCGTGACGTCGATCCAGCTTCCGCTCCTGACGCCGGCCAGGATCGCCTCGATGTCCTCGGCGATCCACACCCCGGCCCACGGGTCCGTCGATCCGCTGGGATCCGCCACCGCGACGAGCGGCGGCCTCACCGGGTGTTCCGCAGGCGGCCGGCCGCGTTGTTGTCGGCGTTGTCGTAGGCGGTGGCCACCGCGCGCAGCGAATCGGCAGTCTCGTGCGCCGACGTGGCGGCGGTGGTCATGCCGTCGGCCATGATCTGCTGGAGGCCGTTGAGCAGGACCGGGATGAACTGACAGAGCTGGCCGTACGCCTCGACGTCGGTCTGCACGGTCTGAACGGCGACGGCCGCGGTGGTCAGGCCGTCACCGATCTGGTCCATCTCGCCCGCGTGGGTCGCCAGGGAGGCGGAGTTGACCTCGAAGGCGCCCGGCGAGGTCATTGGCCGGTCTGCCCGAGGCGGCGACGCAGCCCGGCTACGAGCGTCCGTCCGGTCTCGCTGTCCGCGCCGACCGTTTCGCTGACGGCCTCGTCGAACTGCTCGATCATCTTGGCCTTGGCCGCATTGAGCGTTTCCAGGATTTGGCGCGCGGTGTCTTCAGCCGGTTGCCGGCGGGTTCGTTCGTCCAGATGAAGGCGTTCGATCTGGCCCTCGGCGCCGACGGTGACCTCGATCAGATCGTCCTCGCTGCGTGCGGTCGCCGAGATCGCCGCTGCCCGCTCGGCGAGTTTTCGCGCGTGCTCGGCGCGGCGAGTAAGCGATTGCTCCCACTCGTCGATCCGTTGCAGGGCCGCACTGGCTGACTCGTCGAACACGTTGCCAGCCTAAAGATGTGCGTCAATGCACGATGCCACCCGCTGGTCGGCGACCAGCGGGTGGCAGGTCAGGCCGGCTCGCGTTGCAGGGTCCAGCGGTAGGCCTGGACCATGCGGGTGTCGAAGCCGGACGCCGAGCCCCAGAGGAAGATCCGGAACCGCCGGTACAGCTCGTCGCCCCACTGCGCGACGATCTCCTCCTTGCGGGCGTCCAGCCGCTCCGCCCACGCGCGGCACGTGAGGAAGTAGTTGTGGCGGTCGTCCTCGACGTTCAGGAGTTCGAACGGTGAGTGGGCCACCTGCCGCAGGTACGAGTGCAGCAGCAGGGGAGCTGACCGGCCCGGATACACGTACTTCTTGAAGAACGTCGACGACGTGTGCTTTCGCCGCATGGCCAGCGCGTCCAGGTAAACCCGCCCGCCCGGCCGCAGCAACCGCTCGTAGGTCCGCAGTGTCGCCCGGTAATCGGGCAGGTGCTCGGTGACGCCCATGTTGACGATCGCGTCGAACGGCTCGGCCGACTGGTAGCGCAGGATGTGCTCCCGGACCACGGTCACCGGCAGTTGCTTGCGGGCGAACAGGTCGTTGAGGAACCGCTCCGACTCGACGGCCAGCGTCACGGTGGTGACGTTGATGCCGCGTTCGGCCGCGTGCTCGGAGAAGGCACCCCAACCGCCGCCGACCTCGAGCACCCGATCCCCGGGCTTGACCTGGATGGCGTCGAGCGCCAGGTCCATCTTCCGGGTCATCGCGTCTTCGAGGGGCTCGTCATCCGATGCGAAGACGCCCTGGGTGTAGCAGCGATGCCGGGAATCGAGGAACGTCAGGAAGAACTCCGAGTCCTCGTCGTAGTGCTGGGAAATCGCCCGGCGGTCGTGGTCGGTGCGGCCGTGCCACAGCGACGGCAACCAGCGGCCCAGGAAGGCGATGGGGTGGATGTCGGAGAAGAAGTTGCGCATGTTCAGCACGGCGGCCAGGTCGCCGTCGACGTCCAGGTGGCCCCGCAGGTACGCGAGGGCCACCTGCAACTGGTCCAGGGAAGCCAGGGCATCGTGGCCGGCGGAATCGAGCACCAGCAGGGTGAAGCGTGGTGGCTCGGTCGTGGCGACGCCGAAGGAGTGGGTGGTGCCGTCGTGGGATACGACCTCGAACGGCACGGGATCGTGGTCGCTGAAGTATTCGTCGTAGCGTCGGCCGAGGACGTCGGCCAATGATCGCCGCCTCATGTCGTGATGATTGCACCACCGAGCGTGCTGCGCATCCACCAATATCAAGGTGATGGGGGCGACGGCGAGAACACCCGCTCCTCGTCCAAAGCTGAGGTCTGAACAACCAGGACATCACAGACGGCCCGGCGGACGACCCCGGCCGGCACCGACCCGAGCATCTGCCCCTCGTCCGCACCCAGGCCGCGGTTTCCGACGACGATCAGATTTCGCCGGGTTGTTGCCGACCGCGTCCAGCAATGCCTGCGCCGGATCACCTTCGACAAGACGCTGGTCGATGAAGCGCGCCCGTTCCCGAGTCAACGCCGTGACCGATTTGTCCAAGGCCTCCCGGGCCGCGTCGACGCCATGAATGTCCCGGTGCCCGGAAGCGGGCGACGTGGCCGGAACGGCGGAGCGATAGGCGGTCACTACCACAAGGCGAGCCTGCGCGGCCTGCGCCACCTCGGCCGCCCGATCGACGGCGTAAAGGCTCGTAGGCGTTCCATCCGACCCGACAACCACGCGGTCGTAAACCGTGATCGAACGCTTTCCGCCGAGCGGCATGATCGGCGACTCGTCGGCCTCGGACGGCGGGTTCACCCACCGCATCGCAACGGCGCCGACGCCCAGCAAAACCCCGGCCAGCAGGATCGCGTTGCTGCCCTTGCCGCCCAGCCAATGCTGGAAAATCCAGCCGAACGTCACCGTCTGCACCAGCATCGGGACCACGATCATCATGTTCAGGATGCCCATGTAGACGCCGGTTCGCTTGGCCGGCACCATGCTCGCCACCATCAGATAGGGCACGCCGACCGCGCTCGCCCAGAAAATGCCGACGCCGATCATCGGGACCAGGGCCAGATACCGGTTGTCGATGGTGGAGAGCCACACCAGCGACAACGCCGCCAGCCCGAGTGCGATCGCATGCACCCGCTTCGCCCCGATCCGTTGGGCCACAACGACCAGGAACAGGGCGGAAATCATGGTGACGAAGTTGTAAGCGCCGTTCTGCAGGCCGCTCCAGGCGATGGCCTCGTCCCACGCCGTACCCCCTTGCTCGGGGTTGGCCTTGAAGACGGTCTCGCCGAGGCTGACCGCGAGGAACTGCCAATAGATGAACATCGCATACCACTGGAAAACGAAAACCACGCCGATCTTGTGCATGGCGACCGGCATCGCCCTTACCGCAGAAGCAATTTCCCGTACGGCGTCGGCCGCGCCCCGAGGCGCAGTTCGGATCTCCGCCAGGTCTTCGTCCGACGGCGTCAGCTCTCTGGTGCGGGCCATCGCGGTCAGGACCGTGAGGAGGATGCAGAACGTGCCGATCATGAAGCACACGAACATCCAGTACGGCACGCCGTTGCCCGCGGTCTTGTCGAGTGTGTCGACCTTTTGCAGGACGAAGAGCGAGACATTGGCGAGTACGGCACCGGCGCCGGTGAACATGCTCTGGGTCAGGAAGCCGCGCGCCAACTGGGATTTCGGTAGTCGGTCGGAGATGAATGCCCGGTACGGCTCCATCGACGTGTTGTTGCCGACGTCGAGCAGCCAGAAGCAGATCACGCCGAGCCACAGCACCCCGACGAACGGGAAGAGGAACAGGATCACCGCGCAGAGCAGCGCACCGGCCGTGATGAACGGCCGCCGCCGGCCCCACCGTGGATGCCAGGTGCGGTCGCTGATCGCGCCGATCAGCGGCTGGATGATCAGGCCGGTCACCGGGCCGGCCAGGTTCAGGATCGGTAGCTGGTCGGGGCTCGCGCCGATCAGCAGGAACAGGGGGTTCACCGCCGACTGGGTGAGGCCGAAGCTGAACTGCAACGCCGAAGAACCCGAGGTTCATCATCAGCAGTGCGTTCCCGCTCATCAACCAGGTCATCAAGGAGGAGCTGGGCGACGACCCGGCGGTCCGGGTCGTCCCGCACGTCAAGCAGGGCCGCCCGGCCAAGGTGCTGATCGAGGAGTCGGAAGGCGCCGACCTGCTGGTGGTCGGCAACCGCGGGCACGGCGGCTTCGCCGGCCTGGTGCTGGGCTCGGTCAGCCAGCACGTCGCCGCCTACGCTAAGTGCCCTGTGGCTGTGGTTCGCTGAGCACGGTCCGCGGGGTGCGGGCGACCCAGGCGACCGCCGGCCCGGTGGCCAGCGTCGCCGCGCCGAACAGCGCCGCGATCACCCACCAGCCCCAGCCGCCGGTGTGCACTGCCAGGAACGTCAGCGACGCCGGCCCGATCATCTGGGTGATGCCGGTGAGCGACCGCTTCGCGCCGCTGTAGATGCCGCGCTGTCCGGGCGGCGGAACCTCGGTGAGGAAATACCAGCCCGCGGCCGACGACCACAGCTCGGTCGCGGTCAGCAGCACCACACCGAGGGCGAGGATCGCGATCGTCACCCACCCGCTGCTGTAGGCGCTGAGCAGGAAAACCGGGCAGGCCACCGCGGTGGCGAGGGCCGCCCATCGGGTCAGGCGCGCCGACCCGCCCATGCTGTCCGCGCCCTTGGTGGCCGGCACCTGCAGCAGCACGGCGAGGATGGTGTTGAGCGCGAACAGCCCGCCGAGCACCGGCTTCGGCGCATCGGTGCGGGTGATCGCCCACAGTGGCACCACCGTCCCGAACAACACATCGGCGGCGTAGATAACAGCAAAAATCGAGGTCATTGCGGTGTACGGATGATCGCGCAACACCCGCCACGGCTGCACCCGCGGCCGATCCGCACCGGCGGCCGAGGCGTGCACGGCGGGCATCCGCGACACGAAGAACGCGCTCACCGCCGTCCCGGCCGCGTTCGCCAGCACCAGAATGAGCAGCCCGGGCCGCGAGTCGAGCGCGATGGCAGCGGCCCCGATCCCGGCCCCGACGGTGAACCCGGCGTTGAGATAGGCCCGCACGTACGCCATGGTCCGCACCCGGATCTCCGCCGGCACCGCCGCCGCGGTGTAGACCGCCCGCCCGGCGTCGGTCATCGCCTGCGAGGCTGCCTGAACCGCCACCACCAGCACGAACGGCCAGAAGCCGCGGACCATCGGATAGGCGAGAAAGGCCGCGATCCCCACCAGGTAGCCGGCCACCCAGGCGCGTTTCCCGCCGATCCGGTCGGCGAGATGCCCGAGCGGAATCGCCCCGACCAGCCCGACCAACCCGGCCACCGAGAACCCGAGACCGATCTGGACCGCGGTCAGCCCGACATAGCTGCTGAAGAAGACGACGCTGCCGGTGAGATAGATACCCCAGCCGACCGCGGCGAGCGCCGACTGGGTGGCGAGCTGCCGGGGCAGCCCGGATGGCGGAAGAATCCCCCGTAGATTCCACATATCGATGACCATAGTCATGGCCGCCGGCCGGTCCGGCCGGCGGCCCCGGCAGAAACAGGTCAGGTCGTCTGCTTGGCGATCAGGTCGGCGGGGACGGCCAGGCCGGCCGCGCCGAAGATCTCCTCCTCCTCGGCCTCCCGCACCGTCAGGTTGGTCGGGCGGGAGCGGGGGAGGGCCCAGGCGACCAGGGCCGCGGCCAGTACGCCGAAGATCGCGCCGATCGCGAAGATCGTTGTGTACTGGGACTCCTGGGGCAGGGCCACCGGGGCGCCGGGGATCAGGTTTCGGGTCAGCATGGTCACCACGAATGCGGTGCCCAGGGACATGCCGATCGAGCGGGCGATCGAATTCACGCTGTTGGCGATGCCGGTCTCGGCGGGGGAGACGTTCGCGATGAGCAGGGCGGGCAGGGCCGCGTAGCCGAACATGACCGCGGTGTTGACCGCGAACGCGCCGACGATGATCTGCCAGGTCGCCGAGTGCAGCACGATCAGCATCCCGAAGCCGGCCGCGGCCAGCAGTGCGGCGGTGATCAGGGTGGTCTTCGGGCCGAAGCGGCCGACCAGGCGGCCGCCGAGCGGGGCGGTGACCACGCCGGCGATGCTGCCGGGGAGCAGGTAGACGACGCTGGCGGCGAGGACGGTCGAGCCGAAGCCGTAGCCGGTGATCGACGGCGGGGTCTGCACCAGGTAGGAGACGGCCAGGAAGATGGCGAACATCGCGAAGCCGAGGAACAGGCCGGCCACGTTGGCGATCACCAACGGCCGGTGGGTCAGCATCCGGGTGGTGACGAGGGGCTGGGTGATCCGGCGCTCGGCGAGCAGGAAGACCGCCAGCACGACCACGGCGGCGATCAGGCACCCGATCACCTTGGCCGAGCCCCAGCCCCAGCTGTTGCCCTCCTCAAGCGGCATGAGCAGCAGCACCAGGCCGAGGCCGAGCAGGCCGGCGCCGATCCAGTCGAGCCGGCCGGTCGCCACCGCCGCGCGCTTCGGCAGCGTCCAGACACCGGCCACGCCGATCGCGCTCAGCGCGGTGGCCAGCCAGAACAGCTGGTGGTAGTCGCCGCCGTGCTGCATCAGCAGGCCGGTGACGGTCAGGCCGATGCCGGCGCCGACCGCCAGCATGCCGCTGACCGTGGCCATCGCGCCGGTCAGCCGGGCCGGCGGCAGCTCCTCGCGGAGCACGCCGATCGACAGCGGGAACAGGCCGAAGCTGGCGGCCTGCGCGACCCGGCCGACCAGCAGCAGCGGCAGGCTCGACGTGGTGGCGGCCAGCACCGAGCCGGCCAGCACGACCACCAGCACGCCCAGCATCACCGGGCGGCGGCCGTAGAGGTCGCCGAGGCGGCCGAGCATCGGGGTGAGCACGGCCGCGGCCAGCAGGTTCGCGGTCACCACCCAGCTCGCCGAGGTGGCGGAGACGCCCAGGTCGGCCTGGATGTTGGCGACGACCGGCACGACCAGGGTCTGCAGAGCCGAGACCAATAGCACGACGTAGCACGACACCGGTAGGGCCATGCGTGATGACTGGGTTGGCATGAGACCGAACCTAGACTCGCTGCCGAGCATTCTCAACACAGTGTCGAAAATAAGTGATGTGACGTCGAATGCACGGGACACGTCTGGGTAGGATCGCCTCGTGCCTGCCATCGGAAGCCGCCGCGCGCCCACCAAGGGCGATCAGAGGGAGCAAGCTCTGCTCGACGCCGCCAAGGTGGTGCTGCGCGAGAAACCGATCGGTCAGGTGACCATCGACGAGCTGGCCGGCGCGGCCGGCATCGCCCGGTCCGGGTTCTACTTCTACTTCGAGTCCAAGCCCGCGCTGCTGGCCGCGCTGTGCGACCAGTCGATCGGGCTGACCGACGCCGACATGGGCCGCTGGCTGGAGTCCGACGGCCTCGACCGGGACGCGTTGCGACAGGGGCTGGTGGGGTCGTTCCAGCGCTGGCTGGTCGACGGCCGCTGGATGCGCGAGGTGTTCCTCGCCCCCGATCCCGGCCCCGAGGTGATGCAGGTGCGCGAGCGCGTGGTCAACAACGGCTGCACCGCCTTCCGGCAGCGCATCGAACGCGACGCCAAGGCCGGCCTGACCGTCGACGGATCGCCCACGCTGCTCGCCACCATGGCGATCAACCTGCGGCTCACCACGTTCGCCGACGCCTTCGCCAACCCCACGGCGCACGATCCGGACGAGCTGATCGACACCCTCACGGATGCGATCCTGCGTTTGGTGTACGGCGTGACCCCGGCCCAGCGCACCACTGCGTAACGGGGAGACTCCCGGCAACCACCGGGTTTGCACCCGAGCGACCCCATCCTGGTGGCATGGCACTGATCAGTCTCGACCGGCGGCCGTCCGCGCACCTGGCGGTCCCCCTGACTGCCGGTGCCGTCCTCATGCTCGGCTACCTCGCCGCCGCCCTGCTCGGTGCGTCGCCGGTGGTGACCCAGGCCCTCTACGTGGTCGGCACCGCCTCCGCACTGCCGGCGATCCTGCTCGGCATCCGCCGGAACCGGCCGGACGCCTGGCTGCCGTGGGCGCTGATCGCCGCCGGTGCCGGGTTCTCCGCGGTCGGCGACCTGCTCTACTCGCTGTTTCCGCTGCTCGACGGCCCGGAGATCGACCTGCAGTGGGCCATGCTCCCGTACCTGCTGCGCTTCCCGCTGATCGCGGCCGGCATGATGCTGATGGTCCGGCACCGCACCCCGGGCCGGGACGTCCCCGCGATCATCGACGGGACCCTGCTGGCGGTCGCCGTCTCGCTGGTCAGCTGGGTCTTCGTGATCGACCCGCTGCGGGCCTCGATGAGCGGCACCACGGCCGGCCTGGCGCTGACCCTGGAGTCGATGGCCTTCCCGATCGGGGACCTGCTGCTGCTGGTGCTCGGGTTGCGCCTGATGCTCGGCGGCGGATTCGGCCTGGCGTCGCTGCGCCTGTTCGGCGGGTACCTGGTGATGTTCTGGGGTGCCGACACGGCGTACACGATCCGGCTGGTGCATTGGCAGTTCGAGTACACCTGGCCGCTGGAGCTGGCCTGGATCGGAGCGTCGCTGATGCTCGGCCTGGCCGCACTGCACCCGTCGATGCGACCGCTCGGCGACCGCACCGCCGCCGCCGACCAGGTGGCCACCCGCAGCCGGCTGTCCCTGCTCGCCGGCGCGTCCCTGCTGGCCCCGCTCACCCTGGTCATCCAGTACGTGCGCGGCGGCAACCTGCACATCCTGCTGGTGGCCGCCTCGTGCGCGGTGATGTTCCTGCTGGTCACCGCCCGGCTCGGCGGCGTCGCCGCGGCGCAGCGCCAGGCGGCGATCACCGACGGGCTGACCGGCCTGCACACCCGCCGCTACTTCGCCGAGACACTCGGCACCGAATGCGCCCGGGCCCTTCGCGGCGGCGAACCGCTGTCGATGGTCCTGCTCGACATCGATCACTTCAAGAACGTCAACGACACGTACGGGCACACCGCCGGCGACCGGGTCCTGGTCGAGGTGGCGCACCGGCTGCGCACCGCGGTCCGCAGTGGCGACATCGTGGCCCGCTACGGCGGCGAGGAGTTCGCGGTGCTGCTGCCGCGCACCAGCCCGGCCGACGCCTACACGGTCGCCGAGCGGCTGCGACTCGACATCATGCGGACCGGTGTGGTGATCAGCCCGACCGAGGTGATCACCGTGACCGTGTCCCTCGGCCTGGCCGCCCTGCCGACGCACACCGACACCCCGGACGACCTGGTGGGCCTGGCCGACAAGCTGCTCTACGCCAGCAAGGAGGCCGGCCGCAACCAGGTCACCGCGCCGGAGGGCACGGTCCGCCCGGCTCCGCACGTCGGTCCGGTCACCCGGCGGCGATAGTGCGGTAGCGGGCGAACGAGGTCGGCCGGCGCAGCTGGAAGCCGATCGACTCGTACAGCCGGATCGCTGTTCGGTTGGCCGCCGCCGTGTGCAGGAACGGGGTCTCGCCGCGCTCCCGGATGCCGGCCGCGACCGCCCGCACCAGCGCGGTCGCCAGGCCCTGCCCGCGGAAGGCCGGGTCGGTGCAGACCGCGCTGATCTCGGTCCAGCCGGTCGGGTGCAGGCGTTCGCCGGCCATCGCGATCAGCGCCCCGCCGCGCCGCAGGCCCAGATAGGTGCCGAGCTCGATGGTGCGTGTCCGGAACGGGCCGGGCCGGGTGCGTTCGATCAGGTCGAGGATCTCCGGCACGTCCGCCCCGGTGAGCCGCACGGCCTCCGCCAACGACGAAGAGCGCAGCGATACGTCGATCAGCTGCACCCCCGGGATCCGGTCGACCACCTCCCAGCCGGGATGCTCGGCCGGCACGTCGCCGGCCACCGCCACGTCCGCGTCCGGGCCGGTCAGCTCGGTCAGGTCGCGCCACGCCTGCGGGTCGGCCGAGTCGGCCAGGGCGTGGAACCCGGCCACCTCGGACGGGTAACGCGCGGCGAGGCCGTGCACCTGCGCGAGGTGCGCGTGCGGCCCGATCAGCGACTCCCACACCGCGTTGTCGAGAACGGCCTCGTCGGCCGAAACGGTGGTCATTGGGGGAACTCCAGGCCGAGGTGGTCGCGCAAGGTGGTCCCCTCGTATTCGGTACGGAAGACGCCGCGCTCCTGCAGCAGCGGCACCACCGTGTCGGCGAACTCGTCGAGGCCGTCCGGGGTCACGTGCGGCACCAGGATGAAACCGTCGGCGGCGTCCTGCTGCACCAGGTCGTTGATCTCGCCGGCGATCGTGGCCGCCGCGCCGATGAACGTCTGCCGGTTGGTCACCTCGACGATCAGGTCCCGGATCGACAGCTTCTCCGCCTCCGCCCGGGCCCGCCATTCGTTGGCGGTCGCGATCGGGTCGCGGTGCATCCGGACGCTGGCCCGGCCCTTCGCGATGTGGCTGTCCGACACGTCCGGGTCGATGGCCGGGAGTGGCCCGTCCGGGTCGTAACCGCTGAGATCCCGGTTCCACAACTGCTCGAGCAGCTTGATCGCGGTCGCCCCGCTGACCTGCTGACGGCGTACGACAGCGGCTTTTTCCTGAGCGTCGGCGTCGGTGTCGCCGAGGATGAAGGTGGCGGCCGGAAGGACTTTCAGCGAGTCCCGCTCACGCCCGTAGGCAGGCAGTCGCCGCTTCACGTCGGCGTAGAACTTCTGGCCCTCGACCAGGGTGCCGTGCCGGCTGAAGATGGCGTCGGCGGTGGCCGCCGCGAACTCCCGGCCCCCGTCCGAGTCACCGGCCTGCAGGATGACCGGCCGGCCCTGCGGGCTGCGCGGCACGTTGAACCGGCCGGCGATGTCGAAGTGCTGGTCGGCGTGCTGGAAACGGCCGGCCGAGCCGTCCCGCAGGAAGACCCCGGACTCCTTGTCGGCGGCCACCGCGTCGGCCGGCCACGAGTCGAACAACTCCCGGGCGGTGGCCAGGAACTGGGTGGCCCGGGTGTAGCGGTCGGACTCGGCCAGGAAGCCGCCGCGCCGGAAGTTCTCGCCGGTGAAGGCGTCCCACGAGGTGACCACGTTCCAGGCGGCCCGCCCGTCGGAGAGGTGGTCGAGCGACGCGAACTGCCGGGCCACCTCGTACGGCTCGTTGAACGTCGAGTTGATCGTGCCGGCCAGCCCGAGGTGGGTGGTGACCGCGGCCAGGGCGGCCAGGACCGTGAACGTGTCGGGACGGCCGACGACGTCCAGGTCGTAGATCTGGCCGCCCTGCTCCCGTAGCCGCAACCCTTCAGCCAGGAAGAAGAAGTCGAACTTCGCCCGCTCGGCGGTCTGCGCCAGCTTCACGAACGAGTCGAACTCGATGTGGCTGCCCGCCTTCGGGTCGCTCCACACGGTGGTGTTGTTGACGCCGGGGAAGTGCGCGGCGAGGTGGATCTGCTTAGGCAACCCGAGCTCCCTCATAGCGGTTGGCCGGCCGGGCCAGGCCGAGCAGGCCACGCAGGGTGGACGCTTCGTACTCCGAGCGGAAGGCGCCGCGGCGGCGCAGCTCCGGGACCAGGCCGCGGGTGATCGCGACCAGGTCGTCGGGCAGCCGGGCCGGCCGCAGCCGGAACCCGGTGAGCCCGGCCGACTGCCAGTCGAGCAGCAGGTCGGCGAGCTGCGCCGGGGTGCCGGTGAAGATCGCCGCGTCGGACGTGAAGACCGTGCGGTCGAGGGTGTCGAGCCGGTCCTTGGCGTCCCGCGCCTCCTGCTCGGTGTCGGCCAGGAAGACGACCAGGTCGGCGAAGACGTGCGGGATCGGGATCTGCGCGACGATCTTGCGGGCGTGGTCGGCGTCGCCGGGGGTCACGTACGCGAGGTCGGCGGAACCGGCCGCGAACGCGTACGGGATCGGCGCGTGCGCGAGCGCCGTGACCAGCGGCTGACCCTGCGGGGGCCGCGGCGTGATGGACGGGCCCTTGACGCTGAAGTACTTCCCGTCGAACGCGATGTAGTGCAGCTTGTCGCGGTCGATGAACCGGCCGGTGGCGGCGTCGCGGATCTCCGCGTCGTCCTCCCAGCTGTCCCAGAGTCGCCGCACCACCTCGACGTAGTCGGTGGCCTCCTCGAACAGGTCCTTGACGGCCTGGGTCGCCGCGACCGAATCCAGCGACCCCGGGCTGAGCATCGGCAGCGTGCGCCGCCCGAAGTGGCCGGCCTCGTGCGCCCGGCCGGAGACCTGGACCCGCCAGCCGGCCCGGCCGCGGGATACGTAGTCGAGGGTGGCGATCGCCTTGGAGATGTGGAACGGCTCGGTGTGCGTGACGGTCGCGGTCGGCACCAGCCCGATGTGCGAGGTCAGCGGGGCCACCCGGGAGGCGATCAGGATCGCGTCGAGCCGCCCCCGCACGTGGTCGGTGCGCTCGTCCGGCCCGTCCGGCCGGTCGGTCTGCAGGCCGAGCGCGTCTTCGATGGTGACGAAGTCGAGCGTGCCGGCCTCGGCCTCCCGGACCAGGTCGGTCCAGTAGCCGGGGCGGAACAGGTCGCCGGGCCGCGCGTTGGGTGAGCGCCACGAGGCGGGATGCCAGCCGGTGCCGTCGAGCGCTACCGCGAGATGGAGTGGGTCGGGCATGTCACTTCCCGTCGATCGGGAGGCCGGGCGGGTTGACCTCGGGGGTCACGGCCTCGCTGCTCAGGTTCCACCGTGCCAGGATCTTGTCGTAGTCGCCGGACTTGACCAGCTCGTCGAGCGCACCCTTGAGCGCCGGGACCAGGCCGTTGTCCTTTTTCGTGGTCAGTGCGATCAGGCCCTGCAGGTCGGCGCCGGCCCCGGAGTAGGTGCCCGCGATCTCGGTCTCGCCGGTCACCGCGACGTGGTAGGCCGAGGTCGGGTTCGGGCCGAGGTAGGCGTCGATCTGACCGGAGCCGAGCGCCAGGTAGGTGGCCTGGTTGGTCTGGTAGTACTTGATGTCGACCGCGGGCAGGCCGTTCGCGACGTCCTGCTTGCTCCACTCGACCAGGATCTTCTCCTGGTTGGTGCCGGACGAGACCGCCACCTTCTTGCCGCTCACGTCCTTCGGCCCGGTGACCTTCAGGCCGGAGCCCTTCTTGGTCTCGAACGCCAGGTCGTCCTTGCGGTAGGTGGCGAAGTCGTACTTCTGCTTACGCAGCTCGGTGACCGTGATGTTGGAGGCGCCGAAGTCGTACTTCCCGCTGTCCAGGCCGATGAACAGGTTCTCCCACGAGCTGTTCTGCAGGTCGGGCTGCAGGCCGAGGATGCCGGCGACCGCGCTCGCGATGTCCGGCTCGCTGCCGATCAGCGTCTTGTTGTCGGTGGCGGTGAAGCCGAGCGGCGGGGAGCCCGAACCGGCGAGGCCGAGACCGACGGTCAGCTTGCCGGTCGCGCGGATCTTCTCGGGAACCAGGGCGGCGAGGGCGTCCACCTTGGCCGGCACGATCCGGTTCTGCTCGGGACTGGTGTTGATCTTTACCGTGCCGACCGCCGCGGCCACTTCGGCCGGCTTTTCCTCGGGCGCGGCGCAGGCGCCGAGGCCTGCGGCCAGAACAACGGCGATCAACGCCGATTTCGTACGCATGGGAGCTCCGTTTTAGACGAGGACCTTGGACAGGAAGGCCCGGGTGCGGTCTTGCCGGGGTGAATCAAGGACGTCGGCGGGCGTGCCCTGTTCGACCAGGCGCCCTTCGTCGAGGAAGACGATCGTGTCGGCCACCTCGCGGGCGAAGCCGATCTCGTGCGTGACGACGATCATCGTGGTGCCCGCCTTGGCCAGGTCGCGCATCACGTCGAGCACCTCGCCGACCAACTCCGGGTCGAGCGCCGAGGTGGGCTCGTCGAAGAGCACCAGCTTCGGGTCGAGCGCGAGCGCGCGGGCGATCGCCACGCGCTGCTGCTGCCCGCCCGAGAGCTGGCGCGGATAGGAGGCCGCCTTGTCGGCCAGACCGACCCGGTCGAGACGTTCGAGGGCCTTGCGCTGCACCGCGTCCCGGGGCCCGCGCATCGCCTCGGTGACGTTCTGCACCGCGGTCAGGTGGGGGAAGAGATTGAAGGTCTGGAAGACGAACCCGATGCCGCGCCGCTGTTCGAGGATCTGCCGTTCGCGCAGCTCGTAGAGCTTGGTGCCGTGCTGCCGGTAGCCGATCAGCTCGCCGTCGACCCGGACGTGCCCGCGGTCCACCTTCTCCAGATGGTTGATCACCCGCAGCAGGGTGGACTTGCCGGAGCCGGACGGGCCCAGGATCACCGTGACACTGCCGGCCGCGACGGTCAGGTCGATGCCCTTGAGCACTTCGAGATGACCGAACGACTTGTGTACGCCGCGAACCTCGATCATCGCCGCCATCCCCGGTTGAAGTGCCGCTCGACGTAGTGCTGGAAGACCGACAGGACCGCGGTGAGGATCACGTACCAGACCGTGGCCACCATCAGCAGCGGAACGACCCGGCCGGTGCGGCCGTAGACGACCTGCACCTGGTAGAAGATCTCGCCGATGGCCAGGACGTACACCACCGAAGTGCTTTTCAGGAGGTTGACCAGCTCGTTGGCGGCGGTCGGCAGGATCGCCCGCATGGCCTGCGGGAGCAGGATGCGGCGGAACTGCCGCAGCCGCGGGATGCCGAGCGCGGCGGCCGCCTCCAGTTGGCGCTGGTCGACCGAGACGATGCCGGACCGGACGATCTCGGCGGCGTAGGCGGCCTCGTGCAGGGCCAGCCCGAGCAGGGCCGCGCCGAACGAGCTGACCAGGGTCTTCGTCTCGAAGTGCCAGAAGCCGGGCCCGAACGGGATGCCGATCTGCAGGGTCTCGTAGAGGTAGCCGAGGTTGGCCCAGAAGAGCAGCTGCACGATCAGCGGCACCGACCGGAAGATCCAGATGTAGAACCAGCTCACCGACTGCAGCACCCGGTTCTTCGACAGGCGCATCGGGGCCAGGATCAGGCCGCCGAGGAAGCCGAGGAACGCACCGAGGAAGGTCAGCTCCAGGGTGACCAGCAGCGCCTGCATCACCGACTTCTCGAAGAAGTAGCCGGCGAACGTGGCCCAGTCCCAGCCGGGGTTGGTGATCAGGCCGTGCAGGAGCTGGGCGACCAGGACGAGGGCGATGACGGTGGCCACCCAGCGCCACGGATGGCGGGCCGGCACCACGGTGAGCCGGTCGCCCTCGTCGGCGGCGAGGGCCGCCGCCGGCGGCGAGGACAGGACGGTCAAGGGGTTACCTCCGGGGTGGCGGGCGTGCATTTCACGCTATGACCGTCTCGGCGAATAACTCAAGTCCTATGGGCGATGTATGTTTCTACGGACCGGTAACGGAGTTGTTGCCGCGCCCGCCACATCGGAGGGTCCGGCCCGGCCGTCCCGCCAGGCGACGACCGCGCCGGCGGCGAGCATCGCCGCGCAGACCGCGAGCCCGTGCACGACCGGGGTGCCGCCCGATCCGGCCAGGACCAGGCCGGCCACCGCCGCCATCCCGACCGAGGCGGAGATCCGCTGGGCCAGCTGAAGGAACGCGGCGGCCAGCCCGGCCGCGCCGGGCGGCGCGTGCATCAGGGTCAGCGCCTGATTGGGCGAGACGATCAGGCCGCCGGCCGCGCCCAGCACGAACTGGGTGCCCATCAGTGTGAGCTCCAGATGAGCGGCCGGGGCATGCGCGACGGCCACGCCGGACGCGACCACCGCGAGCAGCGAGGCGACCAGCGCCCAGAACACGCTCACCCGGCCGTAGCGGCCGACCACCCGCCACCCCAGCGCCGACGCGGCCGCGAAGGTGACCGCGCTCGGCAGCATGGTCAGCGCCGCGCGCAGTGCCGACCAGCCGAGACTCTCCTGCAGGTAGAGCGTGAGGGCCAGGGCGGCGGACAGGCTCGCCCCGAACTGGAACATCGCGATCACCGTGCCGTTGCGATAGCCGCGCGAGCGCAGCAGCGACGGCATCAGGATCGGGGTGCCGCCGGACCGGGCGTAGCGGCGCTCCCACGCGATCAGCACGGCCACCAGGACCGCCGCGGTGGCGAACCAGACCGGCCGCGGCGGGCACTGGCCGGCCGGCAGTGTGAACGGCAGCAGCAGGCACAGCGTCGCGGCGCCGAGCGCGGCCAGGCCGGGCAGGTCCAGCGTGGTCCGCCGGCCGCTGCCCGCGCGGGCCGGGAACCACCTGATCGCCAGCGGCACGGTGAGCAGGCCGAACGGCACGTTCAGCAGGAGTACGCAGCGCCAGCCGTACTCGTTGCCGAGGGTGCCGATCAGCAGGCCGCCGACGAACGGGCCGATCACCGCCGAGACGCCGCCGACGATCGCGTACGCGCCGAGCGCCCG
This sequence comes from Paractinoplanes durhamensis, assembly GCF_016862175.1. GTDB lineage: Bacteria > Actinomycetota > Actinomycetes > Mycobacteriales > Micromonosporaceae > Actinoplanes > Actinoplanes durhamensis. Next base: position 16,457 of record NZ_BOML01000074.1, on the reverse strand, counting down.
GGTTCGCTCCCGCCCGGTGAACAGCTCCTGGATGATGCCGATGACCTGCGGGTTGACGGTGCCGGCGCCGAGCCCCTGGACGAGCCGGGCGACCACGATCACCCACGCGTGCCGGGCGGTCCCGGCGACGATCGCGGCCGAGCTGAACACCGTGATGCCACCGACGAAAAGCCACTTCCGGCCGTACGCGTCCCCCAGCCGCCCGCCCGGCACCAGCGCGAGCCCGAAGGCCAGCGAGTAGCCCGCGATGATCCAGCCCACACTGCCCGGCCCGGCCCCGAGCGAGCTGCGCAACGCGGGCACCGCCGTGTTGAGGCTGGCCTGGTCGAGCAGGGTGGTGAAGGCGGCGGCGAGACAGACGGCGAGTGGTGCTCGATGCATCGATCTGGTCTGCACCCCTTGCTTATATCCTATTTAAGCTATAGGAAAAAGGGAGTCCGCTCACCTGGAGGTTGGGATGCGCCATCGTTTCCGTCTCGCCGCGGTCGTGACTCTCGCGCTGCTCGCGGGGTGTTCCGGCAATGGCGCCGGTGCGTCCGAGGAGGCCGGCGCCCCGGTCTCCGGGGGCTCGCTGACCTGGGCCGTCGAAACCGAACCGATCACCCTCAACCCGCATCAGTACGCCCAGGCCAAGGCCCGGCTGCTGGTCTGGAACAACTTCGAGGCCCTGCTCACCCACGACGACAAGGGCGGCTACCTGCCCTGGCTGGCGGAGAGCTACGACGTCTCCGCGGACGGCCTGGCCTACACGCTGAAGCTGCGCAGCGGCGTCACCTTCAGCGACGGCACCCCCTTCGACGCGGCCGCGGTCAAGGCCAACACCGATCTGCTGCTCTCCGCGGGGTACGCGCCCACGGTCGCCGCCGTCCAGCTGAAGAACCTCAAGAGCGTCGACGTGGTCGACCCGGCCACCGTCCGCTACACGCTCAAGCGGCCCGACGTGCTGATCCTCGACTTCCTCTCCTCGCCGCAGGGCGCGATCGTCTCGCCCACCTCGCTGAAAGCGGCCAAGAACCTCAAGGCCGGCGGCGTCGAGCTGGCCGGCACCGGGCCGTTCGTCCTCGACAGGTACGCCCCCGGCCAGGAGCTGCACTACAAGAAGAACCCGGCCTATAACTGGGCGCCCGCCAACGCCGGGCACGCCGGGCCCGCCTACCTCGACGAGGTGACCTACCGGTTCCTCAAGGAGTCGTCGGTGCGGGTCGGCGCGCTCACCTCCGGGCAGGTGCAGGTGATCGAGGGCGTGCCGGCCACCGACGAACCACAGATCACCGCCAACCCGACCCTGGCGCTGAGCAAGGGCCTCAACTCCGGATCGGCCTACTCGTACTACTTCAACACCAGCCACGCGCCGTTCGACGACATCAAGGTCCGGCAGGCGTTCCGGGACGCGCTCGACGTCGGCACCGTGCTGCAGGCCGTCTACCGCGGCGCCGCCACCCGGGCCTGGAGCGTGGTCGGGCCGACCAGCCCGTTCTACGACAAGACCCTGGAGACGACCTACGGCAACGACCCGGCCCGGGCCAACGCCACCCTCGACGCGGCCGGCTGGGCCACCCGCGACAGCGACGGTTTCCGCACCAAGGACGGCAAGCGGCTGACCGCCCGCCTGGTCCAGTCGGCGCCGTTCGTCCGGGACCGCCGGGACACCCTCGCCCAGGCCGTGCAGGCCGCGGTCAAGCAGAGCGCCGGCATCGACCTGCAGGTCAGCGTCGTCGACCAGGGCACCGCGGCCAAGGCGATCGCCGACGGGCAGTACGAGATCTTCGACAACTCCCGGGCCGACACCGACGTCGGCGCCGCCCTCAACCTGCTGCTCACCTCGAACGGCGCGATCAACCGCACCGGCGTCAAGGACCCGGCCCTGGACGCGCTGCTCGACAAGGGCGTGTCCACCGGCGACCCCGCCGCCCGCACCGCGACCTACCAGGAGCTGCAGAAGAAGGTCATCACCACCGACGCGCTGATCCAGCCGCTGTACGCCCCGGCCGACCAGATCGCCGCCGCCAAGACCGTGGGCGGCCTGCACTTCGAGCCGACCGCCGGGGTCCCGGGCAGCGCCTACAACGTGTGGCTGCGCAAGTGATCGTGCTGCGCCGGATCGGCACCGGCCTGGTGGTGCTCTGGGTGGCCGCGACCGCGGCCTACCTGGCGCTGCTCGCGGCGCCGGGCAGCACGGTGGACAGCATCATCGGCGACGGCGCCGACACCCCGCTGATCCGCTCGCAGATCGTCCAGGAATGGCACCTCGACCGGCCGGCCGTGGTGCAGTACGTCGACTACCTGTGGCGCGCCGCGCACGGTGACCTCGGCCGTTCCTACCTGCTGCAACGGCCGGTCCGCGACGTGCTCGGCGCGCAGCTCTGGCCGACCCTGAAGCTCGCCCTGGTCGCCGCCGTCCTCGGCATCGCGCTCGCCCTGGTGCTGGCGGTGACCACCCGCCGGCCGTGGTCGCGGCGGGTCAGCTCGACCGCCGAGCTGGTCCTGGTCTCCACCCCGCCGTTCCTGATCGGGCTGGTCCTGCTGAGCGTCTTCTCGTTCCAGCTCGGACTCTTCCCGGTCTCCGGCGACCGGGGCGCCGCCGCCCTGGTGCTGCCGGCCGTCACCCTGGCCCTGCCGATCGCCGGGGTGCTCACCCAGGTGCTGCGCGACGGCATCGACCGGGCCCTCGACGAACCGTTCGTGATCACCGCCCGAGCCCGCGGCCTGCGGGAACGGGCGGTGCTCGCCCGGCACGCGCTGCGGCATGCCCTGCTGCCGGCGGTGTCGCTGCTCGGCTGGCTCGGCGGCACCCTGCTCGGCGGCGTGGTGATCATCGAGACGGTGTTCGGCCGGCCCGGCCTCGGCCAGGTCACCCTGCAGGCCGTCACCAGCGAGGACATGCCGGTCGTCCTCGCCGTCGTGGTCTTCTCCGCCTTCGCCTACGTCGTCCTCAACACCGCGGCCGACCTGGCCTGTCTCGTCATCGACCCGCGCCTGCGCAGGAGCTGACACCTATGACGCTCGTACTCGACCGGCCGTTAGTACTGCGGCCACCCCGGTATGCCGGGTTCCTCGTCGCCGCCGGTTTCCTCGTGCTCATGCTCGCCGTCGTGCTCGTCCCCGGGCTGTTCGCCGGGGACCCGCTCGCCGCCGACCCGATGCACGTGCTCGAAGCGCCCAGCACCGCGCACTGGTTCGGCACCGACCAGCTCGGCCGGGACGTCTTCGACCGGGTCGTGCACGGCGCCCGGCACTCGCTCGCCATCGCCACCGCCGCCACCCTGCTCGCCGTGGTCGCCGGGGTGCTGCTCGGCATGCTCGCCGGCCTCGCCCACAAGTACGCCGACGAGGCCCTGGCCCGCTCGTTCGACGCCCTGTCCGCGTTCCCGCTGATCCTGCTGGCGCTGCTGTTCATCGCGATCGCCGGCCCGGGCGCGCTCAGCCTGGTGGTGGCGATCGGCATCGCGACCCTGCCGCACTACGCCCGGGTGGTGCGGGCCCAGACGTTCGTGGTCCGCCAGGCCGGTTACGTCACCCAGGCCGTCGCGTTCGGCCGCTCCCGCCTTCGGCTCGTCCTCCGGCACGTACTCCCCAATGTTCTCGGACCGGTCCCGGTGATCGCCGTGATCGGCCTCGGCGAGGCCATTCTCGCCGCGGCCGGCCTCAGCTTCCTCGGCATGGGCACCCAGCCGCCGTCGCCGGAGTGGGGCGCGATGCTCTCCGAGGGACGCAACTACCTGAGCGTGGCACCCTGGGTGTCAGTGTTGCCCGGCGTGGTCGCCACCCTCACCGTGATCGCGCTGACCGTGGTCGGCCGCCATCTGCAGCGCCGTGTCGAGGGGAGGCTCGGATGATCGCGATCCGCGACCTGCACGTCACCTTCCCGCACCGCCGGCACACCGTCGAGGCCGTCCGCGGCATCGACCTCGACATCGAGCCCGGCGAGTGCGTGGCGATCGTCGGCGAGTCCGGTTCCGGCAAGAGTGTCACGGCGCGCACCCTGGTCGGGCTGGCCGGGCCGGGTGCGGTCGTGCGCAGCGCGAAGTTCGAGGTGGACGGCCGGGACGCCCGGGCCTTCGGGCCCGAGGAATGGCGGCGGGTCCGCGGCGGCTTCGCCGGCCTCGTCCTGCAGGACGCGCTGGTCTCGCTCGACCCGCTGCGCACGGTGGGTGCGGAGATCGGCGAGGTGCTGCGGGTGCATGGTCACCGAGGAGACCGAGATTTGCGCGTACGCGATCTGCTCGCGACCGTGCACGTCCCCGAACCGGAGCGCCGCGCCCGGCAGCATCCGCACCAGCTTTCCGGGGGTCTGCGGCAGCGCGCGCTGATCGCGTCGGCCATCGCGGCCGGGCCGCCGCTGCTGATCGCCGACGAACCCACCACCGCGCTCGACGTGACCGTGCAGGCGCAGATCCTCGCCCTGCTCGGCGAGCGCCGGGCGGCCGGCGAGACCCTGCTGCTGATCAGCCACGACCTGGCCGTGGTGGCCCGGCTCGCCGACCGGGTCCTGGTGATGCGGGACGGCCGGATCGTCGAGTCGGGCGGCACGGCCTCGCTGCTGTCGGCGCCGTCCCATCCGTACACCCAGGAACTTGTTCGGGCCGTGCCGTCCGCCGCCACCCGGGGTAGGCGGCTCTCCGAAGCCGGCGTTGTCGCCGCGCCGGAGCCCTCGGGCGACGTGGTTCTCGAAGCGCGTGGGCTGACCAAGCGCTACGGCAGGCACACCGTCGTCGACGACGTGGACGTGCGGGTCGGCCGGGGTGAGATCGTCGGGCTGGTCGGCGAGAGCGGATCGGGCAAGACCACCGTCGCCCAGCTGCTGTTCGGGCTGGTCGCGCCGACCGCGGGGACGGTGACGTTCGAGGGGGAGGCCTGGACCGGGCAGCCCGAACGCCGGCGCCGAGCCCGCCGCCGTCACCTGCAGCTGATCTCGCAGGACCCGCTGTCGTCGTTCGATCCGCGCTGGACCGTCCGCAAGATCGTCGCCGAGGCGCTGCCACGCGGCGGCGCGGTGGAGCCGCTGCTGGAGCGGGTCGGGCTCGGCGCCGAACTGCTCGACCGCAACCCGCGGCAGCTCTCCGGCGGCCAGCGGCAGCGGGTCGCCATCGCCCGCGCCCTCGCCCCGCGGCCCAGCCTGATCATCTGCGACGAGCCGGTCTCCGCGCTCGACGTGTCGGTGCAGGCCCAGGTCCTCGACCTGCTCGCCGACATCCGGGCCACCGACGGCACCGCGATGCTCTTCATCTCGCACGACCTCGGCGTCGTGCACCACCTGGCCGACCGGGTCCTGGTCATGCACGACGGCGCCGTCGTCGAGAGCGGACCGGTCGACGACGTGTTCCACCACCCACGCCACGACTACACCCGAGAACTGCTCGCTGCGGTACCCACGCTCGAAGGGGAAATCCGATGACCGTCCCACTGTCCATCCTGGATCTGGCGCCGCTGGTCGCCGGCGGCACCGTCGGCGACGCGCTGCGCCGCACCCTCGACCTGGCCCGGCAGGCCGAACAGTTCGGCTACCACCGCTACTGGGTGGCCGAGCATCACCTCACGCCCGGCGTGGCCAGCTCCCAGCCGGCGTTGCTGCTCGGGCAGATCGCCGCCGCCACCGAGCGCATCCGGCTCGGCTCGGGGGCGGTGCAGACCGGCTTCCTCACCCCGCTCGGCGCGGTCGAGCAGTTCGGGCTGCTCGACGCCCTCTACCCGGGCCGGTTCGACCTCGGGCTCGGCCGGTCGGCGCAACGCCGCAAGTCGATCCTGGCCGAACCGGCCGAGGTCGAGGTCACCGAGGCCCGGGTCGTCGACGGGCTGCTCATCCCGCAGTCGTTCTCGTTCCAGCCGATCCTGCGCTCGGCCCGGTCGGCGCTCTTCGCGAAGCTGCTGACCCAGCCCAACGCCGAACCGGCCGACCTGGACAGCGCCGTCGACGACATCCAGACCCTGCTCGCCGGGCCCTACACCGACGGGCTCGGCAACGAGGCCCGGGCCGTGCCGGGGGAGGGTGCCGACCTGCAGATCTGGATCCTCGGGTCGAGCGGCGGGGAGAGCGCCCGGGTGGCCGGGGCGCGCGGGCTGCCATTCGCCGCCAACTACCACGTCGCGCCGGCCCGGGTCCTGGAAGCGGTCGAGGCGTACCGGGCCGCGTTCAAACCGTCGGCGGCCCTCGAAGCCCCGCGGGTGATGGTGTCGGCCGACGTCATCGTGGCCGAGGACGAGGAGACCGCCCGGCGGCTGGCGATCCCGTACGCGCTGTGGGTGCGCAGCGTGCGCACCGGCGCCGGGGCCATTCCCTACCCGAGCCCGGCCGAGGCGGAAGCCTTCGAGTGGAGCGACGACGACCGCAAACTGGTCGCCGACCGGCTGGACACCCAGTTCGTCGGCACCGCGGAGACCGTGGCCGAGCGTCTGGAGACGCTGCGGCGGGTCACCGGGGCCGACGAACTGCTGGTCACCACCATGACGTTCGAGCACACCGACCGGGTGCGCTCGTTCGAGTTGCTGGCCAAGCACTGGTACGGCTGAGCCCCGCTCACGCCGGGTTCGTCAGCACCACCTTGCCGCGCGCGTGGCCGCCCTCGACCCGATGCAGGGCCTGGGCGGCCTCGGGCAGCGGGAAGACCTCGACCACCCGCGGGTTCAGCAGGCCGTCGGCGACCCAGGCGGCGACCTGGTCGAGGACCGCCCGGGTCCGCAGCCGGGCCACCGGCGCGCCACCCAGCCGGGCCACCGTCTCGCGGTCGGCGGCCGACACGAGCTTGGTGCGGTCGCTCAGCAGGCCGGCCACCTCCTCCTCGAGGGCGTGCCCGCCGACCAGGTCGAGGATCCCGTCGACGCCCTGCGGCGCGGCGGCCCGGACCCGGTCGGCGACCCCTTCGCCGTACTCGACCGGCACCACGTCGAGCGACTCGACGAAGTCCTTCTTGCCGGCACTCGCCGTGCCGATCACGGTGAGGCCCTGGATCCGGGCGATCTGGGCGGCGGCCACCCCGACCCCGCCGCCGACCCCGATGATCAGCAGGGTGGCGCCGGCCGGCAGGGCGAGCTGGACCAGCGCGTCGTGCGCGGTCGCGGCGGCGATCGGCAGGGTGGCCGCGTCCTCGAACGACACCGACGGCGGGCGGCGGGCGGTCAGCTCGGCCGGGAGCAGCGCCCACTCGGCCCAGGCGCCGGCCACGGTCTGCCCGAACACCTCGTCGCCGACCGCGATGCCGGTCACGCCCGGCCCGATCAGCTCGACCACCCCGGCCGCCTCACCGCCGAAGACGGCCGGCAGTGCGGGGGCGGGGGCGCCCTGCGGGCGGTAGCCGGTGCGCTTCTTCCAATCGACCGGGTTCACCCCGGCCGCCCGGACCTTGATGAGCACCTGGCCGGGGCCGGGCGAGGGCTTCGGAAGGTCGAGGAACGTCTCCACCTCGGGACCGCCGAACGCGGTGTATGCGTACGCCTGGGGCATGGGTTTCCTTTCACGACGCTGTCAGCAGGGGGAGCAGTTGCTCGCCCTGCCGTTTGATCTCGTTCAGGTACGGGGTGTCGGAGAGTACGAAGTGGGTGATGCCGAGGGCCTGGTAGCGCTTCAGCGCGCGGGCCACCTCGGCGGGTGAACCGACCAGCCACGTCGTGCCGGCGCCGGCGCCGCCGAACCGGCCCGGGGCGGTGTAGAGGTTCTCGTCCAGCACGTCGCCGCGGGCGGTCAGGTCGAGCAGGCGCTGCTGGCCCACCGAGGTGTGCTGGTTGGGGTCGGTCTGCATCGCGGCGACCCGGGCTTCGGCCTCGGCCCACGCCTCCGCCGACGTGTCCCGGACGAACGTGGTCACCCGCAGCCCGAACTCGAGCGGAGCGTGCTCGCGGCCCAGGTCGGCGCTCAGCTTCTTGAGGCGGTCGATGCGCTCGGCGACGCCGTCCAGCGGCTCGCCCCAGAACAGCTGCACGTCGGCCTCCAGAGCGGCGACCCGCTCGGCGGCCGGGGAGGCGCCACCGAAGTAGAGCCGCGGCTGCTTGATCAGCGGGCGCGGCACGACGGTCGAGTGGTCGACCCAGAAGTGCTCGCCGTGGAACGTGACGTCCTCCGCGGTCCACAGGCGGCGCACCAGGTGCATGAACTCGCGGGTGCGGCCGTAGCGGTGCGCCTGGTCACCCTCGCTGTCCCCGTACGCGGCGAGGTTGTCCTTGCCCGAGACGATGTTGACCAGCACCCGGCCGCCGCTGAGGTGGTCGAGGGCGGCCGCCGCCGCGGCGAAGTTGGCCGGCCGCCAGTAGCCGGGCCGGGTCGCGATGAGCGGCCGGAACGTGGTGGTGCGGGTGGCCAGCGCGGTGGCGACGGTGAACGTGTCGGGGCGGCCGAAGCCGGTGCCCAGGAGTGCGCCTCCCCACCCGTACACCTCCAAGGCCTTTGCCTGTTCGGTCAAGGTGTCGAGGCTGTTGTGGTCGGCGCGCACCTCGTCGCCGCGGTGGCCGGGCTGCACCTGGTTGGGGATGTACCAGAGGAGCATGGGACCCTCCTTATATCCCTCTGAACATATAGGTTAAGTCGCCTATCTGGCTACCGGCGTCGGGTCCCGGCTCGGCGGCACCCCGAACTGGCGGCGGTACTCGCGGCTGAACTGCGACGGGCTCTCGTAGCCGACCCGGCGGCCCACGCCGGTGACGTCGCCGGGGCGCGCGGCCAGCAGCAACCGCGCCTCCTGCAGGCGGATCTGCTTCTGGAACTGGATCGGGCTCATCGCCGTCACCGCCTGGAAATTGCGGTGGAAGGCTGAGACGCTCATCCCGGAGAGCCGGGCCAGATCCTCCACCTTGAACGCCTGCGGGTAGTTCTCCCGGATCCAGCCGACCGCCCGGGAGACGTGGGTGAGGCTGCTGTCGGCCAGGCCGAGCTGGCGGACGATCGCGCCCTGCTCGCCGGTGATCAGGCGCCAGAGGATCTCCCGCTTGATCAAGGGGGCGAGCACCGCCCGGTCGCGGGGCTCGTCGAGCAGGCGGACCAGGCGGATCACCGCGTCGACCAGCTCGGGTGGGGCGTCGCTGACGGCCAGGCCGGAGAGTGGGCCGGTGGGCGGGGGCGGGAGGTCGCCGGGGGCGGCACTCAGCAGCAGCTCGGCGATCAAGGCCGGGCGCAGGGTCAGGCCGAAACCGATGGCCGGGCCGGTGAAGTGGCCGGTGACCGGCAGATCCACCGAGGCGATCAGGTATTGGCCGGCGTGGTAGTCGTAGACCCGGTCGCCGAGGGCCAGACGTTTTGTGCCGCGGGCGATCAGGGCCATCACGGTGCCGGACATCGAGACCTCGGGGGCGGTGGCCCGGTCGACCTCGGAGATCCGGACATCTTCCAGGAGGGTGGTCCCCTGGTGCCGGGCGAGCAAGGTTTCCAACACTGCTCGATCCTCGTTGTTATGGGAGTATCAGGCAAGACATCGCGAGGATCTTTATAACGTTTTTCCTGCTCATGATGCTTGTATTGATGCATGACAGTAGCCATCATCACCGGAGCCAGCTCCGGAATCGGGCAGAGTATCGCCATCCAGGTCGCGGCGCGTGGGGCCGGGGTCATCCTCACCTATCAGGGCAATTCGGCCGGGGCTTTCGACACCGTCGCGGCCATCGAGAAGGAGGGTGGCACGGCTGTCGCGCTGCGGCTCGACGTTGGCGGGCCTTTGTCGGGATTTATCGCCTTTCGCGATCAGGTGGTCGCCGCGCTTCGTGACACCTGGCAGCGCGACACCTTCGACCATCTGGTCAACAACGCCGGCAGTGCTTATATGGCGATGTTTCCGGACACCGCCGAGGACGAGTTCGACAAGCTCTATCGCGTGCACCTCAAGGGGCCGTACTTCCTGACCCAGACCCTGCTCCCGCTGCTCGCCGACGGCGGCGCCATCGTCAACATCGCCAGCGGGGCGGCGTCGTTCTCCGGCCTCGAGCCCGGTTACTCGGCCTACGGCTCGATGAAGGGCGGCATGGTCACCCTCACCCGCTATCTGGCAAAGGAGCTGAGCGTACGCGGTATCCGGGTCAACTCGGTCTCGCCCGGCGCCACCCGGACCAGGTTCGGCGGCGACGCCTTCGCCCGCTTCCCGGAGGTGATCCCGGGCCTGGCCGCGAAGACCGCCCTGGGTCGTCTCGGCGAGCCTGATGACATCGGCGTGGCGGTGGCCGCCCTGCTCGGCGACGACGGCCGGTGGATCACCGCTCAGGACATCGAGGTCAGCGGCGGCTTCAACCTTTGATCCCCTTCAGGATCAGGTTGACGCCGGCCAGGAACTGGGCCCGGTCGTCGTGGGTCATCAGCTGCTTGGTGACGTGCCGGAGGAACGGGTATTCGGCCGGGTCGAGGTGGCCCCACGCGCTCTCGAAGAAGTCGGCCCGGGTCGTTCCCGGCGTCACCGCCTGGGCGTTGGCGGCGTTCTGCCGCCCCACCCCGAGGATGTAGTTAAGCAGGGCGGACGCCGCGTCGAACTGCTCGGCGTCGGCGACCCCGAGCGCCTGGACCTGCCGGCCGATGAGTTCGAAGACCCGCAGCACGGCCGGCTGCGAAGGGGCCCGGGGGAGCTGCGCGCCGACCCAGGGGTGCGCGTCGATCGCGTCGAAGACGGCGAGCGCGATCGCCCGGATCGTCTCCTCCGGGGTGTCGCCGCCGGCCTCGACGGTGAGGACGGCGTCGGTGGCCGCGACGAGCAGTTCGCTCTTGTTCGCCACGTGCCAGTAGATCGCGCCCGGCCCGGTCTTCAGCCGCGCGCTGAGCACCCGGAAGGTCAGACCGCTCTCGCCGGCGGTGTCGAGCAACTCGACGGCGGCCCCGACGATGTCGCTTCGCTCCATGCCCTCATCTTGACATGTCTGGAACGCCGTTCCACACTGGGACCGTGGAACGGTGTTCCAGTCATTCGTCGGGAAGGGGCGATCACATGCAAGCCACGTCACTACGGGCGGTCTGGCCCGCCATCCTCGGACTGTCCGTCGTCTTCCTGGTGGAGATGCTCGACAACTCGGTGCTGAACGTCGCGCTGCCGACCATCGCCCGCGACCTGAACGCCTCCGCGTCGGACCTGCAATGGATCACGACGGGGTATTCACTGCTCTTCGGCGGCCTGATGATCGCGTTCGGCGCGATCGCCGACCGGTTCGGCACCCGCCGGGTCATGCTGCTCGGCCTCGGCCTGTTCGCCCTGGCCAGCCTGGCCGTCCTCGCGGTGCGCACGCCGGGCGAGCTGGTCGCCGTCCGGGCCGCGGTCGGCATCACCGCCGCGATGACCGCGCCCGGCACGATGGCGCTCTGCTTCCGGCTGTTCGACCAGGAGAACCTGCTGATGCGGGCGACCGCGTTCATCTCCACCGTCGGCCTGGTCGGCCTGGCGGTCGGGCCGACCGTGGGCGGCCTGGTCATCCAGGTCCTGCCCTGGCAGACGCTGCTGGTGCTGAACGTGCCGATCGCCCTGCTCGCGATCGTGTGCATCCGCTCCGGCATCCCCGCCGACGACCCGGCCCAGCGCAACCGGGCGCCGATGGACCTGCCCGGCGCGCTGCTCGGCACCGCGACGATCATCCTTGCCCTCTGGACCGCCACCCTCGCCGTCGAGGACGGCTGGGCGCAGCTCGCACCGTGGCCGGCCGGCGCCGGCGCGCTGCTCTGCGGGGCCGGCTTCGTCATGCGGGAGCGCAGCACCGCCCACCCGATGTTCGACTTCGCCCTGATCCGGCGGCCCAAGGTCTCGGCCGCCCTGGCCTACCAGGCGGCGCTCGGCCTCGGGATGGCCGTCCTGACCTACAGCGTCACGCTCCAGTTGCAGCTCGTCTGGGGCTGGTCACCGGCGCAGGCCGCGCTCGGCAGCCTCCCGCAGATCATCGTGATGATCGCGATCGGCCCGTTCGTGGAGAAGATCGTCGAGCGGCTCGGCGCCCACCGCGCCGGGGTCATCGGCTCCGCGGCAGCCATCGGCGGCCTGCTCACCTACGCCCTGCTCGGCCGCTACCAGTACGTCTGGGTCGCCGTCGCGCTCGCCCTCACCGCGGCCGGCATGCGGGTCGTCATGGTCATCGCGGCCATCACCGTGATGCGCGGCCTCCCCGAGGACCAGACCTCGATGGGGGCCGCCCTCAACGACACCAGCCAGGAGGTGGCCGGCAGCATCGGGATGGCGGTCACCGGCACCATCGTCGCCGCCGCGATCAGCGGCTCGGTCACCGGCATCGCCGCCGACCCGCACGCCTTCGAGAACGCCGTCACCACCGCCACCCTCGCCCTCACCGCGGTCTGCGCGGCCCTGGTGGTGTGGGCCGCGCGCCGTTCTAGTTCGCCCCAACTATCACTGTCTGCAACTCACTGAACGTGTCCATCGGATGGGCGCCACCGACCCGACCGAGGCCGCTGTCGGAGCCGGAACGGCCGCCGAACGGCAGGTGGCTCTCCCAATAGTTGGTGGACTCGTTGATGTTCACCCAGCCCGTGCGGACCGCGTCGGCGAAGGCCAGGCCCTTTGTCAGGTCGGCAGTGTAGATCGCGGCCAGCAACCCGTAGCGCGACGCGTTGGTCAACTCGATGGCTTCCGCCAAGTCGCTGATCGCGACAATCGGTGCGATCGGCCCGAAGGTTTCCTCACGCGCGGTGAGAGATTCCTTGGGTACGGCGTTCAGCACCGTCGCCGGCCAGTAGAGATCGGTCGGGAAGCCGGCCGCCGGGGCGCCCCCGGTCAGCGCCACCGCACCCCGGTCCAGGGCGTCGGCCACGTGCTCGGCCATCTTCGCGGCCACCCCCGCGTTGTTCAGCGGGCCCATCGTGGTCGCGTCGTCGAACGGGTCGCCCAGCCGGATCCGCTCGGTGACCGCCGTGGCCAGCCGCTCGGCGAACTCGTCCCGGACCGACGCCGCGACCAGCAGCCGTTCGCCGGCCGTGCAGCTCTGGCCGGCGCACAGGAAACACGCGGCGAGCGCGCCCTCGACCGCCCGGTCCAGGTCGGCGTCGGCCAGAACCACCAGCGGGCCGTTGCCGCCCATCTCCAGCAGGGTGGCCTTGCCGGCGGCGGCCGCGGCCACCTTCCGGCCGGTCGCGGTGGAACCGATGAACGCCACCGCGTCGGTGCCCGGGTTGCGGGCGATCTCGTCACCGACCTCCGGGCCCGGGCCGGTCACCAGGTTGACCACGCCCGGCGGCAGGTCGGCCTCGGCCAGGCACTCGGCCAGGGCCACCGCCGACACCGCGGTCGACGGTGCCGGGGTCCAGACCACCGTGTTTCCGGCGGCCAGGGCAGGCGCGATCAGTTCGGCCGGCATCGTGTACGGCCAGTTCCACGGGGTGATCACGCCGACCACGCCGCGCGGGCGCCGGATCAGCATCGCCCGCATGCCCGGGCTCGACGACGGCGGGAGCAGGCCACCGAGCCGCTTGCCGTCCTCGGCCGCCATCCGCCAGTAGGTGACCAGCTCGTCGACCTCGTCGTACGCCTCCGCGCGCAACGGCTTGCCCTGATCGAGAGTCAGCGTGCGGGCCAGTCGGTCGCGCCGCCCCTCGATGACGTCACCGACCCGGTGCAGCAGCGTCGCCCGCTCGAACACGGTCAGCCGCGCCCACCCCGGCGCCGCCCGCCGGGCCGCGGCGATCGCGGCGCGCGCGTCCTCCCGGTCGCCCTCCGGCACCGTGCCGATCTCCTTGCCGGTTGCCGGGCTGGTCGCGATCGTGGTCGCTCCCGTGCGGGCCGGACGCCATGCGCCGTCGACGTACATCAGAAAGGCCATGCACCACCGTAAACGCGAGTGACGCCAACCGGACGCGGGGGTTCCGATCATATGTTCTAATCCGGCAAGATGGACGGCCAGGAGGTGACGGGGGATGGTCTTCCTCTTCTGTTTTGTGCTGTCCGTGCTTGCCATCTGCGCGGCAACGGTGTGGTCGCGGGTCGGTCGTGAGCCGGCCGCCGCACGCCCGTGGCGCGCCGACGTGAAACCACCGCCCGACGAGGAGGTGGCCAGCCCGGAGGGGGTGCTGGCCGCCCAGTTGGCCCGCAGCGACATCAGCCACGATGAATACGTGGAGGCGATGGAGCAGCTGGCCGCGCGCGACGAGTTCCGCCATCCGCTGGTGGTGCCACCGGATCGATAGGCGCGCATGGGAATGGGTGCGCACGGGAGATAGGGTCGCCCCCGAACATACGGGGGAGACATGGAACTTCGACGATTCGCCGTGCTCGGAACGGCGGCCCTATTCCTGCCAGCCGGTTGCGCTGCCCCGGGCACCAGCCCGGGCAGCCACCCGGCCGAACCGGCGGTGGTGGTGGTGACGACGCCGCCCGGCAAGGACACCCTGCCCTGCGCGACCCGCGTCGCCGCGTCGTCGTCCAAGTCGTCGCGGCGCGCGACCGCCGCCGCGACGGCCGAGCCGTTCGACGAGAGCCCGCTGCCGGCGCCATCGAACGGCGACCTGGACGAGAACTACCGAGGCGAGCTGCTCCAGCGCCAGATGCGGGCGAACCGCGCCTTCCTCGACCGCCACGAGCTCCCGGCGTCGGCGGTCCCCGGCGCGGTGAAGTGCACCCTCGCCGCCGAGGACGCGCTGAAGCCGTTGGTGAAGGCCAAGAAATACGACCAGGCCTCGGTCCAGAAGGCGCTGACCGCCCACGGCCTGGGCGAGGCGACGGTCCGCAAGCCGGCCACCCACGACGTGGGTTACGGCGACGGCTTCACCATCGCGGCGTGGACCGGCCAGGCGTGTGTGCTGGGTTGGATCAGCCCGGAGTACGGCTACCACGTCGAATACGGAAGCCAAACCGCCGACGGAGGCTGCCTCCCCGCCGCCGACTGACCCCACCGCGGACGGCCGCGAAACTCTCACCCGAGGAGCCGGAACACCTCCGGTCCGCCGCCTCCCGGGTCTTGCGTTTCCCGCGGGTCTTGCGTTTCCCGCGGGTCTTGCGTTTCCCGCGGGTCTTGCGTTTCCCGCGGGTCTTGCCGGGGCGAGGCCGGGCCGAGGTCAGACGCCCGGGTTGGGGGGCTGGGGCTGAGGGCTGGGGCTGGAGGGCTGGGGCTGTGGAGGGCTGGGGCTTGGGGGGCTGGGGCTGGAGGGCTGGGGCTTGGGGCTGGAGGGCTGGGGCTTGGGGCTGGAGGGCTGGGGCTGGGGGGCTGGGGGGCTGGGGGGCCGGGTTACCGAATTCGCGGAAGTTGGGGCCTTGCCGCCGGAGCGAGAGGCCGAGATCCAGGAAATCGGGGTCTCGTCGCATGCCCGAGGCCCCGACATCAAGAAAATCGAAGTCCTGACCCGCGCCGCCCAGGCCCCGCTATCGAAGCGGGGCGGCGGCTGCGGTTTCGGTGCAGGGGTCAGTTGGTGACCTCGCGGAGGCGGTCCAGCAGAGCCAGGACGAACGGCAGCTCGTCGAATTCGGCGCTCCACATGAAGCGATGAGCTCGGGCCTGCTGGAACATGCACGCCCGTAGGGTCTCGATGTCGTCGGGCAGGTCGCCGGTCCGCTGCCAGGTCTCGCGTACCTCGGCCGCCAGCGCGGTCAGCCCGTCGAGGCCACCGTGCCGGTCGTAGCCGGGGTAAGTGTGCGCGAACTCGATGAGCGCACCCGAACCGGCGTCGTTACCCAGAATTTCGAGCGGCGCGTCGCCGGGCTCGGCCCGCTTCGCCGGCCTCTTGCCTGGCTCGGCTCGCTGCGCGGGGCTCTTGCTGGGGTTGGCGGGTCCCGCAAGCTTTTCGTCGGGCCCGGGTCGCTGCGCGGGGCTCTTGCTGGGGTTGGCGGGTCCCGCAAGCTTCTCGTCGGGCCCGGGTCGCTGCGCGGGGCTCTCGCTGGGGTTGGCCGGTCCCGCAAGCTTTTCGTCGGGCCCGGGTCGCTGCGCAGGGCTCTCGCTGGGGCTGGGCTGTTGCGCGGGGGTGTCGTCGGCCTTCATGTCAGCTTCGGGAGCCGTCGAGGGCGTTGATCAGGTCGTCGTCGCGGGTTACCTGGTGGCCGCGGGCTCGCAGGGCCGCCACCAGGTCCTTCTCGGCGGCGGCCGGGATCTCCAGGTAGTCGCCGTTCAGTGACGTGTCCTGGCGGTTGCCGAACTGCTCCTGCAGGTCCTCGGGGAGCACGTCCAGGGTTCGGCCGGTGACCATCTTCGGCCAGTCGCCCTCGATCACCGCGGTCAGCTCGTTGATGTCGAACGGGCTGTCGTCGGGGTGGTCATCGGCGTCGTCGTCGAACTCCGGGTCGGCTGGGTTCCAGCCGTGGCTGAACGTCACCTCTCGGGCGGCACCCCAGGTGCGGGCCGCGGCCAGTGCCCGAATGTCGCGAACCTCGTCGGGCGCGGTCTCCCCGTCGGCGAAGGCGAGGCTGTCATGCAGCGCGACGTACCCGTAGACGATCCGTTCCGGCGGGTTGATCATGAAACGGATTCTGCATCAGTGACGCTCTTCGCTGCCCACCCACCCGGCGCGGATCATCCTGGTGAGGATGATCCGCGCTCGGCGGTGCGCAGAGCAGCGCGTGTTGGTGCGCCGGGCAGCGCGT
>NZ_BOML01000073.1 GCF_016862175.1 Paractinoplanes durhamensis | reverse complement strand
CTATGTGCGCAGAGCAGCGCGTGTTGGTGCGCAGAGCAGCGCTTCTATGTGCGCAAAGCGAAGGCGCCGTGGGTGTCACTGCCTCCGCAGGTGGGTGTCGATGGCCTCGATGATGCGGGGGCGCAGCTCGGCGGCCTTGATCACTGCGTCTACCGAGCCGACCTGGACCGCGCGCTGGATCGAGTGGATGCGGTCGAACTCCGTGGCTACCTCGCCCAGCTTTTCCGCGCGTACCGAAGCTCGCAGCTCGTCCAGCTCCGCGGTCAGTGCGCCGCGCTCCCGGCCGGACGCCGCGCCCACCCGGGCCTCGGCGGCCCGGACCCGCGGGTCGGCGGCCGTGCGGGCGTTGACGTCACCCGCGAAGACCACCGCGGCGGCGGGGGCGCCGCCCAGCACCGAGGCGAACGAGCCCTCCAGGGCCAGGACGGTCATGTTCGGGTTGAGCTTCTTGGAGAAGACCACGAACGCGCCGCCGTGGTAGCGGCTGATCACGCAGAAGACGATCGGGCCCTGGAAGTTGACGATCGCCCGGCCGATCTCCGCGCCGTACTCCAGCTGGATCTTGCGCATCGACTCGGGGGAGCCGTCGAAACCGGACAGGTTGGCCAGCACCACCAGCGGGCGGTTGCCGCTGGCGGCGTTGATCGCTCGGGCCGCCTTCTTCGACGAGCGCGGGAAGAACGTGCCGGCCGTGTAGGTGTCCGGGCCGTCGGTGGGCGGGAAGCCCCGGCGGGGCACCGACCGGGACTCGATGCCGAGCAGGCAGACCGGGACACCGCCCAGGTGCACGTCCTGGACCACGGCGGTCTCGGCGTCGGCCATGCCGGCCCAACGCTCCAGCACCGCGTGATCCTGATCGGACAGCGCGCGCATGACCGTACGGATGTCGAAGGGCTTCTTGCGGTCGGGGTTTGACTTGGCCGAGAAGATCTCGCCGACCGTGGTGAAGTCGCTGTCGGCGATCTGGTGCGGGAAGGACGAGACGTCGCGGTCGACCGGGTCGGTGGTGACGGCGCGGCGGGGGCCGCTTTCGCCGGGTACGACGTACGCGTGGTCGTAGTGCGCCATCAGCACGTCGCGGGCCGAGGTCAGGTCGGGCGCCCAATACTGCGCCTGGCCGTTCGGGCCCATCACCCGGTCGTAGCCGCCGATGCCGAAGTTGTCCTCGGCCGACACGCCGCCGGAGAAGTCGAGCGACTGCTTGCCGGTCAGCACCATCGCCGAGTCGGGCGTCATGACCAGGATGCCCTTGGTGTGCATGAGCATGGTGGCTTCGGCGTTCCAGTACGGCTGGGCGCCGACGTTGATGCCCGCGACCACGATGTTGATCTCGCCGCCGTCCTGGGTGAACTCGACGATCCGCCGGAGGGCGGCCGCGACCCAGTCCATGTTCTCGGTGCCGGAGTCCATCGAGATCCGGGCGCCGGAGGACAACGCATACCACTCCAGCGGCACGCAGAGCTTGTCGGCGAGGTCGAGCGCGGCGATGACCCGGCGGCACTCCGGCTCGGACAGCGCGCCCAGCGACTTGGTCGGGTCGCCGAGCAGGATGACCCGGGTGATGCCGTCGGGGTGCCGCTCGGTGACCGTGGTGATCAGACCGGCGACGAGGGCGGCGGTGTTGCGGCCCTTCGGCCGGTCGACCGGGATCAGCTCGTACGACGGCGACAGGTCGTACTCCGCGAACTCGCCGAGCAGGCCGGTCAACTCGTACGGATAGACGGTGTTGCGGCTCGCCGCGCGCAGCACCTTCTGCCGGTAGCCGTCGAGCGGCTCGACCGGGATGGCCGACGGCGCGCCGATGGTGAGCGTGGTGCCGCCGGTGGCGCCGAAGAGGATGCGCACCTCGACCTTCTGCAGCACGCCGTCGCGCTCCTGGCGGCCGATGAAGAGGATCTCCTCGAGGCCGGCGCCGGCCGTGGTGGGCGCGACCCGGCGGGCGATCATCTCGATCTCGTCGGCGGTCAGGGTGATCGTCGGCCACACGTACATGACGATGCGGTTGGTGTTGAATCGCTTGTCGCTGGGCCGTTGCGACTGGGCGCGGCGGAGCGAGTCGAGCGCGGTGGCGATGGTGTCCTCGGTGGTCGGCAGGGCGACCAGGCGGCCGTCGTGCTCGCGCAGCTCGGCCAGGTCACGCACCTGCGCGAAGGCGACCAGGCGGTCATCGGCCGGGTTTTCCCGGGCCACCGCGCGGAACAGGTGGATCTCCTCGTCCGAGGAGGGCACCCGGGTGAGGTCGAACTTGCGCAGCCGCTCCATCTGCATCCGCTGCGCGATGAACGGGTGCAGGCCGCGGATCAGCCGTTCCTCCATCATCCCGGTGGTGGCCGGGCGGAACGTGAAGTGCTGGTGGATCACGGCACCGCCGCGGCCGGCGACCGCGACGGTGACCCGGCGGACCCGGTCGGGCAGCGGGTGCGCGCAGATGATCTCGTGCAGCTCGGCGGCCATCGCGTCGGGGGAGGCGGGCTGGTTTTCCCAGGACAGGTAGATGTCGGCGTCGATCGCCGCGTCGCCGGTGGCCAGGGCGGCCAGACCGGTCAGCGCGCTGCCGAGCTTGTCGAACTTCTCGGCGGCCGAGATGAGCTGGGTGCCGCCCTTCTCGGCGACCACGAACGAGCACCCGGCCGACGTCGCGGTGTGCACGCCGGTGAGGCCCTTGTTGCCGTAGTAGCGGCGGGTCAGCACCTCGAGCATGACCGAGTTGTCGAGATTGTCGCGGACCAGGCGCTGCCCGAGGAGCCGGACCAGCGGTTCGGTGCTGCGCACCATCTCGGCGATCCGTTCGGCCCGGTCGGCCGAGCCGGGCTCGGCGTCGAGGTGGCGCAGGTGCTGACGGACGCCGGCGTAGACGAGCGCCCGGTTCCGGCGCAGCAGCGGCTGCCCGAACCAGGCGAACACCACGCCGCGGGCCAGGTCGGCGAGCACCGGGAAACGCACCTGGGTGGCCGCGACGAGCCGCTCCAGGGCGAGACCGGTCGGCTCGCGCAGCGTCTCCTCCGGCGGCGGCTCGCGCAGCCAGGAGCGCAGCAGGGCGGCGATCACCGTGGCGTCGGCGGCGGAGCGCTGCTGGGCCAGGAAGATGCGGAACACCGCGGCTTCGAGCTCCGGCGTGCGCTCGACGTCGGTGACGCCGTAGTGGGCGAGCGACTTCTTGAGCCGGGCCTGGAACGACTCGGGCAGCCCGGCCCGCTCCACGTCGAGGCTCTGCAGGTAGGTGTGGAAGAACTCCCGGGCGCTGTGCACGTGGGTGTCCTTGCCGCCCTCCTCGCCGGCCGGCCGGTTACGGCTCAGCTCGGCCAGGTCGGCGAACACCTCGATCAGCTCGACCTCGCCGGCCAGCGGGCGGCGCCCGGCCGCGGCGGCGGCACCGCGGGCGTCCAGATAGTCGGTGAGCACCCGGCGCTCGTCGTGCGGGTCGGCGTCGAAGCCGAGCAGCAGGCTGCGCAGGTCTTCCTGGCCGCGGCCGGCGCGCGCCTGGGCGGAGGCGGCGGCGGGCTCGGCGGCCAGGTCGATCTCGACGGCGCCGGCGGTCGCCTCGGCCTCGGCGGTCGCGTCGCCGATGGGTTCGAGGCGCAGCAGCGCGGCCCCGGACTCCACCTTGCTGCCGACGGCGACCAGCACCTCCTTGACCCGGGCCTTGAACGGGGCCCGCAGCACGGCCTCCATCTTCATCGCCTCGAGGACCAGCACCGGGGCGCCCGCCTCGACTTCGGCGCCGGCCACCAGCGGGGTGGCGACGACCAGCGCCGGCATCGGGGAGCGCAGCACGCCACCCTCGTCGCGGCTGATCCGGTGGGCGACGCCGTCGACCTCGATCAGGTGCACGACGCCGTGGCTGCCGGTGAGCAGGCGGTGCCGCGCGCCGTTGACGGTGATCCGGCCCGAGTGCCGGTCGTAGCGCTCCAGCTCGACGTCGGCGGCGCGCAGATCGTCGCCGGCCTCGACACCGACCCGGAACCGGTGCGCGCCGACCCGGGCGACCCGCACCTTGTAGGTGGCGCCGCGCAGCTTCAGGTCGAGCGGGGTGCCGCTGTGGTGCTGCACCTGGGGGCGCCCGCCGAACGCGGTGGAGAGCAGGCGCTGCCGCTCGGCGCGCTCCTCCTCCTCGTACGCCTCGATGGCCGCCGCGGCCAGCGCGACCGCGCTGTGCCGGTGCGAGACCAGGCGGCCCTGCTCGCGGACCCGGTCGATCCAGCCGGTGTCGGCGCTGCCGTCGATCACCTCGGGCTGGTCGAGCAGGTCGAGCACGAAGCTCTTGTTGGTGGCGCCACCCTCGATGATCACGGTGGTGTCGGCCATCGCCCGGCGGAGCCGGCCGAGCGCCTCGTCACGGTCTTTGCCGTACGCGATGACCTTGGCGATCATCGAGTCGAAGTCGCCGGGGATCGAGTCGCCCTCGCTGACGCCGGTGTCGACCCGGATGCCGGGCCCGGCCGGCAACTCGAGGCGGGCGATCCGGCCGGGGGAGGGGGCGAAGTCGCGGTCCGGGTCTTCCGCGTTGAGCCGGGCCTCGACGGCGTGGCCGCGCTCGACCGGCGGGGTGCCCTCCAGCTTGCCGCCGCCCGCGACGTGCAGCTGGGCCTTGACCAGGTCGAAGCCGGTGGTCGACTCGGTGATCGGGTGCTCGACCTGCAGCCGGGTGTTGACCTCCAGGAAGGCGAGCAGGTCGTCCCCCGGGTGGTAGAGGAACTCGACGGTGGCCGCACCCCGGTAGCCGACCCGGACGGCGAGCCGCTCGGCCGACTCCTTGAGCTCGAGGACCCGGGCCGGCGGGAGCACCGGCGACGCCGACTCCTCGATGACCTTCTGGTTGCGGCGCTGCACCGAGCAGTCGCGCACGCCGAGCGCCCACGCGGTGCCCTGGCCGTCCGCGATGACCTGCACCTCGACGTGCCGGGCGCCGGTGACCAGGCGCTCCAGGAAGACGATGCCGCTGCCGAATGCGCGGGCCGCTTCCTGGCTGGTGCGCTCGTAGGCGTCGGCCAGGGACTCGGGGTCGCGGACCACCCGGATGCCGCGCCCGCCGCCGCCGGCGGTGGCCTTGAGCATCAGCGGGTAGCCGATGTGCGAGGCGGCTTCGAGGGCGGCGTCGAGGGTCTCGACCGGGCCGCGGCTCCACGGCGCGACCGGCACGCCGACCTCCTCGGCGATCAGCTTCGCGCCGATCTTGTCGCCGAGCTTGCGCATCGCGTCCGGGCTGGGCCCGACGAAGGTGACGCCGACCCGCTCGCACAGCTCGGCGAAGGCCGGGTCCTCGGCGACGAAGCCCCAGCCCACCCACGCGGCGTCGGCGCCGGAGTCGATCAGCGCGCGCTCGAGAGTCTTGAGATCGAGGTAGGGCCGCGCCGCGGCGGGGCCCAGGTCGTACGCGATGTCGGCCTCACGGACGAACGTCGCGGTGCGGTCGACGTCGGTGTAGAAGGCCACGGTCTCGATCGGTGTCCCGGTCTCCGCGGCCAGCTCACGGACGGCGTGGATGATCCGCATCGCGGCCTCACCACGGTTGACGATGGCGATACGTCTGAACACCGGTCGAGCCCCTGCCTCGGAGGAAATCTTTCTCAGGAGCCTACTGGCGCCGGCCCATTGTCTTAAGTCCCGACGGGTACGCGCCGGTAACTTGCGCAAGCTTGGTGTAGCGCAAGTTGAATGTGAGGTCTTTTCAAGAACGGGCGGTGCGACGATGATTCGCTGATGCCGCAGCAGGAAACCACCGAACCGAGCGCCGGTCGCCGAGTCACCTGGATCGGCGCCGGATACGCTGCGCAAGGCTTCGGCTACGCGGCGGTGGTGACGGCGCTGCCCGCCTTCAAGGACCGCCAGGGCATCGACGACGCGTTCGTGTCGATCATCCTGCTGCTGGTCTGCGTGGCGGCGGCCGGCGGCTCGGTGCTCGCCGACAAGGTGGCCGCACGCTGGGGAAGCCGCTTCGCGCTGAGCGGCGGCCTCCTGGTCGTGGCACTGGGCCTGGGCTTGACGACGTTCCACACCCCCACGGCCGTCTTCACCACCATCCTTATTGCGTACGGCGTGGGCCTGGGCGCGGTCGACGCCAGCCTGAGCATGCAGGGCGTCCTGGTCCAGGCCCGGATCGGCCGCAGCGTGATGAGCCGCCTGTTCGCCGCGTACACGGCCGCCGCGATCCTGGCCGCCCTGCTGATGTCCGCCGCCGGCGCCTCGGCGACAGGCTCCGGCGCGGCCTTGGCGGTCGGCGCGGCCGCATTGATCGCGGCCGTCGTGGTGGCCGTCGGCTTCATGTCGTTCGAGCCCGGCCGCACGGCAATGCCGGAGCTGCACGGCGACAAGCGCCACGACGGCACCCGCCGGGTGGTCCTGATCTGCGGCGTCTTCATCTTCACCGCGTTCCTGGCCGACTCGGCGGTGAGCACCTGGAGCTCGGTCTACTTGGACGACTCCCTGACCGCGACGGCCGCGGTGGTCCCGCTGGGCTACGCGGCCTACCAGGCGGCGGTGCTGCTGGCCCGCCTGGCCGGCGACCACGTGGTCCCCCGGATCGGCCGCATCCCGTCGGCCGCGGGCTGCCTGCTGATCTGCGCCGTGGGTTGCGGCATCGTGGTGGCCATCCCGTCGATCCCGGCGGCGATCGCCGGTTTCGCCCTGACCGGCATCGGCGTCGGCATCCTGGTCCCGCTGGCCTTCAGCGCGGCCGGCGAGGCGGCCCCCGGCCACAGCGACGAGGTGATAGCCCGGGTGAACCTGTTCAACTACGGCGGCGCCCTGGTCGGCGCGGTCCTGCTGGGCGGCCTGTCCGAGCCGATCGGCCTGCGCCTGGCCTTCTTGATCCCGGTCCTGGGCCTGCTGGCCACCCTCCCGGCCGTGCGAGCCCTGCGCCACCTGGCAACGTCCCCGGCCACCCTGCCGCCCCCGGCCACCGCCCCCCGCTGACCGCGAGACCCCCAACCAGTTCCGCCCCTGCTCTCCTCACCTCAGCGCCGCCCGAGCCAACGGGCGACCCGG
>NZ_BOML01000072.1 GCF_016862175.1 Paractinoplanes durhamensis | reverse complement strand
CCTGATTTCCTTGAAGTCGGGGCCTCGGGTGGGTGGTGAGAGCCCGATTTCCTTGATGTCGGGCCTCGGGTGGGTGGTGAGAGCCCGATTTCCTTGAAGTCGGTCTCTGGCTGCGAGGGCGAGGCCCCAACTTTCGCGAAATCGGTGGCCTTACCCCACGCTGGGTGGTGGCTCGGACTTTGGGCGGGAACGGTGGCTGCCATCGCGTGGCAGCCACCGTTCTGGCCGTTCAGCTGGGGATCACTTGCTACAGCGAGAGGGACCAGCTGTCGATCTTGCCGATGTCGGCGCTGGCGGCGTCACGGACCTGCAGCACCCACGGGCCGTTGGGGGCCTCGGCGGACAGGTTGACCGTGTAGGTCTGGTTGATGTTGTCGGTGCCACCGCCTGCCCGGTTGTGCAGGACGTAGGCCGTGCCGTCGGGGGCCAGGAGCGTGATCACCAGGTCGCCGATGTAGGTGTGCACGATGTGCACCTCTACCGACGCCGTGGACGACGGGGTCACGGCGCAGTCGGCGATCGTGATGGTGCTGGTCACCGTGGTGTTGTCGGGGATGGCCACGTCGTCACCGTTGGTGCCGGTGCAGCCGGCCGAGCTGTTCACGCTCACCGCCAGCGATACCGCCCTCGTCACCGACGGCGCGGTCGCGGTGATCGTCACCGGTGCCGAGGAACGCGGCGTGCCGGGGTCGGCGGTCACCGTCACCGTGGTCGGCTCGCCTGCGGTCACCGTCGCCGGGTCGAAGGAGACCGTGACGCCGGCCGGCACCACGCCGGCCGTGAAGGTGATCGGCTCGGGGTCGCCGTTGATGGCCGTGGTGGCCACCGTGACCGTGCCGGAGGTGCCGGGGTCGACCGCCACCGACGGTGCGCTCAGCGCCAGGGTGAAGTCGTTGCCCGCGGAGCAGAAGTCGTCGCCGGCCACGTTCACCGCGGTCCACGACGCCTGCACCGCCTTGTACTCGGTGCCGCAGAAGCCGTACAGGTCGGCGGCGGCGGACAGCGTGTAGCCGCGGGCCTGGGCGTACGTCGTACTCGAAATGAAGTAGTTGGACAGGGCGCGGAACCAGATCGCCGAGGCCTTCTCCCGGCCGACGCCGGCGACCGGGGCGGCGGAGCCGCACAGCGGCGACGTGCCGTACGCGGTGACGCCGGTGCCCTCGGCCAGGTCGAAGAAGAAGTGGTTGGCCACGCCGGACGAGTAGTGCACGTCGACGTTCTTGGTGGTGGTCGACCAGCAGCCGTGCGAGGAGCCGTCCTTGGCCGGGTCGTACATGTAGCGCAGCGGGGCGCCGGTGCCGCGGATGTCGATCTTCTCGCCGATGTCGTAGTCGCCGGCGTCGGCGGTGCTGTTCGCGTAGAACTCGACCATGCTGCCGAAGATGTCGCTGGTGGCCTCGTTCAGGCCGCCCGGCTCGCCGGCGTAGGTGAGGCCGCCCGGCACCACGTGCTCGGTCACGCCGTGCGACATCTCGTGCCCGGCCACGTCCAGCGCCACCAGGGGCTTGGCGTTGCCGCTGCCGTCGCCGTAGGTCATCTGGGCGCCGTCCCAGAACGCGTTCACGTACGCGCTGCCGTAGTGCACCCGCGACGGAACGCCGACGCCGGTGCCGAAGATGCCGTCCCGGCCGTGCACGTTCTTGAAGTAGTCGAACGTGGTGGCCGCACCGAAGTGGGCGTCCACCGCCGCGGAGGCCCGGTCGGCGTTGGCGCCCGTACCCCAAAGGTTGTCGTCGTCGGTGAAGACCGCGCAGGTTCCGCTGGTGCGGTTGCCCATGTCGCAGGTGTAACCGCCGCCGCGCACCGGGTCGGTGAGGCTGAAGCCGGTGTCATTGGCCGTGGTCTCGATCGCCACCGGGCCCGAGTAGATGCTGTTGCCGGTGCCGGACACGCTCTCGATCTCGTCGAACGAGCCGCGCACCGCGCCGGTCAGCGCGTCGGTGATCACGTGCAGGCGGGACGGGGTCTGTCCGTCCGGCTGCCAGCCGCTGATCACGGTCTCCCAGGCGAGCTTGCCGGTGCCGTCGCTCGCGTCGACGAACAGTTCGGGCGTGCCACTAGAGGTGATCTTGCCGCGGAAGGCGGACGTCGCCTTGGCGCGCGCAGAAAGAGCGGTCACCGACGGCTTGGTGCTCAGCGACAGCGGCTTGGCCAGGCCCACCGACGTGCCGGTGACCTTGCCGTTCTTGAGCCGGACGATCAGGTCGCCGCCGTAGACGCGGATCCCGTCGTACGTCCGGGTGTAGCGGATTGCTTCGCTCGTTCGGCTGTAGACCTGGTAACCGTCCTTCGCCGAGCCCTTGACGGCCGCGGTTCCGGCCTGGGCGATCGGGCTCGGTGTTACCGGGGCGGCGGACGCGCGGTCTGCGGTCGCCGTCACCCCTCCGCCGGCCAGCGCGATGGTGGCGGCCAGCGCGATTGCGGTTCTCACCAGTTTCCTCCCACGATTTAGGAAGTGCATCAACTCATGCAAATCCTTCTATGTCATGGGAGTTGGTGTTGTAAAAGTTTGTTTACGAAATTCTCAGAGCCATCTCACAGGGGTTCCACTCCGAAGGCCACGTCCAGCCGGTAGCGGTTGCCCGGGTAACGAGACTCGCTGAGCTCCAGCGGTGCGTCCCGGTCGTCGAGGATCAGGCGCTCCTCGACCAGCAGCGCCGACCCTTCCGGCACCAGCAGCTCGCGGGCGTCCTCGGCGGTGGCCTCCTGGGCGGTCAGGGTCGCGGTGCCCTTGGTCGGCACCCGGCCGAGCGCGGCGAGGGCCTCGTGCACCGAGCCGCCGACATCCATGGTGAGCAGCGCGGCGAGCGCGCCCGGGTAGAGCGCACGCTCGTACGCGATGGGCTCGTCGTCGGCCAGTCGCACCCGATGGATCGCCACCACGTCGCCGCGCCGCAGGCGCAGGCGGGTCGCCTCCTGTTTGGTCGGCGGCCGCAGGTGGGCGAGGACCACCCGGGAGGACGGCTTGCGGCCCTGCTTGCGGATCTCCTCGCTGAGCCGGATCAGGTTGTCGGCCCGGCGCGGCCCGGTCGGCACCGCCACGAACGTGCCCCGGCCCGGCGCCCGGTAGACCAGGCCGTCGTTGACGAGCTGCATCACCGCGGCCCGGGCGGTCATCCGGCTGACGCCGTGCTCACGGGCCAGCTCGGGCTCGGACGGCAGCGGGTCGTGCGGGCGGGACTGCGCGATCCGGGCGCGTAACGCCTGCTCGATGCGGTGGTAGTGCGGCTCGGGCATGAATCACACCCTAACCTGTCTAGACAGTTGCCTGTATAGACAGATACCGTCCCGGCCATGGACTTCACGGTCGCGCAGATCGCCAAGATGATCGATCACTCCATCCTCCGGCCCGAGTTCACCAGCGAGGACGTCCGCAAGGGCTGCGCGATCGCGGCGAGGTACGAGGTGGCGTCGGTCTGCGTGCGCCTGTGCGACGTGCCCCTGGCCGTCCAGCTGCTGCGCGGCACCGGCGTCGAGGTCGGCACCGTGATCGGCTTCCCGCACGGCGACACCCCGACCGTGATCAAGGTGGCCGAGACCGAGCTGGCCATCGAGCAGGGCGCCACCGAGGTCGACATGGTGATCAACGTGGGCTGGCTGCGCTCCGGCAACATCGCCGCGGTGGAGAACGAGATCGGCGCCGTGGTGCGGGCGGCCGGCGGTGCTCCGGTCAAGGTCATCCTGGAGAACGCCTACCTCACCAACGAGCAGAAACTCGCCGCCTGCTGGGCGTCCGAGCGGGCCGGCGCCGCCTTCGTGAAATCCTCCACCGGCTTCGCCCCGACCGGCGCGACCATCGACGACCTCGCGCTCATGCGCTCGGCCGTCTCGGCCAAGGTCCGGGTCAAGGCTTCCGGCGGCGTACGCTCCCTCGACCAGCTCGTGGCGATGGCCGCGGTCGGCGTGACCCGGTTCGGTTCCTCCTCGACCGAGGAGATCCTCGAGGACCTCGCCCGCCGCAACGCTTTGGCCCTGGCCGTGCCCGCCTTGCGGGACTGACCTGGGCCGCTGGCTCCGCGGCCGCGGCCGCCTGGAAAAATCAACCCCATGAGTGACGTGGGAGAGCGGCTGCGCCGAGCCGGGCTGGCCGATGTGCTGGACGACGCGACAAACCGGGCGATGTACGCGTCGGACGCCTCCCTCTACCGCGTCGTCCCGCAGGCCGTGGTCCGCCCGCGCGCCGACGACGAGGTGCTGACCGTCCTGTCCGTGTGCCGTGAGCTGGGCGTGCCGCTGACCGCCCGGGGCGCCGGCACCTCGGTGGCCGGCAACGCGATCGGCCCCGGCGTGGTCCTCGACTTCAGCCGCCACATGAACAAAGTCCTCGACGTCGACCCCGCCACCCGCACCGCCCGGGTGCAGGCCGGCACCGTGCAGTCGGTCCTGCAGGCCGCCGCGAAACCGCACGCCCTGCGCTTCGGCCCCGACCCGTCCACGCACACCCGCTGCACCATCGGCGGCATGATCGGCAACAACTCGTGCGGCGCCCGCACCCTCGGCTACGGCCGCACCTCCGACAACGTGCTCGGCCTGCGCGCCTTCACGATCGAGGGGGAGCAGCTCTTCGACGGCGCGCCGCCGGTCACCACCGCCCTGCGCGAGGTCATCGGCAACAACCTGGCGGTGGCCCGCACCGAGTTCGCCACCTTCGGCCGGCAGGTCTCCGGCTACGCCGTCGAGCACCTGCTGCCCGAGCGCGGCTTCAACCTCGCCGAGTTCCTGGTCGGCAGCGAAGGCACCCTGGCGGTGGTCACCGAAGCCACCGTCCGGCTGGTCGCCGACCCCGAGTTCCGGGTGCTGGTGGTGCTCGGCTACCCCGACTTCGGCACGGCCGGCGACATCATCCCGGCCATCCTCGAGTTCAAGCCGACCGCCTGCGAGGGCATCGACTCCCGGATCTGCGACGTGGTCCGCAGCCGCCGCGGCGCGGGCGCGGTTCCGCCGCTGCCCGGCGGCCAGGCGTGGCTCATGGTGGAGATCGCCGGCGACGACCTCGACGAGGTCCGCGAGCGGGTGGCCGGCCTGATCAAGGCGGCCGAGGCGATCGAGTCGGTGGTCATCGAGGACCCGGTCGCGGCGGCCCCGATGTGGCGCATCCGGGAGGACGGCGCCGGCCTGGCGGGCCGCGCGCCCTCCGGGCTTCCGGCGCACGCCGGCTGGGAGGATTCGGCGGTGCCGCCGGCCCGGATCGGGGCCTACCTGCGCGATTTCGATGCGCTCTGCGACCAGCACGGCCTGAGCAACATGCCGTACGGCCATCTCGGCGACGGCTGTTTGCACGTACGCCTCGATTTCCCGCTCGCGTCGCCGGGCGGCCAGGCGAAGTTCCGGGCGTTCCTGGAGGACGCGGCCGACCTGGTGGTCAGCTACGGCGGGTCGCTCTCCGGCGAGCACGGCGACGGCCGGGCCCGCAGCGAGTTGCTGGCCCGCATGTACTCGCCCGACGCGATGTCGCTGTTCCGCCAGATCAAGGGCGTCTTCGACCCGCGCAACCTGCTCAACCCCGGCAACCTGGTCGACCCCGACCCGATCGACGCCAACATCCGGGTCGCGCAGGCCCGCCCGGTCACCACCAAGCTGGCCCTGGCTTACCACTCCGACCACGGCGACTTCAACCAGGCCGTGCACCGCTGCACCGGCGTCGGCAAGTGCCGGGCCGACACCACGGTGCTGGGCGGCGTGATGTGCCCGTCCTACCTGGCCACCAAGGAGGAGAAGGACTCGACCCGCGGCCGGGCCCGGGTGCTGCAGGAGATGCTCGACGGCGACCTGGCCCCGTCGTGGCGCTCCCCAGCCGTACACGAAGCCTTGGATCTTTGTCTTTCCTGCAAGGGCTGCGCCTCGGACTGCCCGACCGGCATCGACATGGCGGCGTACAAGTCCGAGGTCCTGCACCAGAGCTACCAGCGCCGCGTCCGCCCGCGCTCGCACTACTCGCTGGGCTGGCTGCCCCGCTGGTCGCGCCTGGCCGCCCGGATGCCGCGGCTGGCCAACCGCCTGACGACTCTGCCCGGCCTCCGCGGCTTGGCCCTCTACTTCGCCGGGGTCGACGCCCGCCGCAACATCCCGGCGTTCGCCCCGCAGACGTTCCGGCAGTGGTTCGCCGCCCAGACACCGCCGGCGGTCGGCACTCCGGTCCTGCTGTTCGTGGACAGCTTCACCGACCACTTCTCGCCCGAGGTCGGCAAGGCCGCGGTCGAGGTGCTGACCGCGGCCGGCTACGCCCCCCAGGTCACCACCAAGGCGGCCTGCTGCGGCCTGACCTGGATCTCCACCGGCCAGCTCGACGCGGCCCGCCGCATCCTCGGCAAAACGGCAGGCGAGCTGGCCAAGGCCGTCGACCAGGGCATGCCGGTGGTCGGCCTGGAGCCGTCCTGCACCGGCGTGCTGCGCAGCGACATCACCGAGATCCTGAACAACGACCAGGCCCGCAAGGTGAGCGAGGCAACGGTGACGGTCGCCGAGCTCCTGGCCCGTACGCCGTCGTACGCCCCGCCGTCGCTGGAGGGGGTGCGGGTGATCGCCCAGCCACACTGCCACCACCACGCGGTGATGGGCTGGGAGGCCGACGCGAAGCTGCTGAAGTCGGCCGGCGCCACGGTGAAGCGCTTGGGCGGTTGCTGCGGCCTGGCCGGCAACTTCGGCGTGGAGCGAGGCCACTACGAGGTCTCGGTAGCAGTGGCGGAACAGCAGCTGCTGCCGGCCTTGGCGAAGGCCGAGCCCGGCGACATCCTGCTGGCCGACGGCTTCTCCTGCCGAACCCAGGCCACCGACCTGGCCAAAACGGACGGCGTCCACTTGGTCCAGCTCCTGGCCGACGCGGCTCGCAAGCCCTAGAGGTCCAAGACGGCCGGGCTGGACAGGCGGCTGGGTGCAGATCAGGATGTCGATCTTGGCCGGTTGATCGATTTGCTGCCGCACTCGACACGCTGGTCTGCGGCCTAGATCAACACAATTTCCAGGATGTCGGGGCCTTCCAGCCCCGTTGAGGCCCCAACATCCTGAAAGCTGTGTTGATCATGAATGCTTCCGCACATCGGCTATGACAATGCGCTGTGCCGATCTGCAAGCCTAGGACGATGGGGCAGCGCGGGCGGGACGCGGCGAACGACACCGCCAGCAGCGAGATCGACCAGCCGACTAGCGAACCGGCGAGCAGCGGCGTCTCGGCGAGCCACCAGGCGGGGATCAGCAGCAGCCAGCCGACGCCACTCAGGACGGCCT
This sequence comes from Paractinoplanes durhamensis, assembly GCF_016862175.1. Classification (GTDB taxonomy): domain Bacteria; phylum Actinomycetota; class Actinomycetes; order Mycobacteriales; family Micromonosporaceae; genus Actinoplanes; species Actinoplanes durhamensis. Next base: position 73,578 of record NZ_BOML01000072.1, on the reverse strand, counting down.
GCAGCACGCCGCGCCCGCTCCGCACCGCCGTCGTGGACGGCTCGGTCGGCTGATCCACCGGGTCCCACGGGAAGTCCATGGCGCGGATCTTGCACGCGCGGTCGCAACCTGCGGAAGGCCGTACCCGAAACCTCGACAGATTCTCCTTGACTACAGGTCCAGGACGATGGGGCCGCTCGGGCGGGAGGTGCAGATCAGGGCGTCGCCCTGGGCCGGTGGGTCGATCGGGTCTGTTGTGTAGGTGACGTCGCCGGAAAGCAGGCCGGTCTCGCAGGTGTGGCAGACGCCGGTTCGGCAGGACCAGCGAGCCGGGACGTCGCATGCCTCGGCCAGCTCCAGCAGGCTGGCGCACTCCTTCGGCCAGGGGACCGTCAAGTCGCTGCGGACGAATGACACTGCCGGGCCGGTTCCAGGCTCGCCTTTCGGCTGGTGTGGCGGGCGGGCCGGGGGTTCGCTGATGCCGGGGGTCAGGCCGGGGCGGGCGCCGAAGATCTCGGTGTGGATTCGGGTGGGGGCCACGCCGGCCTCGACCAAGGCCTCGGTCACGTCGGTGAGGAAGGCGGCCGGGCCGCAGAGATACGCGTCGGCGTCGGCCGGGAGCTGGAGCGTGCGGAGTTGGTCCGCGGACAACCGGCCCGCCGTGTCGTAGGTGTCCGTCGAGGCGGGATGGCTGAGCCACACGTGCGAACGGGCTTGGGGGAGTGTGGCGAGCAACCGGGTCGCCTCGGTGGTGAACGGGCGGTCGGCGCCGGTGCGGGCCGCCTGCAACCACCAGACGGGGCGGTCCGGCGTCGAGGCGGCCAGGGCGTGCAGCATCGCCAGCACCGGGGTTGCCCCTACGCCGCCGCTGACCAGCAGCACCGGGGCCGGGCCGGGGCGCAGCACGAACGAACCCCGGGGTGCGGCGGTCTCGACCAGGTCGCCGGGGTGCAGGCGGGTGTGCACGAAGGTGCTGCCCAGGCCGTGTGGCTCCTGCTTGACGCTGATCCGGTATTCGGGGGCGCCGGGCGGGCCGGACAGTGAATAGCTGCGGACCAGGCCGGGCTCCAGCCGCACGGTCAGGAACTGGCCGGGCAGGGCGGCGGGCAGCGGCGTGCCGTCCGGGTCGGCCAGGCGGACCGAGGCGATCGTGGCGCTCTCCGGCACGATCGCGGTCACCCGCAGCGGGCGGAAACCCGGCCACGCGGGCGGCGGCACGGCGTCGATCAGGCCGGCGTTGCCGCTCGCCGCGGGCTCGGCCAGGATCGCCGCGAAGGAGCCCTGCCAACCCGGGCTCAGCGCCGGAATGCGCAGCGCCCGCTCGATCCGGTCACGGGGGCGGCCGGGCAGGTAGAGCAGGCCGTCCACCTCGGCGATCGTCATCTTCTCCGGGCCGTCGGCGACCCTGACGATCTCGTCGCCGGGGCGCACCTCGCCCTCCTGCAGCACCCGGAAGTAGAAGCCGGGACGGTGATGCTGCACGAGCAGGGCCGGCATCCGCGGGTCGTCCATCCGGATCCCGACCCGGTAACACGTGACGCGCGGCTGGGTCACCTCGAAGAGCGCGTCGCCGATCCGGTAGCGGTCGCCGACGCACACCTCGTCGTCGGGCAGGCCGTCCACGGTGAAGTTCTCGCCGAACTGCCCGTACTCGAAGTCGTCTCGGCCCAGGAACTTCCGCCAATACTCGTACGATCCGAGCTGGTAGACGAAGACCGCGCGCTGCTCGCCGCCGTGGCCGCCGAGGTCGCCCTGGCCGTCGCCGTCGATGTTGAGCCGCCGCACCATGGCGGGACCGTCGACCGGGCTCTTCCCGATGCCGGTGTAGACGTTGCGTCCTCGCCAGAGGACGTCCTTGGGTTTACCGACGTTGACCGAGCGCAGTACCGCCACCCGGACATCGTCCGGCCGCGGAATGGATCAGGCAACCACCAGCAGGATGATCGCGACCAGGGGCGCCAGGCCCTGGACGGTGGCGGCGCGGATCATCCGGCGGTTGGTGCCGAGCAGGACCAGGGCGGCGGCGATCATGCTGCCGCAGGCGGCGGCGACCAGCGCCCGGCCGGCCTGGGCCGTGCCGGTGTGCAGCAGGATCAGGCCGACGGCGGCGATCACGGCCAGGAACAGGTTGTAGAAGCCCTGGTTGAACGCCCACGGGCGGACGGCGGGGACGTCCGACTCCGGCACGCCGAAGGTCTTGTAACCGGCCGGCTTGGGGAACAGCACGGCTTCGAGTACGAAGATGTAGACGTGGATCACGGCTGCTAGCAGGGCGGCGACCTGGCCGACTGGGTTCATGATCGGGGATTCTGCCCGGCGGGGATCGCGGGCGGGCCACCGGGATCACATCCATCGATAAGCGCCGATAAGGTCGGACCATGCGACTGATACGGCTGATGGCCGTCACCCTCTGTGCCCTCACCGCCTCCGGGGCCGCCGTCGCACCCGCCACCGCGAGTGCGAGTGCGAAGGGCCCCACCTCACCGATCTACGACTACACCTCGGCCGTCCGGGAACGGATCTGGGTGCAGACCCCGGTCGACAGCGACGCCGACGGCAAACCCGACCGGGTCGCGGTCCGCATCATCCGGCCGGCCACCAGCAAACGGGTCCCGGTGATCTTCCAGGCCAGCCCGTACTACGCCGGCCTCAACGACGTGCCGAACCACGACGACGTCGACCGGGGTGGCGCCGCCCTCACCGGCACCCCGAAGAGCAACCGGGCCGCGGCGACCGTCACGTTCGGCGGCTACCTGGACAACTACTTCGTGCCGCGCGGCTACGCGGTCGCGTTCGCCGACAGCCTCGGCACCGGCGGGTCGGACGGCTGCCCGACCTCCGGCGGCCGCAACGAGACCCTCGGCATGAAGGCGGTCGTCGACTGGCTCAACGGGCGCGCGCCGGGCTTCGACGAGGCCGGGCAGCCGGTGAGCGCCGGGTGGTCGACCGGGCGTACCGGAATGATCGGGGTTTCCTACAACGGCACCCTGCCGAACGCGGTCGCCGCCACCGGGGTGCGTGGCCTGGAGACGATCGTGCCGATCGCGGCGATCTCCAGCTGGTACGACTACTACCGGGCGAACGGCGGGGTGGTCGCGCCCGGCGGCTTCCAGGGTGAGGACACCGACATCCTGGCCGAGGCGGTGCTGACCCGCGCGCATCCGGAAGCGTGCGCCGCGGTGATGGCGCAACTGGAGAAGGAGCAGGACCGCGAGTCGGGGGACTACAACGCCTACTGGGCCGAGCGCGACTACCTGCGCGACGCCGGGAAGGTCCGGGCCAGCGTCTTCGTGGTGCACGGGCTGCACGACGACAACGTGCGTACCCAGCAGTTCGGGCAGTGGTGGAACGCGCTGCACGGGCCGAAGAAGATCTGGCTGCACCAGGCCGCGCACGCCGACCCGTTCAACGTGCGCCGCGACGTCTGGCTCGACACCCTGCACCGGTGGTTCGACCAGTGGCTCTACCGGATCGACACCGGCATCATGCGCGACCCGGTGGCCGACGTCGAGGTCGCCCCGAACCAGTGGCGGACCTCGTCGGCCTGGCCGCTGCGGGCCGCGCGCGCCGTTACCCAGCAGCTCGGCAGCGGCCCTCGGCAGAGTTTCGTCGACGATCCCGCGCGTACCCCGGAAAGCCTGGTGGCGAACGAGACCGCGACCGACCCGAACCGGCTGATCTATCTCGGGCCCGCCCTTGCGCGTGAAACGCGCCTGTCCGGCACCGCGACGGTGACCCTGCGTGCCGACGTGACAGGCGATTCGCCGTTCCTGACCGCGATGCTCGTCGACTACGGCACCGCCGACCGCTGGGCCGGCACCCGCACGCTCCCCGACCAGCAGGACTGCATCGGCCCCGGCATCCCGGAGGACCCGGGCTGCTTCGCCCACCGCGAGCACATCGTGGCGTCGACCCCCTACGAGATCGTCACGCGGGGTTGGCTGGACGTCCGCAACCGCCTCTCGCCGGCCGTGACCCGGCCGATCAAGGCCGGTCAGCCGTACACGTTCCGCTGGAGCCTGCAGCCCGAGGACCACGTGTTCGCCCCCGGCCACCGCATCGGCCTGGTGATCATCTCCACCGACCGCGACCACACCCTGCGCTACCCGGCCGGCACGGTCGTCAACGTCGACCCGGCCCACTCGAAGCTGGTCCTGCCGCTGACCTGACGGCAGCCGAGCGCCGCGCCCCGGGGTCGGGGCGCGGCACTCGGCCGATCAGACGAGAACCGGCGAATCACCCCGCGCGTCGTAACCCCACTCGAGGTTGAGACGCCAGACGGTCACAATTTCCTGCGGCGTGACCGAGGTCGGGTCGTAACGGCTCCGGCCCCGGCGCCCACCGCGCCGAAGGCGGACCCGCGCTCGCCGGTGTAGACCTCCTGCTGGCCCTTGAGGTCGGGCTGCTCGGTGGCCGGTGGTGGCGGGGCGGGTGGCGAATGACCTCGTACGCTGAACCGGTGTTGACCTATCTGACCTGGCACATGCGGGCGTTCCCGGTCCGGTGTTACGACGAGGTCGACGAGGAGCAGCGGTCGCTGCGGCACGTCGCGTTCGACGAGGATCTGGACATCTACGTGGCGGCCGCGTCGCTGGCCGAGACGCTGCACGCTCGCGACACCGGCGGGCTGGACGGCGTGGTGGCGTACGAGCATCTCTACGGCCCGGCGCCCGAGGGGCCGGTCCCCACTTTGCACGACGGGGCCGAGACGATTTCGGCCGCTACATTTGAGGAAATGTGGCTTTTGGGACGGTCGGCGCGCGAGACCGACTGGGATACGAAACCGAGATCTTGATCTATGTCTAGATAGCCTTCGCGGGACAGACGTAGATCAAAGCTCGTCCATAGCCTTCGTGTGCCGGGCAGTCCTGCCCGGCACACGGGGGAGAGAAAATGCTGTCCACGACTGGTCAGTCGCGCCGGCTCATGTCTCGGCGCAAACGGATCGCCACGGCGATCCTGACGCTGATGGCGACACCGGCACTCATCGGACTCATCGGGGTGCAGAGCGCCTCGGCCGCACCGAAGGACGTCCCGCTGCCGGGCGCGCCGGCCACCAAACGCGTCGACCTGAGCAAGGCTCGGGTGACCCGGCCGGTTGCCAAGCCGGCGGCCTACCGCAAGTACGACCCGGCCGGGCACGCCGCCCGGCCCACCGCCTCGGCCGTGCACGTCACCGGCGGCAAGGTCGCGACGGTCGACGCGTCGATCGCGGCCGCGGCCGGTGTGCACGGCATCCTGTTCAGCGTCACCGGCACCGGGAAGGTCGACCTTTCCGTCGACCCGGCCACCTTCAAGGACGCGTACGGCGGTGACTTCGCCTCCCGGCTGCGGCTCGTCCGCCTGCCCGCCTGCGCGCTGACCACCCCGGCGGTCCCGGCGTGCCAGACGCAGACTCCGGTGTCGAGCACCCTGTCGGCGAAGGTCGCGCTCGCCTCGACCGGCGCTACCGTGCTCGCCGCCGACGCCGCGGCCAGCGGCCCGGCCGGTGACTACACCGCCACCCCGCTGTCGCCCGGCGGCACCTGGTCGGTGAGCGGCAACACCGGCGCGTTCACCTACAGCTACCCGATCGCGGTACCGTCCGCGATCGGCGGCGCCTCGCCCTCGATCGCGCTCGGTTACAACTCGTCGTCGCAGGACGCGCTCACCGAGACCACCAACAGCCAGCCGTCGTGGCTCGGCGACGGCTGGTCGACGGGGGAGAGTTACGTCGAGCGAACCTACAAGGGCTGCGAGGACGTCACCGGCTCGGGCGCACCGAAGGGCGACGGCGACCAGTGCTGGGCCGGGCAGATCCTGACCCTGTCGCTGAACGGCTCGTCCACGCCGATCGTCTACGACGACACCACCAAGACGTTCCACCCGGTCTCGGACAGCGCCACCACCAAGATCGAGAACCTGACCGGCGCCACCAACGGCACGAAGAACGGCGAGTACTTCCGGGTCACCGAGGAGGGCACCCAGTACTACTTCGGCCTCAACCACCTGCCCGGCTGGACCACCGGCGCCGAGGAGACCAAGTCGGCCTGGACCATGCCGGTCTACCAGGCGCACGCCGGCGCCGCCGATTGCTCCGACTCGTCGACGTTTGCCGACACCGCCTGCACCCTGGGCTACCGGTTCAACCTCGACTACGTCGTGGACGCGCACCACAACGCGATGGCGTACTACTACGCGCCGGAGACCAACACGTACGGCCCGAACCTGAAGAACATCGCCGTCTCGTACGTCCGGGGCGGCACCCTCAAGCGCATCGACTACGGCATGACCGCGTCGACCATCTTCGCGGCGACCGCGCCCGAGCAGGTCGTCTTCACCACCGCCGAGCGCTGCACGCTCGATTGCTCGTTCGGCACCGCGCACCCCGAGTACTACCCGGACGTGCCGGTCGACCTGAGCTGCGGCGACAGCGGTGACTGCACCAACCACTCGCCGTCGTTCTGGTCCCGCAAGCGGCTCGCCTCGATCACCACCCAGGTGCAGGTGAACGGCGCGACCAAGCAGGTCGACCGCTACGACTTCGGGCAGACCTTCCCGGACGGCGGCGACCACGCCCCGTCGCTGTGGCTGGAATCCATCCAGCACACCGGCCTCGACCGGATCGGCGGGGCGGCCGCGGACGCTTCGATGCCCGCGGTGACCTTCAACCCGATCCAGATCGCCAACCGGGTCGGCACCCTGCCCGGCCTGCCGAGGATGTACCACAACCGGATCAGCTCGGTCCTCTCCGAGACCGGCGCCGAGACCGATGTCGTCTACAGCACGCCGGACTGCTCGACCGTGCCGTCCGACCCGGCTACCAACACCACCGGGTGCTTCCCGATCTACTGGACGCCGGAGGGACAGCCCGCGCCGCTGCTCGACTGGTTCTACACCCACCCGGTCACCAAGGTCACCACGCTCGACCGGTACAACAACTACCAGGACGGCTCGCAGCCGACGCTGGTCACTTCATATGCGTATGTCGGTAAACCGGGCTGGCACTACGACGACAACGAGACCGTCAAGGCCAAGAACCGGACCTACGGCCAGTTCCGCGGCTACCCCGAGGTGGACGTCACCACCGGTGACCCGGCGGTGTTCCACTACACCGACGGCACCGAGGTGCACGACCGGAAGACGCTCACCAAGACGTACTACTTCCTCGGCATGGGCGGCGACCCGCTGACCAGCACCGACGGCACGGTCACGGTGGCCGACAACAACCTTTGGGCCGGCCGGGTCTTCGAGACCGTGCAGTACACCGGCGACGGCGGCGACATCGACAGCACCACCGTCAGCGTGCCGGCGAACGTCGGGCAGACCGCGTCCCGGGCCCGCACCGGACTGACCGCGCTGACCGCGAACATGGTCCGCGACGCCAAGTCGATCGCCCGGCAGAAGGTCTCCTACGGCTGGCGCAGGACCGAGAAGGACACCTTCTACAACGCGGTCGGGCTGGAGGTGCAGTCCGACGACCGGGGCGAGATCGGGGCGACCGGCAACGTCCCCAAGTGCACCTTCACCAAATATCTGACCGGCACCGACCCGACCGTGGTGGTCGCGGCCGAGACCCTGGTCACCCAGCAGGACTGTTCGGCCGCCGGGGCCGGCGCCACCGGCACGCTGCTGTCCGGCGGGCGCACCGCCTACGACGGCAACGCGTTCGCGGTCGACGGGCAGAGCGGCGCGGTGAAGCCGGCATTCGGCGACATCACCCTCACTCAACTGGCCTCGGCCGCCACCACCTGGGTCGATCAGCTTCGGAAGACCTACGACGGGTACGGCCGGGTGGTCTCGGCCACCCGCACCCCGAACTCGACCGCCGCCGACGGCACCACCAGCCTGGCCCAGACGGTCTGGACCCGGATCTCGCCGGCCGCCGGCGCGCTGCCGCAGACGGTCAGCACGGTCACCCAGGTGACGCCGGGTGCCGCCTGCGCCGCGGTGACCACGTCCAGTGCGGACTGCCAGCTCGCCTCGGTCACCATGGACCCGGCCCGGCAGTTGCCGACGGCCACCGCCGACGTCGCCGGGCAGCTCACCTCGGAGAGCTACGACGCGCTCGGCCGGCTCACCGCGGTCTGGCTGCCCAACAAGAGCAGGGCGGCCGGGGCGGCCGCCAACCTGACCTACGACTACACGGTCTCGGCGACGGCGCCGACCGTGGTGGCGACCAGCACGCTGCTCGACAACAACGCGTACGCGACCGCCGAGACCCTCTACGACGCGATGCTGCGGCCGCTGGAGACCCAGCAGCACGGCGAGAACGGCACCATCACCGTCTCCGACACCCAGTACGACACGCACGGCTGGGTCGTCCTGACCAACAACGCGTACTCGACCGCCGGTAACCCCGGCAAGACGCTGATCTCCGACCATCTCTCCCAGGTGTCGATCCCCGACACCACGGTCAGTGACCACGACGCGCTCGGTCACGTCACGCAGACGACCGCCGAGCACAACGGCGCCGCCACCTGGCACACCCGCACCGCCTACCAGGGGGACCGGGTCACCTCGGTGCCGCCGGCCGGTGGGGTCGCGACGACCACCACCACCGACGCCCGCGGCCAGACCAGCAAGCTCGAGCAGTACACCGTGCAGCCCACGCTGAGCGGTTCGGTCACGGCCGGTTTCACCGCCGCCGGCGGCACATCACAGCCGATTGCGTACGAGTACACGCCGCTCGGCAAGCAGTCCAAGGTGACCGGCCCGGACAATGCGGCCTGGACGTTCGGCTACGACCTGCGCGGTCGTCTCACCTCGCACGGCGACCCCGACACCGGCAGCAACGTCATCCGCTACGACGACGCCGACCAGGCGGTAGCCGTCCGGGACGCGCGCGGCATCGAGCTCGACTACACCTACGACCTGCTCGGCCGGAAACTCACCGCCACCGACAAGAGCAAAAGCGGTTTCCAGTACGCCTCCTGGGCCTACGACACCGTCCGGATCGGCAAGCCCACCTCGTCCACCCGCTACGTCAACGGGGTGACCGGCAACTACACGACGGCCGTCACCGGCTACTCGGCGCTCGGCAATCCGCTCGGCACGAAGATCACCCTGCCGACGGTCGAGAAGCCGCTCCCGACCGAATACACGACCACGTTCGCGTACACCGCGAACACCGAGCAGGTCGCCCGGCAGACCGACCCGGCCGTCACCGGCATGGCCGGCGAGACCATCACCTACGGCTACGACGGGCTCGGCGCGCCGAGCACCACCACCGGCATCGACCAGTACGTGTCCGGCACGAACTACGGCGACTTCGGCAAGCCGTCCCGGATCACCATGGGCAGCTCGGCCACCCAGGCCGAGCAGTTGCTCACCTACGACGAGCACACACTGCGGCTCACCGGCCGCCAGGTGTACCGCTCGCAGGGGATCGGCCCGCTGGTCGACGACATCAAATACACCTACGACGACGCCGGCAACCCCCTGACGGCGGTGGACAAGCAGTCGGAGAGCGGCAACGTCGTCACCGACGCCCAGTGCTACCGCTACAACACCCTGGATCGGCTGGTCGAGGCGAAGACCGTCGACGGCGACTGCTCGACCGGGACGGTCGCCAACCGGGCCGGATCGTACTGGCAGAACTACGCCTACGATCCGATCGGTGACCGCACCGAGACGGTGGACCACGCCACCAACGGCGGCACCGACGTCACCACCACTTACACCAACGGCTGCACGACCGGCTGCAACCGGACCGGCAGCCAGCCGCACACGCTGACGGCGACCAAGGGCGGTGCCGACCCGACCAGCCTGGTCTACGACGTCGACGGCAACCTGCTCACCCGCACCCCGACCAAGGCGGCGGGACAGGCGCTGAAGTGGGACGACGAGGGCCGGCTGGCCGAGGTCGCCGCCGGCACCGATACCACCGCCTACCTGTACGACGCGGACGGCAATCAGCTGATCCGCCGCGACCCGGGCCGCACCACTCTGTTCGCCGGCGACACCGAAGTGGTGATCAACACCGCGGTCAACCCGGCGGCGACCCTCGGCGCGGTCCGCACCTACACCCACGGCGGTCTCGGCGTGGCGGTCCGGTCGTCGCTGCCCGGCGGCGGAACGAGCTACCTGTTCACCGACCCGCTCGGCACCGGCACGATGGCGATGGACGTCACCACCCATGAGGTGTCCCGCAAGCAGTACAAGCCGTACGGCGAGGACCGGGGAACGGTGGCCACCACCGCCTGGCCCGACCTGACCCACGGATACCTGGGCAAGCCGGTGGAGGCGTCGACCGGCTACACCGATCTCGGGGCCCGCAAGTACGACCCGGTGCTGGGGCGGTTCATCAGCGCCGACCCGGTCCTCGAGACGGCCGACCCCAACCAGCTCGGCGGCTACACCTACGCGGGCGACAACCCGGTGGCGACCTCCGACCCGACCGGTCTCCGGGTCGACGGCGACCGGCCCGGCTGTGCCCCCGGCAACGGAGGTATGTGCGGCGGCTACGTCGGCCCGGACGTCGTGCCGGCCAGCGAGCGCGGCAACGGCGGAGGCGGCAAGGGCCACAGCCGGGAGGGCAGCGACGGCGGCAGCGGCGGAACCGACCTCGGCTACACCGTCACCTGCGGCCGCGGCGCCTGCACCAAGCACAGCAAGACGCCGCAGAAGTACTGCGGCCGCGGCTCCTGCGCCTACAGCATGCCGGACGACCAGGTGGTGCCGACCGGCGGCTGCCACGCCAACTGCGGCAAGTACTGCGTCGAGGACGCCGACTACCACTGCCTCAAGTCCGGCCTGTGGGCCGGCCTGATGGTCCTCACCACGGTCTTCGATGTCGGTGTCGACGTGCTGCTGCTCTTCGGCGGCGAGGAGTTCGAGGCGCCGGCGGTGGCCCTGGAGACCCGCATCCTCAAGGCCGAAGCGGACGAAGCCGCCGAGGCGGAAGCGGCCGCGGCGGCCGCGAACGCCTCCAAACCTAGAAAGCTCACCTGCAGCAGCTTCGTGCCCACCACTCTGGTGCTGATGTCCGACGGCAGCACCAAGCCGATCGGTGACGTGGTGCCCGGCGACGTCGTGCGGACGACCGACCCGGAAACCGGGATCACCTCGGACCGGACGGTGACCGCCCAGCTGATCAACCACGACGAGGACCTGGCCGACCTCATAGTCACGGACGCGGACGGCCGGCGCACCACCATCCACACCACCGCTTCGCACCTGTTCTTCGACCGCACCCGCGACGACTGGGTCGAGGTCATCGACCTGGTCCCGGGCGATCGGCTGGCCACCGACGGGGCCGAGGTGTCCGTCGCGGCCGTCGTTCCGCTGATCGGTGTACGCGACATGTACAACCTCACGGTCGACGGGGTGCACACGTACTATGTGCTGGCCGGAGCGACGCCGGTGCTCGTGCACAACGAGGGCGACGAGGACACCGGACCGTCCGCGGCCGATAAGCGGTTCGCCCGGCAGGTCAACCTGTCGCCGACCGACCCGGCCGTCGCCAATCGGGGCATGAAGGTCACCGACTTCATCGCGAAATACCGTAAGGGCGGCGTCCGCAGCGTGATCGGCAAGGACTACATGGAGATGACCGTCGGGGACGCCCTCAAGACGGCCAAGTCGAGCCATGACTCGCAGGCGCGCAAGATGCTCGTCGACGGCCGGTTCGCCATCAACAGCAACTATCGCGGAAAGATCTGTTGAGTGACCGTGTGGTTCAGCACCAGCATGCGTTTCGCGGAGTACACCGACGACACGACGTTCTTCCGGTACCGGACGTCGGTATACCTTCTCCGGGCGGCCGACCATGAGGCCGCCCGGGTCCGCGCCGTCGAGATCGGGCGCGAGCAGGAACGTACCTACCGCAATGCCGAAGGTGCCCTGTTCCGCACCGCGCTGGTCGGCGTAGACACCCTCGACATGCTGGGTGACCTCGAGGACGGCGTCGAGGTCGCGCACTGGCCGGGGGAGGAGATCGAACCCCCGGTCGCGTGGGGTCACGAGTTCCACCCCGAGGACGACTCGGAGTTCTACACGACCCTCTGACCCGCCTTACTGCTGCCCATGTGGACGTCGGCGCTCTTCATCGCCGACGTCCACTGTCTTTTCCCTACTTCGCTCCGAGTCTTGCAAAGTTCTGTCGCAATATTGCGCTTGTGTGTCGTGGACGTTACGTTGCCCGGTATCCCCCTGATGCGGCGGCGTTCCCCGGTCGCCACGTCCGAAAGCGAGCATCCCCATGTCCAGAAGAAGGCTCGGCGCCGCTCTCATCGGCGCGGCCCTGCTCGGCACGACGCTCTTCTACGCGGCCCCGGCGCAGGCCGCCGCCACCGGTGGCAGCGGCGCCACCCTGCCCTACGTGGAGGTGCAGGCCGAGAGCTCGACCACCAACGGCACGGTGATCGGCCCGTCCGCCGCCTACAACACGCTCGCCGCCGAGGCGTCCTACCGCAAAGCGGTGACCCTGGCCGCCGGGCAGTACGTCGAGTTCACCACCCCGGTGGCGACCAACTCGATCGTCTTCCGCTACAGCATCCCCGACTCCAGCGGCGGCTCGGTCTACACGACGCCGCTCAACTTCTCGATCGACGGGACCGCGTCGACGGCCTTCACGCTGACCAACGCGTACAGCTGGTTCTACGGCAGCTACCCGTTCACCAACCAGCCCGGCAGCAACCCGCACCACTTCTACGACGAGGCGCACCGGCTGCTGCCGTCGAGCTACCCGGCCGGCACCAAGTTCCGGCTGACCGCCACCTCGGCCACCACCATCGACCTCGCCGACTTCGAGACCGTGGCGGGCGCCCTCGGGCAGCCGGCCGGCTCGGTCTCGGTGACCTCGAAGGGCGCCGACGCGACCGGCGCGGCCGACGCCACCGCCGCGTTCAACTCGGCCATCCAGTCGGCCGGCGCCGGCGGCACGGTGTGGATCCCGGCCGGCACCTTCAAGATCCCCGGGCACGTCGCGGTCAACAACGTGACGATCAAGGGCGCCGGCATGTGGTACTCGACGGTCGTCGGCGCGGCCCCCGGCTTCTACGGCAACGACGCACCCAACGCCAGCACCGGCGTACACCTCGCTGATTTTGCGATCTTCGGTGATGTGCAGGAGCGCAACGACTCGGCACAGGTCAACGCGGTCGGCGGCGCGATGAGCAACTCCACCGTCGACCGGCTCTGGATCGAGCACCTCAAGGTCGGCGCGTGGATGGACGGGCCGATGGACAACCTGGTCTTCGCCGGGATGCGGATCCGCAACGTCACCGCCGACGGCGTCAACTTCCACAAGGGCGTGACCAACTCCAAGGTCACCAACTCGGACATCCGCAACACCGGTGACGACGGCCTGGCGACCTGGGCCGAGTCGGTGGCCGACGCGAACGACTCGTTCGACCACAACACCGTGCAGTATCCGATCCTCGCCAACGGCATCGCGATCTACGGCGGTCACGACAACTTCGTCACCGACAACCGGGTGATCGACTCCGGCCTCACCCAGGGTGGCGGCATCCACGTCGCGCAGCGCTTCGCGTCCACCACGCTCGGCCGCACCGACGTCCTGCGCAACACCATCATCCGGTCCGGCGGCCTCGACCCGAACTGGCAGTTCGGCGTGGGTGCGCTCTGGTTCGACGCCCGCGACGGCGCGATGACCGGGCTCACCAACGTCGACAACATCCTCATCCAGCAGAGCCCGTTCGAGGCGATCCAGTTCGTGTCCGGCTCGCAGATCACCAACGTCAAAATCAACAACGCGACGATCCAGAACACCGGTTCGTACGTCGTGCAGGAGCAGGTCGGCGGCTCGGCGACGATCTCCGACAGCACCGCCACCGGGACGCTCGGCCCGGCCGCCCAGTACAACTGCGGCGTCGGCTTCACGCTGACCGACGGCGGCGGCAACTCCGGCATCTTCGGCTCGTCCGCCTGCACCCAGGTGACCAACCCGGCGTTCCCGCCCTACCTGCCGGACAACGGCTCGCTGATCTCGATCAGCCCGTCGGCGCTCGGCTTCGGCACGGTCGCCACCGGCACGACCAGCGCCGCCCAGACGGTCACCGTGACCAACTCGGGTTCGGCCGCCGCCCCGGTCGCCGGCATCGCCACCACCGGCGACTTCGCCCAGACCAACACCTGCGGTACCTCGCTGGCGGCCGGCGCCTCCTGCACGGTGAGCGTGCGCTTCGCACCGACGGTGGCCGGTTCGCGGACCGGCACCCTGACGGTCACCGCGTCCGGCATCACCACCACGATCGCGCTGTCCGGCACCGGCATGGGCTCGACCACCACCCCGGCGCCCGCCCTGACCGCGAACCCGTCGTCGCTCACCTTCGGCACCCAGGCGCTGAACACCACCAGCACCGGCCAGGCGGTGACGGTGACCAACAGCGGCACCGCCGCCGCCACGTCGCCGGCCGCCGCGGTCACCGGCGACTACGCCCAGTCGAACACCTGCGGCACGTCCCTCGCCGCCGGCGCCTCCTGCACGGTCACCGTGACGTTCCGCCCGACCGCGTCCGGCACGCGGTCCGGCACCCTGACGGTCACCGGCGGCGGCGTGAGCACCGCGACCGCCCTGACCGGCACCGGCGCCGGCACGACGAGCACCAACCTGGCGGCCGGCAAGCCGACGGCGGAGTCGGGCCACAACGACGTCTACGGTTCCGGCAACGTGACCGACGCCGACCAGAACACCTACTGGGAGAGCCCGAACAACGCCTTCCCGCAGTGGGTCCAGGTCGACCTCGGCGCGGCCCAGTCGGCGAGCCGGGTGGTCCTGCAGCTCCCGGCCGGCTGGGGCGCCCGCACCGAGACCCTGTCGATCCAGGGCAGCACCGACGGTTCGACCTGGACGACGGTGAAGGACTCGGCCACCTACAGCTTTGCCCCGACGGCGAGCAACACGGTGGCGATCACCTTTACCGCGACCACCCAGCGTTACCTCCGGGTGAACGTCACCGCCAACTCGGGCTGGCCGGCCGGCCAGTTCTCCGCCCTCCAGGTCTGGAACGTCTGACCGGCGCGAACGGAACGCCCGGGACCTTCGCGGTCCCGGGCGTTCCACCATGGTCAGCGGGCGTCACCCCGACCGGAATACTTGCGCAGAGCAACGGTGACTTGGCGCAGCGTATTCAGTATGCTGATTCCTCGCCGGCGCCTCGCCGGGTTTGTGATCACATCGCCGTTCTTGGGGGAGATTTCATGGTGGAGCGAGTCGAGGAAAACTCGGCGACCAGCCACACGAGCCACCCTTCGGTCACCGCCCGGCCGCTCGGCCGGCTCGAGGCCGATCGTCGTCGATGGCTGACTCAGCGCCACGAGACCCGGTCGCGTCTGTCCCAGGTGGCCGTGGCCACCTTCAATTCGACGCTGTAGACCGTGGCGAGGGCCCACGAGGACTCCCCTCCGTCCGGCCTCGGTAAACCCGGCCTTACTCAATATGTGTTGAAGGTCCACAGCCGGTGCGATCTGGCGTGCGACCACTGTTATGTCTACGAGCACGCCGACCAGAGCTGGCGCGGCCAGCCGATGATCATGGCGTCGTCCACCGTGGTCGCCGCCGCGCAGCGGATCGCCGAGCACGCGGTTGCGCACGGGCTGCACGCTGTGCATGTGGTGCTGCACGGCGGTGAGCCGCTGCTACTCGGATTCGACGGTCTCGACCAGGTGATCAGACGCCTCCGGTCGATCGTCGACCCCGTGGTGCCGTTGCGGCTCAGCCTGCAGACCAACGGGATCGGGCTGACCCCGGCCATCTGCGACCTGTTCGTCCGGGAGCGGGTCGGGGTCGGCGTCTCGCTGGACGGCGACCGGGCGGCCAACGACCGGCACCGGCGGTTCCGCAACGGCGGGAGCAGCTACGACCGGGTCCGGGCCGCGCTGCGGCTGCTGCGCCGGCCGGAGTTCCGCGCCGCGTACGCCGGCATTCTCTGCACCATCGACGTGCGCAACGACCCGATCGACGTGTACGAAGCGGTCCGTGCCGAGGAACCGCCCCGGATCGAGTTCCTGCTGCCCCACGCGACCTGGGACAACCCGCCGCCGAGGCCGGACGGGTCGGCCACGCCGTACGCCGACTGGCTTCTCCGGATCCACCGGCGCTGGACCGACGACGGCCGCCCGGTCCCGATCCGGATCCTCGACTCGCTGGAGTCGACCGCGCGCGGCGGCCCCAGCCACACCGAGGCGCTCGGGCTCGACCCGGTCGACGTGCTGGTGGTCGAGTCGGACGGAGCCTGGGAGCAGGCGGACTCCCTCAAGATCGCCTACCACGGCGCGGCCGCCACCGCGCGCACCGTCTTCACGCACAGCGTCGACGAGACGCTGGGCCACCCCGGTCTCGCCGCCCGGCTGACCGGCCTGGACGCCCTCTGCGCGCAGTGCCGATCCTGCCCGGTCGTGGCGCGGTGCGGCGGCGGACTGTTCGCGCACCGCTACCGGACCGGCACGGGCTTCGCCAACCCGTCCGTGTTCTGCGCCGACCTGAAGGAACTGATGGAGTCGACGTCCATGCCGCCCTCGCCGGGCGAGCCGCCCACCGCGGCGATCCCGGCCGACGTGATCGAGGAGATCGCGACCGGCCACGTCAGCGTCGCCACCGTCGACCTGCTCGACCAGTTGCAGGCCGAGCTGGTCGAGGCGCTCCTGGAGGAGCTGGCCGACACGTTCGCGCCGGTCGGGGACGAACACCCCTGGGCCGCGCTGGTACGGATGAGCGGCGACGACCCGCGAACGGTCCGCGAGATCCTCGGGCATCCGTACGTCCGGGTGTGGGCCGACCGCTGCCTGCGGCGGCAGGCCGACCCGCGTCTCCTCGGCAACCTGGCCGCGGCCGCCGCCATCCGGACCGGCCGGCCGGCCACGGTGCAGGTCGTGTCGGCCGGTGGCTACGTCCGGCTGCCCGCGGTCGCCGCGGTCGCCGTGCCCGGACCGGCCGGCCTGCTGCCGCTGACCGTCGGCGAGGCGGGGACCGTGTCGATCGCCGGCCGGCCGCTGGAGCCGGCCGCGTGGTCGCCGGTCCGGCACGCGGACACCGGAGCCTGGTCGCCGGCGCTCGATGACGTGGACGCGCACCGCGACTGCTTCGAGTGGCCGGTCCTGCCACGGCTCGACGAGGCCGCCCACCGGCGGTGGACCAGCACGTTGACCGCGGCGTACCGGATCGTCGCCGACGAGGCGGCCGGCCACCTGCCCGGACTCACCGCCGGCCTGCGAGTGATCACCCCGCTGCAGCCCGGCGCCGACGGGTCGCCCCGGGCCGCGACCGCCCGGGAGGCCTACCCGGCCATCGGCCTGGCCTACGCGGGCCCGGCGGAGATGGCGGTCCTGATGGTCCACGAGTTCCAGCACGTGAAGCTGGGCGCCCTGGCCGACCACGTGGATCTCTACGATCCCGGTTTCCAGGCCCGGTTCCGGGTGGGCTGGCGCCCCGACCCGCGGCCGGTCGAGGGGGTGCTGCACGGGGCGTACGCGCATCTGGCGGTGGCCGAGCTGTGGCGTTCGCGCCCGGGGGAGCCGGCCCGGGAGAAATACCTGCACTACCGCGACTGGACCGCGGAGGCGGCCGAGACGCTGCTCGCCAGCGGCGCGCTGACCGGCAGCGGCGAGCGCTTCGTGCGCCGCCTGGCGCAGACCCTGAACAGTCCCGCGCCATGACCGCCTGGGACGAGCTGTCCGGCGGGCTGATCGCGCCGGTGTTCTTCGTCAGCTACGCGCACGTGCGTGACCTGCGGCTGCCGGCGCCGCCCGCCGACCGCGACGGGTTCGTGCTGCGATTCTTCAGCGACCTGTCGCTGAACGTGAACGAACTGCTGAGCCCGCCGATCGGGGTCGATCCGGGCTTCATCGACCGGACCATCGGTGGCGGCGACCGGTGGCGCCCGGAGCTGCTGGAGGCGGCCGTCACCTGTCAGGTGCTGGTCCCGCTGCTCTCGCCGGCCTACCTGCAGAGCCAGTGGTGTGCCCGGGAGCTCAAGCTGTTCACCGCCCGGCGGGTGATCGCCCGGGCGACCGGCATGCCGGGTCACGTCAGCGCGGTGGTGCCGGTCCTGTGGGTGCCGACCGAACGCTCCGGGATGCCGGCGGTGATCCGGGAGTTCCAGCACTTCGACCCGCTCGGCCTGGCCAAACCGGAGCTGGCGGCCGACTACCGGGACAACGGCATCTACGGTCTGCTGCGCACCAAACAGGACGAGGCCTATCACCACGTGGTCTGGAGGCTGGCGATGCGGATCCGGGAAATCTTCCTGACGTACCACGTCGAGGTGGGCGCCGCGCCGGTCGAGGAGGCGTCGTGAGCTCGCCGGTGTCCGGTGGGGTGGCCGCCCCGCGCCGCGGCGCGTACTTCTTCCTCAGCTATGCCCACTCGGCCCCGTCGCCGGTCGAACCGACCGACAGCGACCGCTGGGTGCGGGTCTGTTACGACGATCTGACCGAGCGGGTCCGGCGCCTGGCCCAGCCGGCGAGCGGACTGGTGACCGGGTTCATCGACGATCTGATCCTGGCCGGGTCGGACTGGAACGCCGCACTCGGCGACGCGCTGGCGATGGCCGAGGTGTTCGTCCCGCTCTACTCGCCCGGCTACTTCAACAAGTCCTGGCCGCTGCGCGAGCGGGAGGCGTTCGCGCAGCGCCTGCGCGACCTCGAGGGCGACGCCGACAAGCATCAGCACATCCTGCCGGTGCTGTGGCTGCCGGTGTTCTCCTGGCAGATGAGCTCGGACATCCAGGAGGCGATCCAGCTCGGCGCCGACGTCCCGGCCTACGTGGACAACGGGCTGCGCGCGCTGTGCATGCTGCCGTCCTTCCGGGCCGAGTACGAGATCATCCTCGACCGGATCGCCCGCCGGATCGTCGACGTCGCGGAGAACTCGCCGGTGGGCCCGTCCTGGGCGCCGCCGCCGGAGGACCTGTCCGGGGTCGCCCCGGCCGGCACGCAGTTCCTGGTGGTGGTGGCGGCCCCGGCCGGCGACGGGATCCCGCCGGGCCGCGACCCGGCGACGTACGGTCCGGAACCGCAGGCGTGGCGGCCGTTCGGCGCGGCGCAGACCTCGCCGCTGGTGCAGTACGTGGTGCACACCGCCGAACGGCTCGGGCTGTCGTCGGAGACCGTCGCCCTGACCACCGAGCCGGCGGCGGCCAGCCACAGCGCCACCCTGGTGCTCATCGACCCCTGGGCCGGCGCCGATCAGGCCGGCCGGGCGGCCCTGGCCCGGGCGGTCCGCGCATTGCCCGAGTGGGCTCTGTGCGTCGTGCTCGTCAACCGCAGCGACCGGCAGTACCGTACCGGCGGCGCCGAACTGCCCCGGCTGGTCGCCGACACCGTCGGCCGGGCCGAACCGCTCGACGTCATGGGCGTCGACGACCTGCAGCAGTTCGTCGACGGCCTGCCCGTACTGGTGACCGAGGCCCGGCGTCGTTACCTGATGCTCGGCCCGAAGTTCACGCCGAAGGGCGCCACGGCGATACCGACACAGCAGAGAAAGAACGACTCATGACCCAAGACCGGCAGGGCCAGGTCATCACCTTCTACTCGTTCAAGGGTGGGACCGGTCGCACCATGGCGCTGGCCAACGTCGCCTGGATCCTGGCCAGCGCCGGCAAGAAGGTGCTGGTCGCCGACTGGGACCTGGAATCACCGGGCCTGCACCGGTTCTTCCACCCGTTCATGAACCCCGACCTCTTCGAGGATCAGGGCGGGATCATCAACCTGATCCGGGAGTACGAGGACCAGAGCGCCCGGCACGACCAGAGCCGGCCGGCCAACTGGCACGAGGAGCTGGCCCAGGTGCGGCGGCACGCGTTCCCGCTCACCGCGACCTTCCCCGGCGGCGGCGAGCTGCACTTCCTGTCCGCGGGCCGGCAGAACCAGGACTACCGGACCAGTGTGGGCGCCCTGGACTGGGACACGTTCCTCGAGCACCGGGACGGCGCGCTGTTCTTCAAGGCGCTGCGGGCGAGCATGCGCAGCGAGTTCGACTACACCCTGATCGACAGCCGGACCGGGCTCAGCGACTTCGCCGACATCTGCACGATCCACCTGCCGGACCTGCTGGTCGACTGCTTCACGTTCAGCGAGCAGGGCATCGACGGCGCGGCCCAGGTGGCCCGCCGGGTGCTGACCACCTACAGCACCCGCAACATCCGGGTGTTCCCGGTGCCGATGCGGGTCGACCAGGCCGAGAAGGAGAAGGTGGACGCCGGCCGGGCGCTGGCCATACAGCGCTTCGGGGCCACACCCGAGCACCTGGCCGAGGAGGACCGGCAGCTCTACTGGGCCGCCGTCGAGGTGCCGTACAGCGCCTTCTACGCGTTCGAGGAGACCCTCGCGACCTTCGGCGACCGGCCGGGCGCACCCACCTCGCTGCTGGCGTCCTACGAGCGCCTCACGTCGTACCTGACCAACGGGGTCGTCACCCGGATGCAGCCGATGGACGAGGGCACCCGGACCGGTGGCCTGGCCCGCTTCGAACGCCGGCTGATGGCCCTCGAGGAGGAGGTCGTCCTGCGCTACGCCCCGCGGGACCAGGTGTGGGCGGAGTGGATCGAGCAGATCCTCCGGCACGCCGGGCTGCGCGTCTTCGACCCGCAGCGGCACCCGGGGGAGCAGGTCAAGTCGTCGGCCCGGACGCTGACCCTGCTGTCCGACGCCAACGAGAACGCCGAGAGCGCGGTCCTGCAACGCGACGAGTACGGCTTCCGGCCGCCGCTCGCCGCCTACATCAGCGACATCCGCACCCTGCCCGGCTACCCCCTCGCCAGCTCGGCGCACGTGCACGGGCAGCCCGCGATGGAGGCCGCGGAACGGATCCTGCAGCTGGTCGGCCGCCGCAACGAGGCGCTGGTCCGGGCGGCCGTGGCCGCGGCCGGCCGGTACCCCGGCATCGCGCCCGCCATCGTCAACATGCCGGCCCGCAACATGCGCTTCACCGGCCGCGAGGACGACCTGCGCGACCTGCGCCGGCTGCTCAACGCCACCGGCAGCATGGCCCTGCTGCCCGGCTCCGCGCCGATCGCGCTGCAGGGGATGGGCGGCATCGGCAAGACCCAGATGGCGATCGAGTACGTCTACCGCTTCCAGGCCGCCTACGACCTGGTCTGGTGGATCACCGCCGACCCGCCGCAGTTCATCGACGTCGGACTCGGCGACCTGGCGACCCGGCTGCGCCTGCCGATGATCGGGCGGGTGACCGAGACGACCCGGGCCGTGCTCAACGCGCTGGAGCGCGGCGAGCCGTACGAACGGTGGCTGATCATCTACGACAACGCCGACGAGATCGAGGCGGTCCGGCAGTTCCTGCCGCGCGGCCGCGGGCACGTCCTGGTGACGTCGCGCAACCTGCAGTGGCGCGACACCGTGGAGACGATCCCGATCGAGGTGTTCGCCCGCCGGGAGAGCATCACCTACCTGCGCCGCCGGGTGCCCAGCCTGACCACCGACGAGGCGAACCGGGTGGCCGAGGCGCTCGGCGACCTGCCGATCGCGGTGGCCGCGGCCGGTGCCTGGCTGGCCGACACCGGAACGCCGGTCGCGGAGTACCTCGACCAGATCGTCGAGCACGGCCCGCGGGTCCTGCCCGACGAGCAGGAGAGCGCGCAGTCCGTGCAGAGGACCTGGGACCTCTCGCTCGACCGGCTGCGCAGCCGGTCGCAGGGCGCCTACCGGCTGCTGCAGCTGTGCTCGATGCTGGCGCCGGAGATCGCGCTCGAGCTGATCCACAGCGAGGAGATGGGCCGGGCGCTGCGGCTGGTCGACGTCAGCACGTCGGAGCGGATGGAACGCGGCAAGCTGGTCCAGCACATCAACCGGCTGGCGCTGCTGCGGCTGGACGCGCAGAGCGGGGTGCACGTGCACCGGCTGCTGCAGCACGTCATCCGGGACCGGATGACCGAGGACGAACGCGCCGAGGCGCGGCACGACATGCACCTGATGCTCGCGGCCGCCCGCCCCCGCGGCGAGGTGGACAACCCGCAGTCGTGGCCGCGGTTCCGGATGCTGTGGCCGCACCTGGAGGTGTCCGACGCGGCGAGCTGCACCGACGCGTCGGTCCGCGAGCTGCTCGTCGACCGGGTCCGCTACCTGTGGTTCCGTGGGGCCTACCACCAGGGCGAGAGCCTGGCCCGCCGGATCGACCGGGACTGGACTCAGCTGCTGGCGGCGTCGGAGGGCCGGCCCGAGCAGCAGCAGGTCCTGCGCCGGCAGTTGCTGAGCCTGCGCTTCAACCTGGCCAACCTGCTGCGCGAGCAGGGCCGGTTCGAGGAGTCGCACGACCTCAACAAGGCGACCCTGGAGGAGCAGCGGGAGTTCCTCGGCGCGGCCAGCCCGTACACGCTGATGACGCTCGGCAGCCTGGCCGCCGATCTGAAGGCGCTGGGCCGCTACGCCGAGGCGCTGGAGCTCGACCGGAGCACCTACGCGGCCTGGGCCCTGGACTTCGGCGAGGAATACCCGCGGACGTTGAGCGCGCAGTTCAACCTCGCCGTCTCCTACCGGCTGCTCGGCGACTTCCGGCTGGCCCGCAAGCACGACGACGACACCCTGCACAAACGACGGCTGGTCCTGGGGGCCGCCGACCCGTACACGCTGATCTCCGCGTCGGCGTACGGCCGGGATCTGCGCGAGGCGGGCGAGTACGAACAGTCGGTGGCGGTGCTGCGGGGCGTGGTCGACGACTACGCCTCCACCCTCGGCGACTCGGCGCGCGGCACCCTCAACGCCCGGGTCAACCTGGCCGTGTCGCTGCGCAGCGCGGGCGTGCCGGACGAGGCGGGCCGGCTGCTCGACGAGACCTACGTCCGGCTGCTCGACAACCTGGGCCCGGCCAACCCGGACACCCTGGCCTGCCGGCTCAGCCGGGCGACGACCATCCTGTCCCGCGGCGACATCGAGCAGGCCAAGAACGAGATGGAGGGGGTCGAGGCGGCCTACCGCAACGCCCTCGGGGAGAAGCATCCGCACACCATCGTCTGCATCAACAACCTCGCGGCCGTGGTGCGCGCCGCCGGCACGCTCACCGAGGCGCGGCGGCTGGCCCTGCTGAGCGCGGAGCTCTTCGCGGACGTGCTGCCCGCGTTGCACCCCTACACCCTGGCCGCCCAGTTCAACCTGGCCGTCTGCGACGCCGAGCTGAAGAACACCGAGGCGTCCCTGACCATCATGCGGGAGCTGCGCGGCAAACTCCTGGACATCCTCGGCCCCGACCACCCGGACACCCTGCGCTGCGAGGGCAACCTGGCGCTGACCCTGGCCGAGGCGGGACTGGGCGGCAAGGAGGTCGACGAGGCCGACACCCTGCGCCGGTTGCGCACCCGGCTGGGCATCCGGCATCCGGCGGTGGTCGCCTTCGAGGAACGCCGCTTCATGCACCGGATGCTGGATCCGCACCCGTTCTGACAGCGCTTTTTGACCGGGGGGCGGCGTCGGCGGGTCAGCCGGCGCCGCTGCCCACGGTCTGCACCGATTTCAGCCAGTCCAGCATCCGCGGCAGGATCTCGACGGCGCCGAAATGCGCGGTGCCGGTCTGCAGCTGCAACTCGCTGCCCGGGACCCGGGCGGCCAGCCAGCGGGTGTGCGCGACCGGCGAGAAATTATCGTCCTCGCCGTGCCAGAAACACACCGGAATGCGGATCTCCCCGGGGTCGAAGCCCCAGTTGACCCGGAACGCAACGGCGTCGTCGACCCAGCCGTAGGGCCCGTCGCGCAGCGCCTTCGAATAGGTCTCCAGGAGCAGGCGGCGGATCGCCACATCGTCGACCACGCGTTTATCGGATAACCGCATCTCCTTGCGGAGTTCGTCGACCAGGATCTGCGGATCGCGCCGGATTTGCGCGGCCCGCACCCGGATCCTTTCGATCAATGTCGAGATCTCGCGGTCCTCGTCCTGCTTCGCCTCGTCCTCGGCGTAGTTGTGCGTGTTGTACTCGGTCATTCCGCCGAACCAGTCGAGGTCGGGGGCGTTGGCCGGGGCCAAGCCGACCAGGACGGCGGCGGCGATGACGTGGTCGGCGTTGCGGGCCGCCACCGCGAGCGCGTGCGGCCCCCCGCCCGAGCGGCCGACCACGCCGTAGCGGTCGATCCCCAGCTCGTTGGCGAGCGTCCGGACATCGGCGGCGGCGTCGACGACCTTGCGGCCCGGCTGCCGGGTGGACTCACCGTAACCGGGGCGATCGTAGGAGATCAGCCGCACGCCGAGGCGGTGCAGGACGATGTTGCGCGGGCGCGGGCCGCTGCTGCTGCCGGGCGTGCCGTGCAGCAGGAAGACCGGCATCCCGTCATCGGGACCAGCGATCTCATACGCGAGGATGCGGTCGCCGACCTTGGCTTCCCTTGCCCCGCGGTTCGCCTGATCCAGGGACACCCTGCACCCTCCCGGCCTCGTCCATTCGAGATCCTATAACACTTGATCTCGGCGTTTGGTAACTATCGAGCACTTGGGCAAAGGTTCACGTTACTTCAGGCCGACCGGCGCGGCGGTGGGTAGTTGTCACATATGGCGTAGTTGGTAACGTTGCTCGGATGATTGATCCGGGGCCAGCCCGGAGACGTATTTCCGACGATATCCCGACCATTTCCATACGATCGGTCAGCTTCGCGTCACGGAACGGTGTTGCGGATTGTCCGCACGTTATTTTCGATCATTAAATGCAGCCACTCCTCGACGCCGGCCACGTGGATCGTCGCCCACGAGCGGGCCAGCTCCGGCTGGTGGGTGGCGACCGCCGCCAGGATGGCGGCGTGCTGTTCGCGGGTCTTCTCGACGGCGCCGGCCTGGGTCAGGCCCCGCCAGATGCGGGCCCTGGTGGTCGGTCCGGACAGGCTGTCGATCAGGGAACAGAGCAGGGTGTTGCCGGCACCGGCCGCGATCCGGTGGTGGAACTCCAGGTCGTTGGCGACCAGCTCGTCGATGGTCGCGTCGTCGGGGAGGCTGGTGAGGACCTTGCGCAGGCCTTCGATGTCGGCGTCGGACATGCGCTGCGCGGCCAGCGCGGTCGCGGCCGGTTCGAGGATGCGGCGCACCTCGAAGAACTCCAGCACGGTGTCGTCGCGATGGAAGTCGACGATGAAGCTCAGCGCGTCCAGCAGCAGGGTCGGGGCCAGGCTGGTCACGTAGGTGCCGTCGCCCTGCCGCACGTCCAGCACCCGGATCAGCGACAGCGCCTTCACCGCCTCGCGCAGCGAATTGCGGGACAGGCCGAGCCGCTCGGCCAGGTCGGCCTCGCGCGGCAGCCGATCGCCGGGGCGCAGCTCCCCGGCGACGATCATCGCCTTGATCTTCTCGATCGCCTCGTCGGTGACGGCCACGCCGGGCTCCCTACTCCAGGCCCAGATGGTAGGCGCGCGCGGCCACCCCGCCGAACACCGCGTCCCGCGCCTCGTCCGGCACCATCGACCGCAGCGCCGCGACCCATGCGCGATAGCCGCCGGCGAGCGTGCAGACCGGCCAGTCCGACCCGAACATCAGACGATCAACCCCGAAGACCTCAAAGGCTTTGCTTACGTACGGGCGGAGCTCGTCGACCGACCACGAACCCCAATCGGCCTCGGTGGTCAGCCCGGACAGCTTGGCGGTCACGTTCGGGCATGCCGCCAGATCGACCAGACCGGCCGCCCACGACGTGAAGCCGGAACCGCGGATCGGTGGCTTGCCCAGGTGGTCGAGCACGAAACGGACCGCGGGCAGGGCCCGGGCGCAGCGGGCCGCGGCCGGCAACTGATCGGCCTGGATGACCAGGTCGAAGGCGAGACCGTGCGAGCCGATGACCGCCAGGCCGGCCCGCACCGCCGGGCGATCGAGGTAACCCGGGTCGGTTTCGCCCTGGACCTGGGAGCGGATGCCGACCAGGAGATGCCCGCCCGGCAGACCCCGGTAACCGGCGATCGTCCTGGCCAGGGCGGGATCGGACGGATCGGCCCAGGCGACGACGCCGGCGATCTGCGGGGTCGCCAGGGCGTGGGCGAGCAGGATGGCGGCCTCGCCCGGATCGCATCGGCCACCCTCGACCAGGACGGTCCGGTCGATGCCGTTGGCGGCCAGCTCGGCGCTCAGGTCGGCGGGCGTGAAGTCGCGCCGGATCGGGGCGAGCGACGGCTCGTCCAGCCAGGTGTAGCCCTGGTCGGTGCGCCACAGGTGGTGGTGGGCGTCGATGCGGCTCATGCCGGCACCGGGGCGTCGGCGCGGAGCAGGCCGTGCGCGACCAGATCGGGCCAGAGCGCGGCCGGTGGCGGCGGCCCGAACACGAGGCCGGCGTTGCGCTTGACCTGGTCCGGGCCCTGCGCGCCGGCGACGACCGTGCGGATGGCCGGGTGCGCACCGGCGAAGTGCAGCGCGGCCGCCGGCAGGGTGGTCCCGTGCCGCTCGCAGACCTCCGCCATCGCCGACGCACGTTTCACCAGGCCGGCGGGGGCGTCCTGATACTCGTAGGGCAGACCGCCGTGCGGCCGGTCCTCGGCCAGCAGGCCGCTGTTGAACACGGCGGCGTTGAGCACCCCGATGCCGCGCCGAGAACAGAGCGGCAGCAGCGCGTCGAGGGCGGGCTGTTCGAGCAGCGTGTAACGGGCCGCCACCATCACCACGTCGATGTCGGTCTCGGCGGCGAAGCGGGTCAGGATCTCGGTCCGCATCGAGCCGACGCCGATCGCCCGCACCACGCCCTCGGCGCGCAGCGCGGCCAGCGCCGGGTAGGCCTGGTCCAGGGCCTCGGCGGCGTGCTCCTCCGGGTCGTGGATCAGCGCGAGGTCGACCCGGTCGAGGCCGAGCCGTTCCAGGCTGTCGGCCAGCGACCGCCGCACCCCGCCGGCGCTGAAGTCCCACACCCGGGTGTGGGTGGCCGGCACCACGAAGATGTCCGGGTCGGGGCCGGGGGCGGAGTTCGGGACCAGGAGGCGGCCGACCTTGGTGCTCAGTACGTACTCGTCCCGGGGCCGTCCCCGCAGCGCGGCGCCGAGCCGCCGCTCGGAGAGCCCGAGCCCGTAGTGCGGTGCGGTGTCGAAGTAGCGGATCCCGGCGTCCCAGGCGGCGTCGACGGTGGCCGCCGCCTCGTCGTCGTCGAGTGCCCGGTAGAGGTTCCCGAGCTGCGCACACCCGAGCCCGAGCGGTCCGAAGGAGAGCGTCATGAGTGCCGGAACTCCCGTAGCGTGGCCGGCACCATCGCCGCGCTGAACCCGGGCGCGGTCGGCGCCTGGTAGGAGCCGTCGCGGATCACCACCGGATCCTGGAAATGTTCGTGCAGATGATCGACGTACTCGATAACTCGATCTTGTTTTTCGCCTGAGACGGCGACGTAGTCGAACATGGACAGGTGCTGCACCAGCTCGCACAGGCCGACGCCGCCGGCGTGCGGGCAGACCGGCACCCCGAACTTGGCCGCCAGCAGGAGAATCGCGATGTTCTCGTTGACCCCGGCGACCCGGGCGGCGTCGATCTGCAGGAAGGACAGGCCGCCGGCCTGCAGCAGCTGCTTGAAGACGATCCGGTTCTGCACGTGCTCACCGGTGGCGACCCGCACCGGCGCGATCGCTTTCGCGATCGACGCATGCCCGAGGACATCGTCCGGGCTGGTCGGTTCCTCCACCCACCAGATGTCGTACGGGGTGAGCTCCCGGATCCACGCGATGGCATCGGGTACGTCCCACCGCTGGTTGGCGTCGACCGCGATGCGGATGTCCGGACCGCAGGTCTGCCGGGCGATGCGCAGCCGCCGCCGGTCGTCGTCGAGGTCGGCGCCCACTTTGAGCTTGATCTGCCGGAAGCCCTGCCCGACCGCCTCCCGGCAGAGCCGCGCCAGCTTCTCGTCGGCGTAGCCGAGCCACCCGGGCGAGGTCGTGTAGGCCGGGTAGCCGTCGCGCAGGATCTCCTTCTCGCGGTCCGCGCGGCCGTCCGCCGAGCGGCGCAGGATGGCGAGGGCCTCGTCCGGGGTGAGCGCGTCGGTCAGGTAGCGGAAGTCGACGAGGGCGACCAGCTCCTCCGGCGACATCCGGGACAGCAGCTGCCACAGCGGCAGGCCGGCCCGCTTGGCCTTGAGGTCCCACAGCGCGTTGACCACCGCGCCGATCGCCATGTGCATGACGCCCTTCTCCGGCCCGAGCCAGCGCAGCTGCGAGTCGTGCACGAGCTCGCGCCAGAACCCGCCCAGGTCGGCGAGGGTCGCCTCGACCGGCCGCCCGATCAGGTAGGGGTGCAGCGCCGCGATCGCCGCGGTCTGCACGTCGTTGCCGCGCCCGATGGTGAACGCGAAACCGTGCCCCTCGTGGCCGTCCGGGTCGTCGGTGCGCAGCACGAGATAGGCGGCCGAGTAGTCGGGGTCGGGGTTCATCGCGTCGGAGCCGTCGAGCTCCTGCGAGGTGGGGAACCGAATGTCGTACGTGTCGACCGCGACGATCCTCGTCATGATCGGATGTCTCCGCCGCATTTTCTGGGGAAACCCCGTCGAAATGTCCTGGGCGCCTTCATACATCGGATGTCTACCAGCGTCGATCGGCGGGCACAAGACTCGGCCTGTCGCCGTGCTCACATTCGGGCGCCGGCTGTCACGAAACGGCGGGCTGTCCGGTCCTCATGGCATGACTGAGCATCGTGTCGTGGTCGTCGGCGCCGGCTTCGGTGGTCTCTTCGCCACCAAGACGCTGCGTCGCGTGCCCGCGAAAGTGACCCTGATCAACCCCACCACCTACCACCTGTTCGAGCCGCTGCTCTACCAGGTGGCGACCGGGATCCTCGCCGAGGGCGAGGTGGCGCCGCCGATCCGCGAGGTCCTCAAGGGCCGCGGCAACCTCGACATCCGGCTCGGCTGGGTGACCGACGTCGACGTGGCCGCGCGCGAGGTCGTCACCAGTGGCTTCGACGGCCGGGAGCGGCGGGTGCCGTACGACTCGCTGATCGTGGCGGCGGGCGCGCAGAACTCGTACTTCGGGAATGACGGTTTTGCCGAGCACGCGCCGTCGCTGAAGAACATCGACGACGCGCTCGAGGTCCGCAGCCGGATCTTCCACGCGTTCGAGATGGCCGAACTCGCCGACGACCCGGCCGAACAGCAGCGCTGGCTGACGTTCGCGATCGTCGGCGCCGGGCCGACCGGGGTGGAGATGGCCGGGCAGATCGCCGAGCTCGCCCAGCGCTCGCTCAAGGGGCAGTACCACCACGCCGACCTCACCAGGACCCGGATCGTGCTGATGGACGCGGTCGACCGGGTGCTGCCGGCGTTCGACCGGCCGCTGTCGGTGGCCGCGCTCAAGGAACTCACGAAGCTGCACGTCGACGTGCGGCTGGCGACCCGGGTGATCGACGTCGACGCCGAGGGCGTGACGATCGCGGGTGGCGAGCGCGTGGAGGCGTACACCAAGATTTGGGCAGCGGGAGTCGCCGCACCCACCCTGGCCACCCGGTTGGCCGCCGCCACCGGCGCGCCGACCGACCGGGCCGGGCGGATCGTCGTCGAGCCCGACCTGACCGTGCCCGGCCACCCGGAGATCTTCGTGGTCGGCGACATGGCCGCGCAGAACCTGCCCGGCGTCGCCCAGGTCGCCATGCAGGGTGGCCGCTACGCCGCCCAGGTGATCAAGGGACGGCTGGCCGGGAAGCCGGTGACGGCGCCGTTCACCTACTTCGACAAGGGCAACATGGCGACCATCTCCCGCTTCTCGGCCGTCGCCAACGTCGGCAAGCTGCACCTCAGCGGGATTCTCGGCTGGCTCGGGTGGCTCGGCGTGCACCTGTTCTACCTGATCGGCTTCAAGAACAAGGTGACCACGCTGATGCACTGGGTGGTCAGCTTCCTAGGGCGAGGGCGCTCCGAGCGGATCGCCACGACGCAACAGATCCATGCCCGGAACGCCCTGCACCACCTCTCAACGGACGACCATCACCGGGCAGTCAGCGTGGTGCAGCAGCTGCAGGACGGTCGACCCCAGTAGGGCCGCGGCGAGCGTGCCGTGGCCGTGGCTGCCCACGATGGTCAGCGCGGCGTGCTTCGCCGCGTCGACCAGGGCGGCCGCCGCGCCGTCGTGCGTGAGCACGGTCTCGACCCGCACCCGCGGATATCTCTCCCGCCAGGGTGCGAGCTGTTCCTCGAGGTGGGCGCGTTCGATCGGATCGTCGGCCGGGTCGGTGAGGTCGGCCGGGATCGGCACCCCCGCCAGCCAGCGGGGGACGGCCGGCAGGTAGGACCGGAGCACGATCAGGGTGGTGCCCCGTTCGTCGGCGGCCGCGAACGCGGTCGGCAGCACCTGCTCGGCGGACGGACTGTCGTCGACGCCGGCCACCACCGGGCCGTCGCTGTTCATCGCGTCGCGAACCACGGCGACCGGGCAGGGTGCGTGCGTGGCCAGGCGCTGGCTGACCGAGCCGAGCAGCAGGCCGGCGAACCCGCCCCGGCCGCGGCTGCCGAGCACCAGCAGATCGGCGCCCTCGGCCACCTCCAGCAGGCGCGGGATGGCGTGGCCGGGCAGCGTGTCGGTCTCGATGTAGAGGTCCGGCACCACCGCGCGGGCCCGGTCCCGGGCATCGGCGACCACGGCCTTGGCCAGGGACTCCGCGACGTCGAGGTATTCGGCCCCGATGTCGAAGCGGGTCTCCAGCCAGTCGCTGTCGTAGGCATAGACGATCCGCAGGCCGGCCCGGCGCCGACGAGCTTCCGCGGCGGCCCAGGTGACGGCGGCGGTGGCCGCCTCGGTGCCATCGGTGGCAACGACGACACTCATGGCTGAGCCTCCTTCGTCATGCCCTTCTGGCCCTCGCCTGCGGCCTGGGCGGGCAGGTTGCGCAAGTGCCGCTCGGTGCAGGCGGTCATGACCGAGCCTCCTTCGTCATGCCCTTCTGGCCCTCGCCTACGGCCTGGGCGGTCATGATCGGTCCCCATGGGTCGAGACCGCCAAGAGGCTGGTCGCCCAGGTGCGGGCGCGGTCGACCTCGCCGTCCAGCAGCGGGCCGGTCATGCCGCTGACCCGGAACTCGGCCGGCGTCGAGACGACCCGGCAGCCGAGCCGGCGCAGCCGCTTGTCCGACTTGCGGGCGGCCGAGCCGGACATCGCCTTGTCCATCCGGCTGCAGAACGCGGCCGCGGCCAGTCCGGCCAGCGGAACCGAGTGGTCGAGGTATTCGCGCAGCCCGATCCGGCCCGGCGTGGCCCCCTGGCGGGCGGCCTCCTCGCGGGAGGTGGGCCGGCTGAGCCCGAACGCATGCGTGGGAGAGCCCACGATCAGCAGGTCGAAGCCGGCCGCGGAGGGGGCGGCGGACACCTCGGAAAGGGTGACGTCGGCGGTTTCGGCCAGCCCGCCGGCGATCGCCCGGGCGAGCTTCTCGGTGTTGCCGAACATCGATTCGTAGACGACCAGCGCTTTCATTCTCAGCCTCCTCGATCTCCAGCCTTCCGTCCGCCCGGGCAGGCGGGCAGGGCCATCCGGCCCGCGACGGCGGGACCCGTGTTGCCCTCAGGTTTTCGGCGGGTTACCTTCCGGGAGCGCTCCCATTGACGGATGTCTTTCCCCCGAAAGGAATCCCGTGTCCCCTCTCCCCAAAAATCCCCGCCGACGGCTGACCACCGTCGCCCTCGCGGCCGCCTGCGCCACCGCAGCGGCCGGAGCCTGGGCCGTGGCCGGCGGCACCGCCTCCGCCGGCACGGTGACCGGCAGCCTCTACCGCGACCCCGACACCGCCGCCGCCCGCTGGGTCGCGGCCAACCCGAACGACTCGCGCACGGCCGTGATCCGCGACAAGGTCGCCAGCCAGGCTTCCTCGCGCTGGCTGTCGAACTTCAACCTGAGCACCGTCCAGGCCGAGGTGAGCGGCTACGTCTCGGCGGCGAACGCGCTGGGCCAGATCCCGCAGCTCACCCTCTACGGCATCCCCAACCGTGACTGCGGCGGAGCGAGCGCGGGCGGCGCGCCCGACCTGGCCACCTACCAGACCTGGATCGGCAACATCTCCCGCGGCCTGGGCAGCCAGACCGTGCTGATCCTGCTGGAGCCGGACTCGATCGCCCTGCAGACCTGCCTGAGCGCCGGCGAGATCACCGCCCGCGACGCCGCCCTGCGCAGCGCCACCCAGACGATCAAGGGCGCGAACGCGAACGCCAAGGTCTACCTGGACGCCGGCCACTCGACCTGGAACGCGGCCGGCGTCCAGGCTTCCCGGCTGATCGCGTCGGGCGTGGCCGACGCCGACGGCTTCTACACCAACGTCTCGAACTTCAATGCAACGGCAAACGAGGCCGCGTACGGCCGATCCGTCCTGTCCTCGCTCTCCGGCCAGGGCGTCGCCGGCAAACACCAGGTGATCGACACGAGCCGCAACGGCGGCGCGGCCGGCGACTGGTGCGGCGACGACAACACCGACCGCCGGATCGGCCAGTACCCGACCACCGCGACGAACGACGCCAACATCGACGCCTACCTGTGGGTGAAGCCCCCGGGCGAGGCCGACGGTTGCGCCTACGCGGCCGGTTCGTTCCAGCCCAACCTGGCCTACAGCCTGGCCAGCGCGGCCCCCAACCCGCCGGCGACAACCCCGCCGACAACGGTCCCCACGACGGCGCCGACCACCGCTCCCACCACGGCTCCGACGACGGCCCCGACCACCGCCCCCACGACGGCCCCGACCACCACGCCGCCGGCCACCGCCGGTTGCTCGGCCGCCTACCAGACCACCAGCACATGGTCGGGCGGCTTCCAGGGCCAGGTGACGGTGAAGGCCGGCAGCAGCGCCATCGCCGGTTGGACGGTCACCTGGACGCTGGGCACCGGCCAGACGATCACCCAGGCATGGAACGGCGAACTGACCACCAGCGGCTCCGCCGCCACGGTCCGCAACGTCTCCTGGAACGGCGCCCTGGCCGCAGGAGCCACCGCCCAGTTCGGCTTCCTGGCCAACGGCACCGCCACCACCCCGGCCGTGACCTGCACGTCCCGCTGACCGGTCCGGGCCCGGTCGCGCGACCGGACCCGAACCCCTCCGAGCAGCCCCGCCGCACCTGCGGCGGGGCTGCTCCTTTCCCAGCGCCGCCGGCCTCGGCGCCAGCCTTCCGCTCGGCTTGCGCTGGGGATTGGCTTTGCAGTGCCGCCGGTCTCGGCGTCGGCCGTCCTCGGCTTGCGCTGGGGGATTCGCTCGGTTTGCGCTGGGGGCACTTATTGGCCTGCAGCGACGTGTCCGTCTGGTCTGCAGGCCGCCGCCGCGCCGGCACGCGATGGCTCCGACGCCTTTGCTTTGCTCACATAGACGCGCTGCTCTGCTCACCTGGTGGTTCGGGAGATCAAATCAGCTTCCCGCGGGCTGGGGCTACCTCGCGCCGCGGAACTCAGGACGTCGGTGGCGCCCAAGCCGGCGGCGAAGCCCGCGACCGTCCGCATGGTGGACGCCGGGTCTTGGATTCTGGACCATTATCCCGCATCACGCGCTCGGTCCTGCCTTGTGGACAGTGGTTCCACATCATGAACCGGTCTGATGCCAAAAAGTCCGGCATGCAACTTATATCCGATGCCGACTCTCGGGCCCGGCAGAAACTAGTCGAGTTTCGGTGAGAACTGAGCACGAGATTTACAAGATCGCCGAGGTGGGGAAGGGCGGCGATGGAATCGGCCGGCGTTTCGCGGCGTGGTCGAGCTACTCATGGTCGAGAGCTTCGCTTACTCGAAGCTCCGGTTCGAAGCTCACAAACACCCTCCCGCGCAGGCGTGCGCCGACGACCTGGCTCCCGGCGGAGGTTTGGGCAATGTCGATGCCCCGCAGCCGGGTGTGGGGCATCGACTGGGTGAGCAGAGCGGGGCGTGTCGGGTGGCACGTGGCGGTGCGCAGGGCGGGCGCGTATGGGTGCGCAGAGCGGCGCGTATGGGTGCGCAGGGCGAACTGGTTGTTGCGGACCTGTGGTCGGCCCTCGGCGAACGCGTCGGCGGAACAGACTCACTTTGAGCGTCTGCCGCCCGGGCGGCCCTCCGTGCCGCTCGGGCGGGGGCGAGGGGTGCGCCTTTAGACCGGGATGGCTATCAGGCGGCCCTCGGTGGCGGCTCGGCGGGCGTGTTCGAAGAAGTCGGGGGCGGCGCACGCGTACAGGGTGGTCAGGTCGGGGCCGCCCAAAGCGCACGCGTAGACCGGGGTTCCTGGGTGCACCTCGTCGGTTATCGCGCCGTCTACCAGGCGCAACAGGCGGCCGCCGATCGCGTCGGCTATCCACAGGGCGCCGTCGGGGGCCAGGCATGCGCCGTCGGGGGCCACCGCCAGCTGGGGCATGACCTTGTCGAACTCGCGTTCGGTCGGGACCGGGGCGAACTCGGCCCACACCCGGCGGTTGGTCAGGGTGCCGTCGGGGGACAGGTCGAAGGCGGTTATCCGGTTGCCGAAGGTCTCGTTCACCAGCAGGACGTTGTCGTCGGTCAGGACTATGCCGTTCGGGAACCACAGGTCGGTGGCCACCTCGGTGACCGTGCCGTCGGGGTCTGCCCGGTGCAGGGCAGCCGTCGTCATCGGGGCGCCGGCCATCAGGTCGTAGCCGAAGTTGCCGACGAACGCCCGGCCGGCGGCGTCGACCGCCATGTCGTTCACGTGGCCGGTGGCGTGGTCGGCCAGGTCGGCGTGGGTCACCAGGGTGCCGTCGGGCTCGCGGCGGAGGATCTTTCGGTCGCGCATCGACACCACCAGCAGGCGGCCGTCGGGGAGCCAGCCCAAGCCTGACGGCTGCTCCGGGACCTCGGCCTCGACCCGCAGGTCCGAGCCGTCGGCGCGCACCGAGCGGACCAGCCCGGCGTAGAAGTCGGAGAACCACAGTCGGTCCTCGTGCCAGCGTGGGGCTTCCGCGAAGTGAAGATCGGCGACGACGACTGACGGATCCGCGACCATGGGAATCCTCCTTGTAAGTGATCGCATAGTCACCACGCC
Source organism: Paractinoplanes durhamensis (assembly GCF_016862175.1). GTDB lineage: Bacteria > Actinomycetota > Actinomycetes > Mycobacteriales > Micromonosporaceae > Actinoplanes > Actinoplanes durhamensis. The sequence goes on along the minus strand of NZ_BOML01000072.1, from coordinate 38,798 downwards.
GGGTCGCTGGTGTCAAGGCAATGGGGCGGCGGGACATCGACGGTCGCGGTTATGCTCCGCGCCGATAGATCGATCCACGGGGGAGTTTAATGAAGTCTGGGCGTTTTCTGCCGCTTGCTGTGATAACCGTCGTCGCAGTGGCCGCCGGGTGTGATGACAAGGCCGCGACCAAGGCGGCTCCGGCGACCAGCGCCGCGGCCACCTCGGCCACGCCGTCCGCGTCGCCGGCGCCGGCCGGGCCGACCAAGAACGAGGTCTGCCTCAACGTCACGAAGATCGTGATCGACGGCAGTGTGCAGATCGCCGACAACGCGGTGAAGTCGATCGACGAGCGGTGGAGCACCAAGAAGGTCAACGACAACCTGCGGACCGCCTTCGGCGATATGGCCACCAAGGTGAAGGCGCAGGCCGACGGGGTCACCGATCCGGAGCTCAAGGCGGCCGTCGAGAAGACCGCTGCCGAGCTGGCCGAGGGTGGCAAGTCCAGCAAGCCGGACGTGTTCCTGCAGAAGGACTTCCAGACGCTGAGCAAGGACCTGGACAAGTCCTGCGGTAACTGAGAAGAACGCCGGCCGGGGCGGGACCTCCCCGGCCGGCGTTCGGACCATCAGGCGATGTTTGCCTGCGGGCCGGAGTAGGTCTTGACCAGGGACGGTACGGCGGAGGCCGCGTCCAGGGTGTACGAGTAGAAGGTGCTCGGCGTGAACGCGGAACCGAGCGTCACCTGATTGCCGGTGCAGTTCACCATGATGCTGCCGCTCTGCTTCAACTGGGCGGTCGAGTCGGGATAGAACGGGTCCTTGACGGTGTCGAAGTAACTGTTCTCGATCACCATCTTGGTGGCGCCCCGCGAGTAGTTGCCGTAGCTGGTGACGTTCTGCAGGTAGTTGTTGTAGAGGTGGGCGTACAGCAAATTGTCGGCACTGGGGTTTCGCTGGTTGCTGTTGTAGATCCAGTTGTGGTGGATCGTCATCCGGGCGATCACGTTGTCGGTCCAGCCGATGCCGAACGTCTTGTTGTGATTGCCCATCTGGTTCCAGGACACCGTCACGTAGTTGGTGTCCTTACGGCTGTCGATGTAGCCGTCATTGATGTTGGTGAACGTGTTGTGGTCGATCCAGACGTGATCGGCGGTGTCCATCTGGATGCCGTCGTAGTCGAAGTCCTTGTCGTCGGGATCGTCCGAGGCGACGGCCGTGTCGCCGATGGTCAGGTTGCGGATGATGACGTTCTTGACGCCGGCCCCGAGGAAGAACCCACCGGCTTTGATGCGCCCGGTGGTGCCCACGCCGATCAGCGTTTTATTGCTGGTGACCGGGATCTCGTACCCATAGGTGGGAACGGTGATCGTCCCGCTGACCTTGATGACGTACGCCGTACTCGCCGTGGCGTATTTCAAAAGGTCGGCATATGTCGTGACGGTGACCGTCGTGCCACCCGCACCCCCGGTGGTTCCGGCGGCGAAGCCGTCGGCGGTGTTGGACCACGTGCGTCCGCCGATCGCCGCGAAGGCCCACTGCTTGTTGGTGTTGGCCGTGCAGGTCTCCTGGATGATCGCCGCGCCGGAACTGGTCGAGGCGCCGGCGTCACTGATGCAGAGCCCGCTGTTGACGTTGATGATCTGGTAGGTGCCGGTGCCACTGGCGACGAGCTGCCATTGCTGGTTGGTCTGCGAGGAAACGCAGGTGTATTGCTGCAGCTGGGTGCCGGAGGTGGTGGCGAAGTTGGGGACGTCGATGCATTTACCGCTGTTGACGTTGACCAGCTGGTAGTTGGAGCCGCTCGCGGTCAGCGTGAACTGCTGCCATTTGGCGCCGTCGGTGCAGCCCCATTGCTGGAGCAGGGCACTGTTGGCGGTGGAGGCGCTCGGGACGTCGATACACATCCCGCTCTTGGTGACTTTCAGTTGGTAGGCGACCCCGGTGGCGGGCGCGGCCGAAGCCGTTCCGGGCAGCCCGATCAGGGCGGCCGCGGCCAGGAGCACGAGGACGATCAGCTTTCTCATAGCGGGTTCCATCCGTCCGTGCCGGCCAGGTATTTCTGCGGGGTGTAGTTCGCCGCGGTCGAGTCGGACATCTGCGGCCGGTTGCTGTTGGTGGTCGCGCCGGATCCGGTGTTCTTGTATTCGAAGAAGCGGGCGTTCTTCCACGAATTACTGGACATGTCGGTCCACGGCTGCGCGGTCGCGATGGTCGCGCTCAGCGACGACTCGCGGTAGAGCACCTGTGCGTCGGCACCCCAGGGGCGGCCGAGCTGCGTCACGCCAGAGGAAGCGCCGGTGATCGTGCACTTGTAGAACAGGAAGCCGTAGGTGACACCGGCGTCGGTCTTGGACGCCGTGATCGGCCCGCCGGTCGAGCGCTTCTCGTAGATCGAGGTCGCGTTGAAGACCGCGGTGCCGCCGCCGAAGATGAAATCGACGGTGCCCTCCACATAGGAGTTGACGTAGTACGAGCGGTAGGCGTTGACCAGCAGGGTGTCCTGGGCGCCGAGGAACCGCACGTTGCTGAAGACCGATTTGTCGGCGTTGACGTTGACCGCGACCGCCTGGCTGCCCTCGCCGTAGTCGTTGGACATGGTGAGGTTGGTGGCCGCGAAGTCGTGCCCGTTGACGAACACACTCGCGCTGCCGGACGTGCCGTAACCCCCGGCCGAACTGTGGTTGTTCACGATCACCGTCTGCGACGCCGAAGATCCAAGACCCTGCAGCGTGACGTACGGCTTGGTGGACGGGATCGTCACGATCTCGCGATAGGTACCCGCCTTGATCGTGATGACCTGCCGGGTGGTGTTGCCGGCCGGCACCGCGTCGACCGCCGCCTGGATGGTCGTGTACTTCCCGCTGCCGTCGGAAGCGACGACCGCGGCCGCGGTGCTGCCGGTGACGAAGGCCCACTGCTTGTTGGTGTTGGCGGTGCAGGTCTCCTGGATGATCGCGGTGCCGCTGGTGGTGGAGGCGTTGGCGTCGGAGATGCAGAGCCCGCTGTTGACGTTGATGATCTGGTAGGTGCCGGAGCCGCTGGCCACGAGCTGCCATTGCTGGTTGGTCTGCGACGACACGCACGTGTACTGCTGGAGTTGCGTACCCGAAGTCGTTGAGAAGTTGGGCACGTCGATGCACTTGCCGCTGTTGACGTTGACCAGCTGGTAGTTGGAGCCGCTGGCGGTCAGCGTGAACTGCTGCCACTTGGAGTTGTCGGTGCAGCCCCATTGCTGCAGCAGGGCACTGTTGGCGGTGGAGGCACCGGGGACGTCGATGCACATGCCGCTCTTGGTGACCTTGAGTTGGTAGGCGACACCCGTCGCCGGGGCGGCGGCTGCCGGGGAGGGCGACGCGGCCAGGACGCCGGGTATGACCAGCGCCAGGGCTGCCAGGAGCAACCGTTTCCTTCCCATGGGTGGGTCCTTTCCTTCTTCGATCGCCCGGTGGCAGGCGATACGTGTTAGCCGCGGACCAGGACGACGAACGTTCCGCGCGCGGTCCGGCCGCGGTAGTCGACGGTGGCGGTCACGGTGGCCACGCCGGGTTGCAACGCGACCAGGTCGGCGGAGACCACGTCCGGCCGGTTGCTGGTGTAGCGGACCCGCATCCCGGCCGGCAGCGGCGTGCTGTCGCCGAGCGTGCGGTAGCCGGCCAGGGTCTCGTCGGTGAGCGACACGGTCAGCTGCGGGTCGATCCGGCTGCCGGTGCCGAAGACGACCCGCTGCGAGATGCCCAGGGCCGCGTCACCGACCGCCACCGGCCGCGGGGTCACCACCTCGGGCACCGCGTGCAGCGTCCCGGTCACCGCGACATTCGCGCGGCTTCCGCGGCCGGCGCTGGAATCGGCCACCCGCAGCTCGTACCGGCCGGGGTCGACCCGGTAGCGGCCGGCCGCCTCGTCGAAGTAGGCCAGGCTCGGCACCGAGACCCGGAACGTGACCTGGCTGGTCTGCCCGGGCCGGAGCGTGATCTTGCGGAAGCCGGCCAGGCGCTGCTTCGGCCGGTCGGCGGCGGCCGGGGTACGCACGTAGAGCTGGGCGACGTCGGCGCCGGTGGTCCGGCCGACGTTGGTGACGTCCGCGCTGACCAGGATCGTCCCGTCGGCGTCGACCCGGTGCCGGTCGACCCGCACGTTGCCGTAGCGGAACCGGGTGTAGCTCAGCCCGTGGCCGAAGGGGTAGGTCACGTCGCCGGTGAAGTACTGATAGGTCCGGCCGAGTGTGGTCGCGGTCGGCCGGATCGCGTAGTCCCCGATCGGCGGCAGCTGGGCCAGGTCGGCGTACCAGGTGAAGGGCAGGTGCCCGCTCGGGTTGACCGCGCCGGTGAGCACGTCGGCGAGCGCCGCGCCCTTCTGCTGGCCGTTGTAGGAGCTCCACAGCACGGCCGGCACCCCCGGCGGCAGGTCGACCTGGCCGACCGTCTCCAGGTAGACGACGGTGCGCGGGTTCGCCGCCACCACCTGCGCGATCAGCTCGGCCTGGCCGCCGGGCAGGGCCAGGTCGGCCCGGTCGTGCGCCTCCCGGGCGGTGGTGTCGTCGGTGCCGGCGTGCACGATCACCACGTCGTAGCCGGCGGCCGCGGCCGGGTCGCTCGCCGGCAGGTAGTCGACGGTCGCGTCCGGGTTGGCGGCCAGCACGGCGGCCCGCACGCCGGCGTAGGTGGTGACCGACTTCGCGACCCCGGCCGAGCCCTGGATGCTGGAGTACCCGCCGAGGTACATGGTCGGCGGGTTGGCGTAGGTGCCGATCACCGCGACCCGGTAGGCGCCGGTCGCCGGCACCCGCAGCGGCAGCAGGCCGCGGTCGTTCTTGAGCAGCACGGTGCTCTCGCCGGCCACCTCGCGGGCCATCGCGAGCCGCTCCGGCGTCTCGGTGACGGCCGCGTTGGTGTCGGCGTTCGTCCAGGTGCCGGGGGCCAGCCGGGCGCGGGCGGCGGCGACCCACGGCACCTGCGCCTCGGCGTCGAACTCGCCGGTGGCGATCCGGGCGGTGAGCAGCCGGACGAGGGAGACGTCCACGTCGTTCTCGTTGTAGATGCCGGTGTCGGTGGTGATGTGCTGGGCGACCGCGGCCGGGATGGTGTTGCCGTAGTTCTTGCCGTCCTTGTAGCCGGCGTTGCAGTTCAGGTCCTCACCGGCCGATTGGGCGTACGCGGTGCGGCCGAACTGGTCGAGCGGCGCGGCCGCGTTCGCCGGTTGCCAGTGGTGCCCGGCCTGGATCTCGTAGACGGCGTCGCAGTCGGAGGTGAAGTAGCCGCCGAAGCCGAACGTCTGCCGGGCCAGGGTGTCGTTGAGGTGCACGCTGGCCGGCGCCGGAATGCCGTTGACCCGGTTGTACGCGCTCATGATCGAACCCGGCGAGCTGTTCCGGATCAGATCGCGGAACTGCGCCGTGTAGTACTCCCGCAGGGTCCGCTCGTCCATGTCGGACGATCCGTTGACCCGGTTGAACTCGCTGTTGTTCGCGGCGAAGTGCTTGATCGTGGCGATCGTCTTCAGGTAGCCGTTCTGCGTTTCCCCGGACGGCGTCTGCCCCTGCAGGCCGTTCACGAACTGCCCGGCCAGCGCCGCGGTGAGCAGCGGATCCTCGCTGAACGCCTCGTCGTTGCGCCCCCAGCGCGGGTCCCGGGCCAGGTTGACGGTCGGCGAGTAGAGGCTCAGGTCGAGCGTGTTGTTCCGGAAGATCTCCCGGGTCTCGTCCGAGATCAGCGTCGCCTCCCGGTAGATCAGGTCCGGGTTCCAGGTCGAGCCGAGCGACAGGTCGACCGGGTACGACGTGGTGTTGATCAGGGTGGGCGGCCCGCCGCCGTTGCGGGTGCCCTCGCGGGCGACGCCGTGCCCGGCCTCGTTCCACCAGCCGTAGGCGGCGATGCCGAGCCGGGGGATCGCCGCCGACTGACTGCTGTTCATCTGCGATGCCTTCTCCGGCAGCGTCATCCGGGCGGCCAGGTCGGCGGCGCGCTCGACCGGCGAGTAGGACGGGTCCAGGTAGACGGGAGCGTCGGCGGCCACCGGCAGGGCTACGAAGGGCACACCGAGGAGAATTGCCGCGAGTAGATGTTTCATCTCAGTCCTGTCGTTGCGATGCCCTTGACCAGGTATTTCTGGCCGGCGATGAAGAAACCGATGACCGGGGCGAGGGACACGAACGACATCGCGAACATCTCGCCCCACTGGCTCTGCCCCTCGGAGTCCATGAACTGCCGCAGGGCCAGCGGCACCGTGTACAGCTGCGGGTCGGTGAGGTAGAGCAGCGGCTCGAAGAACTCGTTCCACACCGCGATGAAGGTGAAGATCGCGGTGGTCGCGAACGCCGGCAGGCACAACGGCATGATCACTTTCCAGAACGTGCGGAACGGGCCGCAGCCGTCGATCCGGGCCGCGTCGTCGAGCTCGATCGGCAGCGACCGCATGAACTGCACCATCAGGAAGATGTAGAACCCGTTGGTGGCCAGGAAATGCGGCACCAGCAGCGGGTAGTACGTGTTGAGCCACTCCAGCTTGTCGAAGAGCACGTAGCGCGGGATCACCAGCACGTGGGCGGGCAGCATCATGGTGCCGAGCATCAGCGCGAAGAACAGCTTGCGGCCGGTGAAGCGGAGCCGGGCGAACGCGTACGCCGCGAGCGAGCACGACATCAGGTTGCCGAGGATGCTGAGCACCACGATGATCAGCGAGTTGGTCAGGTAGACCTCGAACGACTCGGGCAGCGACGTCCAGCCGCGGGCGTAGTTGCCCGGCGCCCACGAGTGCGGCCACAGGCCCTCGTCGGTGAAGACGGTGTTGCTCGGCTTCAGCGAGCTGGAGACGAGCCAGAGCAGCGGATACATCATCAGCGCGCCGACCGCGGTCAGGGCGAGGTGCCTACTAATTTTCATAAAAGACCCAATAACGGGCGGCCAGGAAGTTGACCGCGGTGAACCCGGCGATGATCATCAGCAGCAGCCACGCCATCGAGGACGCGTAGCCCATGTCCAGCTCGCCGAACCCCTTTTGGTAGAGGTAGAGGTTGGAGAACAGGGTCGATTCGGCCGGCCCGCCGGTGCCGCCGCTCATCACGTAGCCCTGGGTGAACGTCTGGAACGACGCGATCATCGACTGCACCAGGTTGAAGAAGATGATCGGGCTGAGCAGCGGCAGCGTGACCGAGCGGAACTGCCGCCACGGCGACGCGCCGTCCATCGCGGCCGCCTCGTAATACATCACCGGGATCTGCTTCAGCCCGGCCAGGAAGATCACCATCGGCGCGCCGAACGTCCACACGTGCAGCAGGATCAGCGTGCTCAGCGCGAAGTGCGGGTCGGAGGTCCAGCCCGGCCCCTGGATGCCGAACCAACCGAGGAAGTTGTTGACCACGCCCTGGTAGCCGAACAGATAGCGCCACAGCATCACGATCGCGACGCTGCTGCCGAGCAGCGACGGCAGGTAGTAGACGCTGCGGTAGATCGACAATCCGCGTACGCCCTTGTGCAGCACCATCGCCACGGCAAGCGCCGCAGCGAGCGAGAGCGGCACCGAGACCAGCGTGTAGATGAAGGTGACCTGCAGCGACTGATGCAGCGTGGCGTCGCCGATCATCTCCCGCACGTTGTCCAGCCCGGACCAGCGCGGGGGAGTGAGCAGGTTGTAGTCGGTGAACGCGAGATAGAGCGAGACCGCGAACGGCCCGACCGTGAAGACGATCCCGATCAGCCAGGGGAGAAGGAAAAGGTAGGCGGCACGGTCCTGCCTTTTCTTGCGTACGGGTTCTCGCGCGACCCGCTCCGGCTCGGTTCGTGGCCGCGTCAGGACGGTCACGCCGTGAGCGCTTTCGTGGCCTCGGTGACGAACTGGGTGGCAGCGGCGGCCGGTGTCTTACGCCCGAACTCCACCTCCGTACTGATCGACTTGAGGATGTTTGTCAGTTTGCTGGCGCCGATCGGGTACGAGTACGAGGGCGGGAGCTTCTCGTTCTGCAGGTCGGTGAGGTAGGTGGTGGCCCGCTGGTCGTCCGGCTCCAGATCGGGCGCGATCGCCTTGGCCACCGCCTGGCTGGCCGGCACGCCCCGGGTGGTGCCCGCCGCCTTCGCCCCGGACACGTCGTTGACCAGGAAGTTGAGCAGGGTCAGCGTCTCCTGCGGGTGCTTCGACTTGGCCGCCACCGACCACAGCGCCGGGGTGTCGATCGACTGCCCGCGCCGGGTGCCCTGGGTCTCGCCGGGCATCCGCAGCAGCTGCAACTGCCCGCCGCAGACCTTGTTGTAGTTGAGGAAGTTGTTGGTCGGGATGATCTGCGACGCGATCGACTTCTTGGCCAGATAGGACTGGGCCGGCGAGGCACCGCCGTTGGGGTCGATGAACCCGGCCGGCGGGAAGCCGCGCTCGGCTCGCATCTTCTGCACGGTCGCGAACCAGTTGGTCACGGTCGCCACGGTGGCGCCGAGCTTGCCGTCGGCGGTGTAGAAGTCCTCGCCGCTCTGCCGGGTCCAGACGATCAGGTTCGCGATCGTCCACACCTCGAAGTTGGTGCCGTAGACCTTGCCGCCGCTGGCCTGGGTGACCTGCTTGGCGAACGCGGCGAGGTCGGCCCACGACCAGGTGTTGCCGTCCGGGATCTTCACCCCGTACTTGTCGGTGAGGGCCTTGTCGACGACGTAACCGACGGTGTTGAGCCCCGACGGCACGCCGAAGTTCTGCTGGCCGACCACGCCGAGGGCGCGGGCGGCGTCGGTCAGGCCGGACAGGTCGAGCTTGTCGCCGTGCTGCGCGAGGTCGAGCAGGGCGCCGCGGCCCGCGTACTCGCGGAGGCTGTCGACGCGCATCGCCATCAGGTCCGGCGGGTCGCCGGCGGCGAAGCGGGTGACCAGCTTGTCCTTGTAGGGCGAGGAGTCCTGGTACTCGGTGCGGACCTTGATGTCCGGGTGCGCGCTCTGGAACAGTTCGAGCGCCTTCTGGGTCTTCCCGGCGCGGGCGGAGTCACCCCACCACACCATGTTGAGCTCGACCGCGCCGTTGCCGCCGCCGCTCTTGCCGCCGAACCCCCGGCCGCAGGCGGGCAGGGTGGCGGCGAGGCCGGCCAGGCCGGCGAGCTTCAGCGCACCGCGCCGGTTCACAGTGTTCACGTTCGATCCCCTCCATCAATTTGTTTCAGTGTTTTATCTATCGAGTGCCGTCCATGTCAACGGCTGTCCTACCTCGACATATTCAGGTAGCGCAAATTTGTTACAGACGTTGACGTAACCTCTCGGCGGTCGGTAGCTTCACCGGCTATGTCGTCCGTGAAATTGACCTGCGCCGGGCGCGTGGTGGCCCGCTACGTGTGGGATCCGGACCTGCCGGCCGCCGTGTCCCCACGGCCCTACCTGCATCCGGTGACCACCCTCGGCGGCACCACCGTGACCGGCTTCATGCCCGCGGACCACGCCCACCACCTCGGCGCCAGCATCGCCATCCCGGTGCTCAACCAGGCCAACTTCTGGGGCGGCCGGACCTATGTGGCCGGCCAGGGTTCGGTGCGGCTCGACAACCACGGGCGGCAGCAGCACACCCGCTGGCTGGAGCGCTCCGAGTCCCGCCTCGTCCAGGAGATCTGCTGGGTCGGCCGGGACGGTTCGCCGCTGGCCCGCGAGGAGCGGTCGCTGTCGGTCGAGGCGACCGGCGAGACGTCCTGGTCGCTGCGGGTCGGCTACGCGCTGAGCGGCGTCGACGGGGCCGAGCTGGTGATCGACAGCCCTGGGGCCCGGGGCCGGGAAGGCGCGGGGTACGGCGGGTTCTTCTGGCGGGCGCCGGCCGGGCTGGCGCACGTCGAGGCGTACGGGTCGGCCGGCGAACCGCACGGCAGCCGCGAACCCTGGGTCGTCCTCACCGGCCGCACCGGATCGGCGGCGTGGACCCTGGTCTTCCGCACCGGCGTGCACGCCGACCCGTGGTTCGTGCGGGCCTCCGACTACGCCGGGGTGTGCTCGGCGATCGCCTGGGACCGGCCCCTGGTCGTCGAGGCGGGCGGTGTCCTCACCCGGCGACTGTCCGTGCTGGTCGCCGACGGCCCACCCACCGAGAGTCTCCTGACCGAGTCGGACGCCGCGTGACCGCGCCCTGGACGGCGGACACCGGCGACGGTTCCTACCGCAACCCGGTCCTCTACGCCGACTGGTCCGATCCCGACGTGGTCCGGGTCGGCCGGGACTTCTACCTGACCGCGTCCAGCTTCAACCGGGTGCCCGGGCTGCCCGTGCTGCACTCCGTCGACCTGGTCAACTGGCAGCTGATCGGGCATGCGCTGCAACGGCTCGTGCCGGAAGCCGTCTACGCCACCCCGCGCCCCGGTTGCGGGGTGTGGGCGCCCGCGCTGCGCCACCACGCCGGCCGCTTCTGGATCGTCTACCCCGACCCCGACCACGGCATCTACGTCACCACCGCCACCGACCCGCGCGGCCCGTGGACCGCGCCGCGGCTCGTGCTGGCCGGGCGCGGGCTGATCGACCCGTGCCCGCTGTGGGACGACGACGGCAACGCCTACCTCGTGCACGCCTGGGCGCGCAGCCGCTGCGGCTTCAACAACCGGCTCACCGCCTACCGGATGACCGCCGACCTGACCCGCCCGCTCGACAACGGCATGGTCCTGGTCGACGGCGCCGCCATCCCCGGCTGCTACACCCTGGAAGGCCCCAAGTGGTACCGGCGCGACGGCTGGTACTGGATCTTCGCCCCGGCCGGCGGCGTCGCCGACGGCTGGCAGTACGCGATGCGGTCGCGCAGCGTCCTCGGCCGCTACGAGCCGCGGATCGTCCTGGCCCAGGGCAACACCGAGATCAACGGCCCGCACCAGGGCGCGTGGGTCGACGACTGGTTCGTGCATTTCCAGGACCTCGGACCGTACGGCCGGGTCGTGCACCTGCAGCCGGTCCGGATGGGCGGCGACGGATGGCCGGTGATCGGCCGCCACGGTTCCCCGGTCACCCACCACCGGAAGCCGTTGCAGGGCGCCCCGATCTGCGCCCCGCCGAGCGGCGACCCGTTCGCCGGCGGGGTGCCCGGCCCGCAGTGGACGTGGCCGGCCAACCCGCAGACCGGTTGGCTGCTCGACCGCGCGGGTGGGCTTCGGATGGCGTGCGTCCCCTGGCCGTCGGGGGATCTGCGGGCGGTGCCCAACGTGCTCGGACAGCGGCTGCCGGGGCCGCGCTTCCGGGCCGAGACCTCCGTGCGGCTCGCGGCGCCGGCCGGGTCGCGGGCCGGCGTGGTGGTGCGCGGCAAGACGTACGCCTGGATCGGGCTGGAGCACCGGGCGGGCGGGACCGTGCTCGCCTGCCGGAGCGCCGACGAGCCGGACGGACCGGAATACGACCTGGTGCCGCCGCAGCCCGTGCCCGGTGACGCGGCGCTGCGGATCGCCGTGACCGTCGCCGACGGGATCGTTCACTTCGCCGCCGACGGGGTCGAGGCCACCTTCGCCGCCGCGCCCGGTGGATGGATCGGGGCGACCCTCGGACTGTTCGCCACCGCCCGGGCGGGCACCGCCGCCGGGCACGCCGACTTCGATCCGTTCCGGGTCGCCGCACGTCAGCCGTCGCACTCCGGGGAGGCCCCATGAAACTCCTGGCCGTGGTGCTCGCCGCCGGGCGGGGTGCGCGGTTCGCCGAGTTCCGCAACCGCGGGCCGGGCGCCGGGACCGGCCCGGACCGGCCGCAACTGAGCGCCGCCCGGGCTTCGGCGTTCACCCCCATGGCCTACCTGCGGTAGTGGTTATTCTGCTGGCGTACGGATCCACTCGCCCGGAGGCAAGCGTGACCGGTGACGCCCCAGCAGTCTTCCGCCTCGCCGGCCGCCCCGTCGCCGAGTACACCTGGGCGCCCGACCTGCCGGTCGGGCTCGCCCCCCGGCCGTACCTTCATCCGGTCCGCACCCTCGGCGGCACGGTCGTCACCGAGCTGACCCCGCCGTCGCACCGGCACCACCTGGGCGTCAGCGTCGCGGTGGCCGAGGTGGACGGCGGGAACTTCTGGGGCGGCCGCACGTTCATCGCCGGGCACGGGCCGGCCTGGCTCGACAACCAGGGCAGCCAGCGGCACGTGCGCTGGCTGCGGCGCACCGACACCGAGCTCAGCCAGGCGCTGCGCTGGGACACCATCGACGGCGCGTCGCTGCTGGCCGAGCGGCGGATCATCGAGGCCCGGCCGCTCGACGACGACGCGTGGGCCCTGGACTTCACCTTCACCCTGGCCAACGTGGCCGAACGCGACCTGCCGATCCGCAGCCCCGCCGCGCACGGCCGCTCCGGCGCCGGCTACGGCGGGTTCTTCTGGCGCGCACCCTCACCCGGCGCCTGCCGGGTGTCGGCCGACGTGCACGGGCACCGTGCGCCCTGGGTGTCGGTCGGCGGCCCGGCTTGGACGCTGGTGTTCGCCGGCGGGGACCCGGCCACCAGGGCCGACCGCTGGTTCGTGCGCACCCGCGACTACCTCGGCGTCGGGTCGGCCCTGGCCTGGGATGCGCCGCTCGTGCTGGCGGCCGGCGAGTCGGTGACCCGGCGGGTGGTCACCGTGGTCGCGGACGGCGAACTGCCCGACGAGCGGGCCGCCGCGTACGCGTCGCAGCTGGTGTCATGACCCGGCCGGTGCATCGCGTGGCGCCGGCCACGGACACTCCCGTACGCCAGGAAAGCCTGCGGGCCCACAACCTCTCCTTGACGTTCCGGCAGATCGTCGGCGCCGCGGCGCCGATCTCCCGGATCGAGCTCGCGGTGGCGACCGGCCTGACCAGACCGACCATCTCCCGCATCGTCGACGACCTGCTGGCCGGCGGCCTGATCATCGAGGCCGGCCCGGCGCGCTCGGGCAACAGCGGCCGCCCGCGGGTCGGCCTGACCCTGGCGGCGACCGGCCCGGCCGGCCTGGGCCTGGACATCCGGGTGGACACGCTGTCGGCGTGCGTGGTCGACCTGACCGGCGCGGTCCGGCACCTGGCGTTCGCCCCTCGCCCCAAAACGGCCGCGGAGGCCCTGGCCAGCCTGGCCGAGATGGGCCGCGCGGCGATGGCCGCCGCGGCCGCGGAGCACCTCACCGTGGTCGGCACCACGCTGGCCGTCCCCGGCCCGGTCGAGGACGGCAGCATCGTGCGGTTCGCGCCGGTGCTGGGCTGGCGCGACGTGGACGCCGGCGCCGCCCTGCGCCCCGCCCTGGGCCCGGTCACCGTCGACAACGACGCCAGCCTGGCCGCGCTGGGCGAGCTGTACGCGAGCGCCCCCGCCCTGCGCGACTTCGTCTGCGTGAGCGGCGAGTTCGACATCGGCGCCGGCCTGGTCCTGGGCGGCGCCCTGCTGCGCGGCGCCCGGGGTTGGGGCGGCTCCCTGGGCCACGTGGCGGTGGACAGCGACGGCCCACCATGCGCCTGCGGCGCCACCGGTTGCCTGCAGCACTACGCGGGCTTGCAGCAGATCCTCCCGGGCGCGGCCCCGATGCCGTACTCCCCGGCGGTGGCCATCGACGACCTGGCCTCGGCCGGCAACCCCGAGGTGCTGGCCGCCCTGGACCGAGCCGGCTCCGCCTTGGGCGTGGCCCTCTCCGCCTTGATCAACATCATCGACGTGGACACGGTCCTGCTGGGCGGCAGCTACTCCCTGCTGGCATCTTGGCTGATCGAGTCGGTGGAGCGAGAGCTGAGCCGCCGGGTCCTGACCTCAGGCTGGGCCCCGGTGTCGGTGCGACCGGCCCCCTTGGGCCCGGACGCCGCGGTGATGGGCGCAGCCTTGAGCGCAATAGACCAGGTACGCCAGGACCCAAATTCCTGGCTGGCCCGAGCCTGACCCGCCTCACCCCTCAGATCGGCGGTGGCGGCCCAGCCCGGCCTGCCGGCGCTTTGTTCGCCCGCAGCGGCCATTCCGTGGTCGGCGCGCCGGTCGACCGAGAGCCGGATCTGCGCGTTCACCGCGCCGGCATACCGCTGAGGGTCGCCGAGCGGCTCTCGGAAAGCCGTACTCGTGATGATTCACGTGGCAGGGCGTGGTCGTGTGTCGGTGCGAGGCGGGCCGTTCGGCCCGATTTCCTTGATAGCGGGGTCTGCGCGGGCGCGGGCCAGGACTTCAAATCCTTGATGTCGGGGCCTCGGGTGTGCGACGAGACCCCGTTTTCCTGGATTTCGGCCTCTGGCTGCGAGGGCGAGGCCCCGACTTCCGTGAAGTCGGTGGCCCTGGGCGTCGGCCGATCAGTGAGTGATCGCCTGATTTGTGGGATGTTCGGACGGAGCCGAGTGAACAGGTATAGGGGGAATGTCGTATGTATCCTCTGTGGGCACGGCGGCTCGATTCGATCTTGTCGAGTTGCTGCTAGCGCGGCGCAGGAAGTTTCCAAGATCTCGGTGAAGCAGGGCGGCCGGCGCTGGTGCCTCGAAGCGCACAAACGCCCCCGGGACACCCGGACCGGCCGCGCCGAGGTGCGGCTGCTCGACCTGCACTCAAAGACAGGGCGGGACAGGGCGCGGGCGCTGCCGTCTGGGTTGCGGTCGTGGCGTTCGGGTTGATCATGGCGGTGAATGCCTGATCGGCGGCGCTGAGCGGTGGGCCGTGTGGTGATGTTTCGCTGGGGCGGGCGGGGGCGTTTACTTCAGGGCCGGGACCCTGTGTCTAGAGAACGGATCGTCGGTGGCTTCACGTTCGCGTGGTGTGTCCAGTGCCAAGGGGATTCAGGACATTCTCTGGAAGGCGGCCAATCGGCTTCGCGGGACCATGGACGCCTCGCAGTACAAGGAGTTCGTGCTTGGGCTCGTCTTTCTCAAGTACGTGTCCGACGCCTTCGGGGAGCGGCGGGCGCAGCTTGGCGGGGCCGATGAACGTGAGCGCTATGCGGGGGTGTTCTGGGTTCCGGAGAGCGCTCGGTGGGACCACCTCGCCGGGAACGCCGGTGGGGACATCGGGCGGCTGCTCGATGACGCCATGGGGGCGATCATGCGGGAGAACCCGGCGCTCTCCGGCGTACTGCCGAAGATTTTTCGCCGTGGGGCCGTTGATGCCGGGCGACTGCGGGAGCTTGTCGGGCTGATCAGTGATGCTCGATTCACCGGGCACGGGCGGGCCGCTCAAGATGTGCTCGGCGAGGTCTACGAATACTTTCTGGAGAAGTTCGCCCGGGCCGAAGGGAAGCGCGCGGGGGAGTTCTACACGCCGGCCAGCGTGGTGAAGCTGCTGGTGGACGTGCTGGAGCCCGATCACGGCACGGTCTATGACCCCTGCTGCGGGTCGGGTGGGATGTTCGTGCAGGCGGGGCGCGGGCATGGGCGGGACATCGCCGTGTTCGGGCAGGAAGGCAACGAGCGGACCTGGCGGCTCGCCAAGATGAACCTGGCCATTCACGGAATGGATCCGAACGGGATCGGGGACCGGTGGGCGGACACCTTCGCCGACGACCGGCATCCGGGGCTCCGGGCCGATTTCATCCTCGCCAACCCGCCGTTCAACATGAGCGGCTGGGACCGAAAAGAAGAGGATTCCCGCTGGGTGTACGGGCTACCTCCGCGCGGCAACGCCAACTTCGCCTGGCTGCAGCACATGGTGGCCAAGCTCGCCGACGGTGGCAGTGCGGGGGTGGTGCTCTCCAACGGGTCGATGTCGTCCAAACTCTCCGGCGAAGGGGAGATCCGGCGGCGGCTCGTCGAGGACGACCTGGTCGCCTGCATGGTGGCGCTGCCCGGCAATCTGTTCCGCACCACCGCCATCCCGGCCTGCCTCTGGTTTCTCCGGCGGGACAAAGGGGCGCGGCGCGGGGAGATCCTCTTCGTCGACGCGCGCGGGCTGGGCACCATGGTGGACCGGACCGAGCGGGTGCTCACCGGCGCCGACATCGCCCGGATCGCGGACACCTATCACTCGTGGCGCTCGCTCACGGCGTACGCAGATGTGCCCGGGTTTTGTTGTTCCGCGACGCTGGACCAGGTCGCCGCGAATGACCACATCCTCACCCCCGGGCGGTATGTGGGGGCGGCCTCGGCCGCCGATGATCCGGATGCCGAGCCGGCCGCCGATCGGATCGCCCGGCTCACCAAGGAGCTGTTCGCCGAGTTCGAGGAGTCGGCGCGGCTCGAGGCGGCGGTCCGGGAGCAGTTGGGGAAGCTGGATGGCTGACTGGGCGGTCGGCACGGTCCGCGCCATCGCCGTCCCGAAAGGCCTGGTCGGCGGGCCGTTCGGGTCGCTGCTCGGCGGCAAGGACTACGTGCCGGACGGCGTGCCGGTGATCCGCGGCGTCAACCTGGCGAGTGCCGGCTTCTTCGACGAGTCCGAGTTCGTCTACGTGACCGCCGCGAAAGCAGGTGGCGAGCTCGCCCGCAACCTGGCCCGGCCGGGCGACGTCGTCTTCACCCAGCGCGGCACCCTCGGCCAGGTCGGCCTGGTGCCGGCCGGGCCGCACGACACCTACGTCATCTCCCAGTCGCAGATGCGCCTGCGGGTCGACCCGGCCAAGGCCGATCCGCGCTTCATCTACTACCAGTTCCGGTCGGCGGCGATGCAGGCCGCGATCCACAGCAGCGCGATCACCACCGGCGTCCCGCACATCAACCTCGGCATCCTCGGCGGCCTGCCGATCGTGCTTCCGCCGCTGGGGGAGCAGGGCGCGATCGCCGACCTGCTGACCGCCCTGGACCGGAAGATCGCCGGCAACGAACGCCTGGCCGCGGCGGCGATGCGGCTGGCCGCGGCGGAGTACGCGGCGATCGGGCCGGCCGGGCCCGCCTGTCCCTTGAGTGACCTGGTCGATCTGGTCTACGGCAAGGCCCTGCCGGCCGCTCGGCGCCGGGCCGGCGCGGTCACCGTCTACGGCAGCGGCGGACCGTCCGGCCGGCACGACACGCCGCTGGTCCGCGGGCCGGGCATCGTCGTCGGCCGTAAGGGCACGGTCGGCTCGGTGCACTGGTCGAGCGGCGACTTCTTCCCGATCGACACCACCTTCTACGTACGCCCGGTGACGGTGCCGCTGGAATACGCCTACTTCCTGCTGCGCGGCCTCGACCTGGCCGGGATGAACTCCGACTCGGCCGTGCCGGGCCTCAACCGCACCCGGGCCCTGGCCGTCGAAGTGCGCCGGCCGGACCCGCGAGCAGTGGCCGGCTTCGCCGAGCGGGTCCGGCCGCTGTTCGCCCTGCGTGAGCGCACCGGCCGGGAGAACGACGCCCTGCGGGCCCTGCGCGACGACCTGCTGCCCCGGCTGCTGGCCGGCGATCTTCGCCTGCGGGGGTGACGACCCGCGTCGATATCAACTCGTGGTGCGGCCGAGATCGGGCCGGTGATCGCCGCTGGTTGGCTGACCGCCATGACCGGGGGAACCGCAGTACGCGATATCGACATCGACGACGTGACAACGGGACGGGCGAAGCTCTGGACGCTGGCAGCGTTCGTCCTTCTGGTGGCCATCACCTGGTGGCGGCCGATCTACCCGGCCGAGCAGGCCCTGCACCACTCGCTCACGGTTGTGGGTCTGGTCGCCCTGCTTCTGGTGAATCGGTCGCGGCCAATTCCGTACTCCTCGTTTCTGCTGATTCTGATTTTTCTTGCTCTTCATTCGGTGGCGGCGCGGTGGATCTACTCGTTCGTGCCGTATGACGACTGGACCGACGTGCTGTTCGGGTTCCGGATCAACGAGGTCTTCGGGTGGCACCGCAACCACTTCGACCGGCTCGTGCACCTCACCTACGGGCTCTGCTTCGGCGCGGTGCTCTTTCGCGCGTTGCAGGGCCGGCTGGGGAAATGGGCGGCGTTCGCGGCGGTCGACATCGTGTTGTCCACCAGCGCGCTCTACGAACTGTTCGAATGGGCGATCGCGATGACGCTCGCGCCGGGCGCGGCCGAGGCCTACAACGGCCAGCAGGGCGACATGTGGGACGCGCACAAGGACATGGCCATCGCCACCCTCGGCGCGCTCATCTCGGTGGCGATCGCGCGGACGGCTCAGCGATCCCTTTCAGTTGCCGATCAGTTGCATGGAAGCTTGTCCACGGGCAATGACTGACGGCGGGGGCCAGGTCGTGACTGCGGAAACGATGACGCGCGGACGGCGCACGCTGAAGGATCTGCCGGTCCTTCCGAAGATCATTGCGGGAGCGGCGGTCACGCTCATCGTCGCGGTCATCGTGGGCGTGGTGGCGCTGATGAAGCTGGACGCCACCGCCAAACAGGTGCAGGCGATGTACGAGAAACAGGTCAAGCCGCTGATCGTGCTGGGGCGGGCGGACCGGATGATGATGCAGTTGCGGGTGGATCTGCTGCGGCACGGGATCAGTCGCACGGCGGCCGGCAAGGCGAAGGCCGAAGCGCTGATCGACGAGCACGAGACCGAGCTCAACGCCATGATCGACGCGTACCAGGTCAGTGCCGCCGACCCGGCGCTGGTGGTCGCGTTCGAGACCGACTGGTCGGCGGCGAAAACGGTCCGGGAGCGCCTGCTGGTGCTTTCCCGGGCCGGGAAGTCGGCCGAGTTCGAGGCGTTGCGCACCGGCGACTACCAGACCGCCGTCGACAAGGCGGCCGGCGACCTCGATGACGCTTACGCGGCCGAGTCCGCCCAGGCCTCGGCCCGGGCCTCGGCCGCGCAGAGCGACTACGCCGGCGCCCGGCTGATGATCATCATGATGCTGGTGATCGGCGGGCTGCTGGCGCTGGCCATGTCGGTGTTCGTGGCGCGGGCGATCGTCGGTTCGGTGCGGTCGGTGTCCCGGGTCGCGAAGGCCCTCGCCGACGGTGACCTGACGGTCCGGTCCGGCGTGCACTCCGGCGACGAGCTCGGCCTGATGGCCCGCGACCTCGACTCGGCGATGGGCTCGCTGCGGGACACGGTCGAGGAGCTGGAGCAGAACGCGGTCACCCTGGCCGGCTCCAGCGAGGAGCTGGCCGCCACCTCCAGCCAGATCGCGGAGGCCGCCGAGCGCACCAACGCGCAGGTCAACGCGGTCTCGGCCAGCGCCGGGGAGGTCGGTTCGAACATCGCCACGGTGGCCGCCAGTGCCGAGGAGATGGGCGCGGCGATCAACGAGATCGCGGCCAGTGCCGGTGAGGCCGCCCGGGTCGCCGCCGACGCGGTGGTGCTCGCCGAGTCGACCAACCAGACGGTCAGCAAGCTGGGTGCGTCGTCGGCCGAGATCGGCAACGTGATCAAGGTGATCACCTCGATCGCCGAGCAGACCAACCTGCTCGCGCTGAACGCCACCATCGAGGCGGCCCGGGCCGGCGAGTCCGGCAAGGGCTTCGCGGTGGTCGCCAGCGAGGTCAAGGACCTGGCCCAGGAGACCGCGAAGGCCACCGAGGACATCGGCAGCCGGGTGGCGGCCATCCAGTCCGACACGGCCGGCGCGGTCACCGCGATCGCCGAGATCCAGTCGGTGATCGGGCAGATCAACGAGTTCCAGATGACCATCGCGTCGGCGGTGGAGCAGCAGACCGCCACCACCAACGAGATGGTCCGCAGCGTCGGCGCGGCGGCCGGGGGAGCGGCCGAGATCTCCGAGGCGGTCAGCGACGTCTCCGGCGCCACCCAGAACACCGCGGCCGCGGTCACCGAGGCCCAGCAGACCACCGCCGAGCTCGCCCGAATGAGCAACGACCTGCAGCGGATCGTCGGGAGGTTCCGGGTGGCGTAGCTTGGGTCCATGGCGTCGATGAAGAAGCTCATCAACGATCCCGCGACCGTTGTCGCCGACGCCCTGCGCGGCGTCGCCGCGGCCCATCCCGAGTTGCGCGTCGACCATGATCAGCGGGTGGTCTTCCGCGGTGACGCGCCCGTCCGCGGCAAGGTCGGCCTGATCTCCGGCGGTGGTTCCGGGCACGAACCGCTGCACGCCGGCTTCGTCGGCTCCGGCATGCTCGACGCGGCCTGCGCCGGCGAGATCTTCACCTCGCCGGTGCCCGATCAGATGGTCGCGGCCACCAAGGGCGTCGACGGCGGCGCCGGGGTGCTGCACATCGTGAAGAACTACACCGGCGACGTGATGAATTTCGAGATGGCCGCCGAGATCGTCGCCGCCGACTCCGGCACCGAGGTGATCGCGGTGGTCACCGACGACGACGTGGCCGTGCAGGACAGCCTCTACACGGCCGGCCGCCGCGGGGTCGGCGTCACCGTCCTGGTGGAGAAGATCGCCGGGGCGGCCGCCGAGGAGGGGCAGCCGCTCGCCGAGGTGGCCGCGGTCGCCCGCAAGGTCAACGCCAACGGCCGCAGCATGGGCCTGGCCCTCACCTCGGGCACGGTCCCGGCGGCCGGCCGACCCACGTTCGACCTGCCGGACGGCGAGATGGAGCTGGGCATCGGCATCCACGGCGAACCGGGCCGGCGCCGGGTGCCGATCGCGAACGCCGCCGAGGCGGCCGAGATGCTTGTCGCGCCGATCCTCGCCGACCTCGACTTCAGCGGCGGCGACGGCGTGCTCGCCTTCGTCAACGGCATGGGCGCCACCCCGCTGATCGAGCTCTACGTGGTGTTCCAGGAGGTCAACACCCTGCTGGCCAAGGCCGGCGTCACGATCGCCCGGTCGCTGGTCGGGCCGTACATCACGAGCCTCGACATGGCCGGCTGCTCGATCACCCTGCTGAAACTGGACGACGAGCTGCTGCGCCTGTGGGACGCGCCGGTCAACACGCCCGCACTGCGCTGGGGAGCCTGACCGGCATGGCCGACACCGTCGACACCACCGCCCTGCTCGCCTGGGTCCGCGAGTTCGCCCGGCTCATCGAGGAGCACCGCGACCTGCTCACCGAGCTGGATTCGGCGATCGGCGACGCCGACCACGGCGTCAACCTGCATCGCGGCATGTCGGCGGTGGTCGCGGCGCTGGCCGAGGACACCCCGGATCGCCCGGCCGAGCTCTTCAAACGGACCGGGATGACGCTGGTGTCCACCGTGGGCGGCGCCAGCGGCCCGCTCTACGGCACGGCGTTCCTGCGGATGTCGGCCGCGGCCGGCGACGCCGAGACCCTCGACGGCGCCGACGTCGCCAAGATCCTGCGGGCCGCCCTCGACGGCGTGGTGGCGCGGGGAAAGGCCCAGGCGGGGGACAAGACGATGTACGACGCCCTCGCCCCCGCCGTGGCCGGCCTGGAGGAGGCGGTCGGCAACGGCCAGCCGCTGAGCCATGCGCTCGGCATCGCGGTCCGGGCCGCCGAGCAGGGCCGGGAGGCGACCATCCCGATGGTCGCCCGCAAGGGCCGGGCCAGCTACCTCGGCGAACGCAGCGCCGGCCACCCGGATCCGGGTGCCACCTCGGTGACCCTGCTGGTCGTGGCGGCCGCCGCGGCGCTGGCCTGATCGTGGTCGGAATCGTGCTGGTCAGCCACAGTCGTGCGCTGGCCCGGGCGGCCGTGGCGCTGGCCGCCGAGATGGCCGCCGGCGCCCGCATCGAGATCGCCGCCGGGCTGGACGAGACGACCCTCGGCACCGACGCGACCGCCATCGTGGACGCCCTGGCGGCGGCCGACGACGGCGACGGCGTGGTGGTGCTGATGGACCTGGGCAGCGCGGTGCTCTCCGCCGAGCTGGCCCTGGAGCTGATCGACGACGACCTGCGGTCGCGGGTCGTGTTGTGCCCGGCGCCGCTGGTGGAAGGCCTGGTGGCGGCGGCCGTGACCGCCGCGTCCGGCGCCGATCGCGCGGAGGTGGCCCGGGAGGCGTCGGACGGTCTGCTGGGCAAGCTGTCCCAGCTCGAGCCCTCGGTTTCGGTTTCCCCAGAAAAAGACGCCATGGGCACGGTTACCGTCGCCAACCCGCACGGCCTGCACGCCCGGCCGGCCGCCCGGCTGGTCACCGAGGCCCGCCGGCTCGACGCCGGTCTCGAAGTGCGCAACCGCACCACCGGGTCGGCCTGGGTGCCGGCCACCAGCCTGTCCCGGGTGGCCACCCTCGGCGCGCTGCGCGGCCACGAGATCGAGGTGCGTGCGTCCGGGCCGCGGGCCCAGGCGGCGGTGGACGAGATCGTGGCGGTGGCGGCCCGGAAGTTCGACGAGACCCCGGACGTCCCGCATCCCGGCGGGGAACCGTTCGCCACCGGCGGCCGGCCCGCCTCGGCCGGCATCGGGATCGGCCCGGCCTGGCGCCGGGCGAGCACCCCGCCCGACGTGCCGGACACGCCGTCGCGGGGTGCGGACGTGGAGTGGCCGCGGGTGGTAGGCGCGGTCGCCGCGGTCCGCCGGGAGATCGACAAGATCTGGGAGGGCAACCCCGAGGCCAGCATCTTCGACGCGCACCTGCTGCTGCTCGACGACGCGGAGCTGCTCGGCGAGGTCCGCCGCCGGATCGACGGCGGCCAGGCGGCGCCGCAGGCGTTCCAGGGTGCGGCCGCCCGGATCGCCGCCGCGTTCGACACCCTCGACGACCCCTATCTGCGTGGCCGCGGCGACGACGTGCACGCGGTGTCCGATCAGGTGCTGCGGGCCATGCTCGGGCTCAGCGGCGCCGAGACGGCCGGCGACGGCATCCTGGTCGCGGCCGACCTCACCCCGGCCGAGGCGGCCACCCTCGATCCGGCCCGGGTCAAGGGCGTGCTCCTGGCGTTCGGCAGTCCCACCTCGCACGGCGCGATCATGGCCCGCACCCGGGGCATCCCGATGGTGGTCGGGGCCGGCCCGGCCGTCCTCAGTGTCTCGCCCGGCATCACGGTCGCCTTCGACGGCGGCACCGGCGAGTTCGTCATCGCCCCGGCCGAGCCGGTGCTGGCCGCCTTCCGCGAGCGGGCCGCCGGGCTCGCCGAGCGCGGCCGGCAGGCCGCCGCCCGCGCCCACCGGCCGGCCGTGACCGCCGACGGGGTCGCGATCGCGGTCGCCGCCAACGTCGGCTCGCTCGCCGACGCCCGGGCCGCCGCCGACAACGGCGCCGACCTGGCCGGGCTGGTCCGCACCGAGTTCCTCTTCCTCGACCGGGACGCCGCGCCCGGCCCGGACGAGCAGGTCGCCACCTACCTCGAGCTCGCCGAGGCGCTCGGCGGGCGTCGGCTCACCCTGCGCACCCTCGACGTGGGCGGGGACAAGCCGCTGCGGTACGCGCCGGCCGCGCACGAGCAGAACCCGTTCCTCGGCGTCCGCGGCCTCCGGCACTCCCTGGCCCATCCGGCGCTGTTCGCCGATCAGCTCCTGGCGATCGCCCGGGTGGCCCGGGAGACGCCGGTGAGCGTCATGTTCCCGATGGTCAGCTCGGTCGCCGAGGTGGTCGCCGCGCGGCGGATGCTCGACGACGCGGTGGCGAAGGCCGGCCCGGCGGAAGATCTGCGCGTCGGCATCATGATCGAGGTGCCGGCCGCCGCGCTGAAGGCCGCCGCGTTCACCCCGTACGTGGACTTCGTCAGCGTCGGCACCAACGACCTGACGCAGTACACCCTGGCCGCCGAGCGCGGCAACGCGGCGCTCACCGCGGACGGTCTCGACCCGGCGGTGCTGCAGCTCGTCGGCCTGGTCTGCGCGCGGGCCGGCGTGCCGGTGGCGGTCTGCGGCGAGCTTGCCGCGGACGAGGCGGCGGTGCGGTTGCTGACGGCTCTCGGCGTACGCGAACTCAGTGTTGCCCCGCCCGCGGTGCCGCTGGTGAAGGACGCCGTGCGTGCCACCCACATGAATCTCACAGGTTCGCTCGCGCAGCGGGCGACCGGGCTGGCCGACGCTGCCGCCGTACGCGCTCTTTTGAAGTCTGTCTCTTTGGCAGGGTGATACAAAGCGAACAATAAAACGGAGTGAAAAAGGTCATATAGCCTGCTCAGGATGGCTGGATTCGACCCTTTCCTTCGTTGCCGGACCGTTGTCCGGTTACCCCTCCGAAATTCTCCCGTCATCGGATGTAATTACCCTCCACCGATCGACAACCTTCGGAGGAAACTTTTCCATGCGCCTATATAGACGCGCCGTGGGTGCGGCTCGTCCTCTCGGGACGATCGCCGTCGTCACCGCCCTCGGTCTGAGCCTGACCGGCTCGGCCTTCGCGGCTGACGACAGCACCCCATTCATCAGCGAGATTCACTACGACAACGTGGGCACCGACGCCGGTGAGGCGATAGAGATCCAGGCCCCGGCCGAGTTCGACCTGACCGGCTGGAAGGTCGTCCTCTACAACGGCAACGGGGGTGCCGCCTACAACACGGCGACGCTCAGCGGTGCCGTTCCGGCCGCCGGCGTGGTCGTGCAGACCTACCCGGCCGACGGCATCCAGAACGGCGCGCCGGACGGCGTCGCCCTGGTCAAGCCGGACGGCACGGTCGCCGAGTTCCTCACCTACGAGGGCACGTTCACCGCCACCGGTGGCCCGGCCGCCGGGCTGGCCGGCACCGACATCGGGGTTGCGGAGACCACCACCACCCCGGTCGGATACTCGCTGCAGAAGATCGGCGGCGTCTGGCAGGCCCCGGCGCAGAACAGCTTCGGCGCGGTCAACTCGGCGACCACGCCGACCGACCCGGACCCGACCCCGATCGGCTGCACCACCGCGGTCACCAACACCATCGCCGAGGTGCAGGGCACCGGCACGGCGACCCCGCTGACCGGCGCGGTCACCGTCGAGGGCATCGTCACCGCCGACCACCGGACCGGTGGCTTCAACGGCATCTACGTGCAGACCGCCGGCACCGGCGGCAGCCGCCCGGTCGCCGCCGGCACCGCCTCGGACGGCATCTTCGTCTTCGTCGGCACGACCGCGGCCAACCAGCCCGCCGTCGCGATCGGCGACAAGGTGCGGGTCACCGGCACGCCGAGCGAGTTCAACGGGCTGACCGAGCTGAGCATCGGCGCCAAGACCGACGTGCAGATCTGCGCCAACAACGCGGCCCTGCCCGCCCCGGTCCCGCTGACCCTGCCGCTCGCCGCCGACGCGCGCGAGTCGGTCGAGGGCATGCTCGTCGCGCCGGCCGGCGCGTACACGGTGTCGGACACCTACTACGCCAACCTGTACGGCGAGATCGTGCTCGCGGCCGGCGACAAGCCGGCCCACATCCCGACCGACATCGCCCGCCCGGGCACCCCGGAGGCGCTTGCGGTCAAGGCGGCCAACGCGAACGCGCGGGTGCTGCTCGACGACGCGAAGACCACCAACCTCTCGGCGGCCGGGATCGCCCCGCCGTACCTGAGCGCTGCT
The DNA here is from genome assembly GCF_016862175.1 of Paractinoplanes durhamensis. Taxonomy (GTDB): domain Bacteria; phylum Actinomycetota; class Actinomycetes; order Mycobacteriales; family Micromonosporaceae; genus Actinoplanes; species Actinoplanes durhamensis. Next base: position 13,765 of record NZ_BOML01000072.1, on the reverse strand, counting down.
GACCCGGTCCGCACCGGCGACACCGTCGAGAAGTTCGGCCCGGTCGTGTTCAGCTTCGCGTACGGCGACTGGATGTTCGAGCCGACCACCCCGGTCTCGTTCGACACCCCGGCGGCGTCGCGCACCTCGTTCACCGCTACCAACCCGCGGACCGCCCACCCCGCGGCCGTCGGTGGCGACCTCAAGATCGCCAGCTTCAACGTGCTCAACTACTTCGTCCACTTCGGCGGCGACGCCCGTGGCGCCGCCGACGCGGCGGCCGCGGCCAAGCAGCAGGCGAAGATCGTCTCGGCGATCACCGCGCTGGACGCCGACGTGGTCGCGCTGATGGAGATCGAGAACTCGGTCCGGTTCGAGCCCGACGACCCGCAGATGGCCCTCAAGGTCCTGGTCGGCGCGCTGAACGACGTGGACGGTGCGGGCACCTGGGACTACGTGCGGTCGCCGGCCGAGCTGCCGGCCGCGACGGCCCAGGACGTCATCACCACCGCGATCATCTACAAGCCGGCCAAGGCCACCCCGAAGGGTGCCTCCCGGTCGATCAACGACGAGACGGTGTGGTCGAACGCGCGCGAGCCGATCGCGCAGACCTTCACCGCCGGCACGATCGACTTCACGGTCGTCGCCAACCACCTCAAGTCGAAGAGTGCCTCGGTCGCGCCGACCGGTGACAACGTCGACGCCGGGGACGGTCAGGGCCCGTACAACGGGGACCGTAAGCGGCAGGCGGCCTCGCTCGCGGCCTTCGTCGCGTCGCTGAACACGCCCAACGCGATCCTGCTCGGTGACTTCAACTCCTACACCGAGGAGGACCCGATGAAGGTCCTCTACGACGCGGGGTACGAGGACGTGCACACCACGCACGCGCCGGGCAAGTCGTCGTACGTCTTCGGCGGTGAGTCCGGTTCGCTCGACCACGCGCTGGTCACGCCCACGCTCGCGAAGCGGGTCACCGGGGTGGACATCTGGAACATCAACTCGGTCGAGTCGTACGCGTTCCAGTACGACGGGTACGCGCCGTTCTACGCGCCGAACCCGTACCGGGCCAGCGACCACGACCCGGTGGTCATCGGCCTCAAGACCGGCCTGACCGGCCCGGTCGACCTGCAGCTGCTCAGCATCAACGACTTCCACGGCCGGCTCGAGGCGCCGTCCGCCGGGGTCGGCGGTGCCGCCCAGCTGGTCGGCCTGGTCAACCAGCTCCGCACGGCCAACCCGAACACCGCGTGGGTCTCGGCCGGTGACAACATCGGTGCCTCCACCTTCATCTCGGCGATCGACTCGGACAACCCGACGCTCGACGCGCTGAACGCCGGTGGCCTGAACGTCTCCGCGGTCGGCAACCACGAGTTCGACAAGGGCCTGGCCGACCTGACCGGCCGCGTCGAGGACCGGGCCAACTTCCCGTACCTCGCCGCGAACGTCTACAAGGACGGCCAGCGGATCCTGCCCGGCTACTCGGTGCAGACCGTCGGCGGCGTGAAGGTCGGCTACATCGGCGTCGTCACCGAGCAGACCGGTTCGCTGGTCAGCCCGGACGGCATCCAGGGCGTCGAGTTCCACGACCCGGTCGCCGAGGCGAACACGCTTGCCACCCAGCTCTCCGACGGTGACGCGAGCAACGGCGAGGCCGACGTGGTCGTGCTGCTCGCCCACGAGGGTGCGGCCACCGAGAACATCACCTCGGCGGCGGCGCTGCAGGCCGACCCGGTCTTCGGGCCGTTCACCCGGGTCAACGCGAACATCGACGCGATCATCAGTGGGCACACCCACCAGCCGTACGCGTTCGAGATCCCGGTTCCCGGCACCGACCGCACCCGCCCGGTGCTGCAGGCCGAGGACTACGGCGTGAAGCTCGGCAAGGTCGGGCTGACCTACGACCCGGCCACCAAGTCGGTGACCGGATCCACCGCCGAACTGGTGCCGGTCACCGGCGCACCGTCCGACGCGGCGGTCGCGGACATCGTGGCCAAGGCCAAGGCGAACGCCGACGTGCTCGGCAAGCAGAAGCTCGGCTCGATCACCGCCGACATCAAGCGCGCCGTCACCAGCGCCGGCGCCGAGGACCGGGGTGCCGAGTCGGTGCTCGGCAACTTCATCGCCGACGTCCAGCTCGACCAGACCAAGGCGGCCGGCCGCGGTGGTGCGCAGATCGCCTTCATGAACCCGGGCGGCCTGCGGGCGGATCTTCTCTACAAGACCGACGGCACGGTCACGTACGCCGACGCGTTCGCGGTCCAGCCATTCGCCAACGACATGGTCACCCAGACGCTCACCGGCGCCCAGATCAAACAGGTGCTCGAGGAGCAGTGGCAGCCGGACGGGGCCTCCCGCCCGGTGCTGCACCTGGGTACGTCGAAGGGGCTCACCTACTCCTACGACGTGTCGCAAGCTCGCGGGTCGCGGATCATCGCGTCGACCCTGAAGCTCAACGGCACCGTGCTCGACCCGGCCGGCACCTACCGGGTCTCGTCGAACTCGTTCCTCGCCGCGGGTGGCGACAACTTCCTCACCCTCGGCAAGGGCACCGCCCGGATCACCACCGGCGACAACGACCTGACCATGCTGAGCAACTACCTGGCCGCCAACTCGCCGGTCACCGCGGACCCGGTGTTCCGCGCGACCCCGGGCAAGGCCGACAGCACCGCCCCGACCGGCACCTTCACGGTCGCCCCCACCGCGGTGTGGGCCGGCCAGAAGGTGACGATCACGGTCACCGCGACCGACGACGTCACCCCGGCGGCCTCGATCACCAAGGCCGTCAACTGGGGCGACGGCACCACCGACGCGCTGACCGAGCACGTCTACACCGCGGCCGGCACCTACACGCCGACCGTGACCCTCACCGACCAGGCCGGCAACAGCGGCCCGGCCACCGGTTCGGCCACGGTGACGGTCACCGCCCAGCCCGGGTCGTACAAGCTGGACAAGACCTCGATCTGGGTGACCCAGTCGGTCAGCCTGACCGTGGCCGGCATCAGCAAGGGCGTCGTCGACTGGGGTGACGGATCCACCGTCGCTACCGTGGCCAACGGCCGCTACACGCACAAGTACACCAAGGCCGGTTCGTTCGCGGTCAAGGTGACGCCGTCCAACGCCAACGGGCCCGGCACGCCGGTCACCGCGGGCACCGTGACGGTCAAGGCCGACACCATCGCGCCGGTCGTCAGCCTCGACATCCCCCGCAACCCGGAGTCCTCGGCGTCGTGGTGGGTGCTGACCGGCAAGGTGTCGGACGAGGGCCTCGGCGGCGAGAAGGTCAAGCTGAAGCTGATCGAGCAGAAGTCCGGCAGCTGGTACTACTACGCCGGCGGCCGCTGGACCAAGGCGGCCTCCAAGGCGCAGGCCCAGGACAGGGCGCAGGAGGTCGGCAACCTGCTCGACCTCTGGGGCAGCTGGCTGACCATCGTGGTCGGTGTCGACAAGGGCACTCTCGAGGTCACCTACTGGGCGGAGGACAAGGCGGGCAACGAGTCCACGCCGAAGACCTACACCCAGAAGATCACCAAGTAGGTACGCGGTAAGCGGCCCCCGTCTCCGTAGCGGCGGGGGCCGCTCCCTATCTGCTCAGCAGCTCCTGCATCTTCCCGGCGATCAGTGCCGCCGCCCGGCGCGGGTTGAGCCGGTACATCTTGTCCATCATCTTCGCGTCGTTGCCGATCAGCACCCGGTACGCGTCCGATTCCATCCCGTGCAGAATGTCCCGCGCGGCCCGCTCCGGTGTGGTGATCTTCGCGGCCTGCTTGGCCATGTCGGCGTCCATGGCCGGCATCGACACCCCCGAGTTACTGGTGATGTTGGTGGCCACCCCGCCCGGGAAAACCACGGTGACGTGTACGTTCGTCCCCGCGCACTCGGCATGCAGGCCCTCGGTCAGCAACTTCACCGCCGCCTTGGACGCGCCGTAGATCGTCTGGCCGGGCACCGGCAGGAATCCGCCCATGCTCGCCACGTTGACGATGTGCCCCTCCGGCCGGGCCAGCAGCACCGGCAGGAACGTCTTGGTCAGGTAGAGCGTGCCGGTCCAGTTGACCGCGAAGACCCGGTCGATGGTGGCGTAGTCGAGGTCCTTGAGCCGGATGAACGGCTGGATGATCCCGGCGCAGTGGATGACGCCGTCGACCGCACCCCACAGGTCGGCCACCTGCTGCGGCAGCGCCTCGACGGCGTCCCGGTCGGTGACGTTCAGCGGATGCCCGGAGATGTTCGGGTTCCCGGCGATCGCCTCCTGCAGGGTGTCCGGGTTGAGATCGACCGCGGCGACCTTGGCGCCCCGGCGGGCCGCCTCCAGCGCGACCGCCCGTCCGATGCCGCTGCCGGCGCCGGTGACCACGAGAACCTTGCCTGCCACTTTCACGGGACCTCCTGCGGACGAATATTTCCCGGTGGGGAGAAAAGGTAAGGGCTGAGGTGGCGCGGGTCAATATGCTGAACGGGATGCCTGACACCCACCGCCGTGGCCGCCCGCCCCGGATCGACCGCGCCCGCATCGTCGCCGCGGCCCGCGACATGGACCCGGCGACCCTGACCATGCAGGCCGTCGCCGAGCGCCTCGGGGTCGACCGCAAGGCGCTCAACTACCACGTCACCGGCCGCGACAACCTGCTCGAACTCGTCGCCCGGGAAACGCTCAGCGCCTCCCTGGAGAGCTTCACCCTCCCGCTCGACGCGCCGTGGCCGGACATGCTGCGCGCGTTCGCCCGGCAGACCCGGGCCTCGATGATCAAGGTCGGGGCGCACTTCGACTACGTGCGGTTCCCGCTCGGCGCCGGCCTGGCCGCGCTCGCCCCGGTCGAGCTCCTGCTGCGTGCCCTGCTCGACGCGGGCTTCGGCGAGGAGCAGGCCGGGCGGGTGCTCGGCCTGCTCGGCGAGCTGACCTACGCCTCGGCCCGGGACGCGATCCTGCTCAGCCGGCACGGGCTGCACCCGCAGATCGCCGAGTTGCGCAACTCGCTGGTGCAGTCCCCGCCGGGGATGCTGCCGTCGCTGCGCCACCTCAGCACCACCGAGTTCGGCATGGACGACGCGCAGTTCGACTTCGACCTGGACGTGATCATCGCGGGCCTGTCCGCGCTGCGGGCCGATCGATGACGATCGGACGCTGGGCAGCGCGGGTCAGGGCCACGTAGCGATCCCGTTCGGGGATCCGTCGCGGAGGGCCTTCGTCGAGTTACATCGGGCGGGACAGCCGGTAGTACGCCTGGTTCCAGCGCACCCGGTCGGCGAAGTCGTACGGCGTGGTCCGCTCGTCGATCAGCAGCAGCTCGGTCTTGGCCATCTCGGCGAAGTCGCGCAGCGTCTCCGCCCCGACCGCCTGGGTCATCACCGTGTGGTGCGGCCCGCCGGCGGTCAGCCAGCATTCCGTCGACGTGGACAGCGACGGCGCGGGCTTCCACACCGCCCGCGCGACCGGCAGCGACGGCAGCGGCTCGTCCGGCGGCACCACCTCGACGGTGTTGGCCACGAACCGGAACCGGTCACCGAGGTCGGCGAGGCCGATCACCACACCGGGCCCGGCCGCCGCGTCGAACACCAGCCGCACCGGGTCCTCGCGGCCGCCGATGCCGAGCGGGTGGATCTCGGCGCGCGGCCGGCCGTCGGCGATGGTCGGGCAGACCTCGAGCATGTGCGCGCCGAGGATCTTGGGCTCGCCCGGCCCGAAGTGGTAGGTGTAGTCCTCCATGAACGAGGTGCCCTTACCGGTGCCGGCGCCCATCGCCTTGACCGTGGCGAGCAGCGCGGACGTCTTCCAGTCGCCCTCGCCGCCGAAGCCGTAGCCGTCGGCCATCAGCCGCTGCACGGCCAGCCCGGGCAGCTGCCGGAGCCCGCCGAGGTCCTCGAAGTTGGTGGTGAACGCCCCGAACCCGCCCTCGGTCAGGAACTGCCGCATGCCGGCTTCGATCCGGGCGGCGTAGCGCAGCGACTCGTGCTGGTCGCCGTCCTTACGCAACGAAGGGGCCAAATCGTAAATGTCCGAATATTCGGCGAGCAACGCGTCGACCGCGGAATCCGGGGCGGCGTCCACCAAGGCCACAAGATCATTTACGCCGTACGTGTTGACCGAGACCCCGAACCGCAACTCGGCCTCGACCTTGTCGCCCTCGGTGACCGCGACGTCCCGCATGTTGTCGCCGAAACGCGCCAGCCGCAGGTTGCGCAGGTGGTGGAAGCCCGCCGCGGCCCGGATCCACGCGTCGATCCGCCGCGCCACGTTCGGGTCGGCCGCGTGCCCGGCCACCGTCTTGCGCGGCACCCCGAGCCGCGCCTGGATGAACCCGAACTCCCGGTCGCCGTGCGCGGCCTGGTTGAGGTTCATGAAGTCCATGTCGATGGTTGCCCACGGCAGTGCCTGGTTGTGCTGGGTGTGCAGGTGCAGCAGCGGCTTGCGCAGCGTGTCCAGCCCGGTGATCCACATCTTGGCCGGCGAGAACGTGTGCATCCAGGCGATCACGCCGAGCACGTTCGGGTCGGCGTTGGCCTCCAGCATCGTCTGCCGGATCGCGATCGAGTCGGTGAGGACCGGCCGGCTGACGATCTCGGCGCTGAGACCGCCGGCGGCGAGGAGCCCCTGGATCTCGGCCGACTGGGCGGCCACCTGGTCGAGCGTCTCCGGGCCGTAGAGGTGCTGACTTCCGGTCAGGAACCAGATCTGAGGCTTCATGCGGCGGGCTCCTGACCGTAGACGTTCTGGTAGCGGGCGTAGAGGGCATCGATGTCGGACTGCGCGATCGGGATCGGGGTGCCGATCTGCCGGGAGATGTGCACGGTGCGGGCCACGTCCTCGCACATGACGGCGGCCTTGACCGCGTCGCGGGCGGAGCGGCCGATGGTGAAGACACCGTGGTTGCGCATGAGCACCGCGGGGGAGCGGTGCGCCCGCAGCGTCTCGACGATGCCGCGGCCGATCGAGTCGTCGCCGATCAGCGCGAACGGCCCGATCGGGATCTCGCCGCCGAACTCGTCGGCGATCATCGTGAGCACGCACGGAATCGCCTCGCCGCGGGCGGCCCAGGCGGTCGCGTACGTCGAGTGGGTGTGCACCACGCCGTTGACGTGCGGCATGTGCTTGTAGACGTACGCGTGGGCGGCGGTGTCCGAGGACGGCTTGTGGTCGCCCTCGACGAGGTTGCCGTCCAGGTCGGTGACGACCATCAGGTCCGCGGTGATCTCGTCGTAGGAGACCCCGGACGGCTTGATCACCAGCAGGTCCTCGCCGGGGACCCGGGCCGACACGTTGCCGGCCGTCCAGACGACCAACTCGTTGCGGGGCAGCTCGGCGTGCAGGTCGGCGACCAGCTGCTTGACTTCGTGGATCTTCATGCGGTCACCTTCCGCTGGATCGCCCGCAGCTTGCGCATGACCGGGTTGGCGCCCCGGCCGAAGTAGTCGTGCAGCACCGAGTACTCGGCGTACAGCTCGTCGTAGATCGCGGCCGCCGCCGGATCGGGCCGGTAGACGGCCCGCTCGACCCGGCCCATCGCCGCCGCCGCGGCCCGCACGTCCGGGTAGGCCCCGGCCGCCGCGGCCGCGTGGATCGCCGACCCGAGCGCCGGCCCCTGCTCGGAGCCGATCACCGACAGCGGCATGTTCAGCACGTCCGCGTAGATCTGCATGAGCAGACCGTTCTTGAGCAGCCCGCCGGCCGCGATGAACTCGCGCACCGGCACGCCCGCGGTGCCGAACGTTTCCACGATCTTCCGGGTGCCGAACGCGGTCGCCTCGATCAGCGCCCGGTAGATGTCGGCCGGCTTGGTCGCGAGGGTCTCGCCGACCAGCAGCCCGGACAGCTCGACGTCGACCAGCACCGAACGGTTGCCGTTGTGCCAGTCGAGCGCGATCAGCCCGTGCTCGCCCGGCCGCTGCCGCGACGCCAGCTCGGTGAGCCGCTCGTGGGTCCACTCGGCGCCCAGGTTGGCGACGTAGTGGCCGAAGATGTCGCCGACCCCGCTCTGCCCGGCCTCGTATCCCCAGAGGCCGGCCACGATGCCGCCGTCCACCGCCCCGCACATGCCCGGAACCTCGCGCAGCTCGTCGCCGTTCATCACGTGACAGGTGGAGGTGCCCATGATCGCGACCATCTGGCCGGGGTCGAGGGCGGCCGCGGCCGCGCTGGTCACGTGCGCGTCGACGTTGCCGACCGCGACGGCGATCCCCTCGGGCAGCCCGGTCCAGTCGCTGGCCTGCGCGGAGAGGGTGCCGGCCGCGGTGCCGAGCTGGCCGATCGGCTGCTCCAGCTTGTCGGCCACGAAGTCGCGGAACTCCGGGTTGAGCTCGGCCAGGAACTCCGGCGACGGATACTTCCCGTCCTGCCGGATGCCCTTGTAACCGGCGGTGCAGGCGTTGCGCACGTAACTGCCGGTGAGCTGCCAGACGATCCAGTCGGCGGCCTCCACCCAGCGCGCGGTCGCCGCATACGCTTCCGGGTCCTCCTCCAGCAGCTGCAGGCCCTTCGCGAACTCCCACTCCGAGGAGATCAGCCCGCCGTAGCGCGGAAGCCACGACTCGCCTCGCTTCGCGGCGAGATCATTGATGCGATCAGCCTGCGGCTGGGCGGCGTGATGCTTCCAGAGCTTGACGTACGCGTGGGGACGGCTGCTCCACTGCGGCAACTCACACAGCGGCGTGCCGTCGGCCAGCGCCGGAACCATGGTGCAGGCCGTGAAGTCGGTGCCGACCCCGATGACGTCGGCCGGGTCGATGCCGGCGGCGGCCAGCGCGGCGGGCACGGCATGCTTCAGGACGTCGACGTAGTCGGACGGCACCTGCAGGGCCCAGTCGTGCCCGAGCGGGGTGCCGTCGGGGAGTGACTCGGTGAGCACGGCGTGCCGATAGTCGTGCACGGCGGAGCCGATCTCGGCGCCGTCGGCGACGCGCACCACGACCGCGCGGCCGGAGAGCGTGCCGTAGTCGACGCCGACCACGCAGGCCCGCAACGGGTCAACGGGCATGAGGGATGACCTCCTGCTTTTCGGGGATGTTGCGACGGTGTGCCAGCATTGTTATCGCTAACAAAGCAGGTGTCAACGCCACTCAGGGCAACCAGTTGTTAGCGATAACAAGCGGCCGCTCGGGGGTTACCGGCGACGGACCTGCAACAGGCGGCGGCCGCACTCCGGAAGCGCTCGCGCCGGGCGGTCCCGGCCCGCTCGTCCTTGCTGCGGTAGCGGGATAAGTTCTCCGGCGGCCATGCCGAACAAGAATCCGACGACCTGACCGACGGCCTGGGGGATTCTGCGTGGCGACCTTGTTGTACCGGCTCGGCCGGTTCTCGTTCCGGCGACGCGGCCTGGTGGCCCTGCTCTGGGTGGCGGTGCTCGCCCTGTTCGGGGTCGGTGCGGCCACGCTGTCCGGACCGACCAGCGATGCCTTCTCGATCCCCGGCACCGAGTCGTCCCGGGCCCTCGACGTGCTGACCGAGAAGTTCGGCGCGGGCTCCGACGGCGCCACCGCCAAGGTGGTCTTCGCGGTTGACGGCGACAGCAAGCTGACCGGCACCACCCAGAAGGCCGCGATCGAGTACGCGGTGGCCCAGCTCGCCACCGCCCCGCAGGTCACCGGGGTCACCGACCCGTTCACCGCCAAGACGATCGCCGAGGACGGCCGGACCGCGTACGCCACCGTCTCGTACGCCGTCGACGCCACCGAGGTCACCACCGCCGCCAAGGACGGCCTGCTCGCCGCCGGCCGCACCGCCCGGAGCGCCGGCCTCGAGGTCGAGTTCTCCGGCGAGATGCTCGCCGCCACCGACGGCGGCCACTCCAGCGAGGCCCTCGGCATCATCATCGCCGCGCTCGTCCTGGTCGTCACGTTCGGCGCCCTGGTCGCGGCCGGCCTGCCGCTGCTCACCGCCCTGATCGGGGTCGGCCTCGGAATGGCCGGCATCCAGATCGCCACCGGCTTCTTCGACCTGTCCTCGTCGACCAGCGCCCTCGCCACCATGCTCGGCCTGGCCGTCGGCATCGACTACGCACTGTTCATCGTCTCCCGCTACCGCCACGAGCTGGCCCAGGGCCGCGACGGCGAAGAGGCCGCGGGTCGCGCCACCGGTACCGCCGGCTCGGCCGTGGTCTTCGCCGGCCTCACCGTGATCATCGCGCTGGCCGCCCTCGCGGTGACCGGCATCCCGTTCCTGACCGCGATGGGCCTGGCCGCGGCCGGCACCGTCGCCCTGGCCGTGATCATCACGCTCACCCTGACCCCGGCGCTGCTCGGCTTCGCCGGCCGCAAGGTCCTCGCCAAGAAGGACCGGGTCGCGATGCGGCCGCCGACCGGCAGGATCGCGTTCGGCGAGCGCTGGGCCCGGATCATCCTGAAGAACCGGATCGTCGCCCTGGTGCTCGCGCTCGGCGTCCTCACCGTCGCCGCCCTGCCCGCCCTCGACCTGCACCTGGCCCTGCCCGACGACAGCTCCGCCGCGCCCGACACCACCCAGCGCAAGGCCTACGACCTGCTGAGCGAGGGCTTCGGCGCCGGCTTCAACGGGCCGCTGATCGTGGTCGCCGAGAACACCACCGCCGCGGTAGCCGCCACCGCCCAGAAGACCATCACCGCGCTGAAGGACGTCGTGCTGGTCACCGCGCCGACCATGAACAAGGCCGGCGACACCGCGATGCTCACCGTCATCCCCGGCAGCGGCAGCACCGACCAGGCCACCCAGGACCTGGTGACCGCCATCCGCGCCCTGCGGATCGACGGGGTCGACCTGGCGGTCACCGGCACCACCGCGATCAACATCGACGTCACCGCGAAAATCACCAAGGCGCTGGTCCCGTACCTGGCAATCGTGGTCGGTCTGGCCTTTGTCCTTCTGATGCTCGTCTTCCGCAGCATCCTGGTGCCGCTCAAGGCCACGCTCGGCTTCCTGCTGTCGGTGGCCGCCACGTTCGGCGCGGTCGTGTTCGTCTTCCAGCAGGGTCACCTGGCCGGCCTGATCGGCGTCACCGCCACCGGCCCGATCATCAGCCTCATGCCGATCTTCCTGATCGGCATCCTGTTCGGCCTGGCCATGGACTACGAGGTTTTCCTGGTCACCCGCACCCGCGAGGAGTTCGTGCACGGCGCGGCCCCGAACGACGCGATCAACAGCGGCATGAAGTACGGCGCCCGGGTCGTCACCGCCGCCGCGCTGATCATGATGAGCGTGTTCGCCGGCTTCATCCTGGCCGAGGACACCATCATCAAGACGCTGGGCTTCGCGCTGGCGTTCGGCGTCGCGGTCGACGCCTTCCTGGTCCGCATGACGATCGTCCCGGCCGTGCTGTCCCTCTTCGGCAAGGCCGCCTGGTGGCTGCCGGCCTGGCTCGACAGGCTCCTGCCGAACGTCGACGTCGAGGGCGAGGGTCTGACCAAGCAGCTGGCCGCGTCCTCTTCCGATGCGGCTTCCGCGGAGGCCGAGCCGGATCTGGTCGGCACGTCTGCCTGATGTGGTGATCGCGGGGTCCCGGCTGCGGCCGGGACCCCGCTTCAGTCTGTGCGGGCCGCTCGTTCAGCTTCCGCGCGCCACTCGGAAGCTCACGTCGTCCAGGCGCAGGCTCGGGTGGCTCCGGCGGCGGACCGACGCGCGGCAGCTCCAGTGCTCGTCGAACCAGCCGCCGCCGCGCAGCACCCGGTAGGCGCCGTAGCCCTCGGCGTCGTAGATGTCCCAGCACCAGTCCCAGGCGTTGCCGAGCATGTCGTGCAGCCCCCACGCGTTGGGCTGCTTGCCACCGACCTCGTGCATCCGCTCACCGGAGTTGCCGCGATGCCAGGCGACGTCATCGAGAGCGCCGTAACGGGGGCCGGACGTGCCGGCCCGACACGCGTACTCCCATTCGGCCTCGGTCGGCAGCCGATAGCCGTCGGCCGCGGCGTCCCAGCTGACGCCGCCCTCGCCGTCGCCCTCGCCGTCCCGCTGGACGGTGCCGTGGTCGTCCCGCCTCGCGGTGCCGTCGTCGCCGGCCAGCCGGTAGGCGGGGGTCAGGCCGTCGCGCTCGGACAGGGTGTTGCAGAACTGGACCGCGTCCCGCCAGGACACGTTGTCCACCGGCAGGTCGCCGCCCTCGGTGGTGCTCGGGTGAACGCCGGTGACCTCGGCGTACAGCGCCTGGGTCACCGGGACGGCCGCCAGCCGGAACGGCTGCAGGTCGACCGGCCAGATCCGCTGCGTGCGCCGGTCCGACAGGGTCACCCGGCCGGCCGGCAGGCTGACCAGCTCGAAGCTCTGTTTCGCCGTCATCGTGCGCCGACCTTACCGGCATACGCTGCGCCGATAGGCTTTCGGGCGTGATGACCTCCACGCCGCGTCGCCGGGACGCGGACGCCACCCGCCGGCGGCTGCTCGAGGCGGCCCGCCGCCGGTTCGCCGAAGACGGGTACGCGGCCACGACCGTGCGCGACATCGCCGAGGACGCCGGCGTGAACGTCGCCCTGATCAACCGGTATTTCGCCAACAAGGAGGGCCTGTTCGAGGCCTGTCTGCGGCACGCCGGCGAGGAGTTGCGGCGCTCGTCGGGGGATGTGCCGCTGTCCGAGATCCCGGAGCGGATCGCCGCCCAGCTGGCCGGCGCCGACGACGTACCCGCGCAATTGCAGTTGTTGTTGCGATCTTCGGGGGATGAGCGCGCCGACCAGATCCGGCGCGCCGTGCTGCGCGAGTCGGCCGAGCGCGTGGCCGAACGGGCCGGCTGGACCGAGGGCGACGACCGGCTGCTGCTGCGCTCCGAGATCGTGCTGGCCGCGACCATCGGCATGGCGATCCTGCGCTGGACGACGAAGGTCGAGCCGCTAGCCTCGGCCGACGAGGCCGCCCTGGTCGACCCGCTGAAGGATCTGGTTGCGGCCCTGCTGGGCGATAGGTCCGAGGTGGAGTGATTGCGTAGCGTCGATACGGTGTCGCCCATGTTGCGAACGATCATCGCCGGCACCGCTGCCGGACTCCTCGCACTGACCCTGTCCGCCAGCCCCGCGCACGCGATCGCCAACGGCGAGGAGGTGCCCGACGGTCACTACACGTTCTCGGTGAAGCTGACCATGACCGGCATCCCCACCGCCGCCGGCGGAAAGCGCAACAGCGGGTGCTCGGGAGCGCTGGTCTCGGCCCGTTGGATCATCACGGCCGGCCACTGCTTCCGCGACCAGAACGGAGTACGCGTCGAGCGCCCGGTGGCCGACGTCACCACCGCCGACGTGGGCCGCACCGACGTCACCGACACGAGCCACGGCATCCAGACCACGATCATCGCGGTCCGGCAGTCCCCGACCGCCGACGTGGCTCTGGCCGAGCTGGCCGAGCCGGTGCGCGGCGTCCGCCCGATCGCCTTGGCGAACAACGCACCGAAAATCGGCGCGATCCTCCGGGTCACCGGTTACGGCTCGACGACCAGCACCAACCCGACACCGGTCACCCACCTGCGGACCGGCAAGCTCTCGGTGGTCACGCTGAGCGACACCGAGATCGGCCTGCACGGGTACGCTCCCTCGCCCGACACCACCCCCTGCCCCTACGACTCCGGTGCCCCGTATTTCGTGGAGCGCGGAAAGCAGTGGCCCCGCCTGGTCGGCGTGGTCAGCAACGGCCCGAGCTGCCCGCACACCGAAACCGAGAACGGCGCCCGAACCGACAACATCACCACATGGATCCGCAGCACGATCCACGCCTACTGACGCGGGTAGAGGTCGGCCAGCCCGACCAGGACCACGCTGTGGTCCAGGTCGGCGGCCGCCGTCAGCTCCAGGCTCGCCACGGAAGCTCCCGTCATAGGTCCAGTTTGGGGCTTCCCTGCGTCGG
>NZ_BOML01000071.1 GCF_016862175.1 Paractinoplanes durhamensis | reverse complement strand
GAGTGATATATCTGCCGTGTGCAGGCCGTCTTTGTGGGTTTTGGTGGTGAAGATTGTCCATAGTTTGGACTCGTGGAACGGTAGGATTCTGTGGGGGTTGTTGGCTACCTTTTCTAGCATTTTGTCGGCCAGGGTCAGCCAGGTTGTGGCGCTTCCTGTTGTCATGGCTATGGGGGCAAAGGTGCCGTCGTTGTTCAGGCCTGTCAGGTTTTCGTAGCTGTATACGTTGTCGCCTGCGAAGATCCAGGTTCCGTCTTTCTGGTTGGTTACCTCTATTAGCTGGGAGCCTGCGGTGTGGGTGTCGTGGGCCGGGTGCAGTGTTATGCCGGGGGCCACCTCGGCGTAGCCGTCTACCAATGTGGTTTGGCGGGTGGCCAAGTGCTCCGGCAGGTTGGGCTGGCAGGAGCGGGTCAGGAACTCGAAACGTGGCGGGCGGGACTTTGCGGCCACGTAGCTTTCGATCTCGCGTTGCTGGATCCATACGTGGGCGTTGGGGAACTTGTCTACGCAGCCTGCGTGGTCGAAGTGGTTGTGGGTCAGCAGGATCGTGTCTATCTCGTTCGGGGTCACGCCCACTCTCGCCAGTGCCTCTGTCGGGGTGCACCACTGTGTTCTGCCGTATTTTTTGGTAAGGCGCTGGTAGATCTGCTCGTCGGTGAAGCCGGTGTCTACCAGGATTTTGCGAGTGGGGGTGCTTAGCAGGCCGAAGCAATATGGCATTCGGCGGTGGCCCTCGTTCGGCTGGGCGGCGAACAGGTTGCTTGCTGGGAAATTGTCTACGTAGCCGTATTCTAAGATGTGGATTGACCAGTTCATGATTCTGGGCTTACCTCGAACACTGCCAACTGCAGTGCCACCATCGTGTAGTAGCCGATTACGGTTACCAGCTCGAACAGAGGCGCTTCGCCCAGTTTTGTTACTGCCTCGGCGTACTCCTCGTTGGTTAGTTTGTTGTTTTTGAGGATTTGCTTGGTGATTTGGAAGCAGCAGGCCTCTACTTTGGTCAAGGCTGCTGGTTCCGCGCTGTCGGCAAGTGCCTTCAGGTCTTCTGGGGTCAAGCCTGCTGCTGCTCCGGCCCGTTCGTGGGCGTACAGCTCGAAGGGGCTTTTGTGGTGGTGGGCCACCTGCAGGATGGCTATTTCCTGGGCTCGGGGCGGCAGGCTTGAGCCGAAGCGGACGGCGCCTCCTATTTTTTGCAGGGCGTGGCCGAACGTTGGGCTCAGGATCCAGACCGCGGGTGGGCCCTGCAGCCGGCCGTCCGGGGTCACCAGTTTGAACGGGTTGTCTGCGGCTGCTCGCGGGCCGGTGGCGTACCAGTCGTAAAGGCTCTTTTGGTCTTCGGTCATGTCCGCGGGGTCCAGGTCGTCGATTCTCATGCCGGGTTCTCGTCTCCCAGGAAAGTGCGGGGGTTGGTGGCGGTCATCGTGGCCAGCTGCTCGGGCGGCCATCCCAGGTAGGCGAGCTGCTCCAGGAACATGCGCAGGCACTCGGGCTCGGGTGGCACCCAGCGGGAGAAGACGTCCGTGGTGAGGATTGCGTGCTCCGGGCCTACGGCGGTCAAAGCCTCGTGTACCTGCCGCACGGTCAGGTGGCCGTCGGGGTGGATCAGTGGGGCGTTGCAGAACTCCAAGTAGGCGCCGGTGTCGGTCAGGTCTCGCAGCTCTGCCTCGTCCGTCGTGTAGTGCAGCGGGTGGGTGATCAGCAGGCGCTGGGCTTTCTCGGCGCAGTAGGCGGCTACCGCTCGGCTCTCGGCCGGTGACGCGTGACCGGTGGCCAGGGCCAGGTCGAGTGCGCGGCAGGCGTCGATCACTGCGCGTGCCCGGCCGGACAGTTTGCCGGTTGGCTCCAGGAGGTTAACGGCGGTTCGGCTGTTGTAGTCGGCGAACGACGGGGACGTTCGGCGCAGCAGCTTTGTTATGTAGCCGTCGCGTTCGACGTCGTCGGCGGCGCCCCACGTCGGCAGGAACACCACCCGGGCGCCGTGGGCCGCGGCCAGCTCAACGACCGCGGGTTCGAGGCCGCCTACCGGTGGGTTGAGCGTGATGCTGCCGTGCACGGTGAATCCGGATTCGCTTTCGGCCATTGCTTTTTGCAGGGCGCGAGCCCGGTCCATGGTTGTCCACAGGTGGGACTTCAACACCCAGCCGGCCATCCCGTACGCGTGCGCCAGCCGCGCCACCGCCAGGTCGTCGCCTCGGTTCGGGAGGTCGGCCGAGATGTCCGGTCGGCCGTGGACGTGCACGTCGATCGCGCCGCGCAGCAGGCGATCGAAGCCTTCCGGCTGGGCCGCGGCCAGCAGATCCGTCATCGCAAGATTGTATGACGGTATTACCAGATGCTCAATGATCTCCGGGCGCCGGCACAAGATCGGCCGCGGGTGCAACAAAACCGGGGCCCGCGCACGTCATTACGGGTATGACGGTTCGGCCATTGATCCATAGACTGCGCTCGCTCGTAGTCCTCTCCGGCCCCCACCGCTGAGATCGGGAGAGTCATGGTTCGGCGACGTACTGTCATTGTTGGCGCTATCGGCGCGGCTGCTGGTCTTTCCGCGGCCGGGCTCGCGGTCGCGGGCCGGTCCTCGGCGAGTCACGCCCGCGCTGCCGCCGCGGCCGGTGATCCGTCCGGCGCCACGTGGGTCACGCCGACCGCGGCGCCGATCACCCTGACCGTGACGCCCGCGGCCGATGCGGCCAAGGTGTCGCCGGCCGACGACGTCACCGTCTCGGTCGAAGGTGGCACGCTGCAGTCGGTCACCGTCGCCGCCGGCGGGAAGAAGGTGGCCGGCGCGGTCGGGTCGGACGGGCTGACCTGGAAGTCCACCGGGAATCTGGCCTACGGCAAGACCTATCAGGTGACCGCCTCGATCGTCGACAGCATGGGGGCCAAGGTCGAGAAGACCTCCAGCTTCGCCACGATCAAACCGAAAGCCGTCGCCGGGATCACCTTCCAGGCCAACGGCATGGGCGTACTGAAAACCGGCGGGACGTACGGCGTGGGGCAGCCGGTCATCGTGGCTTTCAGCAGGGCGGTCAGCGACAAGGCCGCGGCCGAGAAGGCGATCGCCGTCGAGACCACGCCTTCCGTGGAGGGCAAGTTCTTCTGGGTGAGCAACACGATCGTGCACTGGCGGCCGGCCAAATACTGGGCCAAGGGCACCACGGTCACCACCAGCGTGAACGCGCTCGGGGTCCATCTCGGCAACGGTGTCTACGGCTCGTCCAACGCGAAGACCCACTTCACCGTCGGCCGAGCGCTGGTTGCGGTCAATGACAACACCACGCACCGTACGAAGGTCTACGTCGACGGCAAGATGGTCCGCGACATGGCCAGCAGCAACGGGCGCGGCGGCACCACCAGGATCTCGGACGGCAGCGAGATCCACTTCTGGACCCAGAGCGGCCCGCACGTGGTGCTCTCCAAGGAGCGGACGCACAGCATGAGCTCGGCCAGCTACGGCCTGAGCGACCCGAACAACCCCAACTACTACCCGCCCGAGATCGTCGAATACTGCACCCGGATCACCTACTCGGGCGAGTTCCTGCACGCGGCGCCGTGGAACCACTCGCTGGGTAAGGCGAACATCTCGCACGGCTGCGTCAACCTGAGCGTCGCCGACGCGAAGTGGGTCTACGAGACCTTCCTGGTCGGCGACGTCGTCGAGGTCCACAACAGCCCGAAGACCCTGCCGATCCGCGACGGCCTGGGCGACTGGACGGTCGCGTACGACAAGTACGGCACCTGACCTTCTGACCCAGGTTCCTAGGACGCCTTGCGGGGTGTGACCCCCGGCGCCGAGTGCGGCGCCGGGTCGGTCGTCACGCCCACTGCAGGACGTCGTCGGGGGACAGGCGGGGCAGCCGCGCGAACCAGGGGTTCTCGCCGGGGTGGCCGATGTTGACTACCAGGAGGGCTCGGAAGCGGCCGTCGGGGAAGAACTCGGCGTTCAGGCCGTCGGCGTCGAAGCCGCTCATCGGGCCGGCGGCCAGGCCGTGAGCCCGGACGGCCAGGATGAAGTAGCCGGCCTGCAGGGTCGCGTTGAAGGTGGCCGTGTTGGTTCGCATCGTCTCGTTGGCGGCGAATGCGTCCTTCAGTTCCGGGCGGAACGGCAGGACCGTCGGGATGTGCTCGTGGAACTCGGTGTCCATGGCCAGCACCGCCACCGCCGGGGCGGCGGCCGTCTTCGCCCGGTTGCCCTCGTTCATGTGCTTCACCAAGCGGTCTCGGCCCTCGCCCGGGTGCACGTAGAGCACGCGCAGCGGCTGCGAGTTCGCCGACGTCGGTGCCCACTTCGCCAGCTCCCAGATGTCGGTCAGCTCGGCGTCGCTCACCGGCGTCTCGGCGAAGGTGTTCGCCGTGCGGGCACCGGTGAAGAGCAGGTGCTTTCCGCTCGGGTCCAGGTAGTCGCTCATGTTGCCTCCGAACTGGCCGCTCCGCAGCACGTCGCCGACGTGTGTGCCGCGGTCATCGACCATCTCAGCCCGGCCGAGCTGGCGACCCTCGCCGCCATCGGGGACAAGGTTCGCGCTCGCCTCACCGCGCTGTCGCGCTGAGCCGGGTGGCCGGCCGGTTCAGTGGCGGGGGCCGTGGATCTGGGCGTGCAGGCGTTCCATGCGCTCGTCGAGGCGGGCGGCGTCCTCGGCGGCCGCGCTCAGCTCCTCGTGGAGGGCGGCCGGCACGTCCTCCTCGTACTTGTAATAGATCTTGTGTTCGAGGCTTGCCCAGAAGTCCATGGCAACGGTGCGTAACTGAACCTCGACCGGGACGGTGACCACGCGATCGGAGAGGAAGACCGGGATCTCCACGATCAGGTGAAGGCTGCGGTAGCCGTTGGGCTTGGGCTGGGCGATGTAGTCCTTGGTCTGCAGCAGCGTGACGTCCTGCTGGCGGGTCAGCATGTCGGCGACGGTGTAGACGTCCGAGACGAAGCTGCACACCACGCGGACGCCGGCGATGTCGCGGATCCGGGTGCGGACCGCGTCGAACGCCTGCGGGCAGCCGATCCGCGCCGCCTTCGCGGTGAGGCTCTCGACCGTCTTGAGCCGGGTGTTGACGTGCTCGATCGGGTTGCCGCGACCGCGGTGGGCCAGCTCCTCGGCCAGAATGGTGATCTTTGTGCCGATCTCGGCCAGTCCGAACTTGTAGACCAGCATGAAGTGGCGCAGCTCTTCGGCCGGCCACCGCAACACCTCAATGTCGGCGTTGGGCACCCGGGCCAGCTGGAACCCGTCGGTGGTCACTGTCTCGTCTCCCGTTCGTTGACCCATACCACCGTATGCGGCCGTGTCAGGGGGCGGGCGCGAGCACCCAGAGGACCTCGCATTCCTCGTCACTCTCAGTGGCGTTGGACCAGGTGTGTGGTTCCCGGCCGGGGAAGGTGAAGGCGTCGCCCGCGTCGAGCAGCACCGATTCGTCGGACAGGGTGATCCGGAGCCGGCCGCGCACCACGTAGACGAACTCGACCTCGCAGTCGAGGGTGTAGAGCTCGTCGCCGCCGCTGCCGCCGGGCTCGACGGTCGAGTGAAGCACCTGGAGGTGGGTCTGAGTGCCCGGGGTGAGCAGCAACTCAAGGACGTTGCTGCCGCCGAAGTTGATCGGCCGGCCCTTGCCCGCGCGAACCAGGGAGGTGGCCGGGGGCTCGAACAACTCGCCGACCCGGATGCCGAGCACCTCGCAGATCGACACCAGCGACGCCACCGAGGGGGAGACGTCGTCGCGTTCGAGGCGGCTGATGAACCCCTTGTTCAGGCTGGTCGCGTCGGCCACCTGCTGCAACGTGAGCCCGCGGGCCTGCCGGGCGGAGCGCAGCCGGCCACCGATCGCGGCGGCGGTCACCGGTGGCTGGGCCACCCGCCGTACTTGGCCTGCCATGTCCCTCCTCCGGCTCGCCTACGCACCGCATTGTCCAAGGCGGTGGAAAAGCGGGGCGCCAGGGGTTACGCCGTGGTAAAAGAGTAGCCCGTCAGGCAACAACCGTTGCGTGGCAAATAACTTCGGCTTACGCTCCCCGCCATGACCGACACGCGGCCCAGAATCACCGAGGTCGAGCAGCACGGCATCGACACCATTCCGGCGGAACATCGGCACTCGCGGCCCCTGGACCTGTTCCGCATCCAGTTCGGCGGCGCCAACACGTTCGCCACCGTCATCCTCGGTACCTTCCCCGTGATCCTCGGCCTGTCGTTGTGGCAGGCGGTCGCGGCCACCGTCGCCGGCGTCCTCGTCGGTGCCCTCTTTCTGATGCCGATGGGCCTGTTCGGGCCGGTCACCGGCACCAACAACGCGGTCAGCTCGGGCGCGCACTTCGGTGTCCGCGGGCGGATCGTCGGCTCGTTCCTGTCCCTGCTGACCGCCATCGCCTTCTACTCGATCTCGGTCTGGGTCAGCGGCGACGCGGTCGTCGGCGCGCTGGTCCGGCTGGCCGGGGTGCACGACTCCGACCTGCTGCGCGGCATCGTCTACGCGGTGCTCGGCGGCGTGGTCATCGTCGTGGTGATCTACGGCTACGCGTTCATGCTGCTGGTCAACAAGGTCGTGGTCATCGGCAACACGCTGCTGATCCTGCTCGGCGGCCTCGCCTACACCGGCAAGCTCGACCTCGGCTACAACCCCGGACCTGATGCGTACGCGCTGGGGTCGTTCTGGCCCACCTTCGTGCTCTCCGCCCTGATCGTGATGGGCAACCCGATCTCGTTCGGCGCCTTCCTCGGCGACTGGTCCCGCTACATCCCGGCCGGCACCAAACCGTCGCGGCTGCTCGGGGCCACCCTGTTCGCCCAGCTCGCGACGCTCGTACCGTTCCTCTTCGGCGTTTTCACCGCGACCCTGGTCGCGGGGGAGGCCGACTACATCGTCGCGCTGATCAACGCCTCGCCCGCCTGGTACGCGGTGCTGCTCATCGTGGTCGCGTTCCTCGGCGGGCTGTCCACCGGGATCACCTCGCTCTACGGCACCGGGCTGGACTTCTCCTCGGTGTTCCCGCGGCTCAACCGGGTGCAGGCGTCGCTGTTCATCGGTGCGCTCGCCTTCGTGTTCATCCTGGTCGGGCGGCTGGCCTTCGACCTGATGGCGAGCGTGAACGCCTTCATCGGCGCGATCGTCATCTGCACCACGCCCTGGATGATCATCATGACGATCGGTTATGTGGTTCGCCGTGGCTACTACCGGGCGGCCGACCTGCAAGTCTTCAACCAGGGCCGGGTCGGTGGCGCCTACTGGTTCCTCGGCGGCGTCAACTGGCGGGGGATGGCGGCCTGGATCCCGTCGGCGATCCTCGGGCTGCTGTTCGCGAACTATCCGCCGCTGATCGAGGGGCCGTTCCGGAACGTCGCCGGCGGCGTCGACATCAGTCTGCTCGTGTCGATCGGGACGGCTGCGGTGGCGTACGCAATCCTGCTCTTCGCCTTTCCGGAACCTCGCTATGTCTTCGGGCCGGAGGGTCCGCTGGGGGTGCCGAGTGCGGACGGCGCCGAACCGGAAATCGTCGGGGCGCTCCGGGAAGCCGCAGTCTGAGCACATGTCTGTTCCCCGGATCACCCCTGTTCCCCGGATCGTTCAGGACGGTCGCGTCGGCCAGGTCGACGCGACCGTCGTCCCCCGCTTCGCCGGGCCCGCCACCTTCGCCCGCCTGCCCCGCATCGACGAGGTCTCCGACGTCGACGTCGCCGTGCTCGGCGTGCCGTTCGACGCCGGCGTCTCCTACCGGCCCGGCGCCCGCTTCGGGCCGGGCCACGTTCGCGAATCGTCGCGGCTGTTGCGGCCCTACAACCCGGCGGTCGACGTGGAGCCGTTCGCCCGGCAGCAGGTGGTGGACGCCGGTGACCTGGCCGTCAACCCGTTCGACATCGGGGAGGCGATCGGCGCGATCGAGGCCGGCGCCCGGGCCGTGCTCGAACGGGCCGCGCGGCTGGTCACCATCGGCGGCGACCACACCATCGCGTTGCCGCTGCTGCGGGCGATGGCGGCGGTGCACGGGCCGGTCGCCGTCGTGCACTTCGACGCCCACCTCGACACCTGGGACACCTACTTCGGGGCGGCGCACACCCACGGGACGCCGTTCCGGCGCGCCTCCGAAGAGGGGCTGATCGACCGGTCCGGCTGCCTGCACGTCGGGACGCGCGGGCCGCTCTACTCCACCCAGGACCTGGCCGACGACCGGGAGCTGGGCTTTCACGTCGTGCCGAGCGTCGAGATCGATGACCTCGGGGCGCGGGGGATCGCCGAGCGGATCCGGGACCGGGTCGGGGATCGGCCGGTCTATCTCTCCATCGACATCGACGTGCTGGATCCGGCGTTCGCGCCCGGGACCGGGACGCCCGAGGCCGGCGGCATGACCAGCCGGGAGTTGCTCGCGGTGCTGCGCAGCTTCGGTTCGCTCGATCTCGTCGGGGCGGACGTCGTCGAGGTCGCACCCGCCTACGACCATGCCGAGATCACCGGGATCGCGGCGGCGCACACGGTTTACGAGATCCTGTCCGCCCTAGCTTTTGGGAAAAGTTGATGACTGACGTGCTTCAGGCCGCGCGGAAGCTGGTGGACGCGTTCGCCGCGCACGACACCGCGGCCTATTTCGGCAGCTTCGCCGCCGACGCCACCTTCGTTTTCCACACCCACGAGCGGCCGTTGCGCTCCCGTGCCGATTACGAGCAGCTTTGGTACGGCTGGGAGCGCGACGGTTTCCGCGTCCTGTCCTGTTCGTCCGCGGATCAGCACGTCCAGGAGTTCGGTGACGTCGCGGTGTTCAGCCACCGGGTCCGCACCGTCGTGCTGCTCGCCGGCGCGAAGCAGGCACTCGACGAACGGGAGACTATTGTCTTCCATCGTGCGGAGGACGGTCGATGGCTGGCCGTCCACGAGCACCTGAGCGCGACGCCCTGAGCGCGACGCCCTGAGCGCGAGGCTCTGAGCGCGACGCTCGGGGCGCGAGGCTCTGAGCGCGAGGTTTCCGAGCGTGCCGCTCGGGGCCGCGAGGTTCTGAGCGTGCCGCTCGGGGCGCGGCGGCGGCCGCCGATGTTAATTGCGGTTCGCCGCAGGCCGTCACCGTCGTCGCTGTGGACAGATGCGATCGTCCTCGTGCTGACCTGCGATTTTGCTTTGTTCGGACGTTCGTGAACGTTCCGATCAGTACGGACCCGTTCGGACCGGTGGCCGGTCACGTGTCGCGCCGATGTGCTGTCGCTGCGGGTCGCGCAAGCGCTGCCCGCGATGACAGTCATCGATCGGGAGGAGCGCGATGTTCAGGATCGGAAAACGGGCGGCTGCGGTAATTGTTGGGCTGTTGATCGCCGGTGGCTGGGGAGTGGCGCCGGCCGAAGCCGCCGGTGCCGCTGAGTCCGCTGCCGTTGGTTCTACTGCCGTTGGTTCTACTGCCGCTGGTTCCGCTGCTGTTGGTTCTGCCGCGACGCCCGCGACGCCCACGGCGGCCGGCGCGGTGTCGGAGGGCGCGGATGCCGCGGCGTACGCAAATGCCTTGAAATCGCCGGACTGGGCCAAGATGCCGGGTGGGCTGGTGCGTAAGTCGTGCGTGCACCAGTTGCCTGCCGGTGCGACGTTCGAGGACGGCGCGTTCGTCTACGCCGACGGCACCCGCAAGACCGTCGCCGCCTGCAGTCAGCCGCGACTGACCCGGCCGCAGAAGACCGCGGCGCCCGGCTCAGCGCCCGGCTCAGCGCCCGGCTCGGCGCCCGGCTCAGCGACCGGCTCAGCGGCCGGCTCGGCGGCCGGCTCGGCGGCCCGCTCGGCCACGAGCGTCGGGACCGGGCCGATTCCGGCCACCAACGGCTGGATGATGGCCTCGAACTGGCTGGCGCCGCAGTGGCTTCGCCGGATGTGGGTCAACATCGCGGTGCCCGCCGCGCCCGCCAAGGCCGGCGCCACCGACTTCGTGTTCCCGTCGCTGACCGGCACCTCGACCATCCTGCAGCCGGTGCTGTCCTACGGCGGGAGCGCCTGCGGCGGCGGCAACTACTGGTATGCCACCAGCTGGTACGTGTGGCCCGGCGGCGCGGTCTGCGGTGCGAACATCCGGGTCAACACCGGCGACACCATCTGGGGTGGCCTGGAGGGCAACGACTGCAACAGCGACGGCACCGGCTGCCACTGGACGGTCCGGACCGTCGACAAGACCATCGGCGGCGAATCGCGGATCGACATCACCAGCGGCGTGGTCTTCAAGGAGGCGCAGGGTGGCGTGCTCGAGTCCTACGGCGCGGCCGGGTGCAACATGCTGCCGGCGAACAAACATCTCGCGTTCCGCGGCATCCAGCTCTTCGGGCCGACCTTCAACGCACTGACCCCGGCCTTCTCGACGAAGATCTGGGACCAGGAGTGCGGCATGACGCTCGGCTACACCAGCAACAGCACCGACATCTACTGGACCGTCGGATGAGGGCCGTCCTCGCGGCCGCCCTGGCCACCGGCCTCGTCGTGGCCGGAGCCGTCACCGCCGCCCCGCCCGCCGCGCTGGCCTCGCCCGGCGACCAGACCATCATGACGCTGACCGTCGGCGGCAACCGGCTCGGCTTCGCGTCGCTGACCGTCAACGCCGACGGCCGGTCCCGCCGGCTGGAGGTCTGCGACCAGCTCGCGACCGACGGCGGCGAGGTGGCCGGGCAGTTGATGACCCCGTCCGGGCAGATCATCACCTACCCGGACGCCAACGGCGGCGGCTGCTACCTGCGCGACATCTATTACGCCGTCAACTGGATCCGGGCGGTCCGCGACCAGTACCACACCGTCTGGGAAGGGGCTCCGCCGCTGAACTGACACCGTGCCGCGGCCTTGCGGTCCGTCGATAGGCTTCGGTCTATGTTGGACGCCGCGAACACGGTGGGAAGTCGGCCGGCGCCGGTGGCGAGCGCCGCGGATTTCGTCGCCGAGCTGCGACGGCTACGAGCCTGGGTGGGCCGGCTGTCGCTCCGCGAGTTGAGCAAGATCGCGGAGCGGCGCCGGCTCGCCGATGGCGGGCGCACCGAGCTGCTGCCGCCGAGCACCACGTCGGAGGTGCTGGCCGGCAAGCGCCTGCCCCGGCTGCCGCGGCTGGAGTTCGTCGAGTCGTACGTCGCGGGTTGCCTGTCCGCGGGCAAGGTGGACGAGGCGCAGATCGAGATCGAGTTGGCCCACTGGCGTGAGTTGTGGCGCAGCCTGGCCGAGCCGTCGACGGCGCCGGCGTGCGAGCCGGTCGCCGTCCGGCCCCGGCCGAGGCTGAGCGCGTGGCTCGTCCTGGCCGCCGTCTTCCTGTCCGGCGGTGGACTGGGGGTGGCCGGCACGCAATGGTGGAACGGCCGGCAGCCGGCCGCCGGCAGCCTCGCGGCCGCGGCCTCCCCGGACGCCTGCGCCGGACCGGACACTCCCGTCCCGGCCGGCCGGGACATCGTCGGCCCCACGCCGGCCTGGTGGGTGAACGACACCACGATCCCGCTCCACAGCGCCGGGCTGGCCTTCGACGCCGAGGTACGCCCGGGGACGCAGCGGGCCGGCGACGTGGTGATCGTCAAGAACGTGCAGCTGGTCCAGGGCCGGCACTACGCACTGGCCTTCACGGCCTCGACCGACCGGCCGACCACGGTGAAGGTGCGGGCCCAGGACAACGAGCAGCCCTACTACTACCCGTCGATCGACCGTGACTTCCCGGTCGACGCGAATCCGTGCCGGCACGTCTATGCGTTCGTCGGCGGCAAGACCAGCAGCCATTCCGAGCTGACCTTCCAGGTCGGTGGCCACCCCGATCCCTTCCGCCTGGCCGTTTCCGGGGTCGCCCTGGTCGATCAGGACGGTTGAGGGGGCACACGCAGCGCGGCTCTTTTGCTACGTTCCGGAGCGACAAGATCGTCGATCGTTGAGCGGGCCGGGGGGTGGCGCGAATGAGCGCCCGTCGCGATCGGGTGGTCGCAGTGATGCGCGCCGGGCAGGAGGCGTTCGCGCGCGCCCTCGAGGACTGCGACGAGGAGGGCCGCTTCACCGCACACCGGTGGAACCGGCCGGGCGGGGGCGGCGGCGAGGCCCGCATCCTCGAGGGCGGTCAGGTCTTCGAACGCGCCGGGGTCAACGTGTCGGCCGTGCACGGCGACGAGGCGCCGGCCACCATCGCGGCCGAGCACGGCGTCGACCCCGCCGCCGGATTCTTCGCCACCGGACTCTCCACCGTGGTGCATCCCAACAACCCGCACGTGCCGTCGTTCCACGCCAACTTCCGCTACTTCGAGATGGGCGAGGACACCTGGTGGTTCGGCGGGGGCGCCGACCTCACCCCCTCCTACGGGTACGCCGAGGACGCGGCCCATTTCCACCGGACGCTCAAGGACTACTGCGACAAGTACGATCCGGCGTTCTATCCCGAGGCCAAGAGTGCCTGCGACCGTTACTTCTACCTGCCGCACCGGCGCGAGACGCGGGGCGTGGGCGGGATCTTCTTCGACGGGCTGCGACCCGGCGGCCCGGACGGCTGGGAACGCGCCCTCGACCTGGCGCAGCGCGGCATCGAGACCCTGGCCGCGGCCTACCTGCCCATCGTGCGGCGGCGACTGGACCAGGCGTACGGCAAAAAGGAGCGTGAGTGGCAGCTCCTGCGCCGCGGCAGATATGTGGAGTTCAACCTGGTCTATGACCGGGGCACCAGGTTCGGGCTGCAGACCGGTGGCAACATCGAGGCGATCCTGATGTCGCTGCCGCCGCTGGCCGGCTGGGGTTTCGACGTCACGCCCGAGCCCGGCAGCCCCGAGGCGGAGATGCGCGACCGGTTCCTCACCCCGCGGGATTGGGCAGCGGCCGCGCCCGGTTGGTGAACCGTGCGCGGCCGCCTCCGTGCCCCCATACAGTTGGGACTATCCGAAGATCGACGAAACCCATTCCGGGTGGTCGATGAACGGGTTGCGGTTGTGCTGGTAGGTCGAGTAGATGACCTCGTTGCGGTTCTTCTCGAACGAGTCCGGCGGGTCCTGCGCGCTCCAGGTCAGCAGCTTGGAGAGCTTGCCGATGTAGGGGTTGCTGCCGTTGGAGACCGAGTCGTTGACCTCGAGGTCGGCGAAGCCATCGTCACCCTCGTACCGCACCGCCATGTAGAAGATCATCCGGGCGACGTCGCCCTTGACCGCGTTGCGGGGCTCCCACGAGTCCGAGTCGGTGTAGTTGCCGGGGGCGCCGGTGGCCGCGCTGCCGCCGCTGTCGAAGTCCTTGTTGTCGCGCAGCGCGTTGACCGAGACGTCCTCCGGCCGCAGGTGGTGCAGGTCGGTGCCGGGGCCGGCGGTGGTGCCGAAGTCACCGTGCGACTTGGCGTAGACGTGCTCCCGGTTCCAGTCGCCGGAGTCGCCACCGTTGAGCGTCTTCGACCGGCTGATCCCCGAGTACAGCAGGATCACGTTGGACGAGTTCGACGGGTCCTGGTCGGTGACCTTCAAAGCGTTCCAGACGCCGTCGTACGAAAGCTTCGTCACGCCCGACGAGATGATGCTGTGCAGGGCGTTCTTGAGGCTGTCGCCCGACTTGCCGAGCGCCGACGCGTAGTAGGTGTCGGTCGAGCTGGACGACGTCGGCGACACGGTCGGGCTGGTCGTCGGGCTCGTCGTCGGGCTGGTGGTGCTGCCGGTGCCGCCCTTGACCATCGAGGACGGCGACTTGAGACCGGCGTGCGAGAAGTACGCGGTGAGCGTCCCCGTCACGGTGATCTGGGTCCGCATCAGGCTCGGGTTGGTGAGCAGCCCGAACGCCGACCGGTAGGAACTGGTGATCTGCACGTACAGCATCGACCCGGTGGCGGTCGTGGTGCTGCTGTCGGCCAGCGCCAGCGCGGTGTCCCCGGTGAAGCTGCTGGTCCGCACGGTGCTGGTGGCGGTGGGCTCACCCACGACATAGCCGGTGACGGTGCCGGTCCCACCGGTCTGGCTCGCGATCGCCTGCGCGACCGTCATCGAGGCCGCCGCGGCCGGAAGCATGACGGGCGGCGCAACCGGCGCCCGGAAGAACGTGACCACAAGTGCCAGCACTGCGACAAGCGCAGGTGTGGTTATCGCCGCAATGCGCCGATGGCGGGACGGGCCGGACATGAGCACTCCGATCACCAGGCTATATAGATGCTGGTGAGCGTATGGGCCGGAGCTCTGATACCCGTCATACCGAATCTGTCATACGTGCTCCGGCTCCGTGAACTTTAGGTAGATCCCCTCAGCGTTGCCAGGCTTCCACGACGTTGTCGGGGTTCCAGACGACGTCGACAGCCTCGGGGGACAGGCTCGCACCGGAGCGAGTGACGGCGATCAAGCCGGTGTGTGCTGAGTCGAAGCCGGGGACCTGGCGGGCGCCGTCCTGGAGCCGGCGCAGGTCGTGGGTGTCGAAAGGGACGCCCAGCCATTTCACCGAACCGCAGAAATGGAGCCGCGAGGCGATGGGGGCTCGGTCGGCGCCGACCAGGTCGATCTCCGGGTTGAACTGGCGGTTCCACCAGCCGCCGACCACCTGAGCCTCCGGCCAAGGCAGCGAACCGTTGATCACGGCCTCTTCCAATGACGTACGGATCAGTGGCTCCACCGCTCGGCCGCGCCAGCTTGTCCATCGGTTCTGGAAGAGGGTGAAGCCGGCGTCGGGGCGCCCGCGCCGGGTCAGGTTGTGGACCTCGCGCAGGATGGCCAGGTAGAGCCGCAGGTTGCTGTCGGCGACCCGGTAGAGCGCGGGTTTTCCGCTGGTGGTCGACAGTGGCTGATCGGTGGTCAGGACCTGCTTGTCGTCGCTGAGCTGCCGGAGCAGGGGCGACAGGGTGCCGGAACTGACCGCGCCGTCCCGGCCGCCGGCGGTACTTGCGATGTTCGCGAAGGTGCGGGCGTCGCCGCCGACCGCTTCGAGAACGCGCCGGGCGACGTCCGGGTTGGGGAACTCGGAAGCGAGCGACTGTTCGGGCACGGCGAACAGGAGTGACGCCTGGTCGGCGCACTCGCTGCGCAGGTAGTCGTCGGCGGAGGTTCCGGACGGCCAGCGCAGGAGGATCCCGGGCAGGCCGCCGGTGATCAGGTGCGCGTCGATGGCGTCGGAGCCCGTGAGCCCGGCCGCTACGGCGGTCTCGGCGAGATTGAGGGGGCCCAGGACGAGATTATCGGCGCGGCCGTAGAACGGGCGGTCGTACGCGGTGAGGCGCTGCATCATGTGCAGGTCGCTGCCGAGGAGCATCAGCAGAATCGGGCGACGGGACAGTAAGCGGTCCCAGACGACCTGCAACTGGCCGTCGAACGTGTCGTCCTGCTCGGTGAGCCATGGCACCTCGTCGAGCACGACGATGCACGGCCGATCGGGCAGCGCGCCGGCCAGGACACGCAGCATGTCGCCCCAACCGCCGGCCGGTGGCGTTTCGGGAAGCAGAGCATGATCGTTGGGCAGGTCCGACTCGGTCAGACCGGCGAGGAACTGGGTGGTCGCCTCGGTGACTGATGCGCCCTTGACTGCGGTGAAATACAGATAAGGCAGGCCGGAGCGGTCACAGAGCTCTTGGACCAGGCGTGATTTGCCGACCTGGCGGCGGCCGCGGATGGCCACGGCCAGGCCGGTCCCGGTCCGCGTGACGTGGTCGATCCGCTTCGTCAGGAGAGACAGCTCGGTGCGCCGACCGACGAACATGGGAACCTCCGGCAGATAGATAGCATCTAGGTAGATGAAATCTACGTAGATGCAATCTACCTCAACCGGGTTGGAGTGTCAGGCCGCCAGGTCGGTCGCGGTCGCGGGGGCGGGAGCCGGAGCCGGAGCCGGAGCCGGAGCCGGGGCTTCGGCCCGGCGCCAGCGTGTTGACGGGGCCGGGGCCTTCTTCTCGATCGGGCGGCGGATGGCCGCTTCGCCTCGGTTGGGCAGGGCCAGGCGGAAGACCTTGAACCAGGCCGACGCGACCTGCTTCGGCAGCGGGCCGGAAGTGTAGGACAGGCCGTACCGCTGGAAAAGGTCTTGGATCTTGGGGGCGATCGTGCGGTAGCGGTTGCTCGGCATGTCCGGGAACAGGTGGTGCTCGATCTGGTGGGACAGGTTTCCGGTCATGATGTGCATCGCCCGGCTGCCGCTGATGTTGGCCGAACCCAGCATCTGGCGCAGGTACCACTCGCCGCGGGTCTCGCCCTCGATGGACGTCTTCTCGAACGTCTCGACGCCGTTCGGGAAGTGGCCGCACATGATGACCGAGTGGCTCCACACGTTGCGGATGATGTTGGCGGTGAAGTTGGCGGCGATCGTGTGCAGGAAGAACGGGCCGGACAGCGCCGGGAACACGATGTAGTCCTTGAGGACCTGCTTGCCGATCTTCTTGCGTACGCCCTTGAGCGCGGCCCGGAACTTCGGGTCCCGCCGGCGCTCCTTGGTCTGCAGGTTGCGGCCCAGCTCCAGGTCGTACGCGGCGATGCCGTACTCGAAGAACAGCGCGTTGACCATGTTGTAGAACGGCTGCCCCAGGTGCGCCGGGTGCCATTTCTGGTCCTCGTCGACCCGCATGATGCCGTAGCCGAGGTCGTTGTCCTTGCCGATCACGTTGGTGTACGTGTGGTGCAGCTCGTTGTGCGAGTGCTTCCACTGGTCGGCCGGGGTGACGTGGTCCCATTCCCACTTGGACGAGTGGATCTTGGGGTCCCGCATCCAGTCCCACTGCCCGTGCAGGATGTTGTGGCCGATCTCCATGTTCTCCAGGATCTTGGCGATCGACAGGCCGGCCGTGCCGACCAGCCACGCCGGTGGGAACAGCGAGAACAGCAGGATGCCGCGGCTGCCGATCTCGAGCCCGCGCTGCCAGGCGATCACCCGCCGGATGTACGCCGCGTCCTTCTCGCCCCGGCTGTTCATGACCTCGTCGCGGATGGCGTCGAGCTCGATGCCGATCTGCTCGATGTCCTCGGGGGTGAGGTGGGCGATCGGGCTGATCTTCTTGCGCTGGATCGTCGTCATTTACTCAGCCTTCGATTGTGCAGGGGCCGGCGGCGGCCGAGATGCAGGTCTGGACGAGGATGCGGTCGCCGGGTTCGGCGATGGTGAGCCGGCCGTCGCGCAGGTCGCGCACGGCGCCCTCACGCAGCGGCAGTACGCAGCTGAAGCAGATACCCATCCGGCAGCCGGACGGCATGAGAACGCCGGCGGCCTCGCCGGAGTCGAGCAGCGGCTCCGAGCCGTCGGTCTCGACCACGGTGCCGGATTCGGTGAACGTGACCGTGCCGCCCCCGCCGCCGGTCAGCAGCGTCGGGCGGAAGCGTTCGGTGCGGAGTCGCTCGGCGGCGCCCCCGTCGGCCCAGTGGGCCTCCAGGTCGTCGAGCATCTCGTTCGGGCCGCATGCCCACGTCTCGCGTTCGAGCAGGTCGGGGACCAACTCGGCGACGTCGGCGGGCTTGAGCCGCCCATCGGCCCGGGTGTGTCGCTCGATCAACCGGATCCGTCCTTCGGCGGCCAAAACCCGAAGTTCCGACCCGAAGACCACCGCTTCTTGCGTACGGGCGGAGTGCACCACGACCACGTCGGCCAACTCGTGCAGCGCGCTGCGGAGCATGCCCATGACCGGGGTGATGCCGCTGCCCGCCGTGACGAAGAGAGCCTTCGGCGGCCGGGGTGCGTGCAGCAGGAACTCGCCGGTGGGCGGGTCGAGGTGCAGGATCATCCCGCGCTTGGCGTTGCGGACCAGCTCGGTGCTGACCGCGCCGTCCGGGACCGCGTTGACCGTGATGGTGATCCGGCCGTCGCTGCGCCAGGGCGGGCTGGTGATCGAGTAGGAGCGCCACAGGCGGACGCCGTTGACGTCCACGCCGACCCGGACGTACTGCCCGGGCTCGTGCCGCACCCAGCCGCGGCCGGGCCGCAGCACCAGGGTGACGCTGTTCGCCGTCTCCGCGTGCACAGCGTCGATCTTGGCGCGGAGCACCGACGCGTTGCGCAGCGGAGCGATCACGTCGAGGTAGTCGGCGGGCACCACCGGGGTGGTGATCAACTCGACCACACGCCAGGCGCCGGTGCGAAGGTTCCGGATAACGGCCACGTAACAAGCTTCCTGCGCTCGCGGGGGTAGAGTCCTAACCACATGAAGTGAATCCGACCGTGTTCTTTGTTCGCTGCGAACAAGAACGGGGGTAAAAGGTGTGACGGAGGCCCTACCGGACGTCCGAACCTTCCGGCTGTCCCCGGAGGTGGTCGCCCCGCTGCGCGAACGGCTGTCGCACGTCTCCACGCAGACCATCGATGCCATCATGGCCGAGGTCCCGGCGTACGCGGAGGCGTTCACCGGCGATCTGGGCGCGAAGATCGAGCGAGCCGTCCGCACCGCCCTGGGCACCTTTCTCAAGCTGGTGTCCCGTGACCACGGCCCCGACCCGCAGTCCCCGCTGGCCCCCGGGCTGGAGGCGGCGTATGCACTGGGCCGCGGCGAGGCCCGCAACGGCCGCAGCCTCGACGCGCTGCTCGCCGCCTACCGGGTCGGCGCCCGGGTCTCCTGGCACGAACTGGCCGAGATCAGCGTCGCCACCGGCCAGCCGGCCGCCACCATCGCGCACTTCGCCGAGCTGGTCTTCGTCTACATCGACGAGCTCTCCGCGGCCAGCGTCGTCGGGCACTCCGACGAGCTCGCCTCCTCCGGCCGGGCCCGCACCCGCCACCTGGAGCAGCTCACCCTGGCCCTGCTGGCCGGCGAGACCCAGCACACGATCGTGACGGCCGCCCAGCGCGCCGACTGGTCACCCCCACGCACGCTGACCGCCGTCCTGGTCCCCGAGCACGCCGTCCGGACGGTGGTGGACCTGCTCGATCGCCGCACGCTGCGGCTGAGCGAGGCCGGCCCGGCGGTGCCGGACTTCTCGGTCCTGCTCGTCCCCGACGCCGACGGCACCGCCCGCGCCGCGGTCCTGGGCCTGCTCCGCGGCCAGAACGCGGTGGTCGGCCCGGCCCGGCCGTGGCTGCAGGTCAAGGCGTCCTACGACCGGGCGGTCCGCACCCTGCTGCTCCCCGGCACGTCCACCAAGACCGTCGTCGACACCGAGGATCACCTGGCGACGCTGGTGCTGACCGCCGACCCGCAGGCGCTCGCCGACCTGCGGGCCAAGGTCCTCGAACCGCTGTCGGCCGCCGCCGATCTGTCGGCGGCCAAGCTGGCCGAGACGCTGCGCAGCTGGCTGCGGCACCAGGGCCGGCGCGAGGACGTGGCGGCCGAGCTGTTCATCCACCCCCAGACGGTGCGCTACCGCATGACCCGGCTGCGCGACCTGTACGGCGACCGCCTGCGCGACCCGGAATGGCTGTCGTCGCTGTTCATCGCCCTGTCGGTGCCCGGCGAGGCGTGACGGCTACTCACTGCGGGCCGTCTCCGGGCCGGTGATCCTTTCCAGCAGCGGCATGGTGGAGGCGATGATGGCCAGGCAGGCCGCCAGGCCGGCCACGACCACCAGGTAGAAACCGGCGCCGGGCGCGACCAGCGCGTAACCCATCTGGGCCTGGAGGAACAGCGTGGCCGCCAGGAAACCCATGCCGATCGCCACCACCGCGACGACCAGCAGCGGGGCGGCGGTCTCCAGCGCCACCACCCGGCGGAGCACCCGGACCGGGGCGCCGCTGAGCCGGAGCAGGCTGAACGGGCGTTTGCGCTCGGTCAGGCCGCCGACCACGCTGACCGCGAGGCTGCACCCGGCGATCGCCAGGCTCGCGATGATGACCACGTCGGCGAGCTGCTGCCAGCCGCGCAGCGTGTCGGCGAAATCGGACTCGAAGTCGCCGGTCACGTTCGGCGCGATCCGATAGCCGGGATAGGCCAGCTCGAGAGCGGTGCGGGCGCGTTCGATCGTGGCGGCCGCGCCGTCGGTGAGGATGACGACCGATTCCATCGGCAGCCGCGTCAGGGCGTCGGGCGGCACGGCCGAGGTGGGCCAGATCCGGTCCGGGTCGGCCGATTCGCGCCACGGGATGAAGTCGCCGGCCACCACCGCGACCGCGGCGCCGGGCGCGCACCGGCCGTAGACGGCCGGGATGTCCGCGCACGCGACCAGCCCGGGATCGGCGTACTTCTCGGGGTTCCGGCGCAGTTGCGACACCGAGAGGACGCCGGGCAGCGAACGCAGGTCGCCGGGAGTGGCGTCCGGCAGCGGCGTGCCGTCCGGCGAGTACATCGAGACGGTCCGGCTCTCCAGGGAGCCGGCCGGGGCCTGGCCACGGTTGGCGACGATGGTGGTGATCACGCCGGTCGCCACCGTGGTGATGAAGAGCGCGAGCATGATGCCGCTGATCGCCCGGAAGCCGGCCTTCGGGTTGTCGGCCAGGCGCCGGGCCGCGATCAGGGTGGCCGGCCGGGTCGAGCGGCGCACCATGAACCGGGCGCTGAGCATGGTCAGCAGCGGGCCGGCCAGGATCAGGCCGGTCATCACCAGCAGCAGGCCGGGCAGGAACACCGCGGCCTGGCCGCCCGACGTCTGCGGCCTCGGGCCGAGCAGGAAGAACGCCAGTTCGCCGAGGCCGAGGGCGATCGGCAGCAGCCGGAACCAGCTCGGCGGGCGCGGCGTGGCCCGCCGGGCGATGCCGAGCGGGGAGACCCGGACCCGGCGCAGCGAGACCCCGGCCGCCAGTGCCGCCCCCGCGGGGACACCGGCGGCGACGATCAGCACGTCGCGCAGGCTCAGCGACATGTCGCTGGTGAAGAACCGGTCGCCGGTGAAGGGAATGCTCGCCAGCGAGTCGCGGAAGGCGAGGAAGAGGACGAACCCCAGCGCGGTGCCGGCCAGCGCGGCCGCCGCGGCCTCGATCGCGGCCACCACCGAGATCTGCCAAGGGGTCGCGCCGACCAGGCGCATCGCGGCGAACCGCTGCTCCCGGCGGGCGGCGTTGAGCCGGGTCGCGGTGCCGATGAAGATGAGCACCGGGAAGAGCAGGCCCGCGACGATCACACTCATGATCAGGTTGACGAAGGTCGCCGGGATGGCCGGGGCGTCGGCGCCGACGCTGGTCCGCGGCACCGCACCGGGGAGGTCGGCGGCCCCGGCGTTGCCGGCGATCAGCAGCAGCGAGTCCGGCGACGGCAGCGCCGCGTCGCCGACCGTGCCCATGGCGCGGGCGGGATAGCGGTCGGCGAGCTGGTCGCCCGGGTGGGCGGCCAGCAGCCGCTGCAGGGCCGGGGACGCGTAGAACTCGCCGGGCGCGGGCACGGCCGGAATGCCGACCGGGACGGGGGAGCCTGGCCCGGTGGCGGCGACGTCGATCCGGGTGATCTGCTCGCCGTGGAAGTAGTCGTCGCGGCTGGCCCACCACAGTGGCTCCGGGCCGGGGGCCGGCGCCTGGGGGAACAGGGCCGCGTATCGAGTGAGCTGCTCGTTCACGGCGTTGATGCCGGCGAAGGTGGCCAGCAGCAGGCCGGCCCCGACCGCCACCGCGGCGGCGATGACGATCAGGCGGGTCAGCGCCTCCCGGCCGCCGGCGACGGCCAGCCGCAATCCGAAGCTGATCATGCCGCCCTCCGCACCGGCACGGTCACCCGGCCGTCGCGAACGACAACCTCGCGATCGGCGTACGCCGCGACCCGCGGCTCGTGCGTGACCAGCACGACCGTGGTGCCCTGGGCCCGCGCCTCGCCGACCAGCAGGTCCATCACCTGCTCGCCGGTCAGTGAGTCGAGCGAGCCGGTGGGCTCGTCGGCGAACAGCACCTTCGGCTCGGCGACCAGCGCCCGGGCCAGCGCGACCCGCTGCGCCTGCCCGCCGGACAGCTCACCGGAGCGGCGCTGCTCCAGACCGTCCAGCCCGAGGCGCTCGAAGTAGCCGTGCGCGCTGCGCAGCGCCGCCGCCCGGCGGATCCCGCCGAGCATCAGCGGCAGCGCGACATTTTCCGCCGCGGTGAGCTCCGGGACCAACTGCCCGAACTGGAACACGAACCCGAACTGATCGCGCCGCAGGGCGCTGCGCCGGGCCTCGCTCATCGTGTCGAGGCGCTCCCCGTTGTAGCGGACCTCGCCGCTGTCGGGCACGAGGATGCCGGCCAGGCAGTGCAGCAGCGTCGACTTGCCGGAGCCGCTCGGCCCCATGATGGCCAGGATCTCGCCCGCCTCGATCTCGATCTCCGCGCCGCGCAGCGCCGGGGTGGCGCCGAACGAGAACGCCAGATCCCGCGCCTCCATAACGACAGTCATGAGCGCACCACTTTCCGCAGGGCGTCCAACCGGGCGCCGGTCGTCTCGATCCATCGCAGGTCGGCCTCCAGGTGGAAGAGGCCGTGGTCGGCGAGCAGGCCGTCGACCAGGCTGCCGGTGCGCTTGAGCTCGGTCAGCTCACGCATCCGCTGCAGGTGGGCGGCGCGCTGGGTGTCCAGATAGTCGCCGGCCGGGCGGTCCAGCATCAGGGCCAGCACCACCTTGGCGAACAGCACGGTCTGCAGGTGCGGCTCCGGCTCGACCGGCTCGGTCAGCCAGTGCTCGACCTCGGTCGCGCCCAGCTCGGTGATCAGGTAGCGCTTGCGGTCGGGACCGTCGCCGGGGCTGACGTCGCCGACGGTCACCTTGCCGTCCCGGGTGAGGCGGCTCAGCGTCGAGTAGACCTGGCCGAACGGCAGCGGCTTACCGCGGCCGAAGAAGGTGTCGTAGTCACGCTTGAGGTCATAGCCATGGCTCGGCTCTCGTTCGAGCAGGCCGAGCAGGGTCAGGGGCACACTCATGCCAGGAGAATACACTCGGTGTATACCCCGGGTATATACCCCCGGTGGATAACTAGATGAGAGTCAGCGCCTCCGCGAAGTGGCAGGCGGTCTCGTGGCCCACGCCGCGGGCGGTGAGCGCCGGGATCTCGGTGGTGCACTTCTGGCGCTCGTCGTCGCTGAGCCGGTCGGCGAACTTCGGGCACCGGGTGCGGAAGCGGCAGCCGCTGGGCGGCACGACCGGGCTCGGCACGTCGCCGGAGAGCAGGATCCGCCGGCGGGACCGTTCCTTGCGGGGGTCGGGCACCGGGATCGCCGAGATCAGCGCCTGGGTGTACGGGTGGGCGGCGTTGCGGAACAGGTCCTCGACCGGCGCCGTCTCCACGATCCGGCCCAGGTACATCACCGCGACCCGGTCGGCGATGTGCCGCACCACCGACAGGTCGTGCGAGATGAACAGGTAGGACAGGCCGAGCTCGTCCTGCAGGTCCTCGAGCAGGTTGACCACGCCGGCCTGGATGGAGACGTCGAGCGCCGACACCGGCTCGTCGAGAACCAGCACCTTGGGCCGCAGCGCGAGCGCCCGGGCCACCCCGATCCGCTGGCGCTGGCCGCCGGAGAACTCGTGCGCGTAGCGGTTGCCGTGCTCCGGGCTCAGCCCGACCATCTGCAGCAGGTCGCGGACCTTGTCCCGGGCGTACAGGCCGTGGATGCGCAACGGCTCGGCGATGATCTCGTTGACCGTCATCCGGGGGTCGAGCGACGCGTACGGGTCCTGGAAGACGATCTGCATCTCGCGGCGCACCGGCCGCATCTGGGCGCGGGACAGCGGCACGATGTCGCGCCCTTCGAACAGCACCGAACCCGCGGTCGCCGGGAGAAGGTTGAGCAGCAGCCGCCCGGTGGTGGTTTTGCCGCAGCCGGACTCGCCGACCAGGCCGAGCGTCTCGTGCGAGAAGATGTCGAAGTCGACACCGCAGACCGCGTGCACGTCGCCGATCCGGCGCCGGACGACCCCGCGCGACCGGACCGGAAAGTGCTTGACCAGCCCGCGTACGGAGATGATGGGGGACGCGTCGGCAGTCACGCGAAGACCTCCTCGGCCGTGGCGGTGGCCAGCTCGGTGTGGAAGTGGCAGGCGGCGAGATGCCGCGGATTCGTGGTGGCCGTCAGCTCGGGCTCCACCTCCGCGCACCGGTCCCGGGCCTTCGGGCAGCGCGGCAGGAACGGGCAGCCGGACGGCAGGTTGAGCAGCGACGGCGGCGACCCGGTGATCGGGATCAGCCGCGGCCGGCCGGACTCGTCGATCCGCGGCAGACTGCCGAGAAGCCCCAGGGTGTACGGCATCCGCGGCTCGTAGAAGATCTCGTCCACCGAGCCGGTCTCGACGAGCTTGCCCGCGTACATGACGTTGACCCGATCGGTGTGCCCGGCGATCACCCCGAGGTCGTGGGTGATCAGGACCAGCGCCGCGCCGGTCGCCTTGCGGGCCGCCTCCAGCGCCTCGAGCACCTGGGCCTGCACGGTCACGTCGAGGGCGGTGGTCGGCTCGTCCGCGATGATCAGATCGGGGTCGTTGGCCATCGCGATCGCGATCACGATGCGCTGCCGCATGCCGCCCGACAACTCGTGCGGATAGCTGTTGACCCGCAGCGACGGGTTCGGGATGCCGACGATGTCGAGGAGCTCGACCGCCCGCTTCATCGCCCGGCTCTTCGGCACGTCCTTGTGCGCCAGCACCGCCTCGGCGATCTGGGTGCCCACGGTGTAGACCGGGTTGAGCGAGGTCAGCGGGTCCTGGAAGATCATCGCGACCTTGCTGCCCCGGATCTTCGACATCTCGGCGTCCGAGCGGCCCAGCAGTTCCTCGCCCATCAGCCGGATCGAGCCGGTGATCCGGGCGCTGCGCGGCAGCAGCCCCATCACCGCCATCGACGTCACCGACTTGCCGGAGCCCGACTCGCCGACGATGCCCACCGCATCACCGCGGTTGACCTGGTAGGACACGCCCCGGACGGCCTGGACGACGCCGTCCTCGGTGGGGAAGGCGACGGTGAGGTCATCGACCTCGAGGAGCGCTGTCATTGCCGAACCCTCGTTTGCTTCGGGTCGAAGGCGTCGCGTAGGCCGTCGCCGACGAAGTTGATCGTCAGGGCGATCAGGATGATGAGCAGGCCGGGGAAGTAGAACAGCCACGGCCGGGTGTTCACCGCGTCCCGGTTGATCGACACCAGCAGGCCGAGCGACGTGTCCGGGGCCTGCACGCCGACGCCGAGGAACGACAGGGCCGCCTCGCCGAGGATGCCGGTCGCGATGGTGAGCGTGGCGACCACGATGATCGCGCCGAGCGCGTTGGGCAGCAGATGCCGCAGGATGATCCGGGCATTGCCCGCCCCGAGCGCCCGCGCCGCCTCGATGAACTCCTGCTCGCGCAGGGAAAGAACCACACCCCGAACCACCCGGCTTACGTACGGCCAGGTCAGCGCGCCGAGGATGACCGCGATCGACCACCACTGGCTGCCCCCGACCCCCTGCGCGGCGACCGCGGCGGCGACCGCGATCGTGGGCAGCGTGAGGACGACGTCGACGATGCGCATCATCAGGAAGTCGAGCTTGCCCCGGTAGAGGCCGGCGATCGCGCCCCAGAGCGCGCCGAGCACGGTGCCGATCAGCGCGATCGCGAGGGCGATCTTGAGCGACTGCTGCGTGCCCCGCATGACCTGGGCCATCGTGTCGTGCCCGATCAGGTCGGTGCCGAACGGATGGCCCAGGGACGGCGGCTGGGACAGGTCGTCGGTGATGTCGGTGTAGCTGTACTTCCAGAGCAGCGGGCCGACATAGGCGAACAGCGCGACCACGACGAACAGCACCAGGCTGGTCACCGCGGCCCGGTGCCGCAGGAAGCGGCGCAGCACCAGTTGGCTCTGGGTGCGCTCGCGCACGGTGAACGTCTCGGCCGTCGGCCGCGCGGCGGTGTCACTCATGGCGGATCCTCGGGTCGAGCACGGCGTAGAGCGAGTCGGCGATGACGTTGAAGGCGATCACGACCAGGCCCGCGAGCAGCAGCCAGGCGGCCACCGCGTTGGTGTCGGCGCGGGCGACGCCGTTGAGCAGCATCCGGCCCAGGCCGTTCCAGTTGAAGACGGTCTCGGTGATCACGGCGCCGCCGAGAATGGCGGCGATGTCCAGCGCGGTGACCGTGACCAGCGGGATCAGCGCCGTCCGCAGCACGTGCTTGACCAGCACCTTGCGCCAGGTCAGGCCTTTCGCCCGGGCCAGCCGTACGTAGTCGGAGTTGAGCACCTCGAGCATGGCGGCCCGCTGGTAACGGCTCCAGGCCGCGTACGAGATCAGGGCGAGCGCGATCGTCGGCAGCACCAGGTGCCCGGCGACGTCGGCGAACTTCCCGGCCGCCGACAGGCTCTCATAGTTCTGCGAGGTCTCGCCGATCGTGTAGAACACCGTGGTGCCGGAGGCCCGGTTGTAGCGGACCGCGAGGTCTTTGAGGACGATGGCGATCCAGAACGACGGCATGGCCAGGAAGACGAAGCCGGCGAACGTGGTGGCGTAATCGAACCGCGAGTACTGCCGGACCGCGCTCAGCACGCCGGTGAGGATCGCCAGGACCAGGGCCAGCAGCATCGCGACCAGAACCAGTCGCAGGGTGACGGTCGCCGAGCGGCCCAGGTTGGCGCCGATGTTGTAGTTGCTCTGCACCGACTGGCCGAAGTCGCCGTGCAGGACTCCCCAGAGCCAGTCCCAGTACCGGACGAAGATGTTGTGGTCGAGGCCGAGACGCTGCGTCTCCAGCTCGATCGTCCGCGGTGGCGCGGGCGGGTTGCGCAGCTTCAGCGGTTCGAGCGGATCACCCGAGAGCGCCACCAGGGCGTACGCGAGGAACGACGCGACCAGGAGGACGGGTATCGCGGCGGCCAGGCGCCGCACGACGTACGCGAACATGATTTTTCTCTTTCGAGGAGGCTGCCCGGCGCGGCGGAACCGCGCCGGGCAGCTCGGTACCGGCCTAGTTGGCGGTTGCCTTCAGGCCCCACTCCTCGGTGTTGAACGTCGGACCGGTCGAGGTGGAGTTCGGCCGGATGTTCAGGTAGTCGGCCTTGGCCACCATGAAGTTGGGCCGCTGGAAGAGCGGCAGGACGTAGTAGTCCTTGGCCATCAGCGCGTCGGCCTGGTTGAGCAGGTCGGCGCCCTTCGCCTCGTCGAGGCCCTCCTGAACGCCCTGGTTCAGGACCGTGTCGGCCTGCTCGTTGACCCAGTGGCCGTAGTTGCTGTCACTGGCCTTGCCCCACAGCTGCTGGGCGCCCTGGAAGAAGAACGGGGTGTTGACCCAGGCGTACACGATCAGGTCGAAGTCGCCGGAGTCCAGCGTCTTGCCCAGCGTGTTGGTGGTCTGGATGGTCATCGTGATGCCCAGCTGCTTGAGCGTCGCCTGCACCAACTCCGCCGTGGCGGCCCGGTTGACGTTGCCCTCGGTGTGCCGGAACCGCAGCGTGACCGCCTCGCCGCCGGGGGTCTTGAGCGCGCTGCCGACGCCGGTGTAACCCGCGTCGGTCAGGACCTTCTTCGCCCCTTCGATGTCGGCCTTGCCGGCGCCGGTCTCGCTCACCACGTCCTTGTAATAAGGACTCTGCGGGATGAAGTTGTGGTTGCCGAGCGGCTTGGCGTCCTTCCAGAACGTGCCGACCGTGCGGTTGATGATGCCCTGCACGTCGATCGCCTTGAAGATCGCCTCGCGGAGCGCCTTGTCCTTCAGGAACTTGTTCTGCAGGTTGGCGTCGATGTGCTCCCACGAGAGACCGCCGCTGAGCTTCTGGTTGAAGCCCTGCAGGTTCTGCACCTGGGTGACCATGTCGATGTTGGGCTGCGGGTCGCCCGCGTTGATCTCACCGTTCTGCAGCGCCGGGACGAACGACGACTGGTCCGTCACGATCTTGAAGATGATCTTGTCGAGCGACTGCTTCTTGCCCCACCACTTCGGGTTCGGCACCTCGACGAGCTGCTGACCCTCCTGGTAGCTCTCGATCATGTACGGGCCACCGGACCAGGTCGGCTGGGTCTTGCCGAAGGCGTCCCACGACTTGAGCAGGCCGGCCGGCGTGCCGTTGTCGCCGGCCGCCTTCGCGATGTGCGCCGGGTAGAGCTCGCCGAACAGCGACTTCCAGTCCGGGTACGTCTTGCCGGCCTGGAACACCGCGGTCACGGTCTTGCCGTTGTCGCTGCCGGTGACGCTCTGCAGGACGTCGTAGCCGGAGCTGCTCGAGGTGCCGCAGTCCGGGCAGTCCTTCGTGTTGCGCGCCCGGAAGGCGTAGTTGAAGTCGTCCGCGGTGATCGGCGTGCCGTCGCTCCACACCGCTTCGGGCTTGAGCTTGTAGACCACGGTCTGCGGGCTGGTGCTGGTGACCTTCGGCTCCTCGACCACGAGGTCTGTGTTGAGCCCGGCCTTGTAGTCCGGCGCGCCGTAGTAGACGTTCTGGACGAGGCCGCCCAGCATCACCGAGGTGGCGTAGTGACCACCGTCGGCGCCCACCGTGTTCCAGGTGGCGATGTCCTGCTCCTCGTAGTACACGATCGAGCCGCCGGCCTTGGTCTCGCCGGTGTTGCAGGTCAGCGGGGTCTTCGTGCAGGAGTCGAAGCCGAGCAGCTCCTCGGTCGGAGTTTCGCTGCCGCCGCTGCATGCGGTGATGGCGAGCATCGAGGCGGTCGCGATGGCGATCAGCCTCAGTGCCCCCGTTGAACGGGTAGTCATCTTCCCCTCCGGGACGTGCCGGGGCGCCCGTCGATCAGATGGCCGCCGAATGCGGGATTGCGGTGTGAGCACATCTGACTGCACTGCGTACTGGCGCGCCTAGTCTCCTGTATTGACTTGTGACTATCTCGTTATTGGATCTTGTTCAATATGGACGAATCCGTTGATCGATGTTTCGGCAATGTGAAAGGCCACCGCCGAACGGCGGTGGCCTTCCCGGGGCGTACTAGAAGAAGATCTGGTTGGCCTTGCTGGTGTCGCCGCAGGTCCAGATCTGTAGCTCGGCTCCGTCCGTATTGCCCCAGTTTCGCACATCGAGGCACGTCCCTGAGTAGACGTTCCGGAACTGGTAGCCGCCGTTCGCCGAGAACTGGGCCCACTGCTGGCTGCGGTAGTCGTCGAACTCGGTGCAGCCCCACTGGTGCACGTTGGTGCCGTCCGCCGCCGACGGCCCGGCGATGTCCAGGCACTTGCCGGTGTAAAGGTTACGGAACTTGTAGACGTTCGCGCCGTTGACCTGGTAGCCCTGCGGCGCCAGGCACCAGTACTGGCTGTCCCCGCCGTACCAGTGCCACAGGTGCACCTTCGTGCCGTTGTCGGTCCACGGGCCCTGGACGTCGAGCACCATCCGGGTCGAACCGGGGCTGGCGTTCTTGTTCGCCCACCAGTACGGGCCGCGGTTGTAGTAGTACCCGCTGACCGGGTCGGCGTTGGGGAACTTGGTCGAGCAGCTGGTCACCGCCTGCGCCGCACCCCCGGTCGCCACGACCGCGCCGAGGGTGGCGGCGACGATCGTGACCAGGGACAGCAGGACGGATGAGAACTTCCGCATGTGGCCTCCACTGCTGAAACCGCCGCCCCCTTCCCCCGATGGTGGGGACGCTCGGTTCGAGGTCCACGATGGAGTGAGCAGTCGGCAAACCCCTAGTGGCGCCCGGAAAGTTGCACGATCATGCAGCGGGTCAGGCAGGGTCGTAGCGCTGGTAGATGGCGGCCCGGGTGCCCTCCGGGTCGAGGCGGTGCAGGATGGCCTCGCCGATCTCGGTGAGCTGGGCGATCTGCTCCGGGGTCAGGGCGTCGATGACCGTCTCACGGACCGTTGCGACGTGTCCGGGGGCGGTCTCCTGCACCTTCGCCCAGCCCGCCTCGGTCAGTCGGGCGTTGGTCGCCCGCCGGTCCTCCGGGCACGGGAAGCGCTCGATCAGGCCGCGGCCCTCCAGGCGGGCGACCACGTGCGAGAGGCGGGCCAGGGTGGCGGTGGTCCGCTCGGCCAGCGCGGTCATCCGCAGCGTGTGCGCGGGGGTCTCGGAGAGCATGGCCAGCACGTAGTAGTCGAAGTGGGTCAGCCCGGCGTCCCGCCGGAGCTGACTGTCGAGGGCGGCCGGCAGGAGTTCCAGCACGGCGGCGAGCCGCACCCATGCCGCCATCTCGTCCGGGCTGAGCCATCGTGTGTTCACGCTCACCATGATGACACCGCTTTAGTTGTTGCTACAACCATGCCGTCGGCCGTAGGTTGTAGCTACAACCAATTCGGGAGGCCATTATGGCGCACATCAGCATCATCGGCAGCGGCAACATGGGTCAGGCGATCTCCGGTCTCGCGGCCAAGGGCGGGCACACCGTCGAGCTGCTGACCAGCTCGGACAGCGACAAGGCGGTCACCGGCGACATCGTGGTGCTGGCCGTTCCGTACCCGAAGGTCGCCGAGGTCGTCAGCCGGCGCGGTGCTCAGCTGGCCGGCAAGGTCGTCGTCGACATCACCAACCCGCTCGACTTCGCGACGTTCGACGGCCTCACCGTCCCGGCCGACGGCTCGGCCGCCACCGAGATCGCCGCCGCGCTGCCCGAGTCCACCGTCGTCAAGGCGTTCAACACCAACTTCGCCGGCACGCTGGTCGCCGGTGAGGTCGGCGGCGCGCCCACCACGGTGCTGATCGCGGGCGACGACGCCGACGCCAAGGCCCTGCTCAGCGGCGTGGTCAGCGCGGCCGGGCTGCGCGCGGTCGACGCCGGCAGCCTCAAGCGGGCCCGCGAGCTCGAGTCGATCGGCTTCCTGCAGATCACCCTCGCGGCCGGCGAGAAGGTCTCCTGGACCGGCGGCTTCGCGGTCGCCCAGTGACGACCACCCCCGCGGTGGTGGCGACGGCGGGATCGGACGATCCCGCCGCGCCGCTGGTCCTCCTGCTGCACGGCCGGGGCTCCCACGAGCAGGAGATTCTCGCTCTGAGCGATCATCTCCCGCCCTCCTTTGCGTACGCGGCGGTCCGCGCCCCGATCGCCGAGGGCGGCGGCTTCGCCTGGTTCGCCAACCGTGGCATCGGCCGCCCCCGGCCCGAGTCGCTGCGCGAGACCATGGACTGGTTCCGCGGCTGGCTCGACGGCGCCGCCCCGGCCGGCCGGCCGGTGATCCTGGTCGGCTTCAGCGGCGGCGCGGCCTTCGCCGGCGGCCTGCTGCTCGACGACCCGGCCCGCTACGCCGGCGCCGCCATCCTCTACGGCACGCTGCCGTTCGACGCGGGCGTGCCGACCGCGCCCGGGCACCTGGCCGGCGTCCCGGTCCTGGTCGCCCAGGGCGACTTCGACAA
This sequence comes from Paractinoplanes durhamensis, assembly GCF_016862175.1. Classification (GTDB taxonomy): domain Bacteria; phylum Actinomycetota; class Actinomycetes; order Mycobacteriales; family Micromonosporaceae; genus Actinoplanes; species Actinoplanes durhamensis. The sequence continues at coordinate 113,444 of NZ_BOML01000071.1, read as the reverse complement.
CGTGATCCCGCGCGAGCTGCTCGACCGCACCTGGAGCTACCTGACCGGCGAGTCGGGCGCGGCCACCACCGCCCGCCGCGACCCGGTCGGCCACGGCATCGCCCCCGACGCGCGGCGCGCCCTGGCCGAGTGGCTATCCGTGCTTCAGGCCGCGCCACATAGCTAGCACTCCGGCGGTGGGCTGGTGGATCTCGACGGGGTGGCCGAACACCGGGCCCCCGTCGAACCAGTCCGCCCACGCCCCCGCCCGCGAGGTGGTGAGCAGCGGGCAGCCCGCGTCCGCCATCCGGGCGCCCTCGGCGTCGAGGTCGTCGGTGGTCCACGCGAGGTGGCTGACGTTGCCGTGCCCGACGTTGAGGGCCCGGCCCAGCTCGGGCGTGACGTCGTGGACGACCCCGAGCTCCAGGATGATCGAACCCCACTGCCCGAACGCCGCGCTGTGGTCGAGCACGGCCGGCTCGCCCCGGAACCGGAAGCCGGCCCCGAGGTCGACGTGCTCGACCACGGTGAACGGGCCCGCGCCGAGCACCCGCCCGGCCCAGTCGACGGCGGCGGCCAGGTCGTCGACCCAGTAGCCGATGTGGTGGATCTCGGTCATGGTCTCTCCTTGACGGCGCTGGTCCAGCGGAACGTGTTGCGCATCGCGACCGACCCGTCGGCCGCGGTGAAAGGGAGCACCGCCGTCCGGATCGCGGCCGCGGCGGCCGCGCGCCCGGCGAACTGCGCCGCGCGGGCACCCCCGGCCGAGGACAGCAGGCCGCGGACGACCTCGTCGTGCCCGGCATACGCCCACACGCACTCGACCTCGCCGTGGCCGAGCACTCTCAGCCCGGCCGCGGCCATCGCTTCGTCCAGGCGGCCGGGCTCGGACAGCAGGTAGGGCGCGTGGTTCCCGGCCGGTGCCAGCGCCGACAGGGCGTGGTGGATGACCGTCGACTCGGAGCGCTCCGGCTCGGCGAACATGCTGGCCACCACCCGCCCGCCCGGTGCGAGGACCCGGCTCGCCTCGGCCAGCGCCACCCGCGGATCGGCCGCGAACTGGAACGCGTTGATCCCGGTGACCACGTCCACGCTCCCGTCCGGAAGGAGCAGCTCGTCGAGCTCGCCGACGATCAGCTCGGCCTCGGGGACCACGCTCGCGGCCAGCGCAAGGAGCGGCCCGGAGGAGTCCAGGCCGGTCACCGTCGCGCCGCGGTCGGCGGCCAGCCGCAGCGCCCGCCCGGTGCCGCAGCCCACGTCGAGCAGCCGGGTGCCGGCCGTGACCCCGGCCGCGTCGAGAACCGCGACGAACAGCGCCTCGTTCTGCCGCTCGGCGTACGTCGCCCAGCCCTCGGGATCGGTGTCCCACAGCCCGGTCATGCTGTGCCCTCCTTGTGCAAGCCCTTCTGGCCCTCGCCTGCGATGTCGTTGTTCGGTGCAGCTGGGTGCCGCTCGGTGCAGGCGGTCATGCCGGCTTGATGTTCTGGTTGAGGTGAAAGACGTTGGCCGGATCCCACTCCGCTTTGACCTGGCGCAGGCGGCGCAGCGTCGACCCGTACGCGGTCTGCTCGTCGCTGGCCTCGTCGGCGTCCATGAAGTTGCTGTAGCTGGTCCCGTCCAGGTGCGGCCGGACCGCGGCGTACGTCCCGCGCACCCAGGCCAGCTCGTCGTCGCCGTCGGTCGGGTCGGTCCACGACGCCGGGATGTTGACCAGCCAGGACGCGCTCCGATGCGGGTACGCGGTGGCGTCGGCCGGCACGTCGGCGATCGCCCCGCCCTGGGCCAGCAGCTCGATCTGGCTGATCTCCGACCCGAGGAGCCGCCCGCGTTCGATCAGGTCGGCGACGAGGTCCGGCGTGAGCGCATCGGCAAAACCGGCCTTCACGTACGTGTAGAGGCCGTGCCGGAACATCTCGTCGCCGGCCGTCTGCAAGGTCAGGAACGGCACCGGGTCGACGGTCGCCGCGACCGGCGCGAGCTCGTCGCGCAGCTTCTCCAGCAGCCGCAGGCCCTCCGCGACGTCGCCGGACCACTCGATCACCGTCATCAGCCCGGGCGTGCCGACCAGGTCGGCCGGCATCCAGGGGAGCGGGTGACCTTTGCGGAAGAAGCTGGTCCAGAGCAGCTCGCGCGGGGTGGCCGGGTCGGCGATGACCTCCTGGGCGCGGGCCAGCACCCGCGGTGCGTCGGCGAGCGGGTGGAAGCAGGCGAGCACCGGGATCGTGGTCAGCTCGTGGGTGCGGTAGGTGAATTTGGTGACGATCCCGAAGTTGCCGCCGCCCCCGCGCAGCGCCCAGAAGAGGTCCGGGTGCTCGGTCGCGCTCGCGGTGACCACCTCGCCGGCCGCGGTGACCAGCTCGACCTCGAGGAGGCTGTCGATGGTGAGGCCGAAGCGCCGCATCAGCCGTCCGACCCCGCCGCCGAGGGTCAGCCCGGCCACCCCGGTGTGCGAGATGACCCCGGCCGGCACCACCATGCCGTGCTCCTGGGCGGCCCGGTCGACGTCGCCGAGCAGCGCGCCACCCTCGGCGACGAGCACTCGCCGGTCCGGGTCGACGGAGACGCCGCGCAGGCCGTCGAGCGCGATGACGATGCCGTCGTCGACCGTGCTGAACCCGGGCATGCTGTGCCCGCCGCCGCGGACCGCGATCTCCAGGCCCTGCTCCCGGGCGTAGCGCACGGATTCGACGACGTCGGCGACGCTGCCGCAGTGCGCGATGAGGGCCGGTCGCCGGTCGTGCATGGCGTTCCACACCCGGCGGTCGGTGTCGTAGTCGGGATGATCGGGGCCCACCAGCCGTACGGTCATGGATCCTCCTCGAATTTTATCTCTTAGTTCAGAGGTATTTATCTCGTAAGGTAGAGATATCTCGGAGGACCGTCAAGGGAGCAGACCGTGGCCACCACCCGCACCGACGCCGAGGCGCTGGCCGTCGTCCTGCACGATCTGGCCTGGCTGCTGCCGCGCACGATCGGCGCCGAGGCCGGCCGGGCCGAGCCGCTGCCGCCCACCGCGCTCGAGGTGATGCGCCTGCTGACCCGCCGCCCCGGCCGCTCGGTCAACGAGGTGGCCGCCGAGATCGGCGTCGCGGCCAACAACGTGAGCACCGCGGTGTCCCAGCTCGAGGCGCGCGGCCTGCTGGCCCGGCAGCGCGACGAGACGGACGGCCGGGTGACCCGCCTGCACCCCACCGCGACCGCGCACGAGGCCCGGCAGCGGCGCGAGCACTCCTGGGGCGAGCGGATGGCGGCGGCCCTGTCCGGCCTGTCCGCCGCCGAGGCCACCAGGCTGGTCGGGGCGCTGCCGGCGCTGCGGCACCTGGCCGGCGACCTCGCCGACGCGGAGGCCAAGGGATGAGCGCGGATGGGTACTGTGACCCATGCGCTACCAGATCGCCACCCCCGCCGGGGCCTCGCTCGCCGTCCTCGACCTCGGCGCGGCCGAGCCCGTCCGCGTCTACCTGGGCGGACTCGGCTCCGCCTCGACGGTCGCCTTCGCCGAGGTGACCGGCCACCCGGAGCTGGCCGGCCACGGACGGCACATCCTGATCGACCTGATCGGCAGCGGCTGGAGCGACCACGACGACACGTTCGGCCACACCATCGACGAGCACGCCCGCACGGTGATCGGCGTCCTCGACGAGCTGGCCCTGCGCGAGGTCACGCTGATCGGCCACTCCCTGGGCGGCTCGATCGCCATCAGCCTGGCCGCTCAGCGCCCCGACCTGGTGGGCCACCTGATCGTGGCCGAGCCCAACCTGGACCCGGGGGTCGGCTCGATCTCCGCCGAGATCGCCGCCTCCGACGAGGACACGTTCGCCGAGACCGGCCACAAGAGCCTCGTCGACGAGCTGCTCAAAACCGAACCCGAATACGCCCGGACGGTGGCCCGCTGGTCCGCCCGCGCCCTGCACCGCACCGCGGTCTCGCTGCTGGCCGACCGCCCGGCAACGTTTCGCGCACAGCTGGCCGCCTTCGCCAAACCAAGCCGCTACCTCTCCGGCGAACGCTCAGCCGAGGACTTGACCGAGCTCCGTAAGACAAATTCCGAGGTGTACGTCGTCCCCGCGGCCGCTCATGACCTGATGACCGACAACCTGGACGGTTTCGTGGCCGCCCTCCGCTGAGGCTGAGCTACCGGGGTGTCTCGAAGCCGGCCAGCCACGTGGTGAGGATCGCCTCCAAGCGGTCGGCGTCCTCGGGGGACAGCTGGTCGAGCAGGCGGCGCTCGTTGCGCATGTGGTCGGTGAAGGCCCGGTCGATCAGTTCTCGGCCGGCCTCGGTCAGGGCCACCACCCGCCCCCGGCCGTCGGTGCTGCTCGGGCGGCGGGCGACCAGGCCGTCTCGCTCCAGGCGGTCCAGTCGCTTGGTCATCGCTCCGGTGGTGACCATCGTGAAGGCGGCCAGCTCGCCGGGGGCTCGCTCGAACGGGGCGCCGGCCCGGCGCAGGGCGGCCAGGACGTCGAACTCGCCCTCGCCCAGGCCGTAGCGGCGGTAGACCAGGGTCAGCTCCTCGGTCAGGTGGCCGGCCAGGCGGTGCAGGCGGCCGATCACGCCCTGTGGGCGTACATCAAGATCTGGTCTTTCTTTTTCCCATGCCTGCTGGATGCGGCCCACGTGGTCGAGGTGCTCGGTCATGGTTGCCAGAATAGCTTCCTTGGAAGGTATAGTACCTTCCATGGAAGCTAATTTGCGGTGGGTGTCGGTAACCGCCCTTGCGCCGATCGCGTGGGGGACCACCTACTTCGTGACTCATCGGTATCTTCCGGCCGACTATCCGCTCTACGGCGCGGCCATCCGGGCGCTGCCGGCCGGGCTTCTGCTCCTGCTCGTGCATCGGCGGCTGCCGGCCGGGTCGTGGTGGTGGAGGTCGATGGTGCTCGGCACGCTCAACATGGGGGCGTTCTTCGCGCTGATCTATCTGGCCGCGCAGACCCTGCCGACCAGCATCGCCTCGACCGTGATGGCCACCTCGCCGGTGATGCTCATGCTGTTCGCCTGGGCGGCACTGGCCGAGCGGCCGAGGGTGGCGCACCTGGCCGGCGCCGCGATCGGGGTGGCCGGCGTCTGCCTCATGCTGCTGACCGGGCCGGTCGCCATCGACGCTCGCGGGGTGCTCGCCTCGATCTCGGCGATGGTCATGTCGTCGTTCGGGTATGTGCTGGCCAAGAAGTGGAGCGCCGACGTCGACGTGTTCTCGCTGACGTCGTGGCAGCTCATCGCGGGTGGCATCGTGCTGGTCCCGGTGGCCGTGGCGGTCGAGGGGGCGCCGCCGGCCCTGGGCGGGCAAGCGGTGCTGGCGTTCGGCTACGTCACGGTGATCGCGACCGCGGTGGCGTTCGCGGCCTGGTTCACCGGGTTGCGGCACCTCAGCGCCGGCACGGTCGGGCTGGTCGGGCTGCTGAACCCGGTGACCGGCGTGCTGCTCGGCACCGCGGTCGCCGGGGAGGCGCTGTCCGGGCGGCAGATCGGCGGGCTGGTGCTCGTCTTCCTGGGTGTGCTGCTCGGTCAGCCCGCGCTGGCCCGGCTCAGCGCCAGCCGGCCGCGGTGGAGTCGGGTGCGGTCAGGTCCGCGGCCATCCGTACGATCAGCTGGCTGACCCGGGTGTCCCGGTCGTGGGCGCTGTGCGTGAGGCTCGCGGTGCGGGCGGCCGCGGCGTCGCCGGTCCGGATCGCGTCGAGGATCGCGGCGTGCTCGGCGTAGCTGGGGCCGAACTCGCGCGGGCCGCCGCCGGTGGTGGTCCATGGCGCGGACACCTTCACCTGGGCCTCGATCGTGCGCAGCAGCGCGGTGATGGTCCGGTTGTGGGCGGCGTTGCGCAGCGCGTCGTGGAAATGGTTGAAGATCCGGCGGACCTCGGCCGGGTCGGTGGTGGCCTGCGAGCGGTCGTGCAGGTCCTGCAGCCGGGCCAGGTCGATCGGGGTTGCCCGGGTCGCCGCCGCGTAGACCGCCGAGGACTCCAGGATGGCCCTGGTCTCGAAGATCTCCAGGATCTCCTCGTCGCTGCGGCGGCGGATCTCGAAGCCGCGCTTGCCCGAGACGAGCAGGCCGTCCTGCTCCAGCAGGGCCAGCGCCTCCCGGACGGGAGTGCGGGAGACCTCGAACTCCTCGCTCAGCGCCTGCGGGATCAGCGGGGAACCGTCCCGGTAGTCGCCGTGGGTGAGCCGCTCCAGCAGCGTCCGGTAGATGGTGTCTCGTGCGTTCGCGGTCATCGGCCGGTCTCCAGCGGCAGCGCCGCGGCGCGCCACTCGTTGAGCGAGCCGTCGTAGAGCCGGGGCGCGGGCAGGCCGGCCGCCTCCAGGGCCAGCACCAGGCCGGCCGCGTTGATCCCGCCGCCGCAGTAGGCGATCGCCGGCGTCCGGTCGAGACCCAGGTCGGTGGCGCGGCGGCGGACCAGTTCCAGGTCGAGGGTGCCGTCGGCGCGGAGCAGTTCGGCGTACGGGAGGCTCGCGCTGCCCGGGATGTGGCCGTTCTCGAAGTCCGGCTGACGGATGCCGCAGACCAGCAGGTCCTCGGTGCCGCCGGAGATCTCGGCCAAGCCGGCGGTGACCTCGCCCGGCTCGTGCAGGGTCAGTTCGCCGGGTTCCGGTGCTGCCGGAATTCCCGATTCGACCGGGCCGGTCCAGCCGCCGAACCCGCCGTCGAGCACACTCACCTCGGCAAATCCGTGGATGCGGAGCAGCCACCACACCCGCGCGGCCCAGGCGCCGCCGTTGCGGTCATAAACCACAACCTTTACCCCATTGCGTACGCCCACCTCTCGGGCGGCCGACCGCAATTGCTCGGCCGTAGGCAGCGTGAAGGGCAGCGGCGCGTCCGGGGCGGAGAACCCGCCGAACAGGTCGGCGAAGCGGGCGCCGGGCAGGTGCGCCTCGGCGTACGCATCAAGGCCGGAACTGAACGGGCGGGGGCCCTCGCCACGCCGGATGGACGCGTCCAGCAGCACCACCTCGGCCAGGTGGTCGCGCAGCCAGGCCTGGTCGACCAGGGTCATTTGCGGCGGGCCTTCCACTCGCCGCGCTCCGGCCGGGCCAGGCCGAGGTTCTCCCGCAGGGTGGTGCCCTCGTACTCGGTGCGGAACAGGCCGCGGCGCTGCAGCTCGGGCACGACCTCGGCGACGAACTCGTCGAAGGAGCCGGGCACGTGCGTCGCCTGGATCACGAAGCCGTCCGCGGCGCCGGCGTCCACCCACTGCTGGATGGTGTCGGCGATGTCGGCGGCCGAACCGATCAGCCGGCCCTCGGTGCGGGCGCCGTACCAGCGGCCGATCTGCCCGACCGTCAGTTTCTCCCGCTCGGCGAACTCGACCACCTCCCGGTAGTGCCCCTCGACCCCGACCTCCTCGAGGGTGGGCAGCGGACCGTCCACGTCGTAGGCGGTCAGGTCCACGTTTACGTGGTAGGCCAGCCGGGACAGGCCGGCCTCGACCGACACCAGGTCGGCGAACGCCTCGTGCTTGGCGAGAGCGTGCTGCGCGTCCCGGCCGATCACCGGGGTCGCCGCGGGCAGGATCAGCAGCTGGTCCGGGTCGCGGCCGTGCGCGGCGGCGCGGGCCTTCACGTCGGCGTAGAACGCGACCGCCGACTCGAGCGACTCGTGGCTGCAGAAGATGACGTCGGCCCACCGGGCGGCGAAGTCCCGGCCCGACTCGCTCGCCCCGGCCTGGATGATCACCGGATAGCCCTGCGGCGGCCGGGGCACACTGAGCGGCCCCTGCACCCGGAAATGCTCGCCGTCGTGGTCGATCCCCTCGACCTCGTCCGGCCGGCCGAACACCCCGGACTCCTTGTCGGCGACGATCGCGTCGTCCGACCAGCTGTCCCAGAGCCGGGTGGTGACCTCCAGGAACTCCTCGGCCCGGGCGTAGCGCTGCGGCCGCGGCGGCAGCTTCGCCTGGCCGAAGTTCTGCGCCTCGGCGTCCTGGAAGCTGGTCACCACGTTCCAGCCGGACCGGCCGCCGGTGAGGTGGTCGATGGTGGCGAACTCGCGGGCCACGTTGTAGGGCTCGTGGTAGCCGGTCGACACGGTCGCGGCCACCCCGAGGTGGGTGGTCACCGCGGCCATCACGGTGATGACCGGCACCGGATCGAGCCGCGGGGTGCCCGAGCCCCACTTCACCGCGGGCGCGAACGAGTCGCCGAGGCTGCGCGGCACGCTCAGCGCGTCCGGCACGAACGCGAAGTCGAACAACCCCTGTTCCAGCACCTGGGCGATCCGGACGTAGTGCGCGGCGGTCAGGAAGCCCGGCGCGGCGTCCGGATGCCGCCAGCCCGCCGTGCCCTGCACCCCGGCGTTCAGGAAAGCGCCCAGGTGGATCGTCATTTAACGTCCTCGCCCAGCAGCGACAGCTCGTCGACCAGGGCGACCGCGAACTCGCCGGTGCCGCGGGTGCGGGCCCCGGCCCGCTCGGCCGCGACCGCGTAGGCGGCGTGCGCGACCACGGCGCCCCGGAGTGGGTCGCCGGTGGCGAAGATCGCGGCCGCGGTGAGTGCGCCGAGCGCGCAGCCCGCACCGGTGACCTTGGTGAGGCGGACGTCGCCGCCCGGGACCTCGACCGTGCGGGAACCGTCCGAGATGTAGTCGACCGGGCCGCTGACCGCCACGATGGTGCCGGTCCGGGCGGCGAACTCGCTGACCGCGGCGACCGCGTCGGCCGAGCTGACCGTCGTCTCCACGCCCTTGCCGGTGGCCGCGCCGCCGGCCAGCGCGATGAGCTCGCTGGCGTTGCCGCGGATCGCCGCGGGCTTGAACTCCAGCAGCGAGCGGATGAAGTCGTCGTAGCCGCTCGCGCCCGCGCCGACCGCGACCGGGTCGAGAACCCACGGGGTGCCGGCCGCGTGCGCCGTGCGGGCCACCGCGCGCAGCGACTCCTCGTCGCTGCTCATCAGGGCCGCGGCGTTGATCCACACCGCGTTCGCCCCGGCCGGGAACGTGGTGGTCCAGTCGGCGGCCGCCCCGATCGCCGGTCCGGCCCCGGCGGCCAGCAGAACGTTGGCGCTCAGGTTGGCCGCGATGTAGTTGGTCAGCCCGTACACGAAGGGGCCCTTGCCCGCGATCTGCGCCCAGCCCTCGCGGACGTCCGCGTCGTTCCAGCTTGCCGAAGTCATGGTCTGCATACTGCTGCATGCAGCTGGCCGCAAACCAGGTTTCCGCTGGTGACGAACATCGCTATCCTAGTTCTCCTTGCTGCCTAGTAGGATATTCCGACCCCGACCTCCCGCCGGTCGGAAGGAGCGACCGGCCGGTTGGCGGGGCTGGGGAAGGCGGCGCTAGTTGCCGAACGCGGCGCCCAGGCCGGTGAGGTCGATCGGGCGGCGGGCGCCCGGCGGGACGTGCGCGACCAGGGGGCGCAGGACCTCCAGCGCCGCCAGCACCTCGCGGCCGACCTGCTCGACCGGGCGCATGGCGTCGACCGAGACCAGGATGCCGCGCTCCGCGTACCAGTCGACGATCGGCGCGGTCACCTCGTGGTAGAGCGCGAGCCGCTTCCCGATGATCTCCGCGGTGTCGTCCGACCGGTGCTCCAGCGCGGCCCGGGCGAGCAGCCGGCGGACCAACTCGCTGTCGGCCGCCTTGAGATGCAGCGCGACGTCGGCGGTCATCTCGAGCTTGACCGCGGTCTCGTAGAGCGCCCGGGCCTGCGCCATGTTGCGGGGCAGGCCGTCCAGCACGTAGCCGAGGCCGGCCTCCTTGGCCGTCGCGAACGCCTCCTCGACCATCTCCAGGACGATCTCGTCGGGCACCAGGCCGCCCTGGTCGAGGTGGTGCTTGATGGCGTTGCCGAGCTCGGTGCCACGCGCGACGTGGTCCCGCAGGAGATCGCCGGTGGCGATGTGCGGGATGCCGAAGTGGGTGGCGATCAGCGCACCCTGAGTGCCTTTACCGGCGCCCGGCGGCGCGATGAGCAGAATTCGCACGGATGCCCTTTCGCGAAACCCGGCCGGAGACGAACCTCAGAACTATAACAATCTGCCGATCGCCCCGCGGCGGCCACGGACCCCGGCCGACTTTGACCGCCGGTTTCCGCCGGTCGGCACCGCGATGGGCGCGGCCGGTAGAAAAGCGGTAGGAATCTTCGGAAGCATTGGCCGGTTCGGCTGCCATTAATGGTGGTGATCGCCGCGCGAGATGAATAATTCAATGCTGGTGATCTTCGCTGATCGTGCGATAGCCTTCCGTCCATCGCTCGGCTGAATCGGGCCTGGGAGCAGGCGATGGCGGGTGCCGAAATTGGATCGGATTCATAATAATTCATTGCCCGACCGGCCGCGCGTCGACATGGCCAGCCCTCGGGATTTAGGAATTCACAGCGCAATTCCAGGAGTCGGTGACGATTCCGAATTGCCGACCTACGTCGACCGCAGTTTCGATTTTCCGCTGCGCACCGTGCTCTCCGCCAACCTGCCCGATCGCGGGAGCTTCGTGGTCATGGTGGGCGGCTCGTCGGCCGGCAAGACCCGATCGCTGTACGAGGCGGTCTACGCGCTGGTGCCCGACTGGTCGCTGGTCCAGCCGGCCGAGGCCGCCGAGTTGCTGGACCTGCGAAACGCGCCGCCGCGGAGCACCGTCTTCTGGCTCGATGAGCTCCAGCGGTACCTGGGTGGCAAGGACGCGCTGACCGCCGAGTGCGTCCGCGCCCTGGTGCGGCACGGCAACCTGGTGGTCGGCACGCTGTGGCCGGACCAGTACGCGAAATGGACCTCCGGCCGCGACGACGTCTACCGCCTGCTGCAGATCGCCGTCCCGATCTCGGTCCCCGAGTCGCTGGACCTCATCGAGCTGTCGGCGGCGCGGGCCGTCGCGGTGCACGACAGCCGCATCCAGGACGCCCTGAACACCAGCGACGACGGGATGACCCAGGTCCTGGCGGGTGGGCCGCGGCTGGTGATGTGCTGGGAGCAGCCCGCCAACCCGTACGTGAAGGCGATCATCGCGGCCGCCGCCGACGCGCACCGGCTCGGCGTGCAGTCGCCGCTGAGCGAGGAGCTGCTGGCCGACGCCATGTTCGGCTATCTGAAGCCACGCGATCGGGTGCGCCCGGCCGCCCAGTGGCTGGCCGCGGCGCTGCCGCACGCGACCCGGCCGACGCACGGCGACGTGTCGCCGCTCTACCCGGTGGACGACGGGCGCGCCGGCACCCTGGCCGGCTACACGATCGCCGACTACCTGGCCCAGCACGTGCGGCGCCGGCGCCGCAGCGAGCCGCTGCCGCACAAGGCCTGGCTGGCCCTGGTCACCCACCTGCAGCGGCCGGAGGATCTGCGGCGGGTGGCGAACGGCGCGATCGCCCGGCTCCGCTACTGCTACGCCGAGCCCGCGCTGACCCGGCTCGCCGCCGAGTTCGGCGACGGCCGGGCCGCCGCCGAACTGGCCGACCTGCTGGTCCGGCAGGACAGGCTGAAGCAGGCCGTCGAGGTGCTCCGGCATCAGGTGGCCGCCGACCCGCAGGACACCCTGGCCGGCCAGAAGCTCTCCGACATCCAGCGGCTCTGGCAGCGGGTGGAGCAGATGCGCCTGCCGGCCCGCCGCCGGGCCCGCGGCCTGCCCGACGAGGTCGCCGAGATCCTCGCCGACGGCGGGGTCGGTGACGAGCTGCGCCGGCAGGCCGCGGCCGGCAACGCGATGGCGGCCGAGCGGCTGGTCGAGCTCCTCGCCGACCGTGGCTGCCTGCGCGAGCTCCGCGAGCGGGCCGACCATGGCGAGCGGCGGGCGGCCGAGGCCCTGGCCGACCTGTATGCGGCGTGGGGCGACGTGCACCAGCTCCAGGCCCGGGCCGATGCCGGGGACCGGGATGCCGAGCTGCGACTGTCCAAGACGCACCTGGCCCAGGCCCGCCACGAGGGGGCCAAATACCAGATCGGCGAGCTGCGGGCGGCGGCCGACGAGGGCCGGGCCGAGGCCGCGCTGCAGCTCTGCACGCTGCTGTTCGAGCTGCGCGACGCGGACAGCCTGCGCGCCGAGCTGGACGCCGGCACCACCGGCGCGGCCGACCGGCTGATCGCCCTCTACACCGCCCAGGACCACCGTTCGCTGATCCAGGTGCGGGCCTTCGGGCTCGACGCGGACGGTCACCCCCTCACGAACGTCCGTGGAAAGGACTCCTGATGGCTGCCGAGCTCGCCTCCGCCGAATACGCGTTCCTGATCATCCTGCGGGCCGAGGGCCGCGAGATCTCCAACACCGAGATGGACAAGCTCTACGAGGTCCGGTTGCGGACCCCGATCTACGAAAAACTCAATGCCCTGGGGTACGTCTCCTCCGACACCTCGCACCGCCCCTACCGGCACGCGATCACCAATCAAGGCCTGAAGGTGCTCGCCGGACCGCTGACGATCGAGGCGGAGGACGGGGAGAAGCGCACGCTCCGGGAGAAGCAGCTCTGGGCGGCCGTGGTGGCCCAGCACAACGGCACCCGACCGGATGCCGGCATCGAGGACGGCATCCGGGCCGCCTACCGGGAGCTCGCGGCCGGGCCGGGCGAATGGGTCGACCTCGCCGCGCTGCGCCAGCTGCTCGGCGACGTCTCGAAGACGGCGGTCGACCGGGCGCTGATCCACCTGCTGGACGAGCCCGACGTGCGGCTCGAACCGGAGCCGTTCGGGCACCGGATCGGCCCGGAGGAGCGTCGTGCCGCCGTCCACATCGGTGGCGAGGACCGGCACAAGCTGGCGATCGGCCTGCGATGACCGAGCAGGAGCGCACCGCGCTCGCCGCCCTGCGGCTCAGCTGGGTGCAGGCGCCGGACGATGTGTGGCGCCGCTCGCCGTTCCACGTCGACGGCCTGCACGCCGCGGTCGCCCGGGACGTGCAGGACGGCATCACCGAGGCCGAGACCAGCGCCGACGCCAGCCCGGTCGGCCTGGTCCTGGAGGGCCGGCAGGGCACCGGCAAGACCCACCTGCTCGGCTGGGTCCGCGAGCAGGCGCAGCACCGCGGTGGGTATTTCTTCCTGATCGGCCTGCTCGACGGCCGCAACTTCTGGGACGGCCTGCTGGTCTTCCTGCTCGACGGCCTGGCCCGGGAGGTGCCCGGCGGCGAGACCCAGCTGCGGCTGCTGCTGCGCCGGCTGGCCTCCCGGGTCGGCGCGCCGCGGGCCGACCGGCGGGCGGTGATCGGCGAGACCGAGCTGACCAAGGCCGCGCTCGACGCCTTCGCCGGCGGGCTGCGCGAGTTCAACGGCTACGTCGCCCACGAGTGCCGGGACACGCTGCGGGCCCTCGCCCTGCGCGCCTCGGACAGCGAGGAGCACCAGGACATCGCCGACGACTTCTTCGCCGGCAACGAGGAGACGTTCGCGGGGGAGCGGCAGCGGTGGGGGATCCGGCACCGCCCGCGCACCGCCCAGGATCTGGTCCGGGAGATCTCCTGGCTGCTCGCGCTGACCGGCCCGTCGGTCTTCGCCTTCGACCAGATCGACACCGCGGTGGCCCAGTCGGCCCTGCAGGAGGACCTGGCCCGGATGGCGGCCGGCGAGGGCGACCTGCGCCAGGCGGTGGTGACCTCCGGGCTCGCGCACGGCCTGAGCGACCTGCGGGACAACACCCGCCGCACCCTGACCGTGGTGGCCCTGCTCTCGACCACCTGGGATCTGATCGAGAAGCGGGCGCCGTCGTCGTTCTCGCCACGCTTCCGGCGCCGGCTGGCCCTGCAGGGCATCCAGGACCCGCGGATCGCCCGGGAGTTGATCGAGAAGCGGTTCGCGGTGCAGTTCTCGGCGGTCGGCTTCACCCCGCCCTACCCGACCTGGCCGATCCGGCAGCAGGTCTTCGACGAGGTGCGCGACTACACGCCGCGGAAGCTGCTGATGGCCGTCGACCGGCACGTCCGGGCCTGCCTGGTCGACGGCGCGGCCCGCGAGCTACGCCACCTCGGCGACGTGCCGACCGAGGACCAGATGACCAAGGCGCCGGTCACCACCGCGCCGGCGATCGCCGACGCCGAGCTGGCCCGGATCGAGGCGCGGTTCGAGGAGCTGCGGCGCACCGCCGACGTGACCTCGCCACTGGAACGGGAGACCGAGGACGGTACGTTCCCGGCGCTGCTCGCGGCCGGCCTGCAGGCGTGGATCGTGGAACGCGGCGACCGGGGCGCCCGGTTCAGCATCGACCCGCCGCCCAGCTCCAAACCCGACCTGCACGCCCGCCTGCGCCGCGACCTGGACGAGCGGTCCGAGGAGGAACGGGAGCTCTCGCCCGACCAGTCCCGCACCGAGGACCAGGCGCACTGGTCGTTCCGTGCGATCAGCGACACCCACCACGGGGTGGCCGCGCTGCACCGGATCCGCCGGGCCCGCACCGCGGCCGGCCTCACCGCCGACGTCGCCAAGCGCAAGCTGTTCCTGCTGCGCAACGGCGAGTGGAGCCAGTCGGCGAAGACCCAGGAGGTGATCCGGCAGCTCACCACGGACGGCGGGGTGACCCTCGCGGTCGACGACGCCGACCTGCGGGTGCTGGCCGCGCTGCACGCCCTGCGCGACGAGAACCCGGCGCAGATGCACGCCTGGCTGGTCCGCTACCGGCCGACCGAGCAGATCACCCTCTTCAAGGAGGCACTCGCCGACGCCGACGCGTGGACCGGCGAGCAGCCGCGGACGGTGGTGGCGGCCGCACCGGCGACCGGCTTCACGATCGACTCCGACGCGTCGGTGCCGCTGACCCTGGACGCCCTGCGCAAGCACGCGGCGATCTTCGCCGCCTCCGGGTCGGGCAAGACGGTGCTGCTGCGGCGGCTCGTCGAGGAGAGCGCCCTGCTCGGGGTGTCGGCGATCGTCCTCGACCCGAACAACGACCTGGCCCGGCTGGGCGACCCCTGGCCGGAACCGCCGGCCGGCTGGCGGCCCGGCGACGCCGAACGCGCCGCGCGCTACCTCGCGGACACCGAGGTGATCACCTGGACGCCGCGGCGGGAATCGGGCCGCCCGCTGAGCTTCCAGCCGCTGCCCGACTTCGCGGGGGTGCTCGACGACCCCGACGAGTTCGGCGCGGCGGTGACGGCGGCGGTGTCCTCGCTCGCCCCGCGCGCCAAGCTCGTCGGCCGCACCCGCGCCGCGCACCTGGGCACGGCCGTGCTCCGCAAGGCGGTCGAACATTTCGGCCGGCAGGGCGGCCGCGACCTGCGCGCGCTGATCGCGCTGCTCACCGATCTGCCGGACGGGGTCAGCTCCCTCGACGACGCCCCGAAGATCGCGGCCGGCCTCGCCCAGACCCTGACCGCCTCGATGGACAACGACCCGATGTTCGGCGGCGACGGCACCCCCGCCGACCCCGGCGTCCTGCTGACCCCGTCGCCCGGCCGACGCGCCCGGATCTCCGTCATCAGCCTCATCGGCCTGCCCGCCGACGACGCCCGGCAGGGTTTCGTCAACCAGCTGCAGATGGGCCTGTTCGCCTGGATCAAGAAGAATCCGGCCCGGAACCGCCCGCTGCTCGGCCTGCTGGTGATGGACGAGGCGCAGACCTTCGCCCCGTCCGGCGCGATGACCGCGTGCACGCAGAGCACGCTCGCGCTGGCCTCGCAGGCCCGCAAATACGGCCTCGGGCTGATCTTCGCCACCCAGGCCCCGAAGAACCTGCACAACCGCATCCCCGGCAACGCGGCCACGCACTTCTTCGGCCGGCTGAGCGTGCCGATCCAGATCGACGCGGCCCGGGAGATGGCCAAGGTCAAGGGCGGCGACGTGCCGGAGATCGGCAACCTCACCGCCGGCGAGTTCTACATCGCCCTGGAGGGCGAGGCACCCCACCGGATGCGTACGCCGATGTCGCTCAGCCACCACCCCAGCAGCCCGCTCACCGACGAGGAGGTGATGGAAAGGGCAAGAAGTTCCTAGGGCGCATCTGACGGATCACCCAGGGCTGCGGCGTGGCCCAGAGCGCGCCTGACGGCGCCCGCGACGCCAGCCACACTCTGGACCTCGCCTCGCACTTGGGTGATCCGTCAGATGCGCCCTAGAGGTACGGGCGGAGCAGGCTCGCGAGATCAGCGCGCCCGATCTCGTCCAGGGCGTCCGGAAGGTCGGCCAGCCGTTGCCGCCCCTCCAGCCAGGCCCACAGCTCGTAGGGTTCGTCGCCGGCCCGGAACTGCCTCGTCTCGTAGGACGGCACCCCGACCACGTCGGCCAGATCCTGCCAGTAGTAGGTGAGCTGCCGCACCACCTCGTGCCTCACCCCGTCGGGAAACCGGCCGGCCGGCGCGGCCGGCGCCGGCCCGGTGACCAGCAGCTTCGCCAGCAGGGCGAAGAGCACCTCGGCGGAGGCCCTGGCGGCGAACGCCTTGAACCGGTCGTCCTTCTCCGGATCGGCGTGGTCCATCACGCCCTTGGCGACCAGCCAGTGCGGGACCCGTCGCTGGTGCGCGATCGTGGCGATGGTCGCGGACTCCATGTCCAGGGCCAGGATCTTGCGCTGGCCGGCCTCGAGCCGGCTCCAGGTCTCCGGATCGGCCATCACGGCGCTCCCGCTGGCCATCGCGCCGTCGAGGACGACGAACGGCAGCCGGTCCGGCCCGTCGACGTCGGCGTACAGGATCCGCTGGATGAGGTCGCGGCCGGTACCGGTCAGCGCCAGGCCGCCGTCCTGCCAGGCGATCAGGCCCTTGGCCTGCAGGGCCTCGAGCCGGGTGCCCCAGGTGGCCCGCGGGAAGTACCGCGGGCGGGCCGGATGCGTACGCGGATCCTGGCCTTTGTGGAGCCGCTCCAGAAACCAGACCGACGCCTCCTCCTCGGTCGCGGCGCCGTAGCCCGGCAGGTCCGGCGGTGCGAAGTCCTGCACCGCGCGAACCCACCGGCTGTCCTGCGGAAACTGCTGGGGATCCGAGCGGAACGCGGACCCGGTGTGCTTGCCCTCGTCCCACTCGTAGGCGAGCGAGGCGACGATGACGTCGCCGGGTGCGGTGGCACCGGGATTGCCCGCGCAGACGCCGCACATCGCGAGGCAGGCGGGCCGGAGCCGGTCGGTCAGGGAGGTGGCGATCGGGCTGGTGTTCCGCCCGCCCATCCAGGTCGGCCGGGCCAGCGCCACCGACAGCGTCCTACCGTTCCCGATCCGAAGCTCGGAAACGGAGTACGGGGTCTCGCCCTCGGCGTCCCTGTCCTCCCAGCGCGACAACCCGGCCACCGCCCTGGCCGCGTCGTACTCCTCCTTGATCGCCGTGATGACCAGAACGTCGACGCCGGTCCGCCGGCGTTCGCCGCGCCCCGATGTGGTCGTCCGCCCGGCGACAGGCCCGTGGATCACCTGATTGCCGTAGTTGATCGAGCCGATATTCGTCTCGCTGTCCATCGGCGAAGTCCTTCCTCAGCTCTCGGCCTTCTCGGTCTGGTTGCTGGTGCCGGCGACGTCGCCGTTGATGACGCTCTCGCCGTTGTTGATGACGCCGACGTTGAGGACGGAGGCGCCGCGGGCCCGGTATTCGGTCGTGTCGACGTCGCAGGCGTCCAGGAAATCCAGGACGTGGGCGTACACCCTGATCTCGATGAGCCGCCGGAACTTGAGGACGTCCTTGCGCTGGGTGAAGTTGCGCAGCTCGTCCTCGGTGCCGAGCTGGCGGACGCTGACCATCGCGCCACGATCGGCCAGCCGCCGTCGCCGGCGCCGGCTGCGCTGCCGCGGGCCGGCCATGTCGGCAAGCGTCCGGATCAGATGCACCGGGGCGGCGGCGATCGTGCCCGGCGTCTCCCGGATGCCGGACCCGATCGCTCGAACCCAGGCTCGCGGTCCCCGGCCGCCCTCGAGGTCGACGATCCGGTACCGCTCGTTGCAGGGCGCCATCGACGTGGTGGTCACCTCCAGGTAGAGCGATCTCCCCTGGACGGCGAGGTGGACGTGGACGGTGGTGACGACCTCACCGCCCCAGGCGAGGACCTGGCAGACGAGATAGTGGCGGGCCGGCTGGGTGGGATTACGGATGATCTCGGCGATCCGGTCGGGGCCGGTGATCAGGTCGCGGACGCCGTGCTCCCCGGCCGACAGGAAGATGCGGTCGTCGACGGTCAGGTTCGGGATGGTTGTCTCGGCGTCGCCCGCGGTGAGCCGGCCGAGATGGAACCGCACGTAGGAGACGATCTCCTCCGCGGTGAACGGCGGGTTGGCGAACTCGCGCCGGCCCTCGTCGCTGCCGGTGACTCCGGTCGCGTCATGCGGCTTGCGGACCAGCCGGGTGGCGAATCCCCAGGTGGAGATGACGTCGCCGGAACCGATGAACGGCTCGAAGTTGCTGTAGATGACCGTGTTCGCGGTTCGCTGGGAGTTGATGTCGCGAAGACGGGCGTTGTCGCCGGCGGCGGGCATCGGCCGGTCCGAGGCGAAGTTCCGGATCCGCTTCTGCCGCCACAGGCTGAAGAAGCAGGGCAGCGCGAAGAGCAGGACCACCGCGGGGATCGCCGCGCCGACGATGCCCGGGTGCGGCAGGTCGGCGATCGGCCGCGGTGCCGAGGACAGGATGCGGGCGGTGAGGACGGCCAGGGTCAGCCAGGCGGCCGCCCACAGGATCAACTTCGCCACGGCCAGACGCGTACGCCAGGCGGCCTCGCCGTCCTCGATGAGATGCCCGCGCCGGTAGCAGGTGCCCGCGACGTGCATCGCCGGGCTCGTCATGCCCATGCCGATCATGGCGGCGCCCACCGCGACGAGAGCCCGCCAGTCGAGATAGGCGACGAGCCCGACGACCAGAATGATCGACGCGTCCCGCCAGATCGTCAGCCGCCGGGCGCGAAGGCAGTGCCACAGCACGGTGCCGAGATCGAAGCCGTAGGACGGCGCGACCGGCCGGCGTCGCTGGTGGTAGACATCGCGCAGGCAACGGTTGCGGAAGTGCGAGTCGACATAGGCGCCGACCGACAGGTAGCGAGTGGCGGTGGTGGGTAAATCGTCCTCCGGCAGGTCCGGAGCGGGTGGTTCATCGGCCGGCGGTGCGGGGTCCACTGTCTGAATTGCCATCAGATCATCCCTTTGGTGCCCCGGCAGCTTGCTGTCAGGGCGACATAAAATAAAGATGTGGCAGCCGTGGATCAGTCATCGCGAGGATTCCGGAGCCGCCTACCGGATATCTACCGCCCTGATCGGATGGTGCGGATGAACGAGTTGACTCTCGCCGAGTGCCGGGTCGCCGCGCGGTCGATCCGGGAGTCCGAGTTCGGCCGCGAAGCCGTCGACGTGGTCCGGCCGCGCGGCACGCTCGGCGTGATTCGCAGCCGTGGCCCGCTGTCGCTGCTGCTCCACGCGGCGGCTCGGGAGGGCCGGCTGATCTGGCGTGGCCCGGACTCGCTGGCCCTGTTGCAGCCGCCGGGCGATGCGGCCCGGCCGGTGCCCGACCTGCGGGCTGCCGTTGCCCAGCGGCTCGTCCGCGGGTGGGACGGCTGGGTCCTGCTGATCCCGTCGTTCTCGTTGCTGGCCCTCGCGGCCCTGTCCGATCTGGTGTGGACCGCCACCGGAGCGATCTTCTTCGCCTGGGCCCTGCTGTTCCTCGTTCTGGGCGCGGTCGTGCCGGTGGCCGTGCTGCTGGCCTGCGGAGTGGCGAGCTCGCTCGTCGGGTTCGCCCGGGCGATGCGCCGCCGGTCACCCGAGGTCGTGCCGTACGAGAACTGGTCGATGGTGCTCTGCCACCACGTTCAGGTCGAGACCTCGCCCCGGCTGTTGCTTCGCGAGGTCCGGCGTGGGCTCGATCGGTTGCTGGCGGCCGAGGCCGGGGCGGCGGCGGCGGACCTCGGCGTGCGGATGTCGCACGGGGAGACCACCGAGGAGTTGCTCTGCCTTCGGCGCGGAGTCACCACCGAGGGCATGCGCGCGGAGGTCGACGCCTGGTCGGAGCGGCTTGCCGGCGGCCTCAGCGTGCGATTGTCGGACCACCGAGCCGTCCGGGAGCCGGTCCGCATCTTCGACCGGGGCGGCTTCGTGCTCTGGTATCTGGGCGGCCAGGCCGTCGTGCTGCTGGTGCTCGCCCGCATGGTGCCGATCTGGGAACGAGCTTCGTGCGGCGACGCCTGTGCCGGGCGCCCGGTGACCTACGGCTCGGCGCTGCGCTGGCTCGCCCAGCGCCTGCTGTTCACCGACCCGGACGGGTTGAGCCCGGTCAGCTGGCCGGCCTGGCTCATCGGCTGGCTGGTCAGCATCATGTCGGCGGTGGGGGTGCTGGTCCTGGCCGTCGCACTGCGGCAGTACGTCCGGGCGCGGGACGTCGTCCGGAGCCGTCTGCGGGAGACACGGCGGCTGCTGAACGACCGGTCCCGTACGTTGATCATGGTGGTCACCGCAGGCGAGCGGGACGCGGTCGTCGCGGCGGTGCAGGCCGTCAACCAGGGCGAGCCCGAACCGTTCCGGGTGGCCGGTCAGGTCGTGCTGCGGCTGGGCGTGGTGAGCCGCACCGAGCTCATGCTCGCCCAGGTGGAGCCGGGTGCGGTGGGGCCGGGCAGTGCCGGGATCGCCGCGGCCGCGCTGATCGACCGGCTGGATCTGGACTTCCTCATCCTCGCCGGCATCTGTTACGGCCTCCGGCCGGACCAGCACGAGTACGGCGATGTGCTGGTCTGCGATCAGCTGCGTGCCGTCGACCATCGGAAGGTGACCGATCCGGCGGAGGCCGGCGACCCGGTCGTCCTCGTTCGTGGCGACTACGTGACGCCGTCGACGGCCCTGTTGAGCGGGTTCCGCGCGGCCGGGCGCACCTGGCGGGGGACGGCCGAGGTCCACTTCGGGCCGATGGTCTCGGCCAGTGTCCTGGTGAACTCGCGGGCGCTGGTCGACGAGTTGCGCGCCCAGCAGCCCGATGCGCTCGGCGGTGAGATGGAGGGTGCCGGCGTCTACGCGGCCGCGGCCGACGCCGAGGTGGATTGGATCGTGGTCAAGGCGATCTCGGACTGGGGTGTCGGCAAGACCGACGAGCATCAGGCGGCGGCCGCTCGCAACGCCGCCGCATTCGTGGTCCACGCCGCGCGGGAGCAGGCGCTGGACGACGTGCCGGCGCGAGGGCGCCGCTGAGGGCGTGACCGGCGGGCACGCCGGAACCTTCCCGCGGCCGGGGCGTTTGGCTGCGAGACGGCCCGGCGTGCCGGATCGCCGGGCCGCCCGCGGGCCCGCCATCCCAGCGGGCGGCGGATGGAGTCTGTCGCGGTGTTCTTCCGGATTCCTTCCGGGGCGTTCAGCCCCGCAGGATCGGCGGGTTCAGCGTCGTCGCCGCGCCGGCCCGGTAGAGGGCCGCCGGGCGGCCCACCTCGGGGATGCGGCGGTCGCCGGTCGGCTCGACGAAGCCGGGGGTGTTGGTCACCTTGCGGCTGAAGTTGCGCGGGTCGAGCTCGTGGCCCCACACCACCTCGTACACATTGCGCAGGTCGCCCATGGTGAAGGCCGGGGCGCAGAAGGTCGTCGCCAGGGTGGTGAACTCCAGGCGGGTGCGGGCCCGCTCGACCGCCTCGGCGAGGATCTCGTCGTGGTCGAAGGAGAGGGTGCCGGCCACCTTGCCGACCGGGGCCCAGGCGGCGCTGCTCGCGTCCGAGCCGGCGGTGGGCAGCGGCAGGTCCGGCATGATCGCCAGGTAGGCGATGCTGACCACCCGGCCACGCGGGTCCCGATTTGGTGCGCCGTACGCCCGGAGTTGTTCGAGGTGGAGGGTGCTGCCGTCGAGGCCGGTCTCCTCGGCCAGCTCGCGGACGGCGGCCTCGGGGATGTCCTCGTCGCCGCGCAGGAAGCCGCCGGGCAGCGCGGGCCGGCCCTGGAACGGCTTGTTGGCCCGGGTGATCACGAGCACCTGCAGGGTGCCCTCGCGAACGGTGAGGATGGCGAGGTCGACGGCGAGCCGGAGATAGAGATGATCCCGATCGATCATTCGGCGAGCGTACGCAAATTGTCGTTTTGACACAAACGCCCGGCCGCCCAGATCTGCTCGAACTCGCCGCGGAAATGCTGGTACCAGATGTGGTCGCGGCCGGCCTGCAAAGTCAGCGCCGGCTCCGGGCCGCCGAACGTGTGCGAGTAGATGTCCACGCACAGCCGGTCGCCCGCGGCGAGCAGGCCGAAGGCCGGCACGAAATCGAGCAGGCGCACCTCGATCCGGCCGTGGCCGGCCGCCGCCAGCTCGCCGAGCAGGTCGAGGGTGGGGCGCAGCCGGTGCGCGAAGAGCTCGGCGGTGTCCGGCGCGGTGCTTCGCCGGGCGGCCTCGTGCAGCACCTCGCCGTGCGGATCGATCACCGCGACCCGCACGGTGCCGCCGCGCCGCAGGCACTGGGCGAGGGCCGTCGCGTGGTTGCGGACCGTCCGGTTGAGGGTGACGCCGACGATGTCGATCGTCCGCGCGCCGGCCAGGTCGGCGTCGACGCCCGAGGTGGACGGGTGCAGCAGCCGGTCGGCGGCCGGCGGGTCGACGAGCGACTGCCGGGTGATCCGCAGCAGGTCGCTTATCTGGAACCGGGAGTGCAGCGCACCGGCCGCGAGGACGCCGAGGGTGGCCAGCGTGGCGCCGGCCAGGATCGGGCCGTCGGCGAGGTCGAGCATGCCGAGCGCACCGATGGTGAGGGAGATGGCGAGGGTGGCCACGAGATCGAGGGATTGCCAGATGCGCATCGCGACCGCCTAACCGAGAGTCAGCGTTGCGTCCGACAATACCAGGAGTTACTGTCACTTAGACAATAAGTATTTCGGCGGTGGCGGAGCAGCAGCCGGCGGGCGATCTGCGCGGGCACGTCGGCCGGGCGGATCCAGGCCGGCCCGACCGGCAGCGACGGCGTGCCCGGGCCTGAGGGGTGCACCACGACCACCGCGCCCACGACCCGGCGGCCGGCCACCCGCCGCAGCGTCCGCACCGACCCGGCCAGCGTGTGCACCGACTGCCCGATGTAGACGCCGTCGCAGAGCACGAAGCCCTGCGGCGTGACCGTGTAGGCCCCGGCCGGCCAGGCGACCGACTCCACCAGCAGCAGATGGGAGGCCGAGATGACCGCGAACCCGATCCGGGGCGCGCCCGCGGCGACCAGGACGCCGGCGGCGACGAGGCGCACGCCGGGGGTGTCGGCCAGCCGGTCCAGGAGCACGCCGGTGCGCGCGGCGGCCTCCCGCACACTCATGCCGATCGGCCGCAGCGATCGATTCTCGTCGTCGGTCAGGCGTTCCAGGCTGCCGCGCAGGCGGTGGGGCATGGCGTACTCCCGTCACGATGGGCTGATGGGGCACTTGCTCCCCGCGATTTGGTCATGGAGAGCTACCGGTTTGCTTCCGCGCCGTCCGCGCCGCGCGTGCCAACTACCCGTCGTGGTGATGGCGCCGGCCCGGCGAAGCTCCTACGGTGGCGGCTCGACGTTGTGGCGGCACGGCGAATAGGACAGTCGATGCTCTACCGGGTCCTGGGCGATCTAGAGATAAGCACCACCGGCGATGACCTGGTCGAACTGCCTTCCGGCCGGGCTCGCGCGGTGCTGGCCACGTTCCTGCTTAGACCGAACCGAACCTTGCCGGCCGAGGAGTTGATCTCCGCCGGGTGGGGCGAGCACGGCGTCAATCAGGCCCAGTTGCACAAAGCCGTCTCCACGCTCCGCAAGGTCTGCGGCGACGCCCTGAAAACCCACCCCCGCTACGGGTACGAGTTGGTCGTGCCCGACGACGACCTCGACATGCTGTCGTTCCGCCGGCTGGTCCGGCAGGCCGACGCGCGCCGCGACGGCTCAGCGGAGGAGGTCGCCGCCCTGCGCGCGGCCCTGGCCCTGTGGCGGACCGGCCGCCCGCTGTCCAACATGCAGGTCGACGCCCTGTCCGGCGAGATCGAGGCGCTGCGCCGGCAGCGCAAGCGGGCCGCCACCCGGCTGTTCGACCTGGAGGTCCAGCGCGGCGCGCACACCGAGGTGCTGGAGGAGCTGACCGGGTTCGCGGCCGAGTACCCGGCCGACGCGAACCTCTGCCGGCTGCTGCTGCTCGCCCTCTACCGCGACGGTCACGCGGCCGACATCATCCCGGCGTTCGACCGCTACGAGCAGGCCAGCGAGGCCCCGGACCGGAGTCTGCGCCATCTCGCCTTCCGGCTGGTCAGCACCGGCGAGGCGCCCGGGCTCACCGTTCCCCGCCAGCTGCCGGCCCGCCCGCCCTACCTCCTCGGCCGCGACGGCCTGCTCGCCGAGATCCTCTGGCTGCTCCGCCGGCCCAAGCTGCCGGTGCTGGCGATCTCCGGGCCGGGCGGGATGGGCAAGACCGCGCTGGCGCTGGGGGCGGCGCACGACGCGGCGGAGACCTACCCGGACGGCCAGCTCTGGGCCGACCTGCGCGGCACCCGGGAGCAGCCGGCCGATCCGGCCGAGGTGCTCGCCGAGTTCCTCCGCGCGCTGGGGGTGCCGGCCGTGCCGGAGAGCCGGGCCGAGCGGGCGTCGCTGTTCCGCTCGACGATGGCCGGCCGCCAGGTCCTGGTCCTGCTCGACGACGCCGCCGACGGCGCTCAGGTCCGCGATCTGCTGCCCGGCGGCGGCAAGTGCCTCACCCTGATCACCTCGCGGCGCCGGCTGCCGGACCTCGGCGCGCCCACCCACCACGTGCCGCCGCTCGGGGCCTTCGACGAGGCCACCGCCGAGCAGCTGTTCGCCCGGATCGCCACCGACCACCACGTCAGCCTGGCGGGGGAGCGGGACGCGGTCGGCGCGGTGGTCCGGCTCTGCGGCGGGCTGCCGCTCGCCGTCCGGATGGCCGCGTTGCTGCGGGTGGAGACGTTCCATCGATCCACCGGCGAGCTGCTGCAGCGTCTCGAAGAACAAGGAACGACGGGATTTGCGTACGGCGAGGAAAGCGTGGCCCGCACCCTCGGCGCCGGGCTGATCCCGCTCGACGAACGAGCCCGCCGGCTGTTCCTCGGTCTGGGCATGCTCGCCCTGCCGACGTTCGCCGAGTGGACCGCGGCCGCGGTGCTGGACGAGTCCGGCCCGTTCGCCGCCGAGGCCCTGACCCAGCTGGCCGCGATCGGCATGGTCGACCCGGTGCCCGGCGTGGCCCGTTACCGCTTCCACGATCTGACCCGGCAGTATGCCCACGGCCTGGCCGCCACCGGCCCGTCCTGGGGTGCCGGGCTCGGCGACGCGCCGCTGCGGGTGTGCCTGGCCCTGCTGACGCTGACCCGGCACGCGCACACGGCGATCTACGGCGAGGATTTCGACGTGACCCACAGCGACGTGCCGGACGTGGGTGTCCCGGCCGCCGAGCTGGCCGCGGCGACGGCGCACCCGCGGGCCTGGTTCGACCGCGAGCGGGCCAACATCCGCGCCGCCGTCGACCAGGCGGCCGCCCTGGGCCGCGCCGACGTGTGCTGGGACCTGGCCGTCTCGGCGCACGAGTTCTACGCGATCGGCAGCTACTTCGACGACTGGCGGGCCACCCACGAGGTCGCCCTGGCCGCCTGCCGGGACGCCGGGGACCGCCGCGGCGAGGGCGTCGTGCTGACCATGCTGGGCATGCCGCCGCTGGTGGCCAGCGGAAGTGCCGGGGTGTCCGGGGTGCCCGAGCTGGAGCACGCGGTGGAGCTGCTGCGCGCGACCGGCGAGCGGCACGGCCTCGCGGTGGCGCAGCGGACCCTGGCCAACGCGCAGCGGCGCAAGGGGGAGCTGGCCCGGCCGCTGGCGCTGTTCACCGAGGCGCTGGTGCACTACCAGGAGAGCGGGGACATCGTCGGCAGCCAGCAGGCGCTGCGCTTCATCGGACAGGCCCACCTCGATCGCGGCGACCCGGAGGCGGCGGTGCAGGTGCTGCGCGAGGCCGCGCGGATGGCCCGCACCCAGGGCTCGGCCCGGGTGCTCGCGCCCGCGCTCTACTGGCTCGGGCAGGCCTACCTCAGCGGCGGCGACCTGGCCGCGGCCGGGGCGGCCTTCGACGAGGTGCGCGGGATGTCACCGCCGGAGACCGGCCTCGCCCACGCGTACGCGCTGCACGGGCTGGGCGAGCTGGCGCTGGCGCGGGGCGACGCGGGTGCGGCCAGGCCGTTGCTGGAGGAGGCCGAGGAGCTGGCCCGCGACGGCGCGGACGCCGGCTTGGAGGGCCGGGTCGGGCTGTCGATCGCGACGCTGGAGGAGTCGCTGGGCCGGGATGCCGAGCGGGTGGGCGCGTTGCGGCGGGCGCTGGTGCCGATCCGCTCGTTCGGGGCGGCCAAGCTGGAGATCCGGGTGGAGACGGCGCTGTCCGACGCGTACCGAAAGCTCGGTGACCAGGCGGCCGCCAAGGCGGCCCGGAACCGGATCACCGAGCTGTACGACCGGGGAAACGTGCCGCCGG
Organism: Paractinoplanes durhamensis; assembly: GCF_016862175.1. Classification (GTDB taxonomy): domain Bacteria; phylum Actinomycetota; class Actinomycetes; order Mycobacteriales; family Micromonosporaceae; genus Actinoplanes; species Actinoplanes durhamensis. Next base: position 87,243 of record NZ_BOML01000071.1, on the reverse strand, counting down.
AGGATCGCCGCCCCGCCTGACTCCCTCTTATTGTCTTCTTGACACAAAGCCCTGGCCGGAGTTAGTGTCAGGCTGACAGTAAGACCTGAGTTCCGCACCGAGGCGTACGACCCGGGACGGGGCGCGGGCGTGCTGTCGAGCGCGCGTACGGCATGCGCGGGGAGGCCGGCCAGCCTCCCTCGCCACGGTTCGGCCGGATCAGGCGATCGCGTGTGCCGCCCCACCTCCCACCGCAACCTTCCTCGAAAGGAAAGGTCATGCGCGCACGTCATCGGCACCTTCTCGTGACTCTCATCGCGGCCGTCGCGGTCGCCCTCACCGGCCAGTTCGCTCCCGCTGCCTCCTCGTCGGTCGCCTACGACTGCCCGGCCAGCACCACCTGGGACGACTTCCTGAAGCGCTGCGTCTGATCGGCAGCGCGTGCGCCGGCGGCACTCGGGTGCCGCCGGCGCACCACCGCGTACGGCAGGAAACCGGAAGGCTTGATCGATACCTTGCGCCGGGGCTGGGTCCGGCGCCTCGGGGGCGCCGGACCGTCAGTCGGGTGAGCGACGTCGCCGCCCCGGACGGCCGGCTCAGGTGATCCGGACTCAGGTGATCCGGCGCCGTGCCTCGCGGTGTGCGTCCAGGTAGGCCTCCAGGCGCTCGGCCGGCATCGGCTTGCCGAGCAGGTCGCCCTGGCCGAGCCGGCAGCCCGCGGTGCGCACGGTGTCCAGGTCGGCGGGGGACTGCAGGCCGTGCGCGATCACCTCGAGGCCGAGCCGCCGGCCGAGGGCGACCGTGACGTCCATGACCGACGCCCCGGAGTCCGGGCCGAACAGCTCCCGGTCGATCTTCAGCAGGTCGATCGGGAGGATCCGCAGCCGGCTCAGCGACGTCGGGCCGGCGCCGAAGTTGTCCAGCGCGGTCCGCAGGCCCTGCGCGCGCAGCCGGCCGAGGAGGGCGGGCAGGTCCTCGACGACCGGCAGGTCCGGCTCGGCGACCTCGATCACCAGGGCGTCCGGCGGGATCCGGTAGAGCTCCAGGGCGGTGTGCAGGCTGACCTGGAAGGCCGGGTCGGCGAGCGCACGCGGCCGGACGTTGAGGGCGAGCCAGAGCGACTCGTGCTGCAGCCGCCAGGTGGCGAGCAGCCGGCAGGAGGCGTGCAGCGCCCACACGGCGACCTGGGGGAGCAGCCCGAGATCCTCGGCCAGCGCGAGCAGCTCGCCGGCCGGCACCGGGCCGAGGGTGGGGTGCCGCCACGACGGCAGCGCCTCGACGCCGACCGGCCGGTCGGCCGCCAGGTCGACGATCGGCTGGAAGGTCAGCTCCAGGTCGATCATCGAGACCGCGCCGGGCAGGTCCTGCTCCAGGGTGGACCGGCGGAGCAGCCGCACCTCCATCTGCTCGTCGTACCACTCGACGGCGCCGGGCGGCCCGGCCCGCACCGACCGCAGCGCGAGCACCGCCCGGCGGACCGTCTCGTCGATGTCCGTCGCGAGGTCGGTCAGGCCCGCCCACGCGGACAGGTGGGCCGTGGTGCCGGCCGTCGTGTAGGGCGCGGTCAGCGCGGTGACCAGCTGGCTGGTGAGCAGGTGGGCGCGGACCGCGCCGCAGCGGGTCAGCACCGCGAAGCGGGTCTCGCCGATCCGGGCCGGCACGTCCGCGCCGCTCACCCCGGCCCGCAGCCGGCGGGCGGCCTCGGCCAGCACCACCTCGGCCATCTCCGGCCCGTGCACGTCGCCGATCGCGGTCAGGCCGCCCAGCTCGACGACCAGCATCGCGCCGGCGTCCGGGATCAGCTCGGCCGCCCGGCGCAGGCCGGCCTGGTTGGCCAGCGCGGTCTGCTGGTCGAGGTGGGTGGCCTGGCGCAGTGCCTGTTCGAGATGGCGCAGCTCGCTGACGTCGCGGACGTGCACGACCAGGGTCTGCCCGGGCTCGGCCGGGTCGGCGCCGTTCGTCGTCCATTCGGTCTCCCGCCAGCGGCCGAACCCGTCCCGGAGGCGGACCGGCAGGCTGGCGCCGGTCGGCGGCCCGGCCAGCTGGGCGGTCAGGTAGTCGTGCACCGCGTCGGCGTGGTCGGGGTGTACCAGCACCGACACCGGCCGGCCGAGAACGTCCTGGTCGGAGAGTCCGAACTGGCGGGCGGAGGCCGGTGACTGCCAGCGCACCCCGAAGTCGGCGTCCAGGATCATCGCCACGTCGGCCGAGCCGAACATCAGGCTGCGCAGCCGGTTGCCCTGATCGGTGAGGTGGTCGGCCCGCCGGCGCAGGGCGATCGCGGACACCCACTCGCGGGCGGCCACCGCGGTGATCGCGGTGGTGCCCAGGACGATCGACACGGTGTTCAGCCGGCCGCCGTTGACCAGGTGGTAGGCCAGCGCCAGGGCGGACCCGAGCATCGGCAGGGTGAGCAGCGGGAAGCCGGCCGAGGACTCGCTGCCGGCCGGCGGGATCGGCCGGGCGTCCGGCAGGATCCGGGTCGATCCGTGCCACATCAGCCCGGCGGCCACGTTGACGGCGGCGGCCGCGGCCACCGCGGCGATCGCCGCGTTCCCCCTGGTCGCGTAGTCCATCGCGATGACCAGCGCGGTCATCCCGATCAGCGACAGCGCCGCACCGGCCGCACACCACTGCAGCGCGGCCCGCTGCCGGATCGCGTGCACGCCGGCCACCGCGACGGTCGCCGCGGCGGCGGCACCGAGGAAGAGCGCGGTGGTCGACGCCCCGCGCCGCTCGGCGCCGCTGGAGAGCAGCAGCCAGGGCGGGAAGATCAGGCTGGCGGTGACGCCGAGGGTGTCGAGCCCGACCCGCAGCCGGGTCAGCTGGTCGCGGCGCTGGTGCGGGCGCAGGATGGCGGGCAGGTAGCACCCGGTCACGAAGAACAGGGTGACCAGCGGGATCTCGGCCGGCAGCGGGACGCCGCCGGCGACCAGCACGTCCGGCGCGACGACGCTCGCGACGGCACTGGCCGCCGCGGCCAGCGCGGTGAGCAGGATGCCGCCGGCCAGGACCAGCGCGCGGAGGTGCGGTCCGGCCGACCGGCCGGTGCGCACCGCCCGGATCATCACCGCCGCGAACCCGGCCGAGCAGGCGGTCAGCAGCCCGGCGGCGACCGCGGTCGGCAGCACGATCAGCGCGGTGACCACGAGCACGGACACGACGAACCCGGCCGAGCGGCTGATTCGCGCGCCGGCCGGGCGGTTGGGGGGTCCGCCTGCCATCGGCATTCATCCTGCTACTACGAGGGGTGTTTCGGACATGCCAAAACGGTCAACGATCCACCCCGGATGAGGGTTACGGGCGACGGCCTTTGCCCGTAGTGCCGCTGCCGCGGCTCCCGTGGGGTGGGGGTCGCGGCGGTGTGATCATGGTGACCATGGCAAGTAAACCTATCTGGGTTATAGGGTTTGCCAGGGAAGTAGCCAAGATCAACTAAGGATGGCCGCCGTGACGGTGGAGGAACACGATGCCTGGAAGGCGGCCCGCCGCAGCGCGGTCACCGCGCCGGCCGGGAACCTGGCGCTGATCGACACACGCTGGGGTGCGGACGATCCGGACGCCGCGCTGAGCGGGCAGCCGGCCACCGGGTGGGCCGCATCGTCGCCGAGCCGCTGCGGGGCCTGGGCCTGGGCGCCGACCCGGCACGCGTGCAGGAGGCCCTGGAGGCCGTCGGCCTGCCCACCGACGCGGCAACCCGCTACCCGCACGAGTTCTCCGGCGGCCAGCGCCAGCGCATCGCGATCGCCCGCGCGATCGTCTGCAAACCACGCCTGCTGCTGGCCGACGAGCCGGTAAGCGCCCTCGACCTGACCACCAGGGTGCGCATAGTGGACCTGCTGGCCTCCTTGTGGGCCGATCGAGGCCTGACCATCCTGCTGGTCTCACACGACCTGGGCGTGGTCGCCGAGCTGTGCGAGCACACCGCCGTGCTGGAACACGGCCGCCTGGTCGAGCAGGGCGGGACGGCCCAGGTTCTGGGGGCGCCGTCCCACCCGTACACCAGGAAGTTGCTCGAAAGCGTGCCTCGCCTGCCGGGCTGAACGGCGGCTCAAGGCCGCGGTCCTGCGCTAGGCATTCGTGTAGTGCGCAATGGCCAGTAGCACCCCGACGGTGCCGGCGAAGGCGCCGCCGCCGGTGAGGATGGATCCGGGGACGTTGTTGCCGGCTGCATGTGACAGCAATCCGGCAACACCACTGACGATTCCGGCGGCCAGCAGAATGAGCACGACCCGGATCGCACGATCCGGGGAGGTGGCCGGCTCAGCCGGCTGCGGGGTGGTCGGTGGTGTCCTGTCGATCATGATTTCCGCCAAGGGCAGTCGGGTTGACTACCCTGAGTGTCAATTCACGGTCACTGACTTTCCACGGTTATTCACGGTTAGTCAAAGGATCTCGGCCATCAATTCGGCCAGGTGGCAGGCGGGTAGTGTGCATATTGCCACGAGGCTGCTGCTCCTACGCTTGTTTCGTGTATGTCCTTGACCGGGTTGGCTGACTGAATATGGTTGCACCGTGAATAAGACCTTCGAAGAGGCACAGTCCGGGCGGCACGAGTTCACTTCGTCCTCGCTCACCCCGCTACGGCCAGTGGCCAACCTCTGCACCGCCGGCAATTGCCCGACGGTGTACGTGAGCGGCACCGGCACCTTGGTGGTGCAGGGGTACGCCGTGCCGGCCGAGCGGGCGGGCATTGATGTTCCCGAGGGTGAGTTGCTGGTGGAGATTCCTCTCGACCTACTGACCGAGGCCGTTCGTAACCTTTCCTGACCCGACCAGGATCCTTATCGGAGCGAAGGGGTGCCGAGATGTCTGTCGTTTCCGGCACCCCCGAAGACGAGAATGAGTCGGTCGGTGCCGCCCTGGCCAGGATGCGGAGGGCAAGGCGTTATACCGGTGCCCAACTCGCCGCCATGGTGGGGATGAGTCAGCCCAAGATTTCCCGGATCGAGCGCGGTCGAGGCATTCCCGATCCGGAGGACGTCGGCATCATCGCTCGGGCACTCGGGGCCGACGAGGACGAAGCCCATGCATTGATGACCCGCGCCGAACGCTCTCACGATCGAATGACCGAGTGGCGTCCGACGATGAACGGCCTCGCCGGCCAGCAGAAGACGCTCGCAGACTGGGAGTTCGCGGCCACCGACGTCCGTACCTTCGAGCCGGCCTTGATACCAGGGCCGCTGCAGACGAGCGGCTACGCCAAGGCGGTCTTTCAGACTTTTCGGCGTGTCGTGCCGGTAGCGGCCGACATCGCGGGCGAGGCGGCGCTGTTGGCGGCGGTCACCGCACGGGTCCGGCGGCAAGAAGCGCTGGCCGACCGAACGAGGTCATTCCAGTTCGTGGTCGGCGAGGACGCGCTGAAGCCCCGGACCTACCCGGCCGTGGAGATGCTGGCCCAGATCAGGCACATCCGCGAGGTGGCCGCGAACAGCGCCAATGTCAGCATTGCCGTCATCCCGGACAGCGCACCGGCAGCCTTTCCCTTGCTGCACGGATTCACTGTGCTCGATGACAAGGTGGTCGTTGTCGATCTTTACAACACTGGCCTGGTCTCGCGCAGTCGCCAGGATGTGGAGAGCTATCGCAAGGTTTTCGACGCCTTGGGGGAGCATGCCGTCGACATCGAGCCGATCCTGGACAAGTACCAGGCGATCTACATCGACATGCTCCAGGCGCCCGGCGGCCAACGCCGTTGAGCCGAAGGGGCGGTTCCGTGCCGCCCGAGCGGAGAGCCCGGGCGGCACGGATCGATCAGACGAGGCCGTTTTCGGTGAGGAAAGCCTTGGCGACCGCGGCGGTGTCCTGCTTGTCGACCTGGACCTTGGCCAGGTAGGTGGTCAGGTTCTCGGTCGTCAGCTTGGCCGACACCGCGTTCAGAGCGCCGCTGACCGTCGGGTTGTTCGCCGTGGTGCGGATCAGCGGGATGATGTTCTCGGCCAGGTAGAGGTTCTTCGGGTCGTCCAGGACGACGAACTTGTTGGTGGCGATCGACGAGTCCGTGGAGAAGATGTTGCCTACGTCGATCTGGCCCTTGACCAGGGCGTTGACCGTCAGCGGGCCGCCCGCGTCGAGCGGCTTGAAGGTCTTGAACTTGATGCCGTAGAGCGACTCCAGGCCCTTGAGGCCCTGGTAGCGCTCCTGCCACTCGGGGCCGGCGCCGATGGTGAGCTTGTCCGCCACCGGCTTGAGGTCCTCGATGGTCTTCAGGTTGTACTTTGTCGCCGTCTCGCTGGTGACGGTCAGCGTGTCCTTGTCCTCGGCGGCCGACTGCTCGAGCACCGCGGTGCCGGCCGGCAGCACCTTCTTGAGCTCGGTCAGCACCTGGTCGGGGCTGCTCACGCCCTCGGGGGCGCCGCCCTTGGCCAGTGCGGACAGCAGTGCCCCGTTGTACTCGGGGAGCAGGTCGATCGAGCCGTCCTGCAGCGCCTTCAGGTAGAGCTCCCGGGCGCCGATGTTGAACTGCCGCTTGACCTGCACCTGCTTGGCCTCCAGGGCCTGGGCGTAGATCTCGCCGAGCAGCTCGCTCTCGGCGAAGTTGGCCGAGCCGATGGTCACCGTGGACGTCCCGGTGCTGCTGCCGGCGCCGGCGTCGTTGCTGAGCGGGTCGTCGTTCGCACCGCAGGCGGACAGGGTGAGCGCCAGGGTCACGCCGGCGGCAAGGGCGCCGGCAAATCGCGTACGCAACATGGGGGTTGACCTCTTCTTTCTAGCGGAACCGGCCGGACAGGCCGGGGGAGACGATCCAGCGCTGCGCGAGCGCGAGGATCAGGTCGAGCACGACCGCCAGCACCGCGACGACAATGGCGCCGGCCAGCACACGCGAGTAGTCGTTGACGGCGAGGCCGTCGATCAGGAGACGGCCGAGGCCGTTGAGGCCGACCGCGGCGGCGACCGTCGCGGTCGCCACCACCTGCAGGGCGGCGCTGCGGAAGCCGCTCATCATGACCGGCAGCGCCATCGGCAGCTCCACCCGCAGCAGCACCTGCGAGGGGCGCATGCCCATCCCGCGGGCGGCGTCGACCACCCGGCGGTCGAGGGTGCGCATGCCGGCGTATGCCGAGGTCAGGATGGGCGGGATGACGAGCACGGTCAGCGCGATCAGCACCGGCGTGAGGCCGAGGCCGAGCAGGGTGACCATGAGCATCAGCAGGCCGAGGGTGGGCAGTGAGCGGCCGGCGTTGCCGGCGTTGATGGCCAGGAACGAGCCGCGGCCGGTGTGCCCGATGTACAGCCCGACCGGCAGCGCGATGACCGTGCCGATGATCAGGGCCAGCACCACGTACCAGAGGTGGGACAGGATCAGCTGCGGGATGCTGCCGTCGGTGCTGAGACTCCAGTGCGCCGCGTCGAACAGGTAGGAGAGGTTCACGCCGCGCTCCCCTGGAACCGGGTCCACGGCGTGACCAGCCGCTGGAGCAGCACGATCGCCAGGTCGGCGAGGCCCGCGAGGGCCACCGACAGGACGATGCCGACGATGATCGGCTCCAGGTAGAAGAGCTGGAAGCCGCGGGTGAACAGCTGGCCGAGACCGCCGACGCCGATCAGCGCACCGACGCTGACCAGGCTGATGTTGGAGACGGTGGCCACCCGCAGACCGGCCAGGATGACCGGCAGGGCGACCGGCAGCTCGACGTCGGTCAGGCGCCGGAGCCGGCGGTAGCCCATCGCGGTGGCCGACTGCACGATGATGTCGTCGACCGAGCGCAGGCCGTCGGCGACGGTGCGGGAGAGCAGCGCGACCGTGTAGATGGTCAGCGCGACCACGATGTTCAGCGGCGACAGGATCTTGGTGCCGAGCAGGACCGGCAGGAACACGAACAGCGCGAGCGACGGGATCGAGTAGAGCACCCCGGCCGTGTTGACCAGCGGGTGGTAGAGCCACGGGAACCGGACCCCGAGGTAGCCGATCGGCAGCGCGATCACGAAGCCGATCACCACCGGGAGCAGCGCGAGCCAGATGTGCTGGCGTAACGCGGTCAGGATGGTGTCCCAGTTGTTCGAGAGGTAGGTGCTCACTTCTGCCCCCGGCGGGCCGCCAGGTGGTCGACCAGGTCGTGGTGCGGCACCACGCCGTCGGCCTTGCCCTCCGCGTCGACCCGCACCGCGATCCCGACCGGCGACATGATCGCCAGGTCGGTGACCAGGCGCAGCGAGTCGCTGGTGAGGAACGTGCCGGCGGTGGACCGGACCCCGTCCGCGGTCCGCCAGCCCTCGGGCCGGCCGGCGTCGTCGAGAACCAGGTCGTCCGGCAGCGGCTTCACCGGCAGCGCGGCCGCCGTGTCGAAGGAGAGGCTGCGCAGGCCGCGGTCGCGACCGACGAACTCGGCCACGAACTCGTCGGCCGGGTGGTCGAGCAACTCCTGCGGGGTGCCGACCTGGGCCAGCTTGCCGCCCTGGCGGAGGATGACGACCACGTCCCCCAGTTTGATCGCCTCGTCGATGTCGTGGGTGACCATTGCGATGGTCTTGCCCAGATCCTTCTGCAGGCGCAGGAACTCGCGGTGCAGGCCCTCCCGCACCACCGGGTCGACCGCGCTGAACGGCTCGTCCATCAGCATCACCGGCGGGTCGGCGGCGAGCGCCCGGGCCACGCCGACCCGCTGCTGCTGGCCGCCGGAGAGCTGGGCGGGGTAGCGCGACGCGAACTCGGGGGCCAGGCCGACCCGGTCGAGCAGGTCGAGGGCGGCGGCGCGGGCCTCCTTGCGGTTCTTGCCGAGCAGCAACGGCACGGTGGCGACGTTGTCGAGCACGGTGCGGTGCGGGAACAGGCCGGCGTGCTGGATGACGTAGCCGATGCCGCGGCGCAGCAGCGCCTCGTCCTGGCCGGCCACGTCCTTGCCGTCGATCAGGATCCGGCCGGCGGTCGGCTCGATCATCCGGTTGATCATCCGGAGCGAGGTGGTCTTGCCGCATCCGGACGGACCGACGAACACCGTCATCTTGCCGGTGGGAAGCTCCAGGGAGAGGTGGTCGACGGCCGTGCTGCCGCCGGGATACACCTTCACGACATCGTCGAATGTGATCATGGCACTCCCAGGACGGCTGCGGTGAATATGGCTATTCATACTTCAGGGGTAGTGAATAGGATGTCAAACGGTGGAGCCTAGCCTTTACGCTCCTGAAACTAGGTGACGCTGTTATGCACGTAAAAGTCCGGCTCGATGGCCACAGTCTGACGATCGGGGACCTGGTGGCGGTCGCCTCCGGCCGGGCCGGCGTCACCGTCGAGCCGGCCGCCCTCGGCCTCGTCGAGCAGCGGCACGCGATGCTGCGCGGCGCCCTCGCCGCCGGGGCGGTCTACGGCGCCAACACCGGGGTCGGCGCCAACCGGCACGAGGCGACCGGCGAGGACGGCGGGCACGGTCTGCGCCTGCTACGCAGCCACTGCGCCGCGATCGGGCCGCTGGTCGACGACGAGACCGCCCGGGCGGCGATGACCACCCGACTCAATCAGATCCTGGCCGGTGGGTCGGGCATTTCCCGGCCGGTGGCCGAGGCGCTCGCTCAGGCGCTGTACGTGGGGGCGGTGCCGACCATGCACTCGTGGGGCGCGATCGGCACCGGTGACCTGGCCGCGCTCGCCGAACTCGGGCTCACCCTCGCCGGGGAGCGCCCGTGGCGGCACGGCCCCGGCCCGGTCACCACGATCGACGCCACCGACGCGCTCCCGATGATCAGTTCCAGCGCGGTCACCGTGGCGACCGCCGCGCTCGCCCTCGACCGGGTGGCCACCCAGCTGCAGGCCTCGACGGTGGTGGCGGCGCTGAGCTTCCTCGCCCTGCGGGGCAATCCGGAGGCGTACGGCGCGGCCGTGCACCGGGCCCGCGCCCATCCGTGTCAGGCCGAGGTGGCGGCGAGCCTGCGGGCCATGGTGGCCGGCTGCGCGGCGCCGGTGCGCATCCAGGACCCGTTCGGGCTCCGGGTGCTGCCGCAGGTGACCGCGCCCGCCCTGCACACCGCCCGCGAGCTGCGCGAGGTGCTCACCGACGAGCTGAACGCCGCGGTGGAGAACCCGCTGGTCACCGCCCATGGCGTGCACCACCACGGGCAGTTCCACACGGCCACCCTGGCGTCCCACCTCGACGCCGTGCGTAACGCGTTCCTGCCGGTGCTGTCGCTCTCGTCGGCCCGGCTCGGCCTGTTGATGCGCCCTGACCTCACCGGTCTGCGGGCCTTCCTGGCCGACGGCCCGACCGGCAGTTCCGGCCTGATGATCAGCGAGTACGTCGTGCAGGACCTGCTCACCGAGATCCGGGTCGGCATGCAGGCGGTCGCGGCCGGCACCCTGACCATCTCGCTCGGCCTGGAGGAGCACGCCAGCTTCGCCACCCAGGGCGCCCGCTCGCTGCGCCGGATGACCGAGCTCGCCCCGACCCTGCTCGCGGCCGAGCTGGTCGCGGCGGTGCGGGCGTTGCGGATGGCACCGGGCCGGCTCGTCGACGGCACCGCCCGGGAGGCCTTCGACCTGGTCGGCAAGGCCCTCGACCCGGGCATGGAGGACCGCCCGCTCGGCGTCGACCTTTCCCGGGCGGCCGATCTGCTGCCGGCGTTGGCCGCGTTAGTCGAGCGGCCGTAGCTCCTCGGCGTAGCTGACCGCGCGGCGGCGCAGCACCCCGCTCGGGGTGATCGAGTATTGCCCCATGCGCCACAGCGGCGGCGAATACGCGTGGATCGAGACCGAGCCGTCGACCGCGCCGGCCATCCGGTGGATGTGGTCGGGCCCGAAGCCGAAGGTGCGGCCCGCCCGGACCACCCTGGTCACCGGCGTGCCGCCCATCCGCGGGGTCGCCTCGGAGACCGCGCCGCGGGTCACCGCGACCGCGCCGGACGAGATGTCGTGGTCGTGCCAGCCGGTGTCGTCCTGCAGGTTCCAGCAGAGCACCCACACGTCGATGTCGCCGTCGCGGTAGAGCGACGCGTAGTGCCGGCCGCCGGTGTCGTGCCGGACCAGCGGCTCCCACAGCTCCGGGCGCCCGGCCACCTCGGTCACATAGCGCCGCAGCTCGGGGATGCGCAACACACGCCCGGGCAGAGCGGGCAGCGCGACCGTCGTCGTCATCGGGCATCTCCAGTCAGCAGGCGCCGGGGGTTGGCGGTGAACAGGGCGTGCGTGAAGGCCGGACCGAGCTCCGGGTCGGTGGACACCGCATACGGCCGGTCGGAGCCGTGCACCAGCGGATCGACGCCGACCACCCGGACCAGCGCGTCGATCGCCCGGGTGCCGTAGGACGAGGTCTCGTAGAAGACATTCGGATCCAGCGGGCCGAGGGCGCCGCCGCGGGCGCCGAGCCGTTCGTGGTGCAGCGGGGCGAGGCCGGCGAGCGCGACGAAGGCGATCCGCAGCCGCGGATGCTGCCGCCGGCCGGCGACATGCCAGGCCAGCCAGGATTGATGAAGCTGCGAAACGTACGGGACCATTGCGGGCCACCATCCAGGAAGTCCCGGGTCGCAGGCCGGAGCGGGGCCGGGATGGATGAGTACGGGTTTGCCGGCGCGCTCGGCCTCGTCGAGCAGGGGGCGCAGCCGGGCGATCGCGGCCGGCTCGGTCAGGGCGGTCGCGGGCAGTTGCAGGCCGGCGATGCGCTCCTCGCGCAGCACCTTGGCCAGGCCGTCCGGGTCGAGGCCGGCGACCGAGGCGGCGGCCCACACCTGGAACTTCGCGCCGAGCTCGAGCGCGCTCTCGTGCCACACGTCGATCAGCTCGGCACCCTCCGGCCCGGGCAGGTGCTCGATGCCCAGCGGGCTGGACAGCGACAGCAGCACCAGGTCGGCGTCGTCCCTCTTGCGGACGGCCAGGTCGTGCGCCGCCGGGTCCACCTCGTAGGGCGGCTCGCCGGGCAGGAACAGCGTCCAGCCGCGCATGAACGGGAACTCGGACCGGCGGCGCAGGGCATCGAGGAAGCGCGGCGGCCACAGGTGCTGGTGGCAGTCGACTGTCATGGCTAGTCCCTCGATCACCCCGGAAGCGCTTCACAAGATGCATCGAGTGAAGCGCTTCCGTGTTACGGCTGCAAGACATTCTCAGGCTCTGGGCTGTTACTCTCGCCCGGTGTCGGGGGAGAAGCGACGCACGTTGCAGGACCTGGCGGACGCCGCCGGGCTCTCCCTGGCAGCCACCTCCTACGCGCTGCGCGGCATCCGCGGTTCCGCGGCCACCATCGCCCGGGTCCGCGAGCTCGCCGGCGAGCTCGGCTACACCGTCGACCCGATCGCCCGGGCGCTGGCCAGTGGGCGGACCGGTTCGGTCGGCGTGAGTGGCTCGCTGCGCGACCTCTGGCAGCAGGACTTCTCGGTGCTGCTCACCCGGGCGCTGCGCCGGCAGGGCCGCTACGCGACCATCGCCGACGCCGATGCCGACCCCGAGCAGGAACGGCTGATCGTCGAGCAGTTCGCCGCCCAGCGCGTGGACGGCGCCCTGGTCTCGCCGGTCGACCCGACCGCCGACTACTGGCGGCTGCTCGGCCCCGAGGTCGCGGTGGTGGCGATCGGCGACGCGCTGACCGCCCGGCCCGGCTCCGGCAGCGTCCTCTTCGACAACCGCTACGGCGTCCAGACCGCCCTGGCCCACCTGGCCGACCTCGGCCATCAGCGGATCGGCCTGCTCGCCCCCGCCCTGCCGTCCACCCCCGGCCGCCCGGCCCAGGTCCTGGCGGCTTCGGTGGCCGCCACGATCGGGGTCACCCTGGTCGAGATCGCGGCGCCCGCCGCCACCGCCGAGGCGGTCGAGGTGGCCGCCGCCCTGCTGGCCGGCCCGGCCCGGCCCACCGCGGTGTTCTGCCTGAGCGACTCGCTGGCGTTCGCGGTCTACCGGGCCGCCCGCGACGTGGGCCTGCGCCTGCCGGACGACCTGTCGGTGGTCGGCTACGACGACCACCAGCTGGCCGCCCTGGTCGACCCGGGCCTGACCACGATGGCGTGGGACGAGGACGCGATCGTCGAGGCCGCCGTGAGCCAGCTGGAGGGCTCGATCGACGGAGTCCCGACGTTCCGCCCCGACCTCATCGTCCGGGGCTCGACCAGCCCGCCCCGAGCAGCCGAATAACACGCTCAAGATCCCGCCCGAACGCCCGATCCCCACTCCCACCGGGAAGAACCGCAGCGACCTCATCAAGTGCGCCCCAGGCTGCACCGCTCAGCCCACCCAGCCCACGCCCCACCGATCCACCGCCGGCGCTGTCGGCCGCGCCGCGGGGCACGCCGCCTCGGAAGCTGCCGGCCGCGCTCTCGGGTGTGCCGCCAGCGTAGTTGTCGGGTGTTCCGTCGCCCAAGCGGTTGGCCGCGTCGTCGCTGGAGTTGGGTGGCATGCTGTCGACTGGGTCCTCGGGATGGCTGAGGCGCGGGCCATCCGGCGTGGCGGCCAGCAGGCGGGCCTGGTGGATGGCGAGGAGTTCGCAGGCCAGCACGTCGCGCAGGCCGGTCACGGCTTCACCGAGGCACTCGGCTGCCTCGAAGCCGAAGCTCTGCACGTCCTCCTGGCCCAGCGAGGTCTCCATCGCGCCGACATGGGACGGCGCGGCGAAGCGGCGTAGCCGGTGGGCCACGCCGACGGCTCGCTTGTGCACGGTGACCATCCCGGCGTGCAGGCCGGGGGAGTCGGACAGCTGCCGCGGCAGGCCGGTGAGTGTGGAGTCGAGAAGCCGGTGAAGCCGGGCCGTGCCCAGCTCGGCGAGGTGGATCAGGGCGGTGGTCAGGGCACCGATCGTGGCGGCGAGATCGGTGCCGGCGAAGCCGAAGGTGCCGACGAACCGCCCGTCCAGGTGCGCGGGGGAGTCGGTGACCGCCGACAGCGCCCGGTCCGCGGCGGCCTCGACGTCGGCGACCGCCCGCAGCGCCACGGCGATGGCCGGCGCGGTGACCCGGAACGACACCGGCGCCTGCAGAGCCCGCCCACCCCCAGCCCCGCCCGACTCCCGCGAGGCATCCTCTCGCAGCCCGTCATCGCCGCGGCCCCCGCTCCGATGGCGATCTTGATGACTTGCCGTCCGATCTGGTGCCGAACTCGACAAGATCAGGTGTGTGGGGGTTACGTCGTTTTGGCGGGCGGCGGCCATTCCGCGATCTTGGTGAGTCTCGGTCGGACTCGGTGTGGGATTCGACAAGATCGGGTGCGCGGAGGCGGCGTGGGGTGGGTGGTGGGGTGTCAGCAACGCGCGTAGGGACGTCAGGACTTCTTGCAACTCGGCGCTGTCGGCCAGGGCGGGGTGCAGCGGGTCGTGGCTTGCGCCGATTATCGCGTGGGCGGTTGCTGTCGCGACGATGATCTGTGCCAGCAACCCGCGCGTTTCGGTGGCGAAGAGTGCTGCCATGCCGGTCAGGCCGGGGACGCCCTCCAGGAACGCGACGCCCTCCTTCGCCTCGAACGGGCGCGCGGACAGGCCGGCGGCGGCCAGTGCGGGGGCTGCGTCGACCGCCTCGCCGTGCTTGTCGAGGACCTGGCCGATTCCGGTCAGGACGGCGCCGGTGTGGGCCAGCGGGATGATCTCGCCGGCGGCGCCGCCGCGCAGGGGGATCGCCGGGATCACGTCGGCGTCCAGCAGGGCGGCCAGGTGCAGGCACAGGGACGGCGAAGCGCCGGCGGCCGGGTGCAGCAGGGTGCGCAGGCGGGTGGCCAGCAGGGCGCGGGCCTGCGGCCGGGTCAGCCAGGGGGCCGAGCCTACCGACCGGCCGATCATCAGGGTGTTCTGCTGGCGGGCCTGGGCCTCGGTGTCCAGCCGGATGCCGGCCATCGCCCCCATGCCGGTGTTGACGCCGTAGACGGGCTGGTCACCCTCCAGATCGTCGAGGGTGGCGCGGCGGCTTACGGCCAGGGTGGCGAGCAGGTCGGGGGTCAGGGCGATCCGGCACTCGCCACGGGCCAGGCCGGCGATCACCGTCCGGTCGAGCTGCTCGGGCCGGTCGATCCGGATCATCGGTAGCGGAGCATCGTGCCGGTGCCGGCGGCCTCGGCTCTGGTCAGGATCAGGTGGGCCAGGGCCACGTCGAGGATGGACAGGCCGCGGTGCCAGAACAGGATGCGCTCATCGGGGGTTTCGCGGCCGGGCTTGGCGCCGCTGACGATCTCGCCGATCTCCGCGTAAAGGCTTTCCTCGGTCAGGCGGCCCGTGTCCACGTGGGCGCGCAGGGCGCCGAAGCGGCCGGAACGGGACTCGCGCCAGTCGTCGACCACCACCTTGTCCATCACGTCGAGCAGGTCCAGTTCCACGGCGCTGACCGTGCCGTACGGGACGACGAATGCGCCGGGGCGCACGGACGCCGTACGCAAAAGTGGGATTGGCTTTTCCAGGCGGGAGGCCTCGACCAGGATGTCGGCCTGGTCGTAGGCCTCGTCGGCCGTCGCCACCGCTCGCACCGGGGTTGTCGTCACCTCGCGCAGGCGGGCCGCGAAGGCATCGCGGGACTCGGGGCGGCGGCTCGTCACCCGGATCTCCGCCAGGGGGAAGAGGCTGTCGAGCATGGTCACGTTGGCGAAGGCGGTGCCGCGCGCGCCCACGTGGCCGAGGACCTTCGCATCCGGGCGGGCCAGGTATTTCGCGCCGACCGCGGTCATCGCGCCGGTGCGGACCTCGGTGATCAGGGTGGCGTCCATGATTGCCAGGGGTACGCCGGTGGTCGGGTCGTAGACCGTCATCAGGGCCAGCTCGCTCGGCAGGCCGCGCAGGTAGTTCGGGACGAAGTCGCCGACCACCTTCACCCCGCTCAGGCCGTGCTCGCCGAGCGTGGAGACGTGTCCACGGAGGATGTTGAAGTGGCCCGCGCCCCCGTTGTCCGGCACCAGGTGGGTGCGCGGCTCGAAGACCGTCTCACCGCGGCCGTGGGCGCCGACCACCGACTCGACGGCGGCGATGACCTCCGCGTCGGTGATGGCCAGGTCGTCGACGTCCGCCCCGGAGAGGAAGCGAAGGTGAATCATGACATGCACCCTATAGCCTAGGTGTTTCAAGTTATTCAGGTTCGCGAAGGCGCTGGCGGAGGGAGCCGGATGGGCGCGGAGGACTGGCTTCTCGCGCTGGCGCAACAGCACCGGCTCTCGCCGACCCAGCGTCAGATCGTGCAGCGCATGCTCGGCATGTTTCCCGAGGTGGCGTTCAAGTCGACGATCGAGATCGCCGAGCAGACCGGGGTCAGCCAGCCCACCGTCACCCGGCTCGCCACCGCGCTGGGCTTCGCCGGCTTCCCCGAGTTCCGGTCCGCGCTGCGGGATGCGGTGCTGGCCGACCGGGCCGGCGCGACCCCGAGGCCGGGCCGGCACGAGTCGTCCGCGGTCGACCAGGAGATCATCAACCTGGACAGCCTGAAGCGGGTCCTCGACGGCGACCGGTTCCCGGAGGCGGTGCGCCTGCTGGCCGGGGGGCCGATTGGTGTGCTCGGGCTGCGAGCCTCGGCCGCCTTAGCCCAATATTTCGGATATTTCGCCCGGCGGCTGCTGCCCGCCGTGGCCGTCTGCACCGATGCGAGCACCGCGGATGACAGTGTTCTCGAGCTGCGGCAGCAAAAAGGCTGCGCGCTGCTGGTGTTCGTGATGCCGCGCTACCCGGCGGCCACCGTCGGCGCCCTTCGCCTGGCCCGGCAGCTCGGACTCAAGACGGTGGTGGTGACCGATTCGGCGCTGGTGCCGTTCGCCCAGGACGCCGACGTGCTGCTGGTCGCGCCGGTCGGCACCGACCTGGTCTTCGACTCGCACGCGGCGGTGACGGTGCTGGCGATCAGCCTGCTGGACGCGATCGCCCGTACTGATCCGAAGCGGACCCAGAAACGCCTGGAGGCACACGAAGCCCTCGTGGACCGATGGGTCCACGAGGGCTGAGGAACCTAGTTGGTGCCGTTGTCCAGGATCTTGGCGGTGGCGGTGATGGTCTTCGAGCGCTGCTTGCCGTCGCCGAGGGCCCAGATCGCGTAGGTGTGCTTCTCGACCGAGCCGACCGGGCCGGCGCAGCTGAACTCGAAGGTCTCGGTCCCGGAGAGCTCTTCCGGACCGTACGTGCCGGGGGTGTTGGTCGGGTCGTCGACGCTGAGTGCCGCACTGGTCGCGCCGGTGATCTTCCACTTGATGATGGCCGGGACGGCCTTGGCCCGGAAGACCGCGGTGCCCTCGGCGCACTTGGGCTTCTGCACCACCTTGAACGAGACGATCGTCGGCCCGGACGCCGTCGTGGAAGCCGTCGGCGTGGGCTTGGTGGTCGTCTTCGGCTTCGAAGAGGTGGTCGACGCGGGCTTCGCGCTCGGCGTCTCGGCCGCGGAGGTGGTCGCGGTCGTTTCGACGGGGGAGCTGTCGATGGAGGGGTTGTCGCCGGCGGTGGCGGCGACGGTCTTGGTAGCGATGGGCGATGCGGCGTCGTTGCAGCCGGCCAGGATCACGAGTGTCGTTGCGGCCAGCGCCAGCACCGTCATCTGCTTCTTCATGAGAAGGACGGTAGGCAATCGATCACCGCCTGTGCTCCTACCTTCGTGCCGTCATGATCGATGCTTGTGCGACCCCCGCACACCAGGGCCAAAGTGCCCGGTGAGAAAGGTTTCGCACTGAGCATCAAAGTATTGCTGAACGGTTACCGTCGCGATACTGTTCGGGGAACGGAGAGCCTCCCGAGCGGGGGATGACATGCATGACGGTCCCGGTGCGATCCTGGTCGGCGTCGACGGTTCGACGTCCTCGATGCGCGCCATCGCGTACGCCATGGGCCTCGCCCGGCGGCAGCGCTGCAAGCTCGTCGCCGTCTATGTCCGCTCGCTTCCGCCGCTGCTCCTGCCGCTCGCGGACGCCGGCGGTGGCGCCGTCACCACACTGATCGAGACCCACGACGACGTGGAGAAGGAGCTGCGCGCCGTCATCGAGGCCGGCCTGACCCTGGATGTCGATGCGCGGCTGGTCGTCCGGCACGGCGAGCCCTATGCCGAGCTGCTGGCCGTGGCGCGGGAGATCCAGGCCGACGCGGTGATCGTCGGCCGCTCCGCCCAGGCGCTGCACCGGATCGCCGGTTCCCTGTCCGGCAAGCTCACCCGTTGCGGCCGCTGGCCGGTCACCGTAGTGCCCTGACCTGCGCTCCACGTCACAAGCCTGCCCATTGAGCAAAACTGCGCGTTGAGCAATAATTGCTTGACAAGCAGTTAGGGGCAGGCGGATGACGTCACTTTGCACTCGGCGCCGCCGATGGCTCCGGTCCGCCGGGATCGTCGCGGTGGTCGCCCTGCTCGCCACCGAGCTCGTGCTCGGCTGGTCCTCGCTGGCCGGCGCCCTGCAGCAGCTGCGCACCCCGCACCTGGGCTGGCTCGCCCTCGCGGTCGGCGCCGCGCTGGCCTCGATGGGCGCCTACGCCCGGATGCAGCGCCACCTGCTGCAATCGGCCGGTGTGAAGCCGCCGTTGATCGACAACGTGCGGCTGGCCTACGCCGCGCACTCGCTCAACGAGACCCTCCCGGGCGGCCCGGCGTTCTCCACCCAGCTCAACTACCAGCAGATGCGCCGCTTCGGCGCCAGCCCGGCCGTCGCGTCCTGGACCATCGCGCTCAGCGGCATCCTCTCCGGCGCCGCGCTGGCCGTGGTCACCGTCGGCAGCGCGCTCGCCGCGGGCGGCGCCGCCGAGTGGGGTGACCTGGCCGCGCTGCTGGTCGCCGCGGTGCTGCTCACCCTGGGCGTACGCCGCGTCGCCAAGCGCCCGGAGATCGCCGAGGCGCTGCTGCGCACCCCGCTGGCCTGGATCAACCGGCTGCGGCGGCGGCCCGCCCAGCACGGCCACGACCGGATCCGCGGCTTCCTCGACCAGCTGCGTGCCGCCCGGCTGACCCCCGGCCGCGGTGCCGCCGCGGCCCTGCTCGCCGTGCTCAACTGGCTGCTCGACGCGCTCTGCCTGTGGCTGTGCTTCCGGGCGATCGGCGAGCAGCCGGCCGGCCTGACCGCGGTGCTGCTCGCGTTCTGCGCGGCGATGGCGGCCGGCACCATCACGATCGTCCCCGGCGGCCTCGGCATCATCGACAGCGCCCTGATCCTCGGCCTGCTGGCCGGCGGCGCCGGCACCTCGGCCGCGGTCGCCACGGTGGTCCTCTACCGCATCATCAGCTTCGGCTTCATCATCGGCATCGGCTGGCTCTCCTGGCTGCGTCTCCGGCGGCGGCCGGCCCCCGCCCCCGTCAAGGAGGAGCCGGCCCGAGTCGTAGCGGCATCTGCCGCGATGTCGGCAATTTATTGACGGCCGTCACTTTCGCGCCTAGCTTTGGCGGCACACGCTCCTGAGTACACGGAGGTACTCATGCGACGTCTCACCGCCTCATTCGCAGCGCTCCTGCTCCTGCTCCCCGCCGCCTGCAGCACGGACGACAAAGGCGACGACGCAACGCTCAAGGTCGGTCTGATCGTCTCGCTGACCGGTAACTACGCACCCCTCGGCAGCGAGGACAAGAAATCCGTCGAGCTGGCCGTCCAGCAGCTCAACGACGCCGGTGGCGTGCTCGGCCGCAAGGTCGAGCTGATCGTCCGCGACGACAAGAGCCAGCCCGAGCAGTCGGTGCTCAGCTTCAACGAGCTCAAGGGCAACGAGGTGGTCGCGGTCATCGGGTCGCCGTTCTCCAACTCGGCGCTCGCCACCATCCCGCAGGTCGACCGGGCCAAAATTCCCTACGTCTCGCTGACCCCAGCCGACGAGCAGATCAAGCCCCTTCATCCGTACGTCTTCGTCGTGCCGGCCACCTCCGCGACCTACGCGGACCGGATCCTGCAGTACTACCAGGCCCAGAAGATCAGCAAGGTCGCCGTCGCCCACGACAACCGCAGCTCGTACGCGAACGCGGGCGCGGCCGGCATGGAGGCCAAGGCCGCGCAGTACGGCATCACCCTGGTCGCCGGCGAGCAGTTCCAGACGTCCACCACCGAGTTCAGCGCGGTCATCAACAACATCAAGACCTCCGGCGCGCAGGCCCTCACCGTCTGGGCGACCGGCGCGCCCGCGGTCGCCTTCGCCAAGCAGTACACGGCGGCCGGCGCCGGCCTGCCGCTGATGTTCACCGGCGCCCAGGCCAGCACGCTCTGGCTCAAGCCGGCCGGGGCCGCGGCCGAGGGCGTCTTCGTGGCCAGCTCGATCGCGGTGGTCGGCGACGCACTGCCGGCCGGTGCGCAGAAGACCGCGATCGACGAGCTGGCCACGCCGTTCACCGCCGCGCACGGCTATCCACCACCGCAGTTCGCGGCCGACGGCTACACCGGGTTCAAGCTGCTCACCGCGGCGATCAAGGCGGCCGGCGGCACCGAACCGGAGAAGATCCAGAAGGCGTTCGAGGGCCTGACGCTGACCACGCCCAACGGCACCTACCACTATTCCGCGACCGACCATGCCGGCCTGACCGCCGACTACATCTCGATCAACGTGGTGAAGGGCGGCAAGTTCGAGGCCACCGACTGGGCCAGGAGCAAGCTGACCGCGGTTGCCGGCGGGTGACCGCGGTGCCCGCACTGCTCACCGTCACCGGCGCCACCCGGCGGTTCGGCGGCGTCCACGCCCTGCGCGACGTCGACCTCGACGTCGCGCCGGGCGAGACGCACGCCGTGATCGGCCCGAACGGCGCCGGCAAGTCCACCCTGTTCAAACTCATCGGCGGCCAGCTGGTCGCGACCGCCGGCACGATCGGCTACGACGGCCAGCGCATCGACCGGCTCGCCCCGCACCGGCGGGCCCGGCGGGGGATCGCGATCGCCTTCCAGGACTCGCCGGTGTTCGGCGGCATGACCGTCACCGAGAACGTCATGGTCGGCGCGCACGCGGTCACCCGGGCCGGGCCGGTCGCCGCCGTGCTCGGCCTGCCGCGGCACCGGCGGGAGGAGGCCGAGATCCGCGAGCTGGCGGCCCGGGCCCTGGACCGGGCCGGGCTCACCGCGTGGGCCGACCGGCCGGCCGACGCGCTGCCGCTCGGCCAGCAGCGGGCGCTGCAGGTGGCCCGGGCGCTCTGCGGCGGCCCGCGGTTGCTGCTGCTCGACGAGCCGGCCTCGGGGCTGCGCGGCCCGGAGCGGTCCGCGCTGGCCGGCCTGATCGAGCAGCTGCGCGGCGAGGGACTGTCCATCCTGCTGGTCGAGCACGACGTCGCGTTCGTGGCCCGGCTCGCCGACCGGGTGACCGTCCTCGACCTCGGCCGGGTCATCGCCCGCGGAACGTTCGCCGAGATCCGCACCGACCCGGCCGTGATCACCGCCTACCTGGGCGGTCCGCCATGATCGAGGTCGAGGGCCTGACCGTGCGCTACGGCGTCGCCACCGCGCTCGACGAGGTCAGCCTGGAGGTCCGGGACGGCGAGATGGTGGCGCTGATCGGGCCGAACGGGGCCGGCAAGTCCACCCTGGTCAACACGCTGTTCGGCATCCTGCGGCCGGCCGCCGGCCGGGTCACCACGACCGGGCGGCTCGCGCTCGTCCCGGAAGGACGGCACCTGTTCGCGCCGCTGACCGTCGACGACAACCTGCGGCTCGGCGCCTGGCGCGACCGGAAAGGCCGGGACACCGGGCCGATCTACGAGCTGCTGCCTGAGCTGGTGCCGCTGCGGAAACGGCCGGCCGGGCGGCTCTCCGGCGGGCAGCAGCAGATGGTCGCGCTCGGCCGGGCTCTCATGGCGAGGCCGGACGTGCTGGTCATCGACGAGATGTCGCTCGGCCTGGCGCCGCTGGTCGTCGAAACCCTTGCCGGGCACCTGCGCGACCGGCACGCCGAAGGGCTCGCGGTGCTGCTCATCGAACAGAACGCGCGGCTCGCCCTCGACCTCTGCTCCCGGGCGTACGTGCTGGAAGCGGGCCGGGTCGTCGCCGAGGGACCGTCCGCCGAGCTGGCCGGCAGCGCCGGCGTGGCCGCCGCCTACCTGGGCCTGGAGGCGTGATGGCCGAGCTCCTCCAATACCTGGTCACCGGGGTCGGGATCGGCTGCGCCTACGCGCTGACCGGCAGCGGCCTGGTGGTCATCTACCGGGTCACCCGGGTGGTCAACTTCGCCCAGGGCAGCTTCGCCGTCCTCGCCGCGCTGACCGTCACCACGCTGCTCGGCGCCGGCCTGCCGCACGGCCTCGCCGAGATCCTGGCGGTGCTGGTGGCCGGCCTGATCGGCCTGCTCTGCGGGCTCGTCGCCACCGGTAAACCCGGAACGACCCCGCAGACCGCGCTGATCGTCACGCTCGGGCTCGGCGTCCTCGCGTACGCGGTGGAGATTCTGTTCTGGGGTGACCAGCCGCGGTCGTTCGCCGGGCTGGCCGGCTCGACCGGCGGTGTCCAGACGCACTACCTGCTCATCATCGGGGTGACCGCGGTCGTGCTGGCCGCGACCGCGCTGCTGTTCGCCCGCACCGACCTCGGCCGGGCGCTGACCGCGACCGCCGCCGACCCCTACGCGGCCCGGATCGTCGGCATCGACGTGCTGCGGATGGGCCTGCTCGCGTTCGCCGTCGGCGGTGCGCTCGGCGGGCTGGCGGGGGTGCTGATCACGCCGGTGCAGCAGGTGTCGTTCGACAGCGACGTGGCCCTGGTGGTGAACGGGTTCTCGGCCGCCATCCTCGGCAACCTGACCCGCCCCGCGCTCACTCTCGCCGGTGGTCTTCTGCTCGGCGTCGTGCAGGCGCTGGTCGGCGGGTACCTCTCCACCTCGTACCAGTCGGAAGTGGCCTTGATCTTCATGTTGGCCGTGCTGGTGGCGCGGGCCGGGCGGCGCGGCGTGCTGGAGGCGGCATGACCGAGCGAAGCGAGCGTCATGATCGCGTTTTTTGGTCTTCGTTTTTCTCCTCAAGGAAGGGCGGCATGACCGAGCGAAGCGAGCGTCATGATCGCGTTTTTTGGTCTTCGCTTTTCTCCTCAAGGCAGGACGGCATTAGGTGGTGGTGGATCGCCGGCGCGCTGATCGTGAGTGCGGTGCCGTTGCTGCTGGCGCCGGGGCAGCTCACCACGTTCGTCCTGCTCGGACTGTCGGCCATGGCGGTGGTCGGACTGTCGCTGCTGATGGGCTATGCCGGGCAGGTGTCGCTGGGGCAGGCGTCGTTCACCGCGATCGGGGCGTACACCTCGGGTCTTCTTGCCCTGCACCACACGCCGCCGCTGCTCGCCCTCCTCGCCGCCCCGATCGTGGCGGCGCTCGCCGCCGCTGGAGTCGGCGTGCCCATCCTCCGGCTGCGCGGTCACCAGCTCGCCTTCGCCACCCTCGCGCTGCAGTTGATCCTGCTGTCCGTGCTCGGTGACGCCGATTGGGCGGGTGGCGCGGTCGGCCTGCAGGGGTTGCCCTATCTGTCGATCGGCGGGTTCGAGCTCGACGCCGACCTCGACTACGCCTATCTGGTGCTGGCCGGGGTGCTGCTGGTCAGCCTGATCGCCCATCGGCTGGTGCGCTCGCGCGTCGGGCGGGGGCTGCGCGCGCTGGCCACCGGGGAGACAGCGGCCGAGGCCAGCGGCGTACCCGTCGGGGCGTACCGGCTGCTGGTCTTCGCCGTCTCGGCGGCTTTCGCCGGCCTCGCCGGCGGCATCTACTCGTTCTTCCTCGGTTACCTCGCGCCGGGTTCCTTCCCGGTCCTGCTGTCGATCGAGTACGTCGTGATGGCCGTGGTCGGGGGTCTCGGCAGCATCGGCGGTGCCCTGCTCGGGGCGGCGCTGATCACCGTGGTGGTGCAGCTGCTCACCACCCTGGCCACTCAACCCGGCATGCCCAGCTACGCGCCGAGCGTCCTCTCGTATGCCGTGTATGCGCTGCTCCTGATCGCCGTCGTGCTGTTCGTCCCCAAGGGAATCGTCCCCACCCTGCGGAGGTCGTCGTGAAGCGTTTCGCCGCCCTGCTCGCCACCCTCGTCCTGATCGTCCTGCCCGCCGCACCCGCCCGCGCCGCCGCCACCCACCACTCCGGCACCCTCGCCGACGGCGCCACCTGGATCGCCGACGTGCCGTCGCCCTGGAACGGCACGTTGCTGCTGTTCAGCCACGGTTTCGGATCGCTCGCCCCGGCCGACGCTCCGGACCCGGCGACCAAGCAGGTCCTGCTCGACCGCGGCTACGCGCTGGCCGGCTCCTCCTATGACCCGAACGGTTCGCTGTGGGCCCTTCAGAGCGCAGCGCGGGACCAGTTCGCCACCCTGGCCGCCGTGTCCGCGCTGGCCGGGCGGCCGCGGGTCACGATCGCGCTCGGCCAGTCGATGGGCGGGTTGATCAGCACCCAGGAGGCCGAGCGGGCCGGGCACCGGCTGGACGCCGTGGTCTCCGCCTGCGGCCTGCTCGGCGGTGGCCTCGATCTGAACAATTACCAGCTCGACGGCGAGTACGCGCTCACCCGGCTGCTGGCGCCGTCGGCGGACATCCCGCTCGTCGGCTACGCGAGCCCGGCCGAGGGTGCGGCCGCCGCCGGGCAGCTCGCCGCGGTGGCCACCGCCGCCCGGGGCACCGCCGCCGGGCGGGCCCGGGTCGCCCTCGGCACCGCCCTGCTCAACATGCCGACCTGGTCTTCGGCCCAGCCGGTGCCGCCGACTGACGCCGAGGGGATCGCGCAGGCCCAGTACGACTGGCTGGTCGCCACGCTGCCGTTCATCATGCCGTCGCGGTATTTCATCGAGCTGAGCGCGGGCGGGAACTCGTCCTGGAACGTGGGCGTGGACTACGCCGCACTGCTGGCCCGATCGCCCTATTACGACACGGTCCGCGCTCTCTATCGCGCCGCCGGAGTTGATCTTCGCGCGGATCTTGCCGACCTCACCCGGCACGCGTCCACCCGGGCCGACCGTGCCGCGATGGCCTCGCTGCGGCGGACCTCGACCGTCACCGGGCGGCTCGGCGTGCCGATGCTGACCATGCACACGCTCTACGACCAGCTCGCGCCGGTCGAGTACGAGAACCGCTACGCCCAGCAGGCCGCCGGTCCGCTGCTGCGGCAGGCGTTCGTGGCCCGGCGCGGGCACTGCGCGTTCGTCCCGTCCGAATACCTCGCCGCGATCCAGGCAGCAGAAAAACGCGTGGCCACCGGCCGTTGGGACGGCTCGGTGACCACGCGTGGTCTGCAACAGGCAGCTCTGGATCTAGGGTTGGGTGACTCCCCGGCGTTCGTTGGCTTCCGGCCCGGATTGCTGGTCAGTCACCGCTGATCGTCCGTCAGGACATCGACATCGCGACGTCGTCGAACCACACCGTGCCGGTGTTGCCGCCCGACTTCAGGTGCACCTGCATGCTGGTCGCGCCGGCCGGGGCGGTCGAGTCGACCGACAGCTTCGTCCAGTTGACCGTGCCGGTCGGCAGGGTGGCCGAGGTGGCGCCGCCGATCCAGGCGTCCTTCGCGTCGAACCAGCTGACCGCGACCTGGGTGGTGCCGGTGGTGGCGTTGCCGCGCGCCCACGCCTCGGCGTGCCACTTCTGGCCGGGCTTGATCGGGACGATCGGGGAGACCCGGTAGGAGGGCGAGCCGGCCGCGGTCTTGCCGGTGCGGGTCAGCGCGACCGACCACTTGCCGGTGCGGGCCACCGCCGTGGTCTTGGTGGCGACGCCGAGCTCGGGCAGGTAGGCCCGCCACGGGGTCTGGCCGACGGCGTTCTCGAAGCCGGGGTCCATCAGGCCGGCCGGGTAGGCGGCGCCGGCCCAGGCGGCCTTGACCACGGCGGCGGCCGGCTTGGCGCTGCCGTCGATGCGGTACAGGCCGAACTGGTACTGGCCGGGGATCTTGGAAACGGCCGACTCCGGGATGGCGCCGGGGCTGACGTCGTTGAGGGTCCACGGCGCGATCGAGGCGATGCCGGCCTGGCCGGCCGCCTGGAACACCCGGGCCAGGAACGCGGCCTGCTCGCCGTCGCTGTACGACAGGCTGCTCAGCCCGGTCTCGCCGATCACCAGCGGGGCCGGCGCGACCGCGGCCTTCGCCTGCTGGAGGATCGACAGCGCCCGCTCGGAGTTGGCGTAGAAGTGGAAGTCGTAGTAGTCCAGCGGGGTCCCCGCCATCGCGGCCTTGAGCTTGGTGAGGCCGGGGATGCCGTCGGTCGCGCTGATCGAGATGGTCAGCGGGAGGCCCGGCGCGGCCGCCCGGATCGCCGGGACGATCTTCTTGGCCCAGGCGATCGCGGCGGCGTTGTCCGGGTCGAGCTCGTTCTGCACGCCGACCGAGATGATCCGGTCGTCGTAGCGGTACGGGGTGAGCAGCGCGGTCGCCCACGCGGCGCTGCCGGCGGTGTCGGAGTAGCCGTCCCACCAGTCGAACAGGGTGAACTTGACCGACAGCCCGTGCGCCGCCGCGAGCGTCACGAACTGGGCGAGCTTCGTCGTGTACTCCGGCTTCGGGGTGGGGTAGCCGAACGTCGACGGGAAGATGATCGCCCGGACGCTGTCCGCACCCACCGCGGCGGCCGCGGCGAAGTCGGCGTCGATCGCCTTGACGTCGAAGTCGGTCCACATCTTCGACCAGCCGGCCTCGGCCGGGAAGTAGTTGATCTGCTTGGAGATCTTGACCTCAGCGAGTCGTCCGGCCAGCTTGGCGCCTTCGTCGGTGGCGGGCGATCCGGCCGCGTTCGCCGGCGTCGCCGCCATCATCAGAGCGGTCAGAACGGCGGGAACAATACCCTTCCGGAAAACGGAAGCAACGCGCATGAGTGTCCAGTCCTTCGGGCCGCAGTAGGGAAGCGCCGTATATGTCGGCAGCGCTGCGGACCGGACAAGAAGTACTGATTGCCGCCAGGGTGCTGGTATGGAGCGAGTCGGTACTTAGGGGCAGGTTGCGGGCGGGTTACGAACGGTATCGATCCGGTGCATAACGCCGGTCCACCTATCCGACTGGTATGTCGAGCAGGGTTTCGGTCGCTCCGAAGATCAAAGATCATCGATCGCGACCGTCCGGCACCCCCCTTGCCGGGCGCAAGAAGGAGTACGCGTGATGTTCCGAACCAACCTGGCCGTCGCCGTCGGTACCGCGACAGTGGTGGCCGCGGCGCTGACCGGCGTCCCGGCGAGTGCCCAGCCGTCCGCGCCGAACGTCGCCCCGGCGGCGGCGGCCGACGCGCTGATCGCCGCCCGGCCGTCCTACCTGCACGCCAGCAGCCTGGACACGTTCCAGCGCCGTCAGGTGATCAGCTCCGAGGGCATCAACTACGTGCCGTTCACCCGCACGTACAAGGGCTTCCCGGTCGACGGTGGTGACCTGGTCGTGGCCACCGACGCCGCGGGTAAGGCCGTCTACACCTCGGTCGCGCAGACCAGCCCGATCGGCGACCTCGCCGTCACCCCGAAGATCACCGATACGGCCGCGCTGGCGACCGCGAAGGCCCAGCTCAAGACGGTGACGAACGTCGAGGGCACCAAGCTCGTCGTGGTCGCCGAGGAGGGCAAGGCCGCGCGCCTGGCCTGGCAGTCGACGATCAACGGCACCGGCGCCGAGGGCGTCAGCCGGCTGACCGTCAACGTGGACGCGATCAGCGGCGCGGTGCTCGGCACCAAGGAGCACGTGACCAACGTGTCCGGCACCGGCAACGGCTGGATCTACGGCTCGGTCACCCTCGACACCACCCTGTCGGGCTCGACCTACCTGCTGCAGGACCCGTCGCACACCACGGTCAAGGCGCAGAACGCGACCGGCAACGCGACGTTCTCCGGCACCGACAACGTGTGGGGCAACGGCGTCGGCACCAACCGCGAGTCGGGTGGCGTGGACGCGTTCTACGTGGCGCAGAAGCAGTACGCGATGCTCTCGTCGTGGCTGGGCCGTAGCGGTCAGAACGGCTCCGGCGGCGCGTGGCCGATCCGGGTCGGGCTGAACGACCAGAACGCGTACTACGACGGCACCCAGGTGCAGATCGGCAAGAACACCGCCGGTCAGTGGATCGCCTCCGCCGACGTGGTCGGCCACGAGCTGGGCCACGGCATCGACGACAACACCCCGGGCGGCATCTCGGCCAAGGGCACCCAGGAGTTCGTGGCCGACACGTTCGGCGCGGCGACCGAGTGGTACATCAACAGCCCCGCCGACGCCCCCGACTACCTCGTGGGCGAAGAGGTCAACCTGGTCGGCTCCGGCCCGATCCGCAACATGTACAACCCGTCGGCGCTGGGCGACTCGAACTGCTACACCAGCAGCACGCCGACCGGCGAGGTGCACGCGGCCGCCGGCCCCGGTAACCACTGGTTCTACCTGCTCGCGCAGGGCACCAGCGGCAACGGCC
This sequence comes from Paractinoplanes durhamensis, assembly GCF_016862175.1. GTDB lineage: Bacteria > Actinomycetota > Actinomycetes > Mycobacteriales > Micromonosporaceae > Actinoplanes > Actinoplanes durhamensis. The sequence continues at coordinate 59,142 of NZ_BOML01000071.1, read as the reverse complement.
AGCCGGCGTCGACGACCTGTAACAGCACCACGATCACCGGCCTCGGCATCCAGAAGGCCATCAAGATCATGTACAACGCGATGCTGCTGAAGACCTCGGCGTCCTCGTACCTGAAGTACCGGGTGTGGACGCTGCAGGCCGCGAAGACCCTCTACCCGTCCAGCTGCACCGAGTTCAACACGGTCAAGGCGGCGTGGACCGCGGTGAGCGTGCCGGCCCAGTCCGGCGAGCCCACCTGCTGATCCAGCGGTTCCACCCCGTGCCCGTCAGGCGATCGATGATCTTCGCTTGACGGGTACGGGGGTCGCGGCCGATGATGTCCGGGTCCACGCGGCCGTGTGTGGCGGAACTGTCGGCCGATCGTGGGTGGTGTCACGACTTTGTGGGAAGTCGTTAACTTCTCCCACCCTCGTTCGCACTCCTTCGGCAGGCCTCGCGCGGTCGCGCACCCACCCCCGAAGGACGAGAACATGTCCCCGCGCAAGAAGGGCCGGCTTCTCGCCGTCCTCGCGACCGTCGTGCTCGGCCTCACCGCCGCCGTCGGCCCCACCCTCGCGAAGACCGCGTTCGCCGCCACCAAGACCGTCTACATCCCCGCGTCCTGGCAGAGCACCGGCGAGGTGCCGTGGGCCTCGAACCGGACAAAGGAATCGGCCAACTTCATCCTCCTGTGGGGCGAGAAGTCCGGCACCGACCCGCTCACCGCGCCGTCGCCGTACACGTTCGATCCGGCCGACATCCTGTCCCAGCTCGAGTCGCTCTACTCCTACTACGTGAACACGATGCAGTTCACGCCGGAGTCGGGAGCGCTCGCGCAGTACAAGATCGACGTGATCGTCACCCAGACCTGGAACCGCACCGAGCTGGACGCCTGGGCCACCGGCGGCAGCGCGGACGGCAAGGTCGGCGTGATCAACATCGCGCCCGCGGCGGCGCTGCCCGGATCGTGGGGGCTCGCCCACGAGCTGGGACACGTCTTCCAGAATCTGACCTTCCTCGGCAAGTCCGGCTACGGCTTCACCGACGCGTCGGCCGGCACGTTCTGGGAGTCCAGCGCCGAATACATGGCGATGCAGGTCTACCCGGACGGCGGAGCCGGTGACCTCACCCGGTTCCTGCGCACCGAGAACATGGCGTACTCGTCCAGCCGGCACCACTACGGCGCCTGGATGCTGATCCAATATCTCGTCGACAAGGCCGGCGGGATCGGGATCTTCAACCGGATGTGGAACGAGGCGCGCAGTAGTGAACATCCGCTGGAGACCTATCGGCGGATTGCCGGGCTGACGCAAGATCAGCTTAACTCCGCCCTCGCCGGTTACGCCCAGCACCAGGTCACCTACGACTACAGCAACAAGAGCCACTTCCAAACCTTCATCAACAACGTGTACGGGGCGGGCTTCATCAACGCCTACAACGGCATCGCCGTGGACGCGGTCAACCAGAGCGCCGGGCACTACGCCGTCCCGGACGCGCTCGCACCCTCCGACTACGGCTACAACAAGATCAAGCTGGTGCCCTCGTCGGACGGTGCGCTCGTCCGGCTGCACTTCAAGGGGCACGTGAACAGCGCGGCCGGGTCCGGCTGGAGCTACGGGTTCGTCGCCGTCAAGAACGGCACCCCGCGCTACGGCACGGTCTCCACCGCCGCCGACGGGCAGCTGTCGTTCCAGCTGCAGTCCGGCGAGAACGAGGTCTATCTCGTCGTCCTGGGCGCGCCCGCGTCGGTGCACCACTACGGATTCCTCGACGGATACACCAAGAACTACCGCTACCCGTACGAGTTCACCGTGGCGGGCGCGACGCCGTCCGGATACGAACCCGGCTACACCAAGCCGACCGCCACCGGCGGCGGGCACTGGCACACCAACGGCGGCGGCTGGGTGTCCAACAGCGCGACCGTGGCGTCCACCGCCTACGTCGGGCCGCGGGCGGCCGTCTACGGCAACAGCACCGTCTCCGGCAACGCCCGCATCGAGGGGCTGGCCTGGGTCAACTCCGGCGCGACGATCAGCGGCAACGCGGTCGTCCGGGACAACGCGCTGATCCAGGGCGGGGCCAACCTGTCCGGGTCGATCGTGGTCGGCGGCGACGCCGAGCTGGCCTCGGCGTGCAGCTCGGGGACCTACCTGCTGTTCAACCCGGACCGCGGCTGCGACGGCAAGGCGGGGGAGACGGACATCAACCCGTCCTACGCCCGCTTCACCGACGCCGAGCTGGCCATCACCGACGGCGGCACGACCACGCCGACCACCGCTCCGACGACTTCTCCGACGGTTTCGCCCACGGTCACCACCACCACCTCCGCACCGCCCGCCACCGGGGCCTGCTCGGCGCGGCTGGCGATCGTGGGCAGCTGGAGCGGGGGCTTCCAGGGTGAGGTCACGGTGACCGCCGGGACGGCCGGCACCAAGGCCTGGAACGTCGGCTGGACGCTCGGTTCGGGCCAGGCGATCAGCCAGTCGTGGGGCGCCACGGTGACCGCCTCCGGCAGCACCGTCACGGCCACCAACGCGGCCTGGAACGGCACGCTCGCGGCCGGTGCCAGCACCACGTTCGGGTTCATCGCCACGGGCGCGGCGAGCACGCCGGCCCTCAACTGCACCGCCGCCTGACGTGAGAAAGGGGCCGCCGGGTCATCCCGGCGGCCCCTTTAAAGACGCTCAGGCGAACGTGAACTCGCCGCCGTAGTCACGAGTGTGGTCACGGTAGATCGTGTGGTAGTGGATCTGGTTCTGCAGGACGACCCCGTTCTGGCAGACGAACTCCACCCAGACGCTCGGCCCGTCGATGCGGACATAATCGGCGTGCTTGGTCAGCCCGGTCGTGCCCGACCAGCCGATGTAGGTCTTGTCCAGCTCGGACTCGTACGTACTCATCAATGCTGTCGCCGTGGCGTCGTCGGCGTTCGCCACCCATGGTTTGATCGCGGCCAGGACCAGCTTCTTCTGCGCATCGGTGAGCGCGCCGACCGCCAGTCCCTGCTTGGTCGCCGGGAACTGGCCGTCCTCGCCCGGCCCGAGCAGCACGTCGCTGAACGACTGGGACAGCTTGGCCTTGGTCTGCTCGGCGGTGCTCAGGCCGGTGGTCATGGCCAGCATCGCGGCCTTCATGTCCTGCAGCGGCTCGTGCGTGGTCCCGGCCGAATCGGACCAGCTGGTCGGCTCGACGCCGACGAAGAACGGCGAGGCGCCGGCCACCGCGCCCGCCTTGTAGGTCAGGTTCACCGCCAGGTGGTGGCCGCCGAAGTGCAGCTGCCAGGTGCCGGTGCTGCTGGGCGTGCCGAGGAACGCCATGTAGTAGTTCCCGGCGTCGTAGCCGCCGAGCCCGCCGGTGCCGCCGGACATGCTCCCGCCGGACGGCATCGCGCCGCCGGGCCCGCCCGACATGCCGCCGCCCGGGCCGCCCGACATCCCGCCGCCCGGGCCCGCGCTCGTGCCGCTGCTGGCCTGCACGCTGCCGAGGTAGTCGTCGGCCAGGAAGATCTGGGCGACCCGCTCGAAGCCGGTGCCGGTCCCGGTGCCGAGCGCGGTCAGCAGCACGCTCTTGCCCGCCGCGACCTGGCTGTCGTCGAGGTTGCCGAACTCGATGCCGGGCCGGCAGGTTGAGCCGCAGGGCAGGTTGGACCAGGCGATCGCGTTCGCCTGGGTGAGGTCCAGCTGCACCGACGTCTTCTCGGTGTCGTCGAGGGTGGCGAGGAACGCCTCCGCCGCCTCCACGACGCCGGCCACGCTCTTGTCGTACGACTTGATGGTGGCCGACGTGGCCGGGGTGGCCTCGTCGCCGCTGTCGTCGTTCGACCCGCAGGCGGTCATCATTCCGACCGCGAGGGCGGCTCCGAGGAGCACCCGCCAGCGCCGGTGCGGCGTCGTACTCGTCAAGATCTACTCCTCGAAAGATGACTGAATGTACCGCGAGTCACGCTATAGGCCTTGTTCGACGTTTTTGCCGTAATTGCTAATCCTGTGAACGAGGGTTTCCCCCATTACGGCCATCGATAGCAATCGATAACGTCTCGACTGTCCACCGGATGCGGCCCCATCGCCGCGCCGGGAGTCGAGAAGGAGTACGCGTGATGTTCCGAACCCATCTGGCCATCGCCGTCGGGACCGCGACCGCGGTCACCGCCGCGCTGGTCGCCGGGCCGGCCAGCGCTCAGCCGTCGGCGCAATCCGCCGTGGAGCCGCTTGCCGCCGCCGCTGCCGGTGCCGACGCCCTGGTCGCCTCGAGGCCGTCCTACCTGCACGCCAGCAGCCTGGACACCTTCCAGCGGCACGCCGCGATCTCGTCGGCCGGCCACAGCTTCGTTCCGTTCACCCGCTCCTACAAGGGCCTCGCGGTCAAGGGCGGCGACCTCGTCGTGCAGACCGACGCGAGCGGCAACGCCGTCTACACGTCGGTCGCCCAGACCAGCGCGATCGGCGACCTGGCCGTCACCCCGAAGATCACCGACGCGGCCGCCCTGGCCATCGCCAAGAAGCAGCTGACGTCGGTCACCGGCGTCGAGGGCGCCAAGCTCGTCGTGGTCGCCGGTGAGGGCAAGGCCGCGCGCCTGGCCTGGGACGCCACGGTCAAGGGCACCGGCGCCGACGGCGTGAGCCGGCTGACCGTCTCGGTCGACGCGCTGACCGGCCAGGTGCTGGGCACCCAGGAACACGTCCTGAACGCGGCCGGCACCGGCACCGGCTGGGTCTACGGCGCGGTGTCGCTGACCACCACCCAGTCGGGCTCGTCCTACCTGCTGCAGGACCCGTCGCACACGACGATCCGGGCCCAGAACGCGACCGGCAACGCGACGTTCTCCGGCACCGACAACGTGTGGGGCAACGGCGTCGGCACCAACCGGGAGACCGGCGGCGTGGACGCGTTCTACGTGGCGCAGAAGCAGTACGCGATGCTCTCCTCGTGGCTGGGGCGTAACGGCCAGAACGGCTCCGGCGGCGCATGGCCGATCCGGATCGGCCTGAACCAGCAGAACGCCTACTACGACGGCACCCAGGTCCAGATCGGCAAGAACACCGCCGGCAACTGGATCGCCTCCGCCGACGTCGTCGGCCACGAGCTGGGCCACGGCATCGACGACAACACCCCCGGCGGCATCTCGGCCCGCGGCACCCAGGAGTTCGTCGCCGACACGTTCGGCGCGGCCACCGAGTGGTACATCAACAGCCCGGCCGACCCGCCGGACTACCTGGTCGGCGAAGAGGTCAACCTGGTGGGTTCGGGCCCGATCCGCAACATGTACAACCCGTCGGCGCTGGGCCACTCGAACTGCTACTCGTCGAGCACCCCGAACGCCGAGGTGCACGCCGCGGCCGGCCCCGGTAACCACTGGTTCTACCTGCTCGCGCAGGGCACCAGCGGCAACGGCCAGCCCGCCAGCTCGACCTGCAACAGCACCACGATCACCGGTCTGGGCATCCAGAACGCGATCAAGATCCTCTACAACGGGATGCTGCTGAAGACCTCGGCGTCGTCCTACCTGAAGTACCGCGTGTGGACCCTGCAGGCCGCGAAGACCCTCTTCCCCGGCAGCTGCACCCAGTTCAACACGGTCAAGGCGGCCTGGGCCGCGGTGAGCGTCCCGGCCCAGTCCGGCGAGCCCACCTGCTGATCAAGCAGAACGAGCGAGGGGCCGGCGGCGACGCCGGCCCCTCGTTTCACGCTTCCGGCCGGGTGATCGCGCGAACGAGCTGGCCCATCCCCAGCGCCCAGTCGCCCGACAGATCCACGAAGTGAATGTCGCTGAACGTCTCTCCGGCCCCGATGGAGTGCCCGGGAATCGCGGCGTGATCCAGCTTCACCGGGATGAACCAGCGACGATCGCGACCGCGCCGCCGCAATTGGTCAACCGCAAAGACCAATTCCTCATTCATGTACGTCTGCGTGCGCTGAGCGTGCGCTTCCGAGAAGCAGGCGATGAAGAAGTCGCCGTCGACGATCGACTTCCGGATCACGTCGGCCCAGCGGTCCCCGGCGACGAGGTGGGTCCGGTCCAGCCACACCTCGATGCCGGCCGCACGCAGCCAGTCGGCCGTCACCCGGACCATCGCCGCGAGCGGAGCCGCGTAGCCCACCGGCGCCCGCTCGCTGAACAACTCCGCGGCGTGCTGGTCGAGAAGGTCGATGAAGCTCCCCGGGCTCATCCCGGTCTCGGCCAGCAGATCGGCGGCCTGCCCGAGGGCCAGCGGCAGGTCGCCCAGGGCGAGCGCGACCTCGTCGGCCTCGGCGTCGGTCAGCGTCGGCATGTGTTTCTGCAGCAGGGAGACGGAATCGAGGCGGTCGAACACGTCGACCAGTGACGAGTCGGCCACGCCGGTCCAGTTCGGATTCCGGCTGGTGATGATGACGTGCCCGGGTCCGTCCGGAAGGAAGCCGACGGCATCCTCGCGATCCTCGGCGTTGTCGAACACCAGCAGCCACCGCGCCCACGTTCGCAGAAACGCCCGCACAGCGCCGGTAGCGATCCGGGCGGCCGCGGCGCATCGGCCGGTGCCCTCGGCAGCCCCGGGTACGGCACGGGCCCCGGCGCCATGGGCGATCCTTGGACGAGTGGGAGATGAGGATCGTGGACGTGGCCGCTGTCACAGATTCACTGTGCCTCGCCCGCACAAAGGTTGACGAGCGCCGGATGTGCCACCAGGGTGACTCCCTGGTGCGACGGACCCGTCCCAGGCTGGACGATCATCCCGTGACCGAGCGGAGGAGACCGCGATGCCCTGGTTCCCGGATTTCGCCGGTGCGGCCGAGCTGGTGCGCCAGGAAACCCGCGCGGCCGGCCGGGCCGACCCGGTCAAGCAGTATCTGACCGCCCTGACCGCGGGCGACACGCACGCCCTGGAAGACGTGTGGCCGGGCGAGGTGGTGATCTTCGACCCCAAGGCGGGCGAGGTCCGCGGCCATCGTGAGCTGCGCCATTTCCTCCGCCTGAGCCGCGATCTGCTGGCCGTCCGGTATGCCCGCACCGAACCGTCGGCCCGCACCGTCGACGGCGGCCGGGCGGTCGCCGAGTTCGAGGCCCGGATCGACGGCGGCGTCGCGTGGCCGATCGCGGTGGTCGCCGAGTCGCCCGACGAGCGATCCGTGGTGTTCCGCTCCTACTTCAGCCGCCGCCCGCTCGACGGCCACCACCACCTGCGCCTGGCGATCCTCAAGGGCGCGGCCATCCCGCTCGGCGACGACGCCGGCCGTTTCCAGGACGCCCTGTCCGCCGGCGACGCCAAGGCGGCCGCCGGCCTGTTCGCCCCGGCGGGCTACCTGCGCGAGCCGAACGGCACCGTCCACCGCGGCCCGGCCGCCCTCACCGCGTACTTCCAGCGGTGTTTCGCCGACGGCGGCATCGAGCTGGAGCCGTGCGCGGTGACCGACGACGGCGTGCGCTGCGCCATCGAGTTCAACTTCATCCGCTGGGGCAAACACGATCTCCCACCCCAGGCCGGCCTGGCCGTCCTGGAGCGCGGCCCGAACGGCAAACTGGCCGCCGCCCGCATCTACGACGACGTGGAGCCGCCCGCCCGGAAGGCCGCCTGAGCCTCCGCTTTCCCGCCCGGGCCTTCCGCTTTCCCGTCCGGGCCGTGCTCAGGCCGGTGCCTGAGCCTGCCGCCGGGGGAGTGCCCGCCGCAGGTCGCGGCGGGTGCCGACGCCCAGCTTGGTGAAGACCTTGCGCAGGTGCCACTCGACCGTGCGCGGACTGATGAACAGGGTCGCGGCGATCTCCGGGTTGGTGAGGCCCTGCATGGCGAGCCCGGCGATCTGCTCCTCCTGCGCGGTCAGCTCACCCTCGGCCGCCACCGTCCGCTTGCGCACCGTCTCACCGGTGGCCAGCAGCTCATGACGGGCCCGCTCGGAAAAGGCCATCACCCCCATAACCAGCAATTCCTCGTACGCCGCCCGCAGCTGAACCCGCGCATCCGCGCGCCGCCCCGCCCGCCGCAACCACTCGCCGTAGCGAAGTTTCGCCCGTGCCCACTCGACCCGGATCCGAGTCCGCCCGAGCCGCTCGATCGCTTCCCGGTAGAGATCCTCGGCGGCGCGCCCGTTGCGCAGCAGCGCCCGCCGGGCGGCCTCGACACCGAGGGCAAGATCGGTGCCGCCGGCCCGGGTCATCACCGACAGCCGCTCCAGCGCCCGCCCGGCTGCCTCGGTGTTCCCACCGCGCACCCCGGCCTCGACCAGCTCAGCCAGCGCCCACCGCGCCGCGCCCGCCCCGAACGGCTCGACCGCCGTGCGAACCCGCCCCGGCTTCACCGACGCATTCGCCCGAAGCGACTCGCCCGAAGCGGTGGCCTCCGTCGCGGCCGCGAGCGCCTCCTCGTAGCGGCCGAGCCCGTTGTTCAGGACCGCCCGGGCGTACAGCATCATGCTCCGGCCGGTGGCGTCGCTGCGGGTCTTCGTGTCATCCATCGCTTCGGCGATCAGCCGTTCGGCGTCCTGTTCGCTTCCCCGCATCGCAGCCAGCCAGGCGCCGGGCCACGGTGGGAAGGCGTTCTCCCCGCCGGTCGTCGCGGACACCCACCGGCCCTGCGCGACCAGGTCGGCGGCGCCCGCGAGGTCTCCGGCGTGGACCTCGAAGACGGCCCGCCGGGCGAGGGCCGCCGGAAGCAGGCTGACCGCACCGGCCTGCCGCACGACCGCGAGATGCCGCCCGGTCAGCACCTCCCAGTGCTCGTCGTCCCACAGGTCGGCGGCCAGGCTCGCCGCGGTGTCCGCGCCGAGGAACGCTTCCCGCACGCTGAGCGGCTCGCCGCCGAAGGCCTGCACCACGAGCCGCAACGGCGGCACCGCCGCCGCATAGCCGTCGGCGTGCAACGCGGCCATGCCGTCGAGCAGCAGATCGACCCGAGCCGGCCGCTCCGGCCAGGCCGTTGTCCGTACCGCCCGGGCCACCTCACCTACGCCGACCACAACATCCAGCTCGCTCGAACTTGCCGATGCCGCTACGGCAATGCCAGACCGATCTTCGATCGGCCTGGCAGAGACGGGGAGCCGCTCTTGGCGCGGCCGGGCGACTTCGCGCGGCCCGGCGGTCTCGCGCGGCCGGGCGACTTCGCGCGGCCCGGCGGTCTCGCGCGGCCCGGCGGTCTCGGGCGGCCCGGCGGTCTCGCGCGGCCCGGCGGTCTCGGGCGGCCCCGCGGCCTCGCGCGGATCGGCGAGGAGCGCGGTGGTCAGCACCTCCAGGTGCGCCTCCCGGGCGAGCGCCGCATCGATCGGGGTGAGCTGTCGCGCGGCGGAGAGCAGGAGCGGCAGTGCCTCGCCGCCGTGGCCTGACCGGGCGGCGATCCGCCCGTGCGCCAGGGCCGCGCGGGCCCGGCCGGCCTCGTCGAGCGACCCCACCTCGGCCGCGGTGATCAGCGCCGACGCCTCGCCGAACCGGCCGGCCGCGGCCTTGTGGCGGCCCGCTTCCAGGGACCGCAGCGCCCGGCGGGCCGGATCCGGGGTCAGCGCCGCGGCGGTGGCGAGGAAGGCCGACGACGACGCGAGCCCGCCGACCACGAGCGCCCGCCCCGCCCACCGCTCCAGGTCGGCGGCGATGGTCTCGTCCGGTACGGCCGCCGCGTGGGCGCGATGCCAGGCCCGCCGGTCCGGGTCGGCGTCCGGGTCGGTGGCGTCGGCGAGGGCCGCGTGGGCGACCCGCCGCTGGGTGAGCGTCGACGAGCGATAAAGCAGCGAGCGGAGCAGCGGATGCCGGAACCGGACCCGGTCACCGAGCTCGACGAGCCCGGCTTCTTCGGCTGCGGCCGCCGCGCCGGGGCCGATGCCGAGCCGGCCGGCGGCGCGCCAGAGCAGCGGAATGTCGCCGACCGGTTCGGCCGCCGCGACCAGCAGGAGGCGGCGGGCGGGCGGCCCGAGCGCGGCGGCCCGGCGCCGGAGTCCAGGCTCGACGGTGCCGGACGGACCGGTGCCGCCGCCGTAGTTCAGCTCCGCTGTGGTCAGCGAAAGCGGAAGCTCCAGGATCGCCCGGGGATTGCCACGCGCCTCGGCCAGGACCCGATCGCGCACCCGCGGATCGACCGGCCCGGGCACCACGGCCTCGAACAGCGACGCCCCGTCGGCGGGGCTCAGACCGTGCACCGCCAGCTCCGGCAGGTCGGCAATGGCGTCGCGCGCGGCGAACACCATGGCGATCGGCTCGGTGGACAGGCGGCGGGCGGCAAATCGCAGCGCCTGCGCGGACGCCTCGTCCAGCCACTGGGCGTCCTCGATCAGGCAGATCAGCGGCCGGTCCCGGGCCACCTCGCCGAGCAGGGTGAGCACCGCCATGCCGACCAGGAGCGGGTCGGGCGGATCGCCCGCGGCCAGGCCGAAAATCCGGCCGAGGGCCGAGCGCTGCGGGGCCGGCAGCGCGTCGAGCCGGTCGAGGAACGGGCCGCACAGCTGGTGCAGGCCGGCGAAGGGGAGATCACGTTCCGGTTCGCTGCCCGCGGCCCGGGCGACGCGGCCGCCGGTCGCCTGCCCCGCCAGGTAATCGAGCAGGGCGGTCTTGCCGGCGCCGGGGGAGCCGCGCACCAGCAGCACCTGGCCGCGGCCGGCTTTCACGGCCGAGACCAGGCGGTCCAGCGTGTCGCATTCCCTCTGCCGCCCGCGCAGAGGCCAGTTTCCGGTAATCGACATGCGCCGCACCCACCCGTCTGGCGCCGAAACCGCACGCCAGTCTGGCACCGTGCGAAGTGGCCCGGCAACCATCCGTCATTCAGCGCACCAGCTGCTGGCCTCCGTCGATGTCGTAGGTGGCGCCGGTCAGGGCGGTGTTGACCATCAGGTGCACGGCCAGGGCGGCCACGTCGTCCGGGCCGACCACCCGGCCGATCGGCAGGGTGGCCCGCAGTTGCGAACGGCGCTGTTCGAGGCCGTCGCCGAGGAGCTCGGCCGAGAGCGGCGTGTCGACGAAACCGGCGGCGATCACGTTGACCCGGATCGGCGCGATCTCCAGGGCCAGGTTGGCGGCGAGCGCGGGCAGCGCGGCGGTCATCGCGGCGATCACGGCGAGGCCCGGGGCGGGGCGGCGGGCGCCGGTCCCGCTCACGAACAGCAACGTGCCGCCCGGCCGGACCGTGCCGACGGCCGCGCGGGCCAGGGCGAGCGGCAGCGCGACATGCTCGGCGAGGTGGCGGGACGCGGCGGCGACGTCCATGTCGGCCAGCAGGCCGTAGTAGGGCCGGCCGGCGGTGACCAGCACGTGGTCGACCGGTCCGGGTTGCTCGGTGAGGAACGCGGCGAGCCGGTCGGTGTCGTTGGCGTCGAACGCGGCGGTGCCGGCCGCCTGAATCTCGGCGCCGGCTCGTTCGAGCCGGTCCTTGTCCCGCCCGACCAGGACCACCGAAGCGCCCTCACGGCGGGCCAGCCGGGCGGTCGCCAGGCCGATCCCGGCGCTTCCGCCGATCACCACCACGGTCTGGCCGGACAGCTGGGTCATGACCTCCTCCCGTCGAGCTGGGCTTCGAGATCGCGCAGGCCCTGGAAGATGGCCTCGGAGAAGGTCGGGAACGGCTGGATCACGTCGATCAGCACGGACAGCGGGATCCGGGCGCGGACGGCCGCGGTGACTTGCTGCAACCACTCGCCGGCCTCCGGCCCGAGCGCGTAACCGCCGATCAGTCGCTCACCGTCGGAGACCAACGTCAGAAAGCCCGGGCGGGTGTCATAGGCCCGCGTGTAGGTCGAGGTCCGCGGGACACCGGCCAGGGGAACAGTTGCGGTGTACGCCCCGTCGGCGTCCCCGACCGCGGCGGCCTGCGGATCGCAGAAGATCACCCGCGGGACGGCCTCGTAGTGGGCCTCGCGCGGCCGGCCCAGGATGTTCGAGGCCACCACCCGCCCCTGGTATTCGCCGACGTGGGTCAGCGACCACAGCCCGGTGACGTCGCCGATCGCCCAGAGCTTGTCGCCCGCCGACAGCCGCTCGTCGACCGCGATGCCCCGCGGATTGGCCGCGATGCCGACGGTCTCCAGGCCGATGCCCTCGACCCGGGGGCGGCGCCCGGTGGCGACGAGAAGACGGTCACCGTGGAGGGTGTCGCCGTTCGCGAGCTCCAACGCGTACCCGTCGTCATCAAGCCTGGCCCCGATCGGCGCGTTACCGAGGTGAATCTCGACGCCGTCGGCCCGCAGGGCCGCCGTGACGCCCTCGGCGAGGGCGGGCGCCTCCCGCGACAGCAACCGGGAGCCGCGCTCGACGAGCGTGACCGACGCGCCGAGCCGGGTGAGTGCCTGGGCCATCTCGACGCCGATCGCGCCGCCGCCGAGGATGAGCAGCCGCCGCGGCACCTCGGTGAGCGAGGTGACCTCGCGGTCGGTCCAGAGACCGTCGAGCTCGCGCAGGCCCGGGATCGGCGGGATGGCCGCGTCGGAGCCGGTGGCGATGACGATGTGCTCGGCCGTGCAGGTGGTTTCGCCGACGACCACGGTGTGCGGACCGGCGAGCCGCCCGCGCCCGCGGATGACCTCGATGCCCGCGCCGCGCGCCCAGGCCACCGCGCCGGAGTCGTCGTAGTTGGACACCTCGAAATCGCGCCAGGCGAGCGCCGCTTTCACGTCGAGCTCGCCGACGACGGCCTCCCGGGCACCCGGCACCTGCCGCGCCGCGGCGATCGCCTCGCCCGGCCGCAGCAGGGTCTTGGACGGGATGCACCCGAAGTAGGAGCACTCGCCGCCGAGCAGGTACTTCTCCACGATGGCGACCCGCGGGCCACCGGCGGCGATGGCCGCGGCGCAGTGTTCACCCGGCGCGCCGCCGCCGAGGACGAGAACATCGAAGTTGTCCATCCGCCCACCCTGCCCGGTATCCGCCCGGCTTCGCCCCCGTCAGATGCCCTGGCGTACTTGACTGTGACGTAACGTCACAGTCAAGACTGACCCGGTGCGCATCAAGGAGCTGGCGGACCTCACCGGGTCGACGGTCCGGACCATCCGTTACTACCACCAGATCGGGCTGCTGCCGGTCCCTGCGCAGCGCGACGGCATCCGCGACTACGGGCTGGTGCATGTCGCGCGGCTGGTGCGGATCCGGTGGCTGGCGCAGGCCGGGGTGCCGCTGGCCACCATCCCGGCGATGGCCGGCGACGGGCCGGGCGCCCTGGCCGACCTGCGTGCCGCCGTCGCCGCCCTCGACGAGCAGCTGCGCGAGCTGCAGACCCAGCGCGACCGGATGGACCGGCTGATCGCCGGGATGGAGCGCGACGGTCGGCTGTCGCCGATGCCGGCCGTGATCGGGCAGTTCTACGACCGGCTGTACGACGAGGCCGCCGACGAACGCACCCGCCGGGTGATCCGCCGCGAGCGTGACTTCATGGAGCTGGCGTTCTACCGCGGTGACATGCCCCCGGAGGCGGCGGTGCTCTACGAACGGCTGGCCGGCGCCGACCTGGCCGAGAGCTCCGAGGGTTTCCGGCAGATCGCCGACCGCGCCGACCGCGCCGGGCCGATCGACCAGCAGGAGATGGAGCGGATCGCCGCCATGCACGCCGAGCGTCTCGCCCGATGGCTCGGCGAGGACTTCCTGCCGGTCGTGCGGTCGATCGACATCGAGACCGCCCGGCGGGCGGCCGACCTGTGGGTGCGGCTCGCCGCCCCGCCGCAGCGGCTCCTCGACCGAGCCATGGCCGACGCCATCATCAGCCTCATCGAGAAAGGACAGGCCCAGTGACACCGGTCATCGAGATCGACGGGCTCGTGAAGCGGTTCGGTGCGTTCACCGCGGTCGACGGCCTCGACCTGCGGGTCGAGCCGGGCAGCGTGCACGGCTTCCTCGGCCCCAACGGCGCCGGCAAGTCGACCACGATCCGGGTGCTGCTCGGCCTCTACCGGCCCACCGCCGGGCAGGTGACCGTGCTCGGCCTCGACCCGGCCCGGCACGCCGCCGAGGTGACCAGGCAGATCTCGTACGTCCCGGGCGATGTGGCCCTGTGGCCCAACCTGACCGGCCAGGAGGTCCTCGACGCGCTCGGCGGGCTGCGCGGCCGCCGCGACGAGGAGGCCGAACGCCGGCTCGCCACCGATTTCGCCCTCGACACGAGGCGGCGGGTGCGCACCTACTCGAAGGGCAACCGGCAGAAGGTGGTGCTGGTCGCCGCGTTCGCCGCCCCCACCGACCTGCTGATCCTCGACGAGCCGACCTCGGGCCTGGACCCGCTGATGGAGCAGCTGTTCCAGCGGTGCGTGCGGGAGGCGTCCGCGGCCGGCCGCACGGTCCTGCTCTCCAGCCATCTGCTGGCCGAGGTCGAGGACGTCTGCGACACGGTGACGATCATCAAGGACGGCCGGCTGGTCGAGTCGGGCCACCTCACCGACATGCGGCACCTGGCCGCCTCGACGGTGACCGCGCGGGTGTCCGGTGTCGTCGTCGACCGACTGCCGGTGCCGGCCGTCGTCGAAGCCGGTCTCCTGCGCATGAGCGTGCCCCGCGACCTGGTGCCGACGGTCCTGGGCATCCTCGCCGAGGCGGATGCGCAGGACATCACCTGCATGCCGGCCCGCCTGGAGGACCTGTTCCTGCGCCACTACGCGGTGGCGGCCCGATGACCCGCCTGCTGCTGCGCCGCTACCGGGTCATGCTCGGCAGCTGGGTGCTGCTGATGATCGCCCTCTGCCGGGCGACGTTCCCGGCCTACGAGAACACCTACGCGACGGAGGAGCAACGCCGGGAGGCGGTCAAGCTCGCCCAGCACAATCCGGCCACCACCTTGATGTACGGGCTGTTGCCCGACCCGGGCACGGCGGAGCAGATGTACCACTGGGAGATCGGCGCCTTCGCCACCATCCTGGCCGCGGTCATGGGCGTACTCGTAGCGGTGTCGTTGACCCGGGCCACCGAGGACGACGGCGCCCTGGAACTGTTGCGCGGCAGCGGCCTGGCCCCGAAACAGCCGCTGCGCAGCGCGTTCGCGGTGTTGACGGGTTGCGCCGTGCTGCTGGCCGCCGGTTGCTCACCCGACCGGTTCGGCGCGGTGATCGGCCTGACCTTCCTGGTGACGGCGGCCCTGACCACGCTGCTCGCCCAGATCGCACCGACCGCCGGCCAGGCCCGGCTGTTCGGTTTCACCGTGGTCGGCGTGTCCTTCGCGATGCGCGCGTACGCCGACACCCAGGACGCCGCCTGGCTGAACTGGTGCAGCCCACTGGGCCTGCGCGCCGTAGCCTCCGGCTGGCCTGAGTTGCTGCCGCTGTCGGTGGCAACGGTGCTGGCCGCGGCCGCCGCGATCCGCTTGTCCGAGCGACGAGAGTTCGGCGCCGGCCTGATCCGCCGCCACGACACCCACCACAGCCGCGTGCGGGCCCGCACCACGGTGGCCCTGTCCTTCCGCCTGGCCCGGACGTCCCTGCTGACCTGGACGGTGGCGGTGGCCGCGATCGGCACGATGTTCGCCGCCATGGGTTCCGGCACCATCGAGCTGCAGCGCAACGGCGAGGTAGGCGGTTTCCTGGGCAGCCAGACCGGCGGCGCCGATCCCGCGGCCGGCTACCTGTCCTTCTGCGGCACGATCGTCGCCATCATCGTCTGCGCTTTCGCGATCCTGTCCGCGTCGGAGAGCCGCCGAGCAGAACGGCGAGGCTTGACCGACATGGTGCTGACCGCAGGCGTACGCCGATGGTCGCCCTTGGCCGCCCAGGCCGCCGTGACGGTTGCGGGTTCCGCCCTGATCCTGACCGCAACGGGCGCACTGAGTGCTGTGATCGCCCCCGCAGTCTTGAACGGCGACGACATAGCCACCCGAGCGTTCGTCTACATGATCGGCCAGTGGCCGGCCACCGCAGCCCTGACCGGTTGCACCGTCCTGCTGGCCGGCGCCCTACCACGCCTGACCGCGCTGGCCTGGCTCCCCCTGCTGACCGGCGCGGTCCTGACCCTGCTGGGCGACATTCTGAAGATCCCCCAAGGAGTCCAGGACTTGAGCCCGTTCCAGCACGTCCCCGACATAGCCGCCGCGACCACCCCCGCGACGGCCCTGCTGGTGATGACCGCCTTGGGCGTGGCGCTGAGCTTGACCGGCCTGCTCGGCCTGCAACGACGAGACCTCCAGCCCGGTTGACCCCACGTTGATCCTTGCCGGAGCGCGACTGCCCGGATGTTCAGCTGCCCGCGCTGCGGTAGCGCACCAAGGGGGCGGACCGCAGCGCGAGGACCTCGTGCCCGATGCCGGCCACGATGTCGCCGTTCCCCGCCACCGCGACCGCCCGCGCCGGGTAGGGCGTGGCCCAGCGCGCCGACTCGGTCTGCCTGACCGCGTCCCACACCCGGATCGTGCAGTCGTCGCCGGCGGTGGCGATGACGTCCGAACCCCGCACCCGTCCGTGGGCGATCGCGTTGACGACACCGACGTGACCGTCGAGAACGCCGATCCGCTCGTGGGTGTTCAGGTCCCAGAGGCAGACGTAACTGTCCTCGCCCGCCGTCACCGCGACCGGGACGTCGTCGAGGACGCACGTCGCCACCGCCCGGCCCGCACCCCGGTGCGCCTCGAAGGCCGACCGTAGCCGCCACGTGCGCAGATCCCAGAGACGCACCTGGCCGTCGTCGCCCAGAGATACCAGCAGCGGTGCATCACCGGCGACGGTGAAGGCGAGTCCGTTGACCACCCCTTCGTGGCTGACCATCGACGCGAGCTGCCGGCCGGTGCGCAGGTCCCACGCCCGCAACATACCGTTCGCCCCGCCGACGACGGCCAGACTGCGGTCACCGATGGTGGCGGCCGCGACCGCCCAGATCCAATCGGTCTGCCCGGCGAACTCGCTGCGACGCTGGCCGGTCGTCAGATCCCAGACGCCGATCGCGTAGTCGCCGCCCCCGGCCACCACCGCCACCGGCGTTCGGTCGACGGTGGTGCAGGCCACGGCATTCACGGCACCGGAGTGGCCGGTCAGGGTGGCCAGCTGCGAGCCGGACGCGACGTCCCAGACCCGGATCGCGCCGTTCCCGTCCCCGCCAACCGTCACCGCGACATCGTTGCCGCGGATATCGGCGCAGGCCACTGCCCAGAGCCAGCCGGTGTGACCCTGCGGAACCTGCGGGGCGGCCACCACCGTGCCCGGCTGAGCCACCCGGTTGTCCTGCAGCACGGCGGAGACCGCGAGTTCACCACCGGGCACTTCGGTTTCGAGGTTCCACAGTCGGATCGCGCCGTCGGCGCCGGCCGTCAGGGCGGTCAGCACGCCGTCGACCCGAACGCTGGAGACACCGTTGATGGCGCCGGAGTGGGCCCGCAGGGTCAGCCGCGCGGTGCTGTCCGTGACGCTCCACACCCGGGCGGCGTGGTCGCCGCCGCCGACCACCACCTCGACGCCGTCGCCGGCCGGGACGCATGCCACGCCGTTGACCCAGCCGGTCTGCGCGTTGAAGGCGAACATCAGCGACTGGCTCTGCAGGTCCCAGACGCGTACGGCCCCATCTCCGCCACCACCGGTAAAAGCGACCGGCACGCCGTCGATCTCGGCGCAGGAAACCGACCAGACCCAGCTCGCGTGCCCGGTGAGCGCGCACCGCTCGACACCGGTGAGCAGGTCCCAGACGCGTACCGTGCCGTCGGCGCTGACGCTGACCGCGACCGGAACGTCGTCCACGACCGTGCAGCAGACACCGTTGACCGCGCCCGCGTGGCCCTTGAGAACCATCAACTGGTCACCTGCCCGCAGGTCCCACACGCGCAGGGCCGCGTCGTTGCCGCCGACGACGGCGACGGGGGTGTCCTGCACCGTCGTGCACGCGATGCAGCCCACCGGTCCGGCATGCCCACTGAACAACGCCAACTGCTTGCCGGTCAGCGGGTTCCACATCCGCACGCTGTAGTCGTCGCCACCGCTGAGCACGACCGGTGTCCCATCGACCACGGTGCAGGCGACGGCGTTGATCGCTCCGCTGTGCCCCTTGAGCTCGGCCCGCACCGTTCCGGCCCGGCCGTCCCAGATCCGCACCATGCCGGTGTCGTTGCCGCTGACCACGATCGCGGCGCCGTCCACGATCGCGCCGGCGACGCAGATCACCGCGCTCGTGAAGGCCCTTGCCGAGCTGTCGTCGAGCTGGCTTCTCGTCGCCCACAGGGGCGCCCACGTCTGACCTGCGCTGAGCTTGTGGGACAGATCCCGGGAGCCGTGCCGCACCGCGTCGATGGCGAGCAGCTGGCGCCGGACGGCGGGTTGTGACCACCGGTGATCGCCGGCCGAGGTGCGGTAGATACGCGCCACCCGCTGGCTGTTGGCGGCGGCGGCGTAGCGCAGTGCCGGCAGCAACTGGTCCGGTTCGGCGGCCACCAGGTACTCGGTGTCGTTGAGCAACTCGTCCAGGTTGTTGGAGCGGGCGGCGTGGGCGGCGAGGTGGCGCCGCACGTACGGGTGAGCGCGCGCCCAGTCGCGGTGACCGTCCGGTGTGTGCGGAACCTGGCGTACGAGTACCCGGACGAAGCCGCCGTGCACGGCGAACTCGTCGACGCCGACCCGCAGATGCTCGGCCAGTGCCTGGTGGTAGAGGCGGTACGCCGAGTGGCCGACCTCGGTGGCCTCCACGACGTACCGGCCGGTGGCCCGGCGGAGCCAGAGCAGATCGTCATCGGCATAGGAGCGCCCGGCGATCTGTGACGCGACCGGTGCCCAGAAGTCCTCCCACGGCAGGCCCTGCCCCTCGGCGAAGGCGAGTGGGCGCAGCAGGTCGCGGGCGCGGACCGCCTCGGCGCCGAGACGGTCGTCGAGGTCGTGCGCCATGGCCGACTCGGCGGTGCGCGGCAGTGACCGGATCCAGGCCGGATCGTGCGCGTCGGGGGGAATGGTGTCATCGGCCGCGAGGGTGCTGGAGACGATCCGGGCGACCAGGAACGAGGGAAAGGCGGCGTCCGCCACCGCGCGAGCGATCTCGACCGCCACCGCCGGCTGGGCGCTGGCGTACGGGCTGTCGGCATACGACTCGGTCAGGCCACGCAGGGCGTACGCACCGAGCGCTTCCCGATCGGAGTAGGTGGCGTTGTCGAGGTCGACGGTGACGGCGTCGGCGTGCAAATGGCGCAGCAGATGCGGGCGGGAGCCGAGCAGCAGCCGGATCCGTCCCCCGCTGTACCGGATGAGGGGCCGGATGACCCGGGTGACCAGGGTTTCCGGGGTGGCCGCCTCATCGAGCGCGTCGATGATCGCGGTGAACGGCCGGTCCCGGTCGGAGAGGGCGTCCAGCAACGTTCCCGGGGTCTTGGCCGCCACCTGCGCGGCGGCCGCGAGCCCGCGCAACACGTCGTCGTCGGTCAGCGCCTGCGCGTAGATCGCGACGTCCACGGCGCCGGCCGGCGGGACTGCCCGCTCGGGCAGGTCGAGCGCGTACAACGGGACGCTGCCGCGGCGCTCGGGATTGGTCAGCACCGCGACGAGTCCCAGGATGGCGGTCTTTCCCGAGCCTGGCCCGCCGGTCACCACCATGGCCGGTGACCGCTTGTCGGCCAGTCCCAGCCAGGCCGTGAGGTCGGTGAGGGTACGGCGGCGCCCGGCGAACCACCAGCCGCCCTCCTCACCGAAGGACGCCATGGCCCGGATCAGCATGCGACGGACGAGTTCGGTGTCTCGGCGGTCGGCCTCGCCCTGCCATTCCGCCGCCTGCTGGATGGCCATATCGGCTTCGGCTGTGCGGACCTGCCGCCGCGGGTTGGGGAAGAACGGCGGCACGTTTCCCGACATCCGGGCTGCATGCCACTCGATGACCTGCTCCGACGGCCGGTCCGGGTTGGCGTTCATGTTCGCGACGAGCGTGCCCAGGTCCAGGGTCGGCGGTTTCTCGCCCGCCGTGGCGAGGCTCTCGACGGCGGCTGTCAACAGGTCGGGCAGGGCGTTGACCACGGCTTCCTGGCTCGGCTGCGCCGCGGCCAGAAACGCGAACCGGCTGCTGTCGCCACCGTGCCGGCGCAGGCCCTGCATGGCCGCGTCGACGGCCTCCTTCGCGCCCTGACCGGAGTGGCAGGTGTCGAGAATCATCAGCAGCTGCGCCAGGTCGGAATCCTCGAGCAGGGTGGCGGCGATCTGGGCGGTCGGCAGTGCCTGCTTCGGCCGGATGACGTCCGCCTCGGCGGTCAGGAACATGTGCTGGCTCGGCGAGCCGACCACCTGCCCGTGGCCGGCGAGGTAGACGGCCACGATGTCGTCGGGTCGGCGATCAGGATCGGTCGCGAACCGGTCGAAGTGGTCGAGCAGAGAGGTGCGGTCCGGGTCCAGCCCCAGGTCGCTGACGTGGGTGTACCCGAGGCGGCCCACGAACAGGTCGATGATCTTCTGACGGGCGCGAGCCAGGCCGGGCCGGTCGGCGTACGGTGACCGCTTGTAGTGCGCGACGGCGGTCGCGATCAGAAATCGGCGAGGCGATTCACTCGTCACGGGGCACCTCTCACCTGCGTGGTCAAAGCGCGATCGACCGACACTTTAGGGTTCGATCGGCGCCTCGGGCGGCAAATCCGCGAGGACCCGCGTCATGTCTCGAACGAGGGCCTGGACCTCCGCCGCGCTCGCCTCTCTCATCTGCACGCCGCTCAGCTCCACCGACCGCCCGGTCCGATCATTGGCCAGGCGCACGCGCAGTGTGCGGCCCCGCCGGTCGAGCCAGCCGGTGACCGCCCCGGCGAGCACGGTGATCGCTCCGCCCGCACCGACCGCGACGGCGATCGCATCGGCGACGCCGCCGAGATGATCCGAATCAGCCATCGCGCGCAGTTCCAGCCTCCCATCAAGCGCGTCGAAGGTCCCTAGGTAAGCATGCAGGGATCGCAGCTCCGACAAGCCGGTTTGGGCGGCGAAGGTGACGATGACAGTCAACGGCCCTCCCTACGCGAATCCACGGTGTCATCCTGCCATCACCCAGCGTTCGCGCCGAGCCTCTGTTGCCGTCCGATTCGAGCTCATCCGTAAGCGTCGGGTCGTGTGGTGGCCGTCGCGGGTGTGGTTGTCACGCCTGGGGGCGTGGGATCCGTCGTTGGGGCATGACTCAACGAATGTCCTGGGCGGAGCTGGCTCCCGGTGGGTATGCCGCTATGGCTCAGCTGGAGAAGTATGGGCGGGCCCACGTCGAGCCGATCGTTCTGCACCTGATCAAGGTTCGGGCGTCGGTGCTGAACGGCTGTGCGTTCTGCATCGACATGCACACGACCGAAGCTCTTGCCGACGGTGAGCAGGCCCGCCGGCTCTTTGCGGTTGCGGCCTGGCGGGAAGCCGAAAGCTTCTTCACCGCCAAGGAGCGTGCCGCTCTTGCCCTCACCGACGCCGTCACCAAGGTCAGTGAGCACGGTGTGCCCGACGACGTCTGGAACGAGGCGGTCAAGGAGTGGTCCGAGGAGGAGGTCGCCAATCTGAACAAGATCAGCGGACCAGAATTCTATCCAGGTTCGACACCTCGAGAACCATCCGGACGATCGGGCCCGGATCGCGCAGCATGAGCTGAACTCCCCGGCCGGCGGCGGCGCGCTGGGCGGCGACCAGCACGCCGATGCCGGTGGAGTCGAGGAACGTCACCGAGCTCATGTCGACGTCGATCCGGCCGCTGTCGTGGGTCGCCACCGCGGTGCGCAGCACCTCCCGCAGCACCTCCACCGTTTCCATGCTGACGTCGCCGACCGGCTCCACCGTGGTGGTGTCGCCCTGGCGTTCGATGCGGTACTCGAGTGACATGGCGCGCGACGTACCCCGGCGGTCGTCAGTCCAAACAGAATTCGTTGCCTTCGGGGTCGGTCATCACGATGAAGCCGGAGCTCATCGGGGGCGCGGGCTCGGTCCGGCTCTGCCGCTTCGCACCGAGCGCGACCAGGCGGTCGCATTCGGCTTCGAGGGCGGCCATCCGCTCGTCGCCCTGCAGGCCGGGCGCCGCCCGTACGTCAAGGTGAAGTCGGTTTTTCGTGATTTTGTCCTCGGGGACCTTCTGGAAGAAGAGCCGCGGGCCGACGCCGTCCGGATCCTCGACCGCCGACTGGTTGTTGCGCTGGTCGGCCGGCACGCCGACCTTGTCGAGGAACGCGTCCCACGCGGCCAGCGGATCGGCGCCGGGCGGGAGGTCGGCGCCGGGCGGGGCGGGATGCACGTAGCCGAGCGCGTCACGCCAGAACGCCGACAGCGCAGCCGGGTCGTGGGCGTCGAAGGTGACCTGAATGTGCTTGCTCATGCGACCCACCCTGGCACAGGTTGCGGTCAGTTTCAGACCGCTTTCAGCCTGGCGAGAGGTGATGACGGATGTCGATATTTGCAGTAGCGTGAAAGCCACTCTTGCGAGGTGAAAGTAATGGGAATCGAGGTCACCGGACTCGACCTGCGCTACGGCGACCACCCCGCCGCCCGCGACATCACCTTCGACGTGCGGCCGGGCGAGTTCGTCAGCCTCATCGGCCCGTCCGGCTGCGGCAAGAGCAGCGTGCTGCGAGCGCTCGGCGGCCTCCTCCGCCCGGCCGGCGGCGAGGTCCGGGTCGACGGCGAGCGGGTGCGGGGCCCGCTGCCGACCAGGATTGCGTACGTCTTCCAGGACCTCGCCCTGTTCCCGTGGCGATCGGCGCGCCGCAACGTCGAGGTGCCGCTCGCCCTGCGGGGTGTCCCGCGCCGCCTCCGCCGGGAACGCGCCGACGAGCTGCTCGGCAAGGTAGGCCTGGCGGAGGTCGCCGACAAGGTCCCGGCCCAGCTGTCCGGCGGCATGCGGCAGCGGGTCGCGATCGCCCGCGCGCTGGCCTCCGACGCCGGCATCCTGCTGCTCGACGAGCCGTTCGCCGCCCTCGACGAGCAGACCCGCACGCAGCTGGGCGCCGAGCTGCTGCGGCTGCTCGCCGAGGAGGGCAAAACGGTCGTCTTCGTGACGCACAGCCTCCTGGAGGCGGTCCGGCTCTCCCACCGGATCGTGGTGCTGACCCCCGGCCCGGCCCGGATCAGGGAGGTCATCACGGTCGGCACCGAGGACCCGCACGAGCTGCACGCCAAGCTGACCGGCCTGCTGTTCTCATGAGAGCCCTCGTCTACCTCGCGGTCGCCGCCACCACGCTGCTGACGTGGTGGCTGCTCACGGTGACCGGCACGGTGGCGCCGCTGATCCTGCCCCCGATCAACGAGGTGGTGACGGCCCTGCGGCAGCAGGACCCGGTCGTCCCGATGGCGATCACGACGGCCCGAGCGGCGTACGGGTTCGCCCTCGCCACCCTCCTGGCCGTCCCGATCGGCGTCGTCCTCGGCCGCGACCAGCTGCTCAACCGCGCCTACGAACCCCTGCTGGCGACCGTCGCCGCCGTCCCGCTGGTGGTCCTCTACCCGGTCCTGGCCGCCACCCTGGGTCTGGGGACCTCCTCGAAGGTCGTCCTCGGCGGCCTCTACGCCTTCTTCCCGATCGCCATCGCCACCACCCGCGCCGTCCAGCAGATCGACCCCGAGCTGGTCACCGCGATGCGCTCGATGGGCGCCCGGGGAGCCGACCTGACCCGTACGGTCGTGATCCCCTCCGCCCTCCCCGGCATCGTCTCCGGCCTGCGGGTCGGCCTCGGCCTGGCCCTGGTCACCGTGGTCGCCGGCGAGTTCATCGCCGGCGACGAGGGCGTCGGCTACCAACTGGCCGCGAGCAGCCAGGGCTACCAGAGCGCCGCCCTGTTCGCCTGGGTGGTGCTGGCCATCGCCCTGACGATCGTCGTCAACACCGTCTTCACCGCAATGGCAACGACGCTGGAAAGGACGCTCCGAAGATGACACGGATGATCGGACCGGCCCTGGTCGCCACGCTCCTGCTGGCGGCCTGCGGCACGTCGAACAGCACCGCCGACCCCGGCGCCGAACCGGGCACCCTCCACCTGGGCATCGTCCAGGGCCAGGACTTCACGCACGCGCTGCCGGCCCGGATCGCCGAGGCGCAGGGCATCTTCGCCAAACACGGCCTGAAGGTCGAGATCGTCGACTTCTCGGCCGGCTCCGACCTGGTCAAGGCGATCGTCGGCGGCACGGTGCAGGCCGGCGAGGTGACCGGCCTGGACGTGGTCGCCGCGGCGGCGTCCGGCATCGACCTGAAGGCTTTCTACGGCACCGCGTCGGCCACCCCGATGGCGGTCATCGTCAAGGACCGTTCGCCGATCCGCGCCCTGCCCGATTTGAAGGGCAAGAAGGTCGGCATCTCCAAGTTCGGTTCGCTGACCGACTTCACGGTCAAGCTGATCGCCCAGAAGACCGGCGCCACCGACATCAAGCCGGTCCCGCTCGGCGCGCCGTCGGCCAACACCGCCGCGCTGGCCAAGGGCGACGTGGACGCGATCATCCTGCCGGTCGAGTTCGCCTACGCGCTGCAGGCGGCCGGCACCCCGGTCACCGCGATCCGGATCGCCGACCTGACCACCGACAGCCAGTTCGGCACCTTGGCCGCGCCCGGCGCATGGCTGGATGCCAACCAGAACGAGCAGGTCACGGCGCTGACCGAGGCCTACGCCGAGGCGATCACCTACCTCCAGGCCCACGAGCCGGAGTCGGTCCAGCTGGCGGTGTCGAAGCTGGGCATGAAACCGGCGGTGGCAACCCAGGCCTATCAGGAACTTTCCAAGGATTTCACCCCCACCGGCAAGATCAACACCGCAGGGCTTGCTGCGTACGCCGAAAGCCTGCCCGGACTGAAGCTCGCGCAAAAGGTCCCCACCGAGCAGCAGTACTACGACCCGAAGTTCACCGCGAAGTGAGACTGCGCTGGGCGACCATCGCCCTGCTGGTGGTGGCGTGGGAGGTGGCCTGCCGGACGCTGGTGCGCTCGGACGACTACCTCGCCCCACCGTCGGAGGTCCTGACCACCGGCTCTGCTTACCTGGCCCAGCCCGACACCGTGGCCGCGCTGACCGTGACCACGACCCGCTTCCTGGCCGCCTTCGCCGTGACCGCGTTGCTGGGCGTCGCGGTCGGCCTGGCCCTGGGCCGAACCGGCTGCCTGGTCCCCGCCGCCCGAGACATGATGACGGTCCTCTACACGCTGCCGCTGGTCCCGTTCTACCCGCTGTTCGTGCTGTGGTTCGGCCTGGGCTTCCGCTCGGAGGTGGCGTTCGGCGCGATCCACGGCGCCGTCCCGGTGGTGCTGGGCACGATGGCCGCCGCGTCCCGCGTGGACGAAACCCTGATCACCGCAACGAGAGCGATGGGCGCCGGCCGAACCCGAACCCTGACCATGGTCGTCCTGCCCGCCACGGTCCCCGATGTGGTCGGCTCCCTGCGAATCGGCGCAGCGTTGTCCCTGCTAGGCGTCCTGCTGGCCGAGCTGATGGTCTCGGTCGACGGTGTCGGCCACCTGATCGCGGCCCTGATCGCCAACCTGCGCGGCCCCGAACTCGACGCCGTCATCCTGGCGGTCTGCGTCGGCGCGGTGGCCGTCAACGTGCTGCTGCAGGCGGGCGAGCGACGGCTGTCCCGCTGGCGCGAGCAGCCGACGCCGAGCGCCCATAGGGTGGCCAGATGACGTTCGGACCGCGCCTGGCGCGCTTGATGGAGGTGCGTGGTCTCGACGCCAACACGCTGGCCGAGCGGATAGCGGCCGAGCGGGTGGTGCCTGAGCGGGTGGTGCCTGAGCGGGTCACGTCTGAGCGGGTCACGTCTGAGCGGCGCGCCGGTGGCGCGGACGAAATCCGAGCGGTGCTGCTCGAGGGCGGCGACCCGGAGCCGGAGCTGTTGCGCCGCCTTGCGCCGGTGCTCGGGCTGCATCGCAGCGACCTGTTCATCATCGCGGGCCGCCCGGTCCCCGACGATCTGTCCCCCTGGGACGGCGCGGCGCGAGGTGGCATGGATTGGCTCGCCTGGTCGCTGACCTACGTGCCCGGGGCGGCGGAGCGGCTGCACGAGCTGATCCGGTCGCTGCCGCCGGCGCCGCGCCCGCCGTTGCGGCCGGCGCCGCCCTACGAGCGGTACCCGGACGACGGCGCCGGCGCCCTGGTCGTGCGGCTGCTGCACAACCGGAACCTGAGCTGGTTCGGCATCGCCAAGCACGTGTTCGGGCTGGGCGGCGGCCCGATGTTGTCGGCGTCGACGATCGGCTCGATCGGGCGCGGCAGCAAGGCGCTGACCCCCGAACTGCTGAGCGCCATGGGTGCCCTGCTCGACATCTCCGCGCCCGACCTCACCGCAGTGACCGGCATCGAGCCGTCCGCCCCACCGAACCGCCCGAACGTCGCCGCACTGCTCTGGGACGCCCGCCGCCTGACCGCCGCCCAGGTGGAACAGGTCCACGCCCGGGCGAAAGCCCTGCGCGCCGAGATGAGCGAACCCCGCGCCTGAACGACGGCCGGCGGCGACCGGCGGCGGCCCGCATCGGAGCGAACCCTGCGGCGGATGAACTGTGCGCGTGGGGTCTGGCCGTCGCCGACCTCGGGCGGCGGCGGGATGTTGTTATCGCTGGGTGGCCTGGCGGAGCATCTCGTCCGTCTCCGGGTCGGGGAGTAGCTCGCGGACCTCCTGGGGGCAGCGGCAGCCGGCGGCGATCTTGGCGGCCCACGGCAGTGCTTCCTCGCGGGTGGGCACGTCGATGACCACGAAGCCGCCGACCACCTCCTTGGTCTCCGGGTACGGGCCGTCGGTCACCGTGCCGTCCGTCGCCACGATGCTCGCCTGCTGGCTCAGCAGGCCGGCGCCGAACACCCACACGCCGGCCGTCACCGCCTCCTGGATCACCGCGTGCGCCGCCTTGCCCACGTCGGGGAAATCTTCGGCGGGGATGTGGTCCATCGCGCCGTCGTCGAACGAGATCAAGAACCGCGGCATCGCATGACTCCCTTGTTCGGCTGCCTGTCATCTGCTCTACGAACGGTTCGGGCCGGATCCGACGCAAGGCCAAAAGAATTTTCCGGTACGGGCGACTCGCGCGAAAGGCGCGCTACGGCCGTTCGGCCGTCGGAGCTTGCGGGCGGCAGCCGCCGGAGGCGGGGTTCGCGATGGTGCGGTTGTGGACGGGGCCGAGCGTACTCATATCGGTTTCGTGGTCTGGATCGCCGTCAGGCTGGCTTTCCACAGGCGTTCTGCGCGCTTTGCATTGGTTGATCGGGGTGTTGCCGAGAATGGGGCGCGTTGCGCGAAGTAGCCGCCGGGGATCAGCGCGGCCGGATCGGTGGCCAGCCAGATCAGGGTGTCGGCGCCCTGCTCGCTGGAGCGGAACAGACCGGGCGCAAGCCGCGCCGCGCTGAAGGCCGGGCTGCGCCGGCCGAAACCGCTGCGGACCAGGCCGGGGAAGAAGCATGTCGGCACGATGCCGAGGCCGGACCAGCGGCGGGCCGCCTCGATCGTCATCAGGATGTTGGCCTGTTTGCTGGCGCCGTAGGCCAGCCAGCGGCTGATCTGACGGCGGCCCGGGCGATCGACATCGAGCGTGCCCCAGGCCTCGGCCAGCGAGGACGTCGTCACGATCCGGGCGGGCGAGTCGGGGCCGGCGGCGGCCCGCAGTCGGTCCAGCAGCAGGTGAGCCAGCAGAAATCCGCCCAGGTGGTTGATCTGCATGGTCGGGTCGTGGCCGTCGGCGGTGGGGCGGCGCACCGAGGTCAGCAGGCCGGCGTTGTTGGCGAGGACGTCGATCCGTTCGTAATCGGCTGTCAGCGCCGCACCTACCGCCCGGACCTCGTCCAGCACCGCGAAGTCGGCGCGGAACGACGCCGGCGTCCGGCCGCCGGCCTCGCGAACCCGCGACACGGCGTCCGCGAGCCGGGCCGGATCCCGTCCGAGCAGCACGACGTCATCACCGGCCCCGGCCAGGGCGATCGCCGCGGCCAAGCCGATTCCCGAGCTCGCGCCCGTCACCACCACAGTTCGGCGCATAACCCATTCGATCATCAGCGGCCGCCGTCCGCACCGATCATGATGTCGACATGACCCGGACCAGGCTCGTCGCAGCGGTGGCCGCCGTCGGGGTCGTCGCCGGCGCCGGCGCCATGCTGTTCGCGCTGGTCGCCCGGCCTGTGCCGTGGTGGCAGGGCTATGTGAGCGAGGCGGGGACGGCCGGGCAGCCGCATGCCGTGGTCTATCGGCTGGGGTTGGTGCTGGTCGCACTTGGCGTCGCGCTGCTCGGCCGGGCCCTGCGACGCGCCCGGCTGCTCCTGCTGGTCGCGGCCGTGTTCGCCGGCACCACCAGCGCCGTGCCGTGCACCGACCGGTGCCCGCTGCCGCCGTACGAACCGACGACACCCGCCGACCTGATCCACACCGCCGCCGGCATCCTGGGCATGGCCGTCCTGGCCGCCGCGATGGCCCGGGCCCGGTCATCGGCCGCCTCCCCGGTGTCGCGTCGGCTGACCACCGTCGCCTTGTCACTGACCCTGCCGCTCGGCGTGGTGTTCGGCCTGACCCTGCTGGTCGCCGGGCGCGGCACGACGAGCGCCCTGCTGGAGCGGGCCCTGCTGCTGGTCGCGGTGGGCTGGTTGATCGGCACCGCCCTGCTCACCGCGCTGGAGAGCAACGACGAGTCAGGTGCTGAGCTCGGCTCGCTTCGGTGAAGGTTCGGCCGGCGGCGATTCGGCAATTATCGCGTCCGTCCTGGGCAGCAGTGAACGGAACGTAGCCGCGAGGCGTTTCTCCCTTACCAGCCCTTAAGGCGCTGACCCCGGAGAAACCCCCGGCTACCCGCCTCGACGACGGGTGGAATACCGGAGGCGATCAATGGCGTGGGCGGTCCACGCTGAAAGCCATGACCCGCACGAGATCGGAGTTGATCCACATGCGAAACCATCTGCTCACGGCCCGCGCCGCGGCCCTGTTCGCCAGCGATCTGCCCGCCGGTTCCCGGCCCAGCGCTCCGGTCGTCGACGCGGCCATCGCCGGCGCCGTCCGGCGCTGCGGCGGCACCCGCGGCTGCGTGGCGCACCTGGCTACGACTTACGGCGACTACCCGGAGATCGCGGCTTCGCGCATGCGCTGGGCGCGCGGGGTGGTGGAAGCCATATACGGGGCGCGCGATCGAGAACTGGTCGCCGCCTGAGCTCGGATGCCGGCAGGCCACTTTAGGGTTGGCCGGTGATGGAGATCAGTGACGGTGGCATGGTGTATTCCGCCGACCGTTTCAGCTACAAGATCGTGGGTTCGATGGTCGTCGGGTTCGCGCTCTACGGTGCCGAGCGTGGCCTTCTGGCCCACTTCGGCTATCTGCGGTCCTACGAACAGTTCCGCCACACGTTCGGGCCGGCGGACCGGGCCGAGGAGGATCGGGTCTACGGCGATCTCCTGGGATACCACAGCTACTACTGGCACTCCCGGAAACACGTGTACTGGAGTGCCGACGACGAGGACGGAAATGGTTGCCTGTCCTCGATCAGTCTCGGCGACTATCCCGGCAACGCGGGCCCCGAATAGGCGCGCCGGTGTCGGAAGGCTTTCCCAAAGCTCGCATCGTCACGGCGCTGTTGCGGGACGGCGATCGGATACTGCTCTGTCACCGATCTCCCCGGCGCCGTTGGTACCCCGACGTCTGGGACCTGCCCGGTGGGCACATCGAGCCGGGGGAGCTGCCCGGCGCGGCCCTGGCCCGGGAGCTCCGAGAAGAACTGGGCATCGACATCGCGGCGCCGTCGGGCCCGCCCGTGCACGAGGTTCATGCCGCCACGGCCGACATGCAGATCTGGCTGGTCGAGACGTGGACGGGGTCGCCGGTCAACGCTGCGCCCGACGAGCACGATGCCATCGGGTGGTTCACCGCGGATGCGCTGGGAGAACTGTCCCTGGCTCACGACAGCTACCGTGCGCTGTTCAGAGAGGTCCTCGGATGAGTGGATCGCCTCTCGCCGCTGAGGCGACGCCGATCGGCCAGAAAGCCACGCCGGATGGGCAACACCTGGGCGGTCCTCCCGCAGAACTGGACCGTCAAAAAGCAATCCGCAACCGCCGGCAAGAGCCTTCTCCTTGGCCAGGAGACGCCGTCGGTGATGGTCACGGCTCGCTCGGGTGCACCGAAGGCTAGATTTCGTATCCGTATACGTGGCGTTTACACTAGCCTCGTGGAGGAGAACTACGAGTTCAGCGAGAGTCGCATGGCAGGACGCGGTGTTCGTGCTACGTCAGAGCCAACCCGTCGTGCGTAGGCACATCGGGGCGGTGCTCAATGTCGCGGGCAGGGACCGGCAAGGGCGCTGGCTGGCCGTGGCGTTGATCGAACTCGACCCACTACGTGACGATCAGTACACCGTCGTCGGTGCGAGGTACCTCGACGAGGCCGAGATCGCCGCGATCGAGCACATGCTGAAGGGATAGCTATGACGGACAACAGCGAGATCCAAGCCGCACTCGACAGCCGCGACTGGACCGGTGCCGAAGTCGTCACCGACCGCCCTCGCGCGAAGATCGTGCACTCCGTGCGCCTGCCCGCCGAATGGTCTGAGGCCCTTGAAGCCGAGGCCGATCGACGTGGAACGACACCGTCGCGACTCATGCAGGACTACATCCTGGCCGGCCTTCAGCAGGACTCGGCGGCGCCCGAGGGCACTGTCACGATCAGCAGGGCGGCGTTGCACCAAGCCATCGACGCCGCACTGATGAATGCTGCCTGATCAGGAGCTCACGGATGGCACGTGCGGGCAGGGGCGAGCGTGCGCCGATAGGCTCACATCGTGGTTTCGCCGGAGAACCAGTCGTCGTTGCCGCAATTCATCATTCTTGTGTACGAGCGGGAAGTCCCCGACAGCGCGGCGGCCGTCTCGCCCGCCGTTCTCGAAGCCCATCTGCGGCTTCGGCAGAAGATTGCCGAAACGGGCGGCCGGATCGTCGCGGGCCACGCCGCGCGAAACGCTTCCGCGCCCGCTCGTCACGGCGTAGTCAGCAAGTCCGTTTTGCGCATCGGATGGGTGGCGGGTCGTCGGCTTCGCGACGGTGATCATGGGGAAGCGGCGCCGCTGAAAACAGGGCGACATCTTTCGGCCGGAGCCGGGAGACTCTCCGGGTGATTGCCGACGCCGTCCTCCGCCAGGTGCGTCCCCCGTCACCGCTGGCCGGGCGGCTTTCGGTGCAGTCGCTGCTCTTCGCCCTCGGTGAAGGCGCCTTCCTGACCGGCTCGGCGGTCTTCTTCACCCAGATCGTCGGGCTGTCCGCCGCCCAGGTCGGTCTCGGTCTGACCATCGCCGGGATCGCCGCGTTCCTGGCGGCGCTGCCGATGGGCAAGCTGGTCGACCGGTTCGGGCCGAAGAAGATGTGGGCGGCCGGTGCGGCCGGGCAGGCGGCGATGTTCGCGGTGTGGCCGTTCATCACCGGCTTCCACGGCTACCTCGCCATGGCCGTCGGCATGGAGGTCATCGGTGCGCTCGGCTTCGTGGCCTACGGCGCGTACACGATCGACGTCCTGCCGCCCGGCGAGCGGGTGAAGTCACGGGCGTACATGTATTCGGCCCTCAATCTCGGTTTCACCCTCGGCGCCCTCACCGGGGGTGTCGCGTTGGCCTTTCACTCCAACCACGTGCTGCATGCGCTGCCGTGGTTCACCGCCACGGCCTTCCTGGTCAACGCCACCGCCATCAGCCGGCTGCCGCGCGCCGCGCACGACAACCGCAGCCCGGCCGACCGCAAGGTGAAGATCCCCGGGCCGGGCCCGCTGGGTAACCCCGGCTGGCTTCTCACGAACTTCTTCGTGGGTGTCTTCTGGACCAACCAGGTGCTGCTCAACGTCGTCATTCCACTGTGGCTGGTCGAGGAGACCGACGCTCCGCGGGTGCTGCTCGCGTTCCTGTTCGGCACCAACACGGTGATGTGCATCTTCCTGCCGATGGTGGCCGCCCGCGGGGTCACCGGCGTCTCCACCGCGCTGCGGGCTGTCCGGGTGTCGTCGACCTTCTTCGTGATCTCCTGCCTGATCACCATGGCCACCCACGACACCGTCGGCTGGGTCACGATCGCCCTGGTCTGGCTGGGGCACGTCACCGTTACCGGCGCGGAGCTGTACCTCTCGGCCGCCGGCTGGACGTTCGAGGCCGAGTTGATGGATCCGCGTCAGCGCGGCGCCTACCAGGGGGCGGCCAGCCTGAGCAGCACTCTCGGGAAGGTGTGGGCGCCCGCGGCGTACACGTTCCTCGCGATGAAATGGGGTTCGGCGGGCTGGTTGGTGATCGCCGGCATCGTCGTGGTGGCGACGATCGGGGTGCATCCGTCGACCCGGCTGGCGCGGCGCTTCCTCGAGAAACACGTCCCGGCCGAGGTGCTGGCCGACGCCCGCGCCGCTACCCCCGACCCCACGGCAGCATGACCACCTTGCCGGCGGCCTGGTCGGCCTCCATGTACCGGTGGGCCTCGGCGATCTCGTCCAGCCCGACGACGCGATCGAGGTTCGGCCGGTAGACGCCGGCCTCGACGTTGCGCACGACCCGCTCCAGCACGTCCACGCAGCCCTTGGCGTCGTCGCTGTGGAAGGCCGTCAGCCGCGTTCCGGACGGGATCATCGCGATCGGCTCGAAGTCCCGGATCAGCCATCCGCTGAGCGAACCCGCCACGCACACCGTCCCGCCCCGCGCGACCAGCCGCAGCGAGTCGGCGACCGTGTCGGCGCCGACGAGATCAAGCACGTGGCTCGGCCCGGCAGGCCACGGCGACCCGGCGCCGTCCAGGAGCACATGGTCGACACCGGCGGCGGTCAGCGCGGCCGCCTTCTCGGCTCGCCGGGTGGTAGCCGCGACCTCGACGCCGTGACCGTGCGCAATGGACGCGGCGGCCAAGCCCACCGACGACGTCCCGCCGCGAATCAGCAACCGCTCGCCCGGCCGGATCCCCAGCGCGTCGAAGGCGCCCTGCGCGGTCAGGTACGTCTCCGGCAGCGCCGCCAGCACCTCCCAGGCAAGGGTGCTGGTCACCGGCATGATCAACGCGTTCGGCAGTAGGACGTACTCCGCATAACCACCGTCGAACGCCCGGCCCATCTCACCCATCACCGCCGCGACGGTCGCACCCTCCGGCAGCGCCGGGTCGGTCGAGGCCGCCACCACTCCCACACATTCGATCCCCAGCACTCGCGGAAAACTCACGCTCGGTGAAAACCCTTGGCGGGTACGCAGTTCGGAGCGGTTCAGCCCCGTTCCCCGTACGCGTATCAAGCTCCAGCCCGCCCGAACCGCCGGCATCGGCAGCTCCCGAATCTCCAGAACCTCGGGCCCGCCCGCCCGGACACAAACGGCCGCTCGCATCGTCGTAGTCATGCCCGGAAGCTTCATAGCCGGAGCCGCAGTCCACCCACCGGTAGAATGCCAACTCATGCCCGTAGCCCGCCAATCCCGGATCTGGCCCTCCGGCGGCGTGCATCTCTGGCCCTCCGGCGGCACCAGCGAAGCCCATTCACATTCACGAGCCCATCTGGTGTACGCCGCCGGCGGCGTCCTGTCCGTCCACACCGAACGCGGCACCCTGATCGTCCCGGCCAACCGGATCGTGTGGATCCCGGCGTCGTCCATGCATCACCACCGCGCACACGGCGACACCGACATGCGGATCGTCTTCCTGTCCCCGTCGCTCGCCGCGCTGGCGCCGGCGCACCCCGCGGTGTTCCTCGCCTCCGGCCTGGCGCGCGAGGTCCTGCTGACCCTCACCGGCACGCGGCCGCTCGACCGCGGCGCCCGCAACCGCCTGCACCGGGTCCTGCTGGACGAGCTGCGCGAGGCCCCCGAGCAGCCCCTGCGCCTGCCCGCGCCCCGCGACGACCGGCTGCAGGCGGTGGCCCGCATCCTCGACGAGAACCCGGCCGACAACAGCCCACTGGCCGAGCTCGGGCGGCGGGCCGGCGCCGGAGCCCGTACGCTCAGCCGCCTTTTCCATGACGAGCTGGGCATGACGTTCTACGAGTGGCGCACCCAGCTCCGCATCGGCCACGCCCTGGTCCTGCTGGCCGAGGGCCACGACGCGACCCGCGTGGCCCAGGCCTGCGGTTGGGCGAACCCGAGCCACTTCATCGCGGCGTTCACGGCGATCGTCGGCACCACCCCCGGCCGGCACCGCACCGACGCACCCACCGTCAAACGGCCCTGAGCTGCTCGGGGTCGATATCGGCGATCTCCTGAAGCTGGAGGCCTGTTGGCGGACGTTGTGGCTGGCCCGGCGGGTCGAACACGATGCGGGAAGCGTGCTCACCCAGGGGACCCGGAATCTCTGCCTCGACATGCTGTTCGACGTATCCGTGTTGCTCCTGGGCGTGCTCGACACCGTGGCGTCGTCGGAGCATGGCGGGAGTCCCGAGCCGCTGCACCGTACGGCCCTGATCATCGACTCTGATCTTGATCGGATTGAGCAGTTTGCCGAACGCGGCGCCATCCACCGGACGTTCCGCAACTACCTGCTGGGCCTGCCGCTCGGAGCGTTGTTGCTCGCGGTGCCTGTTTTCGTCATCGAGCAGTGCCTGCCCATTCCGGAGCGGATGCAACACCTGCTCGCGTTGAGCATCATCGGCGGCGGCATCGGTGCCATGACCAGCGTCATGGTCCGGATCACTCGAGGTCAGAAACTCTCGGTGGACGTGCTGCAGGGCGGTTTCGTCACGTCCCTCGCCGGATTGTTCCGGCCGGTGGTCGGCGCGGTTTTCGGTAGCCCTTTATGCGCTGCTGGTCGGTGGCCTTCTGCCGATCGCGGCCGATCAGCAGGAGGCCCACTTCTTCGGCGGGCTGGCGTTTCTCGCCGGGTTCACTGAGCGCTGGGCCCAGGACATGATCGTCCGCAGCGCACCGGTCGCCCCGTCGCCGGCCTCGGCCGGCCGCCGCCCACTGCAGGACGTCCCGCGCACCCCCGGCGACCGACGCACCTGAGGCGCGGCTCGATCGCGGGCCGTCAGTCGATGTGGCGGGGCGCCGGCGCGCGACGAGGCAGCTCTGTCGATGCGACGGCGATGGAGGCGGTCAGCAGGGCGATGCTTGCCGCGATGTCGAGCAGGTAATGGTTCGCCGTGGTGAGCACGACGGCCGCCATCAGCGCGGGGAACGACCACGCCAGCAGCGCCAGGCGTGGATGGGTGCCGCGCAGGGCGGACCACACGGCGTACGCGCACCACAGTGCCCAACCCACGTGCAGGCTGGGCATGGCCGTGTGGTGGGTCGGATGCGTCCAGCTCTCCCGGCCGGCCTGGTTCAGGATGTCGTACCTGGCGACGATGTCGACGGCACCCGGCAGCGCGAAACGCGGCGGCGACATCGGCACCGCCCAGTAGATCGGCAGGACGAGCACCATCATCGCGACCATCGTCCGGCGCACCTGGCGATAGACATCGGCGTGCCGGATCAGCACCCACAGCAGGACGGCGGCGACCACCACGTAGTACAGCCGGTACACATAGACCGCCAGATGGCCGAGAACCGGGTTCCCGGCCAGCCAATCGTTCGCGCCGAGCTCGATGTCGACGTGCGCCGCGCGTTCGATGGACTGCAGGGTCAGCGCATTGGCGTGGGCGGCCGCGAAATCCTTGCCGACGGCGGCATCGAGCCGCGTGAACAGCCAGAACCAGAGCAGGAGAAGGATCAGCTCGGTGAGCCGCCGCCTGCTGGTCACGTGGGCACCATATCTGGGTACGCCGGACGACCTGCTCGTCCCGGTCGTGGTTCAGCGCAGGCGGGCCGCGAGGGTGGTGAACTCCTCTTCGCTGATCGCTCCGGCGTCGCGCAGGCTGACGAGCCGGGCCAAGGCCGCCGCCGGGTCTTCCGTGGCCTGGCCCGATGCGCGGCCGTGCGCCTCCCATTTCAGCTGGGCGGTGCGGCGCTGCATGGCCTCGAGGTCGAACCGGGGATCACCCGCGAGATCGAAGATGACCTTGAGGGTGCCGGGTTCGTACTTCACCGAAACCACGTCGGCCTCGCCCGGTTTCCGCTCGATGATGTAGAACCGTTCGCGCACCTCGGCCCGGAACGCCGGCTGGCCTTCGGGTCGAACCTCGAGCACGAAGTCGTACTTCTGCCAGCTGCCGTTTCCGCCGAGAGTCGAGCTTTCCCGAACCGAGAGCACGAGCGCTTGAGCGCTGAGCCCACGCTTACGGATACGACGCTGGTCGAACATTGCAGGTCCTCTTATCGCTCTGGTGGTGGATTGGGCCCGTTGTCGCGCGCCGCGATGGCCAGGGCGATGAACTCACGGAACTCGGCGAACTGCACCGCGGTCATCTTCCACCGGCGCCCACCGACGATGTCGTTCGGACCGGACGCCCGCCCAAGCCGAACCTTGAACCCGTCACCGTGCGGCTGCCCGTCAATCCGGAGAAACGCGACGTGATACCGCACGCTCTCCTCGGTGTCCCGATGAAAGATCTCCAGCACACGACCGTCCAGCACCAGAATCTGACCGTCGAACGCAAACTCCGTCGTCATGTTCCCCTCAACACCTATAAGCCGGCCTCGCGCCACGCAACGCGACGTTGAAGGAACAGCCCATCGTCTGGATCTCCAAATTGATGGCGCACCCAGTCTCGATCCGCCGCACTCGTCACGCCAGCGGACGTACGGCTGATGGCGACACCCTGCTTCCTGTGGAAGAGGGGATCGGCGATCGAGCGCACCGGTATCGGCAGGTCTGCGCCCCCGGGCGGGGCGAATGCAACACGCAGCTCGCGGCGTCCTGGAGGGCGCCCGCCGCAAGATCATTGAGGTCATCGTCGGTGACGCCGTTGAGGCGGTGTGCGAGCCGAATTTCCAAGAATCATCAATGCGAGTCACTCCGAACACCTGTGCTCATGACTATAGTCATGAGCACAGGTGTAAGCGCTCGTTGCGCCGCCGTCAGCCCGTCCGTGGGGCGGGTGACGCGTCGCGCGGCTTTGCCAATCGCAGTATCACGGGTGATACTGAACGAAGGAGCGGAGCCGTGACAGACAGGCTGGCAAGGATCCTCACGGATATGCGCCGCAACGCCAACGACATCCGGTTCACGGATCTGCTCTACGTCTGCCGGCACTACTTCGGGGAACCGCGACTACAAGGCACATCGCACTATGTGTTCAAGATGCTGTGGCCTGGTGATCCGAGGGTCAACATCCAGAACAAGGGCGGGAAGGCCAAGCCCTACCAGGTCAAACAAGTCCTGATCGCGATCAAGAAGCTGGAGGAGCCGTTGTGAGCGCTGCTGATCACTACACATACCGCGTTCACTGGTCAGCGGAGGACGAGGAATACGTCGGCACCGTGGCTGAGCTGCCGTCGGTGTCATGGCTGGCCCAGGACCGTCTCGAAGCCTTCATCGGCATCCAGCGCGCCGCGGAGGAGATCGTCGCCGAAATGCAGTTGTCAGGCGAAGTTCCGCCGGCCGCTATCGCAGACAAGCACTACTCCGGCAAGTTCCAAGTCCGAGTGCCGGAAGAAGTCCATCGACGGCTGGCTGTGCGCGCGGCGGAGCAGGGCGTCTCGCTCAACGCGTTAGCGTCCTCACGGCTTGCCGGCGTCTGACGCAGTATCAGGGCGATGCGACGCGCAACGGCTGGTTGAGAATGCGCAGCGAGTCGACACGTTCTAGCCGCGGTCGAGACCTGGAGAAGTGGTGCGTCAGTCGAGGTGGTCGCTGGGCTGGGTCTGCAGCAGCCAGGCCAGCGGCATCTTCGCGCGTTCGGTGTAGGTGGCTTCCGCGGAGAGCTGGTAGAGGGTCACGGTGAGGGCGTCATCCCGGTCGACGACCCAGTACTGAGGGATGCCGGCCAAGGCGTATTCGCGGCGCTTGGTGACCTCGTCCATCGCCTCCGAGCCGGGCGAAACGATCTCGATCACCAGGAGGAGCTCCGCGACGGACAGCCAGACGGCGCGCGGCGGAGCCTTGCTCCACACGCTGACGTCGGGGATTCGACCTCCGTCTCGTCCCGGCCCCGGAACGCGAATGCCGGCGACCTGGAGCACCTGCTCGGCCGGCCAGCCGGCCATGATCAGCCAGGCGAAGAGCCGGCTGGCGATCTTTGCGTGTTCCGAGTCCGCGGAGAGCGTGACGGACAGAACTCCATCAGGGCTGGTCTCGTATCGGTGCCCGGTCAGGTCTGCGGCGTTCATCGCCGCCAAATCGCCGAGCGTCACCACGGCGGGGCCGCGTCCGCGCGGGTGGTCGTCGCTCATCGGCACGCCCAACAGGCCGCGACGACGGTCATCCTGATCAGCCCCCGAGCCGATTGAGTGGCGACCGGTCGCCGACGGACCAGCGGTGGCCGAACGGGTCGGTGAAGCCGCCCTGGCGGTGCGTGCCCCAAGGCGTGTGGTGGTCCTCGATGGCTGAGCCGGCGGTGGCGCCGGCGGCGATGGCGCGTTCGATGATGTGGTCGGGGTCGGCGGTGAACATCTCGATGCGGACGCTTGTCACGCCTGCCTGGTCGGGGCTGGTCTCGGCGGGGTTGTCCCGGTTGACCTCGTGGAGGAAGAACGGGGCGCCGGCGATCTCCAGGCCGGCCACGCCGCCGAGGTTCCACAGCTCGGTCGCGCCCAAGGCCGTCTTGTACCAGCTGGTTGCCGCGTCGGCGTCCGGGACGATGAGCATCACCGTGATCGCCGCCGGTTTAGCAAGCTCGGCAGTCATGCCCTCCAGCATGCCGCAGATCGCGAGGCATGAGGAGGGCGCTGATAGGTCGAGGGGCGATGCATCGGTTGACGTTACATACCGTCTGACGTACGGTCGGCCGTCATGCAGGTTCCGACGTTTCTGATCCTTGCCTCGTTGGCGGGGCAAGCTCGCCATGGGTACGGCATCGTGCAGGCGGTGGCTGAGTTGTCCGGCGGCGAGGTCAAGCTGCGGCCGGGCACCCTCTACGGCGCGCTTGAACGGCTTGTCGAGCTCGGGCTCATCGAGTTGGACCATGAAGAATCGGTGGAGGGGCGTCTGCGGCGCTACTACCGGCTCACCACGGATGGCGCCGGTGCGCTCGGTGTCGAGGCCGAGCGGATGCGGCGGCATGCGGATGCGGCTCGGGAACAGTTGCGCCGGCGGCCCGGGATTGTTCCGGGGTTCTCCGGAGGTGCCGCGTGAACCCCGAGACCTGGCCGGCCGTCGATGAGCGGCTGGAGCGGCACTACCGTCGGCTGCTGCTGTCCTATTCGGGGCACTACCGGCGCCGGCACGGCATGGAAATGATCACCACGATGCTGGAGATGGCCGAGCCGGGGCGTTCCCGGCCGTCGGCCCGTGACGCCTGGCATCTGGTCGCCAGCGGGGTGGGGCAACGGTTCCGGCTTCCGGCGGGGCGACCCTTCGGGTGGGTCGCGGCGGTGCTGGTGACCATGGTGCTGGGCGTGTTCGGTGCGGCCGCGGGCAGCTGGCTCGGCGAGCGCACCTTCACCGAACTGCCGTCACGTGCCGACGCCGTGAAGCTGCTGAGCTCCGCCGTTGCCGGCTCGGGCGGCAGCTTCATCCATCAATACCGCATGTCGGGCCGGGCCGATTTCCTGGGCGTCACCCTGTTTCCGAGTGCGCCCCGGCCGGGTGGCCCGCCGGCCTGGACCGTCGAAGAGGCCCGCACCGGTTTGGCCGCGGCCGGCTGGACCATCACCGAGTTCACGATCCACCCCGGCGTGAACTCGGTTACCTGCGGCCCGGACGAAAGGTCCGGCGAGACCTGCGCCTTCCAAACCCGGGACGCGGCCGTGACCGCCGAACGCGACGGCCTGGTCCTGTCCGGCACCGCGACCGACTGGAACGCCGATGAGTCCGGCACTGCCTTCGACGGCGGCATCCACGGCGAGATGTACGCCGAACGCAGCGCCGCCTACCTGCCGCTGATCGTCGCGGGTGCCCTGCTCGGCGGGCTGGCCGGATGGTTGCTGACCGCCGCGCTCGTCTACCGGATCCGCTCCGTGCCGCCGGGCCGGGGACGGCCGGCCGCGGCCGTCGCCGCCATCGCACTGATCATCGCCGTACCTCCGGTGTGGGCGATCGTGGTCAACATGGTGATGTTCGCCCAGCACCTCGCCGCCGCCGGGCCGGTCTACGCGGTGCACGCGGCCTTACTGCCGGGCTCGCACCTCGACGGCGTGGCGGCCTGGTTCATCCCCGGGTGCATGGCCGTGTCCGCGGCGGCAGCCGTGCTCGCGATGGGCATCCTGGTGGTGGGCACCGACCGGAAGGAATTGCCAGGCGCCACCCAGCCCATCTAGCCGAAGGGCGGGCGGCGGTCGATCTCCATCCAGCGCTCGGGGTGGCCGATCGGGGTGAAGCCCGCCTTCGCGTAGACCCCGTGTGCGTCGAGCGTCGCCAGGATGACGCGCTTGATGTCGTGGCGCTCGGCCCAGGCGACGGACCAGTCGGCGAGCGTGGTGCCGAGGCCGCGGCCGCGGTGGTCGCGGTCGACGTAGACGTCGCAGAGCCAGGTGAACGTTGCTCGATCGGACACGATCCGGGCCACCGCCGCCTGTGTGCCGCTCGGGGTGTAGAGACCGACCGGGAACGAATTGGCGAATGCGCGCTCGATCAACTCGCGGGTGCGGCCCTTGGCCCAGTAGGCGTCGGTGCTGATCCAGCGCACCACGCGGTCCATGTCGAGCTCGGTCGGGTTTTCACTCAGCCGGTAGTCACTCACCCGGCCATTCTTCCGGCCGCCGGCCGCCGCCGGCGCAGCCAATTCCCGGACTGTGGCCGCCTCGGCCGGCCCAGCAGAGGCACAACAGAGCGCAGACGTCGCGCGATAGGCGCGCTACGGCCGTAAAAACCTCGTTGCTTGCGGGCGGCAGCCGCCGTAGGCGGGGTTCGCGATGGTGCGGTTGTGGACCGCGTCGAGCGTACTCAAATGCGGTTGATCATTTGCTGCGTGCCGATCACTGACAGTAGGCGGAGGGCCTCTTCGGAGGGTGAGCCCGGGGTGGCGGTGTAGATGACCAGGCGCTGGTCGCGGTCGGCGATGTCGAGGACGTCGCAGTTGACGGTGATCGGGCCGACCTGGGGGTGCTGGAATGTCTTGACCAGGGTTGATTCGTCGGCTACGTCGTGGGATTCCCACAGTTCGCGGAAGTGTGCGCTTCCCTGGCGCAGGTCGCGGATCAGCTCGGCCAGTTCGGGGTCGCGGGGGTAACGGGCGGCGGCGGCTCGCAACCGGTACGCGGAGTGACGGGCGAAGTGGTCGGCGTCCGACACTCCGTAGAGGCGTTCGCCCAGGAACACCTTGCGGACCAGGCTGCGGTCCCGGCGGGGGAGGGCGGAGAAGTCCTCCATCAGGGCGGCGGCCAGGTCGTTCCAGGCGATCACCTCGAAGCTCGCCGAGATCACCGTCGCCGCGGCCAGGGGGAGCCGGCCGATCAGGTCGAGGATGCTCGGGCGCACCTCGCGGGACGGGCCCGGCGGCGGGGCCGGTGGCTCGCCGGCCAGGTGGTGCAGGTGGTGGCGCTCGGCGTCGGTCAGGCGCAGCGCCCGGGACAGGCCGGCCAGCACCTCCCGCGACGGGTGCGGGGCGCGGGCCTGTTCGAGGCGGGCGTAGTACTCGGGGGAGATGTAGGCCAGCTGGGCGACCTCCTCCCGGCGCAGGCCGGGAGTGCGGCGGCGCGGGCCGACCGGCAGGCCGACGTCGGCGGGGGCGATCCGCTCGCGCCGGCTGCGCAGGAAGTCGGCCAGTTCCTGTCGGTCCACGACATGAAGTGTCCGCGGGCCGGCGGTCCACAACCAGGTACTGGCGAAGCCTGGTTAACTTCCATGGGCCTGGGCAGGATGATTGTATGACAATGTTGCTGAGCGAGAAGGTTGCCTTCGTCAGTGGTGCCGGGCGGGGGATCGGGGCCGCCGCGGCGCGATTGTTCGCCCGCGAAGGGGCCCGGGTTCTGCTCGCGGCGCGGACGGAAGAGCAGCTCAAGGCGGTTACCGAGGAGATCCGGGCGGGTGGCGGCACGGCCGCGTACGTGGTGTGCGACCTCGCCGATCCGGACAGTGTGCGGGCCGCCGTCGACCGGGCCGTGGAGCGCTTCGGGCGGCTCGATGTGGCGTTCAACAACGGCGCGACGATTTCCCCGCCCGGGCCATTGGACGGCACAACTTTGGCGGACTTCGACCGGCTCTACGAGGTCAATCTGCGCGGGGTGTGGCTGGCGATGACGGCCGAGGTCGCGGCGATCCGGGCCACCGCCGGGTCGGGGGCGATCGTCAACAACTCCAGCGTCGGCAGCCTGATGGGCAATGCGGCACTGCCCGCCTACGGCGCGATGAAACGGGCGGTCAACAGCCTCACCGAGTCGGCCGCCATCACGTACGGGCCGGAGAACATCCGGGTCAACGCGATCGCGCCGGGCAACACCCGTACCGACATGATCGAAGCCTGGGAATCGGACTCGCCCGGCCTGGTGCAGCGGCTGATCGCGCAGACGCCGCTCGGCCGGCAGGCCGACCCGGACGAGATCGCGCAGGCCGCGGCGTGGCTGCTGAGTGACCGTTCGTCGTTCGTGACCGGCACGGTGTTGCGGGTGGACGGCGGCGCCAGAGCCTAAGCGGGGAGCAAGACCTCGAAGCGGCAGCCGCCGCCGGTGTTGCGCACCCCGACGTGCCCGCCGTGCGCCTCGACCAGCCCACGCACGATCGCCAGGCCGAGCCCGCCCCCGCCGCCGGTCCCCGGAGTGCGGGCGCGTTCGCCGCGGAAGGCGATGTCGAAGACCCGGTCCAGGTCGCCCTCGGGGATGCCGCCGCACGTGTCGGAGACGGTCAGCCACACGCCGT
Source organism: Paractinoplanes durhamensis (assembly GCF_016862175.1). Lineage (GTDB taxonomy): Bacteria > Actinomycetota > Actinomycetes > Mycobacteriales > Micromonosporaceae > Actinoplanes > Actinoplanes durhamensis. The sequence goes on along the minus strand of NZ_BOML01000071.1, from coordinate 16,650 downwards.
CGCGGCCGCGGCCGGCGTCGATGTGCACGGTGCCGTCGGCCGGTGTGTAGCGCACCGAGTTGATCAGCAGGTTGGTGACGACCCGGGCGAGTTCGCGTTCGCCGCCGCGGACCGTCGGCCAGCCGGTCTCCGCCGCCACCAGGCTGATCTTCTTGCCGGCGGCGAGCGGCGCCACGCCCGCGATCGCGTCGGACACCACCTCGCGCAGCGGCACGGTCGTCGGGACGAGCCGCAGCGCACCCGCGTTGATCCGGGACAGCTCGAACAGGTCGTCGACCAGCCGGGTCATCTGGTCGGTCTCGACCCGGATCCGCCGGTGATATTCGGCCACCCCGCGCGGATCGGCGACGATCCCGTCTTCGAGGGCCTCGGCCATCGCCCGCATCCCGGCGAGGGGGGTCCGCAGGTCGTGCGACACCCAGGCGACCAGTTCGCGGCGGCCCGCCTCGAGCCGGCGCTCCCGCTCCCGGGCCTGCTGCGCCCACACCGCCGAGGCGGCCAGCCGGCGCCCGAAGACCACCCCGGTGGCCAGGCTGACCACCGCGGCGGCGCACACGGTGAGCAGCACGACGCGCAGGTCGTGGCCGGACAGGAACATCGCTTTCGCGACCGTGGTCACCCCGGCGACCACGGCGAGGACGGTGACGGTGAGCAGCACGACGATGTGCGCGAGGATCGACCGGCGGCGCAGCGTCCGCAGCGCGGCCGCGCCGCCCACCGCGACGACGGCGCCGGCGATGAGCGCGTAGAGCCCGATGAGCAGGGTGTCGGTCACCGCGGGCCGGCCTCGTAGCGGTACCCGATGCCCCACACGGTCTGGATCCGGGTCGGTTCGGCCGGGTTCGGCTCGATCTTCTCCCGCAACCGCCGGACGTGCACGGTCACCGTCGACTGGTCCCCGAACTGCCAGCCCCACACCCTGTCCAGCAGGTCGGCGCGGGACCAGGCCCGTCCCGGATGACAGAGCAGGAAGACGAGCAGGTCGAACTCGCGCCCGGTCAGTGACAGCGGGTCACCGTCGAGCGCGGCGAGCCTACGGGCGGTGTCGACGGTCAGCCCACCGTCGGTGATCAGTGCCGGCGGCAGCGGATCGGCGGCCGGGGTGGCGCGGCGCAGCACCGACCGGATCCGCAGCACCAGCTCGCGCGGCGAGAACGGCTTGGTCACGTAGTCGTCGGCGCCGACCTCGAGCCCGAGCACCCGGTCGGCCTCCTCACCCAGCGCGGTCAGCATGATCACCGGCAGGTCGGGAAGGGTGCGGCGCAACCGGCGGCACACCTCGAGCCCGTCGATGCCCGGCATCATCAGGTCGAGCACGACGAGGTCCGGGCGCTGCGCGGCGACGGCGGCCAGCCCGTCGGCGCCGTCGGCGGCCAGCCGGACCTGACAGCCGTCCTGCTCCAGGTAGCGGCGCACGACGTCACTGACCGTAGGGTCGTCGTCGACCACCAGCACGTGATGTCCCACGCCGGTCACGCTACCCACCACGGGGCCCGGCGCCGCTATCCCGCGACCTTTCGGATTTCTTACGGCGCGTGCGGGCCACCGCGACGACCAGCAGGACCGCCGGCATCCACAGCGCATCGTGGGCAACGAGCACGGCAATCAGAAAAACAAGGATCCCGATGGGATCTGCGGTCAAAGTCCCCACGATTGCGTACGCGATGAGCACCGCACCCGCCGTCACCAACCCCACGCGTACCCTCATCGGATCTCCCGGACGGTGAGCCGGCCGATCCACTTGGTCTGCAGCACGCCGGGCCGGTTCGGCGCGATGAGCCGGGCCGGATAGCCGTGGTCGGGGTGCAGGATCTGCCCGCCGAGCCGCAGCGCGATGAGGGTGAGCGGGTCGCGGGTGTGTTCCGGCGGCACGGTGCTGACCCGGTAGCGGCCGTGCTGCTCAAGCGACTCGACCACCACGTCGGCGTGGTCCGGGTCGGCGCCGGCCAGGGCGGCGAGGTCGCGCAGCCGCACCCCGGTCCAGGTGGCGGTCGAGCTCCACCCCTCCACGCAGGCGATCGGCAGGTCGACGGTGTGCTGCGGCAGGGCGTTCAGGGCGGCCAGGTCGAGGCTCTGCTCGCCGTCCGGCCCGTCGATCACCAGGCGATATCCGGGGTCGGCGGTGATTCCGGCGGCCGCGGCGGTCTTGTTCACCGGCAGTCCCTGCGGGCCCTCGTCCGGCCGGCGCGGCGCGAGGAGACCCAGCCTGGCCAGGGGCCGGACGGTCTGGCCGACGGTGGTGACGGTGATCAGGGCGGCGGCGGCCGCGGTGCCGACCAGAAGCCGGCGGCGCTGGTGGTCCGGCGGCTCGTCCGGCCGCCGCCGTCGCCGTAGTGCGGCCCGGGCGATCGGCAGCTGCACGCCGACGTGGACGAGCAGGGCACCGATCGACAGCCAGGCCACCCAGTAGTGGCCGGTGGTGAAGAAGAACGGCATCGGCCCGTACCGGTGGTAGATGTTCAGAACGCCGCTGACCACCTGGAAGAGCGCCGCCGCCACCAGCAACGCGACCCCGGCCCGCTCGGCCGCGTGCGCAAGCGACCGGACCGGCGGCCAGACGAAGAGACGCGGATAGACCGACCACAGCTTGACGCCGAGCAGCGGCACACAGGCCAGCCCGGTCGCCACATGCAGGCCCTGGGTGACCCGGTAGAGCGACACCGGCCGCGACGGCCACCAGAACCACCCGCCCGGATGCTGAATCAGATGGCTGATCAGCCCGGTCAGGAAGCAGACGGCGAACGCGACGCCGAGCGCCACCCCCACCAGGCTGGTCAGCCGGGCCGACCGCAGCGGCGACGGAAAGGCACCCTCCGCCAACGGCCCGCGCCGGATGGCCGCCGGCGGTGCCGGAAGCGGTGCCCGCAGCCAGTCGACCACCCGGCGGATCAGTGCGGGGCCATCGTCGCGAACCATCGGTTCCCTCCCGTCCACGTGTCGAGGAGCCGCATCGACGTGGCCGCGGCCAGCGCGGGCAGGTCGCCGGGCGGCACCGACGCCCACGGCAGCTCGGTGGCGCCGCCGTCGATCCGGGCCGGGCCGGCCCAGCCGGTCGTGCCGGGCGCGGCCGTCTCGACGTGCAGCCGGCCGCTGGGCGCCAGCAGCCGGCGGCATCGGCGCAGCAGCCGGGCCGGGTCGCCGCCGATGCCGATGTTGCCGTCGGCGAGCAGCACGTGATGCCAGCGGCCGATGCCGGGCAGCGGTTCGAAGACGTCGCGGCGCAGCGCGGACGCACCCCGGCGCCGGGCCAGGCGCACGGCCGCGCCGCTGACGTCGATGCCCAGCGCCGGGCAGCCGGCCCGGGCCAGCGCCCCGGCGAGCCGGCCCGGCCCGCACCCGACGTCCAGGGTCGGCCCGGTGCACCGCGCGAGCAGCGTCTCGTCGCCGGGCAGGTCGTCCCGGCACCAGGCGGCCGGATCGAACCGATGCTCCCCGCCGGTCATGTGCCGCACGGTGAACGGCGTTGGTGTGGCACGCCCGAACACGGCATCGAACAGCGCAACCGCACTCACCGGGACACCTCGGCGGCGACCGCCCGGGGAAACCGCCGGCCGGGCGGGCAGAGACCGGCCACCGCGTACGCGTCGTCGGCCGTGTCCACATCGCGCAGGCCGGGCAGCTCGCCGACACGCAGGCCGCGGCGGCGCAACGCCTCCCGGGTCCGGGACCCGGTCGTCGCCGTCGACGTCGGAATGTCGCGCAGCACCACGGCATGCGCCGGCTCGCGCAGTCCGAGCCCCCACCAGCCGCCGTCCTCGGCCGGCCCGAGCACCGCGTCCGGACCGTCCGGGCTGGCCAGTTGCGCCAGGGCCGCGTCGAGTTGCCCGGCCGTGAGCTGCGGGGTGTCCATGCCGACCAGCAGCGTCGCGGTGCCCGCCACCCGGGTGTCGGCGAACGCGCCGGCCAGCCGTTCCCCGAGCGGGCCACCCCGTTGCAGTTGGCCTTCCCAGCCGGGCGGTGCGGCGACCGCGGTGTCGGTGACCAGCACGCGAACATCCGCACCGCAGGCCGACACCGCGTCGATCGTGTCGGCCAGGGCGGCCGCGGCCACCCGCGCCGCCTGCTCCGGGGTGCACGGCGGGCACAACCGGGTCTTGACCCGGCCGGGCACCGGCACCTTCGCCAGGACGACCACCCTCAGGCCGGCGTTCATCGGGACAGCACCCGGCTCATGTCGCGGATCGCGCGGGCGGTGCCGAGCGCGGTGCCGGTCACCTTCGAGCGGGTGCCGGCGGCCCGCGGCAGGTAGTCGACGTCGATCTCGGCTACCCGCCAGCCGGCCCGGCCGGCCGCGATCAGCAACTCGAGGGGGTAGCCGAAGCGGCGGTCGCGCAGGTCCAGGGCGAGCAGGCCGGACCGGCGGGCGGCGCGCATCGGGCCGATGTCGTGAACATCGAGGCCGGTCGTCCGGCGCAGCCGGTGCGCCAGCAGCGCGTTGGCGGCCCGGGCGTGCACCGGCCACACCCCGCGCGCCACCGGCCGGCGGCGGCCGGTGGCCAGCTCGGCGTCGCCGTCGTGCACCGGTCCGGCCACCGCCGGCAGCTGCGCCGGATCGAACGATCCGTCGGCGTCCATCACGCAGACCACACCGTCGTCCGCGGCTAGGACGCCGGCGTGCACGGCGGCGCCGTAGCCCGGTTCGGTCACCGTGATCACCCGGGCGCCATGCGCGCGGGCCACCGCGGCCGAGCCGTCGGTGGAGCCGTTGTCGACGACTATCGCCCGGTAGCCGGCCGGCATCCGGGCCAGCAGGCCGGGCAGGGCCGGGGCTTCGTTCCGGCAGGGCAGCACCACATCGGTCATGCCTCCGAACGCTAGTGACAACGGCCCTGAACAGGTCTTACGCGCCGATGACGAACCCTTACCGAACGATGACAAGGTCTTACGAACCGCTGACGCAGGCCCCGCGCGACCCCCGCCCGTCCTACCGTCGGCGCCGTGACCCACGTACTCGTAACCGGCGGAGCCGGCTTCATCGGAACCCATGTCGTGGCCGCGCTGACCGCGGCGGGCGACGACGTGACCGTGCTCGACTCGGGCAACCCGGCCGCCCACCGGGGGCCGATCCCGGACGTCATCGCCGGTGCCGTCGTGCACCGCGCGGACCTGCGTGACGGCGACGCGGTGACGGCCGCGCTGGCCGGTGTCGACGTGGTCGTGCATCAGGCGGCGATGGTCGGGCTGGGCCTCGACCTGGACGACCTGCCGGACTACGTCGGCTGCAACGACCTCGGCACCGCGGTGCTGCTGGCCCGGATGGCCCGCACCGGCGTGCGGCGGCTGGTGCTGGCCAGTTCGATGGTGGTCTACGGCGAGGGCGGTTACACCTGCGCCGGCCATGGCCCGGTGCGGCCCGGCCCGCGCGTGGTGGCCGAGCTCGCCGCGGGCCGGTTCGAGCCGCCCTGCCCGCGCTGCGGTGCGCCGCTCGCGCCGACCCTGGTCAGTGAGGACGCGCCGCTCGATCCGCGCAGCGTCTATGCGGCGACCAAGGTCGCCCAGGAGCATCTGACGTCGGCCTGGGCGCGGCAGACCGGCGGCTCGGTCGTGGCCCTGCGCTACCACAACGTGTACGGGCCGGGGATGCCCCGCGACACCCCGTACAGCGGGGTGGCCGCGATCTTCCGGTCCGCGCTGGAGGCCGGCCGGTCCCCGCGGGTCTTCGAGGACGGCGGCCAGCGCCGGGACTTCGTCCACGTCCGCGACGTGGCGGCGGCCAACCTGGCCGCGGTCGCCGCCACCGCGAGCCGGCCGGGGTGGCGGGCCTACAACGTCGCGTCCGGTCGTCCGGCGACGGTCGGTGAGCTGGCCGCCGAGCTGTCCACGGCGGCGGCCGGCCCGGTTCCGGTGACGACGGGGGAGTTCCGGCTCGGCGACGTCCGGCACATCGTGGCCAGTCCTGCCCGCGCCACCGCCGAACTCGGCTTCCGGGCCGAGGTCCGGCTGGCCGACGGAGTTGCCGAGTTCGCCGCCGCACCGCTACGCGGATGAGGATCGGCAAGGACGTGCTGGCGGCCGGCTCGATGGCGGCCCTGTTCCTGGTCGCGGCGGTGACCGCCGGGGTGCTGCAGGTGACCGGGCATCCGGTGCACGCGGGCGCGGCGCCGCTGTTCGCGCACTGGCTCCCGCACGTGGGTCCGGGCACCCCGCTGGTCGCCGTGGTGGCGTTCCTGACCTGCCGCTACGGTCCCGATCTCGCGCAGCGGCTGCGGTGGCGTCCACTGCTCGCCGCCTCGTACGCGACCGCGGTCGCCTGGACCCTGTCGCTGGCCCTGGTCGACGGCTGGCAACGCGGCGTGGCGGGCCGGCTGACCACCGGACCGGAGTACCTGACCGAGGTGCCCGGCGTGACCAGCATTCCGGCGATGGTGCGCGGCTTCAGCGACCGGATCCTCGACGGGCAGCCGGACTCATGGACCACCCACGTCTCCGGCCACCCACCGGGCGCCCTGCTCGTCTTCACCGTGCTCGACCGGCTGGGCCTGTCCGGCGGCGCCTGGGCCGGCCTGGTCTGCATCGCGGTCGGTGGGCTGACGGCCGTCGCCGTGCCGGTCACCGTGCGCCTGCTCGGCTCGGACCGGGCGGGACGGGCCGCGGTGCCGTTCGTGGCCCTGTTCCCGGGCGCCGTCTGGATCGGAGTGTCGGCCGACGGCCTGTTCGCGGGCGTGGTGGCCACCGGAACAGCGCTACTCGCCTACGGCGTGGTCCGCCGGGCCTCCCCGGCCGCGTTCGCGGCCGGCCTGCTGCTCGGGCTCGGCGCCTACCTGTCCTACGGTCTCGTGCTGATGGCCGTGGTGGCCGTCACGGTCGTGGCCGTGGCGCTCGCCGGTCACCGCTCCGGCCCTCGGCCCAGCCGCCGCCCCGGCTGGCATGCGGCCGCCTGGGCGACGGCCGGTGTGGCCGTGATGGCCGCGGCCTGGACCGCGGCCGGCTTCGACTGGCTGACCGGCTATCACTTGGTGACCCAGCGCTACTACCAGGGCATCGCCGCCCACCGCCCCTACGCGTATTGGGTGTGGGCCGATCTCGCCATCCTGGCCGTCGCCGCCGGCCCGGTCGCCGCCGCGATCCTCCGCCGCGCCATCGTCACCGCCGGTGCCGGGCTCCGCTCGGCCGCCGGGCCGCCGCAGAGCTTGGCAGCCGGGCCGCCGCAGAGCTTGGCCGTCTGGCCGCCACAGAGCTCGGCCGCCGGGCCGCCGCAGAGGTTCGCCGTCCGGCGGCCACGGAGGTACGCCGCATGGCCGCCGCTGAGGTTCGCCGGCCTGGCCGGTCAGGGTGTCTGGCTGCTGCCGCTCGCCGCCACCGCCGCGATCCTCCTGGCCGACCTCTCCGGCTACAGCAAGGCGGAGGTCGAGCGGATCTGGCTGCCGTTCACGGTGTGGCTGATGGCCGGTGCCGCCCTGCTGCCACCCACGACCCAGCGGCGCTGGCTGATCGCGCAGGCCCTGGTCGCCGTGGCCGTCAACCACATCGTGCTCACCGTCTGGTGAACCGCTGCCGAAGCCGGCCCCACAAAACCGGGCTACGACCGGGCAAGATCCGGACACCTACGCCGGGTCGGTCATGAATGGCCGTCCGGCCGCGTGCTTCGCAGATCAACTACCGCTAGTGTCCACTGCGTCTCACGACGTGCCGCACCTCAAAATGCCACCAATCGACATCTGTCGTTATATGTCTGGCATGTTTGACAACGGGGTTTAAGGCCGTATCTTGGGCGGACGTTTCCATGGCGAGCCGATGTCGATCGACGCGAGGGGTGCAGCAGAAGTTGTCCGTGTGGGATCGTGCACAGGTTGGTCCGCGCCGGGCCGCATTCGTGGCGCTCGGCGCCGTGGTCATGGCGCTCGGCGTGTGGGGTCTGGCCGACGGCCCGGATTCGCTGGAGTCGGTCCCGCTGGTGACCGCGCCCGAGTGGATGCCCGTCCCGCCCTCGACCGCGACCCCGGCCCCGGCCCCGACCCCGTCGGTCATCCTCGACAGCCCGACCGTGCCGGAGCTGGTCGACCTGGGCCGCACCGAGGTCGGTGAGCCGCCCGCCGCCGCGCCGACCACCACGACCACCGCGAGTGCCGCGCCGGTGACCCCGCTGCTGACCGTCACCGCCGGCGCGGTCCCCAATACCGTCGACCTGTCCCGCGAGGGCACCCGCGACTGGATCCACTGGGGCTTGACCGACGGGAAGTCGGTCGACCGCAAGAGCGGCGTCGCGGCCACGATCCAGGATCTCGGCAGTCCCGGCCCGCGCGGCCGCTACGACAACAACCCGCAGCTGTTCACCTGGTCGGACGGCAACCCGAACCGGTTCACCGGCGGCACCCCGACCGGCATCTACACGTGCGGCAAGGACGCCGGCTTCGTCGTCCGGGTGCCCGCGAGCACCGCGACCCGCACGGTCCATCTCTACGCCGGGGTCTGGCAGGCCAACGCCCGGCTCACGGTGACCCTGGACGGCGCCACCCCGGTAGCCCGCACCCTGACCAACACGCAGGCGATCAGCACCGCCCGGTTCGAGATCCGCTTCCGGGCCGCGGCCGGCAGCAAGCTGACCATGACCTGGACCGCCACCGACGTCTACAACCGGACCTGCGGCAACGTCGACATGCAGGCAGTCACCCTCAGCTGAGGTACGGTCATTCGTGCCCATCGATAGGCTTCGACCGATATTGGTAGCGCTGGCCGCCCTGCTGGTGGCTCTCGCCGGGGTCTGGTTGATCGTCGGCGCGGGCGGCGACTCCCGGCGTACCCACGTCGTGGTCGACCAGGTACCGATGGACGAGGTCCATCCGCCCGGAGCCGTGCGCCACCCCGGGGTCGTGGTCGCGCACGGCTTCGCGGGCTCGGCCAAGCTGATGGCCCAGTTCGGCGACACCCTGGCGGCCCGCGGCTACGTGGTGGTCCTGCTCGACTTCGACGGCCACGGCGCCAACACGACGCCACTCAAGATGGGCGACGACGAGGCGCTGCAGCGCGACCTCGACGTGGCCGTCGCCCACCTGCGCTCGCTGCCGGACGTCGACCCGGCCCGGATCGCGCTGGTCGGCCACTCGATGGGCGCCTCCGCCGTGACCCGCTACGCGGCCGGCCACCCCGACATCGGCGCGACGGTGGCGATCTCCCTGCCCGACGCGAGCGCCGCTCGGCCCGGCCACCCCGCGCGCCTGCTCCTGCTGGTCGGGGGACTGGAGTTCGCCGGTTTCCGGGACGCGGCCGCGCAGGCCGGCGGCGAAGAGGTCGTGGTGCCCGGCGTCGAGCACATCTCCATCCTGTATGCGACCCGCACCCACCGGGAGACCGCCGACTTCCTCGACAACGCCGTCGGCGGCCCGCTGCCCGCACCGACCCGACGAGCCGCCGGAGCCGCATTACTGCTGGTGGCACTGGCCGTAGGTCTAGTCCCGCTGGCCCGCCTGACCCTCGGCCCGGGGACCGAGGGCTGGCCCCGATTCGACTGGCCGCTGATCGGCCGGACGACCGCCCTGGCCGCGGTGGCGGCAACCGCGGCCGCCCTGCTCGCCCGCTTCCTGCCGACGACGCGTCTGCCACTCGCGCTCGGCGGGTACGTCGCGGCTCTGACGTCGATCACGGGCGCGGCGCTGTGGGCGTACGCAAGCAGGCGCCGCAGGCACATCGAAGCCGCACCGACCCGCCGTGCCCGCGCCGCACCCGCCCTGATTCTCTATGCGGCGATCACCATCGCCGTGCCGCTGCAGCTCGGCCTGACGCACGTCGTGCCTGTCGGCACGCGATGGTGGTTACTCGCGGTCGTGTGGGCCGGTTTCGCCCTTCTTGCGTACGGGGCGGAGCGCGTCACCGGCGGCAACAGCCTCGCCGCCCTGGCCGTTTCGGCCGTCACCGTCGTCGTCCTGACCGCCGCCGCGATCGCCGGTCTGACCTCGTCCTTCGTGCTGCTGGTCGCCCCGCTGCTGGCCGTCCTGCTGGTCTGGCAGGCGGCTTGGAGTGCCGTCCTGCACCGCTTCCAGGCGCCACGCTGGGTGATCGCCCTGGCCGGCTCGCTACTGGTCGCATGGCCGATCGCGACCACCCTGCCGCTGGTCGGCTGACCGCGCGTCAGAACCCGAACTGCTGCCTGATGCCGCCGATGAAGGTGGCGTCGTCGACGGCGGCCCGCTGGCCGAGCAGCTCGGCCGCGTAGGGCCCGGCGGTGTAGCGGAGCTGGTCCGTCCCGTCGGTGGCGGCCCGGAAGATCACCTCGGCGACGACCGACGCATCGTCCCCGCCGGCGGCAAACTCGGACAGAGCGGAGTAGAACGCGCCGACCAGCTTCTGATACTCGGCGAGGCTCTCGTCGTTGGTGAAGTCGAAGGAGCGGCCGCCGAAGTCGGTGTTGACGAAGCCCGGCTCGACGATCTTGACGGATACGCCGATCGTCGCGAGCTCGTAGTGCAGGGCCTCGCTCAGTCCCTCGACCGCGAACTTGGTGCCGTGGTAGAGCGTGCCGAGCGGGAAGGTGACCTTGCCGCCGACCGACGAGACGTTGACGATCAGGCCCCGGCCGTTCGCGCGGAAGTGCGGCAGGACGGCCTTGGTCGTTTCGATCAGCCCGAAGACGTTCACGTCGAACTGCCGCCGGACCTTGTCCATCGGGGTCGCCTCGAGCAGGCCGTACGCGCCGTAGCCGGCGTTGTTGAGCAGCACATCGATCCGGCCGAACCGCTCCAGACCGGCGTCGACGGCGGCCGCGATGGAGTCGGGGTCCTGCACGTCGAGCCGGGTGACGAGCACGTTGTCCAGCGTGCTGGGTTCGGGGTTGCGCATCGTGGCGATGACGTTCCAGCCCCGGTCGTGGAAGTAGGTCGCGGTCGCCCTGCCGATCCCGCTGGAGCTGCCGGTGATGAGGATGGTCTTGCGCTCGTTCGTCATGCTTTCGACGCTAGGGACGGCGCGGCGCGCGGGCACTAGCCGATGGCGCCGGACCACTCGCCGTTCACGCCATCGCCTACCTCGGTGCCGCGCCCGGCAACTACCGTCGTGGCATGTCATCCGGGCGGTTCACCCTCGATCCGGGCACCCGCGCCCTCCTGCACGACATCGGCATCTCCGTCGGCGGCGTGCTCCGGCGGGCGCAGCTGCCGGCCGGCCTGTTCACCCACGGCCCGGCCACGCTGACCGCCGAGGAGTACTACCGCTTCTGGGATGCGATCGGGGCCGAGGCCGACGACCCCGGCCTGGTGGTGCGGATGGGGCGGGCAATCTCGGTCGAGGCCTTCAACCCACCGCTGTTCGCGGCGCTGTGCAGCGCGAACCTGCGCACCGCGGCCGAGCGCATCGCCGCGTTCAAGCCGCTGATCGGCCCGGTGGTCATGGCGGTCGACGCCGGCCCCCGGGGTCTGACGCTCGCGTACCACTGGCCGCCCGGCCTCGAACCGTCACCGCTGCTGGTCGAGGCCGAGCTGGCGTTCTGGATCGCGATCGGCCGGATCGGCACCCGCCGTGAGCTGCACGCGACCCGGGTCACCATGCGGGTGGTACCGGCACATGCGGAGTCGGCCACCACGACGTCGTACTTCGGTACGCCGATCCGCCCGGGAGACGTGGACGCCATCACCTTCACGGCCGAGGACGCCGCCCGCCCGTTCCTCACCGAGGACGAATCCATGTGGAACTTCTTCGCCCCCGAGCTGCGCCGCCGCCTGGCCGAGCTGGAGGCGTCCGCCACCACCGCCGACCGGGTCCGCGCCGCCCTGCACGTGAACCTGCCGGCCGGCGACAGCTCGATCAACGCGGTGGCCGGCCAGCTCATCGTCAGCCCGCGCACGCTGCAGCGGCAGCTCCAGGCCGAGGGCACCAGCTACCAGGAGGTCCTCACCGGCACCCGGGAGACCCTGGCCCGCCGCTACCTGACCGACCGGTCCCTGACCGTGGCCCAGATCGCCTACCTGCTGGCCTACGACGACACCAACTCGTTCTACCGGGCGTTCCGAAGCTGGACCGGCGTCACTCCCGAGGCCGTGCGTGCCTAGTAATCCGGCCCGTAGTGCTCGCGGACCATCGCGGCGATCTCGTCGGCGGTGCCCGGCCTGGCGAACAGGTAGCCCTGGCCGTAGGTGACGCCCAGGTCGGAGAGCATCTCCTGCTGGTCGATGTGCTCGATGCCCTCGGCCACCGTGCTCAGCCGCAGCGCCTTGCCGAGCCCGACCACGGCCTCGGCCAGCGTCGCGTCGTCCGAGTCCAGGGTGATGCCGTCGATGAACGCCTTGTCGATCTTCAGGATGTCGATCGGGAAGCGCCGCAGGTAGGAAAGAGACGAGTAGCCGGTGCCGAAGTCGTCGATGGCGATGCGTACGCCCAGGTCGCGCAGCTCGTGCAGGGTGACGACGGTGGCGTCGACGTCCTGCATCAGCAGCGACTCGGTGATCTCCAGAACGACCAGGTCGGGCCGGATGCCACTGTCGGTCAGCGCCGCACGGACCGTGTCGACCAGGTCGGCCTCCTGGAACTGCCGGGCCGACAGGTTGATGCTGACCCGCACGTTCTCGGCGCCCGGAATCTCCCGCTGCCAGCGCGCCACCTCGTGACAGGCGACCCGCAGGATGTGCGCGCCGAGCGCCACGATCAGCCCCGTGCGTTCGGCCTGCGCGATGAACGCGTCCGGCGCGACCAGGCCACGCTCCGGGTGCTGCCAGCGGGCGAGGGCCTCGACCCCGACCAGCTTGCCGGACGGCAGGTCGACGATCGGCTGGTAGTTGACCACGAACTCGTCGTTGGCCAGCCCACGCTCCAGCTCGGTGCGGGCCTCCGCCTCCATGACCGCGGCCGTGTACATCGACGGGTCGAACACCGAGATCCGGTCCCGCCCGCCGGCCTTGGCCGCGTACATGGCCAGGTCAGCGTCGCGCATCAGGTCGTTGGCGGCGTCTCCGTCGGCGTCCTGCGTCGACTTGAGGGTGGCGATGCCGATACTGGCGGTCCCGATCAGATCGGTGGTCCCCAGCCGCACGGGTTGCTTGATCTCGGCGAGCAGCCGTTCCGCCATCGCATGCAGCCCGATGTCGTCCAGCTCCTCGACGAACACGGCGAACTCGTCACCGCCGAGCCGAGCGAGCGTGTCGGACGGGCGTACCGCAGCAGTCATCCTTTGCGCCACCGTGCGCAGGAAATCGTCCCCCGCCATGTGCCCACGGGTGTCGTTGATCTTCTTGAAATCATCCAAGTCGATAAGAAGAAGCGAAACCCTTCCTGATGTACGCGCGTGCCGGCGCACCGCCGTAAGGATGCGATCGAGCAGCAGAGCCCGGTTGGGCAGTCCGGTGACCGGATCCTCGAACGCCTGCCGGGTCAGCTGGGCACGCAGCGCCTTCTGCGTGCTGACGTCCCGCACGCTGAGAATGATCGCCTGAATGTCGGGATCGTCCAGGTGGTTGGTGGCGGTGACCTCAACGTCCAGCCAGGTCCCGTCGGTGGCCCGGCTACGCGACTCGAGCCGATCGGTGGCGCCGGCCCCGGCGAGCCGCAGCTTGCCGAGAAACTCCTGCACCCGCTCGAAATCGTCCGGGTGGGTCATGTCGCCGAGGTCAGCGATGGTGAGGGTGGCAGCGTCCCGGCCAAGAATCCGCCCGGTCGAGGTGCTGGCATACCGCACCTCGTGGTCCCCGACCGCCAGGACGGCGTCGGAGCCGTTCTCCATCAGCGCCGCGGTGCGACGCTCGGCCGCCCGCCGCTCCGCGAGATGGTGCCGGCGGTTGTTGGCGGTGAGCACACAGAGCCCCGCCACCCCACCCATCACGGCCGCGATCGACGAACTCAACGGCAGGTCGAGCGAGGGCTGAGCAAAGAGCAGCAGGAGGTACGCGGTGAACCCGCCGACGCCGATGGTGATACCCGCCCGCGACCCGATCGTGGTGGCCGCCGCCACGGTGATCATGACCGCACCGACCGGGAACAACAGCTCGGCGTCCGGGTCGGGCAGGCAGAACACGAATTGGGCGAGCATCGCCGCGGCGTAGGTGGCCAGGAGCGCACGGGGCATCCAGGGCCGCCGGGTAAGCGAGTCCCAGGGCAGGAAGTGCGCACCGACCAGCGTGAGAATCGCCAGCCCGAGCGGGAACAGGGCCCATCGCCGGGCCTCCGGCCACGCGAACAGGACGCGGACAACCCCCATCACGGTCAGTGCGGCGAAAACCCACAGGTTAAGCCGTATTTGACGCGACAGGTGGGTCACCCGGCCGCTCTCAGCGTCCGCCCAGCGCATCACCATGCCGCGATGATCGGCCCCGCCCACGCCGACCTGAGGGAATGTCACGCCGGGCGGGCCATCCGATCTTGGTGAATAGGATCTCTGCGTGACGTACGTCAGTGAGATGCGCGATCTCGTGACGTTCCTTGCGGGCCGGGTGACCGGCACCGCTACGCCGGACGGCGAGGAGGGATCCGAACTGGGTTGGTTCAGCCCGGACCAACTTCCCGCTCTCAGCGGATACAACGGGCTGCTGACGGCCCGGGCCCGAGCGGCACGACATATCGGCAGTGGCTCAGGGGACGCTTAGTGCTCGCCGAGCCGCTCGGCCGCTACTCGCCCGTGGTCAAAGTGGGCGAGTTGTTGTTTCCTTGCGGCTCAATCAGGTGTCGATCAAACGACGGGCGCCGTGCCCGCTGGTGGTTTTGAGGCCGAGTGCCGGCAGGTCGTCCGGCTCGCGGGCGGTCGACGCATCTCGGTCGAGGTAACGGCGGTTGTCGCCGTGAGGTGACTGGGTCGCCTACTCATGGGCGGCCCGGAGTCCCTGGTAGGCCGCGAGGTACGCGCCGATCCGCTCGCCCCCGGCCCGCATCCGCGGGTTGCGGTTCTCCGCGATGAACGCCGGCCGCCGCTCGTAGCTCGCCATCATGAATATGCGGTCATTGCATTGCAGGCCCCGCGAATGTCGCGCCGAGTCGCGGGTCAGCGCTGGCGCGATGCGATCTGTCTGCCGGTTTCCTCAGCGACGGACGTTGGGGGGTGACTCCAGGGTCACCTCGACGCCGACTGAAGCGGGATCTGGTTAGTCTAACCGGGCAAGGTCGTGTTCGTGGGCTGAGTCCGTCAGGCGCGCGGTGTGAGGGGATTTTAGGTGTATATCCGGGAGATCGAGCTGCGGAACGTGCGCGGGTTCCATGCCGCCCGCGACGTCGTGCTTGACCTCACCCGTCCGGACGGCTCGCTCGCAGGCTGGACGGTCCTGGCCGGCCGCAACGGTTCGGGCAAGACCTCACTGTTGCGTGCTGTTGCGCTCGCGGTCGGTGGACCTGGGGTGGCACGCAACCTGGTGTCCGACTTCGCCGACTGGGTCTCGGTCGGTGAGGCCTTCGGGGCTGCGTCCGTGCGGTTGACCTACGACACAAGCGTAGATCGGTTCAGTGGGAGTGGGCAGCCGTCCGAGGAGGCCTTCTGGGCGGGACTGGGCTGGCGAGTCGATGAGCAGGAAGGTCGCGGTTCGCGCGGCAGGCAGCCGTCGCTCGCTGCGATCGCCGATGTGGGCCGCTTATCCGTCGATACCCCGCGGGATGGGCCTTGGAGTGACAATCCGATCGGTTGGTTCTGCGCTGCGTACGGACCCTTTCGGCGTCTGATCGGCGGGTCGGGAGACGTGCAGCGGCTGATGATCGGCCGTGGCCCCGCTGCGCGGATGGCTAGTCTCTTCCACGAAGACGCCTCGCTCGCCGAGGGCGTCGGCTGGCTCATCGATCAGCACCTGCGGTCCTTAGAGCGTAAGCCCGGTGCCGAGCATCTGAAACGTGTGGCACTGGCTGTATTGGGCGACGGGCTGCTGCCCGACGGCTACAACATTCAAGACGTCGACTCGGACGGGCTCTGGGTCGAGCGAGACGGATATCGCTTTCCCCTGCGAGAGATGAGCGACGGCTACCGCACCGTCGCTGCGCTCGTTGTCGACCTGTTGAAGCAGGTGTATGACGCGTACGGCAGCCTCGATGCGAGCTTGATCGACGGCATGATGGCTGTTGCTGCTCCTGGCGTCGTCATCATCGACGAGGTTGATGCACACCTGCACGTGTCGTGGCAGAAGCGCATCGGGGGATGGCTCAAGCGGCACTTTCCGCAAACGCAGTTCATCGTGACCACACACAGCCCGTACATCTGCCAGGCGGCCGACGAGCACGGACTGATCCGTCTTCCGGGGCCGGATGAGGATGAGCCGCCACGGATCGTGAACAAGGAACTATATGAGCGGATCGTGTACGGCAGCGGGGACGACGCCGTCATGTCGGAGTTGTTCGGGCTCGACACTCCCTATTCGGAACAGGCCGTTCTACTGCGCCGGGAGTTGGGCGACCTGGAAACGGCCGTTGTGGTCGGTGCGGCGGACGCCCGGGCGATTCGCCGCTATGAAGAGTTGCGGGACCTGCTGACCAGTTCGCCGCCGGCGCGGGTCGATGAGCTCGCGGCGCGATTGGTGACGGACGCGGAGCAGCACCGGCCGTGATTCCGATCCGCCGATTGTCGTTGCCCGCCCAGGTCACCGCCGATATGACGACGCTTACCGAGCAGATCGAGGTCGCGGAGCCTGACGAGCGTGTGAAGACCGCGCGGGGCCTGTGGCGTGCTTCGAGGACCCGTTCCATCGTCACTGGCCCGGTCCGCGGGGTCCTACAGCGGATGGCGCCCGGAGCTGAACGGTGCATGTACTGCGGCGACAGCTT
>NZ_BOML01000070.1 GCF_016862175.1 Paractinoplanes durhamensis | reverse complement strand
CACTCCCCTAAAACCACCAAAGCCCCCATCAACCGTCAACACAAAGCTCCAAGAGAGCAGAGAAGCAAAACCCCAGCCACCCCCACGCCTTTCCCGAACCACGGCCGTAACCAGAGCCGGCCAGGGGTTGAGTTGAAGGGTGAAACCCAGAGCTGACGACCGTCTCGCTCCCCGGTCCGGGCAAACAAACCGCCACGGCCGGCCTCGAGGATGGGCGCCCGGCTGCGCGTCCTCGGCCGTTCGTCCGAGTCGCGACCGCCGCGAGTGGGTCTCCGGACAGATGCGCGAGCGGCGCCCCGGGCGATGGGATGGCGTCCATGCGCAAGACTCGATGGAGTTCGCGTCCCGTGATCGGGTTGCTGGTGGCCGCCGGTGTCGCGTCGATGGTGGCGTTCGTGTTCGCCCCCGCCGCCCTGCTCGGCGGACGGTACGGGTCGTTCCGGCAGGAGGCCGCGCTGCGGGACGGGGTCAGTCGCGGCCTCGTCGAGTTCTGGCAGGGCAACGGGCCGGAGTACCCGGCCCTGCTGGCGAGACTGGTCGACTACTGGTTCCGATGGCACGCGATCAAGGTGGCGATCAGCGCCCTGATGCTCATCGTGTTCGTGCTGCTGGCCGCCGCTCTGTGGCGCGGATATCTGCGAAGCGGAGGCGCGCGGGCGCTGGGCGCCATCACCGCGACCAGCTTCGCGACCCTGGCGGTGGGACTGCTGCTGCTGAACATCCAGGCGACCGCCGTGCCGCTGGTCGCGTTGCTACCGCTGCTGAGCGGCGGACCACACAGCGGCGACCTCACCCGGACCCTGCACGAGGTGCGCGACAGCGTGAACCGGCCGCCCGGCCCACACGGCGGTCCGCCCGCGTTGCCGGTCCTGCTCGGCGAGGTGGAGCGGTACCACTGGGTGCTGGCCGCGGCGGCCGGCACGGTGGTGCTGGCAACCGCCCTGGCGAGCGCGATCCTGTGGCGGCGGCGCCGCGCCGGATCCGCGCGGGCCGGGTTCATGCGCAAGGCACTCAGCATCACCCTGGCGGTCACCGCGACCTTGCTGCTGACCGTGGTGGCATACAGCGCATACTCGGCGGCCACCCCCGGCGACGCGCTCCTCGCGCTCCTCGGCGGCGGCTGACCGCCGGGTAAGCGCAACTCCGCGGCCGGAGCGGAAGTTGGGCTGAAGCTAGGTCGCAGCGGGAACTGGATGAAGCCCCTGATCCGCGACTCGAGGAAGCACGCCGGACGCCATTGTCGCCGTCCCGGAGTGAGTGGGCAGCGGCACAGCCTTCTCGAAATGCCGGCAAGGTTCCATTCCCAGCGTCAAGCGCAACCGGCGCGGAATGTTCGCATGGGCCACCACAAAGCCGGGCCTGCCCGACCTCCCCGCCCGGATCAACCACAGCGCGGCAGCCAGACCACAGCGCAAAAGGGGACCGCCCAGCCCCATCAGCCACCCACCAGCGAGGAACCAGAGTCCTACCCGTCAGGTGCTCCCCCGCGAGGTTGAGGGCCGGGGGTGACCACGCAGGGCATAGATGCTTTACCGCCCAGCGTGGTCACCCCCGGCCCTCAGCCGTCCCAGCGTCACCCCAGTAGCGGGTGGCGAGAGTGCTACGCGTGTTCTGGTCGCCGGAGCCGGTGAGCCGGGACAGCAGCTCGACCACGGTCGGGTACGTGGTGACGTCAGCGAATCCGCAGCCCGAATCGAGCGACAAAGCGAGTGGCCAAAGCATAGGCAAGATGCCCACCGGGCCACTGCGTGACGTTGTGCCCCGAGGGATCGTGGTAGTAGTTGTGGCACCCCGCATTCATCGCAGATGCGCTGGTGGCGAGCTTGCGATCGACCCACGCAACGAAGCGGCGAGCCGCCTCGGGTGAGGTGTCGATGCTTCGGCGACGGCCGCGGGAAAGGCGGCGCACGGCGCCGGCGACCACTTCGGCCTGGCGCTCCAACTGGGCGATGACGGAGACGCCGCCGTTGGTGTTCGGGCCGTACAGGATGAAGAAGTTAGGAAAGCCCGGGACCGTGATGCCCATGAAGGCGCTGGCCCGCTCCCGCCAAACGTCATGGATGCCCCGGCCGTCGCGACCTTTCACGTCGATGCCGGCCAAGAACTTGGTGGGCTGAAAGCCGGTGCTCAGGACCAGAACGTCGACCTGACGCTCGGTCCCGGTCGCGTCGATCAGGCCGGTCGGCGTAACCCGATACACCGCGTGCGGCACCAGCTCGACGTCGTCGCGGTTCAGTGAAGGGTAAAAATTGGACGACAGGATCGGGCGTTTGCAACCCCATGGATAGTCGGGCTTCACGGCCGTACGCGTAATCGGGTCTTTGATCGTCGTGGTTATAAAACGCTCGCAGAGCGCTCGCATTCGTTGCTGGCGACCGGAACCGGTGTCGTAGCCGCGGAAACGGCGGTTGCCCTTGTGGAAAATCCACGCTCGGTTCAGGCGCTGGGCGAGCGGCACGTTGCGGAATATCCAGCGCTGGCGTGCGGTGAAGTCGTGCTCGTTCTTGGGTTCGACCCAGCCGGGCTCGCGCTGATAAACGTAAACCTGACCGGCCGCCGGTGCGATCGCCGGAACGATCTGGACCGCGGTCGAGCCGGTGCCGACGACCGCGACGGTCTTGCCGGTCAGGTCGTGTTCTTCCCAGCGCGAGGTGTGGAAGCACGGGCCCTCGAAGGTGTCCAGGCCCGGCCACGAGGGGTAGCGCGGCACGCTGAGCAGCCCCAACGCGGAGATGACGACGTCGAAGACCTCGGTGTCGCCGTGCTCCGTCGACAGCGTGTAGCTGCTCGTCGACTCCTCCCAGACCAGGTCGGTCACCCGGGTGCCGAGCCGCAGATGTGGCCGCAGCCCGAAATGATCGACCACGTGCTCGGCGTACGCGAGGAGCTCCGGCTGGGTGGCGTGGGTTCGTGGCCAGTCGTATGTGAGGAAGGAGAACGAGTACGCGTGTGAGTGCACGTCGACCTCGCAGCCCGGGTACCGGTTGTCGAACCAGGTGCCGCCGACCCCGGTGGACTGCTCGAAGATCGTGTAGCTGACGTTCTTGTTGCGGCGCAGTTTGACGGCGGCCGCGATGCCGCCCAGGCCGGCGCCGATGATCGCGACCCGGATCATGGTGCCGGGTATTCGTCGGCGTTGAAGACCCAGCCCTCCATGGCCGAGAAGTCGGCGCGGGGTGGGGAGAACACGTCGATGAGATGGTTCGTGCCGGGGGCGACCGCCTCGCTGGTGTGCTGCGACGGCGGCGGGATCACCGTGACGGCCGGCGCCACCACCCGCTCGTGCTCGTCGGCGCGCCAGTTCGCCTTGTTGGTGGTCCACGGCCAGCGGAGGTGGTGGATGTATTCGCCGGCCAGCACGATCGAGCACTGTTCGAAGTCGTCGTGGGTGTGCGGGGAGAGCTTGGCGGGGTCGCGCGGGCCCTGCTTCGGGTCGATGAAGTTGACCATGAAGGTGGTGCACCGGAACAGCCGGAACGGCGGGTTGGCCAGGGGCGGGACGGTCAGGTCGTACGCCCGGATCTTGAAGCCGCCCGGCGGGTCGGGCCAGGGCTGGAACGGCGGGATGTTCTCGTGCGGCTCGTCGTAGGAGCTCGCGTTGGCGGCGAGCGCGGCGACGTCCGCGGAGCGAGTGGTGAGCAGGCGCAGCACCCGGCCCTGGCCGGTGATCGTCACGGTGCTGTCGCCGGGCGGGATCACGAGCATCGTCTTGCCGGTCACCGTGAGGTCCCCGACCGTGGCGGACAGGTTGTCGTCGGCGAGAAGCACGACGTACTCATCAGGTTGGTCTTGTCGGCGGAAGGAAGCCGAGCCGTCCAGGTCCGAGTAGCCGACGACGAAGTTCTGGCCGCGGGCGTACCAGGTGGAGATCTCGCCGGTCTTCTCGACCGGCGGCAGGTCGCGGAATTTGACGTGTTCGGAGCCGGAGAAGCGTTCGGGCACGGCCGGCTTGGCGGCCGGCAGCGTGGAACGCAGATCGGTGGGGTCGTACGCCATGGGGGGCTCCTAGAGAGATGAGCGAATCGAGACGGCGGCGGACCGGAGCAGGCTGGTGTCGTTGCTGACCATCACGTAGCGGTAGCCGCGGTCGGCGGCCTCGCGCGCCTGCGCGGCGGTCTGCACCGCGGTGCCGGCCGGGATCCCGCGCGCCTGCGCGGCCGACAGCAGCTTGTCGACGAGCTTCTGCAACTCGGGGTCGGAGGCCGGCAACCGGGACGACAGCTGCAGGTCGCCCATGCCGAGGAAAACCCCGTTGAGGCCGGGTACGTCGAGGATGTCGTCGACCGCCTCGATCGCGGCCCGCTCCTCGAGCTGGACGGCCCGCATCACTTCCTCGTCGCCGAAGCGCAGGTATTCGGCCCGGTCGAGGCCGCCCCACCGGCCGGCCCGGGAGGTGATGCCGATGCCGCGGTCGCCGCCGGGCGAGAACATCATCTGCCGGACCGCAGCGGTCGCCTCGTCGACCGAGGTGACCCGCGGGACAAGGATGCCGTCGACGCCGGCGTCGAGCAGCCGCTGCAGGTGGCTGCCGCTGCGGTCGGGCACCCGGACGACCACCGACATGCCCGCGCCCTGGGCGACGACGGTCGCCTGGTAGGCGAACTCGAATGTCAGGGGCGCGTGCTCCTGGTCGATCACGATGTAGTCGAAACCGGCGTCGGCCAGGATCTCGATCGGCTCCAAGGCCGGGATCTTGACCCACGTACCGAACAGGCATCGGTCCGCCGAAGCCAGTTTACGAGCGAAACCCAAGCGCGCCATGATGGCTCCTCACAAGGGATTTTGGGTTTCGAGAATGTAGCATCGTCATACGATCTGAGACAACCGCTACGATGGTCGCACCACCGGAGAAGCCACCGGACAAGCCGGCAGAAGAGAAGGGGCGGGCGGTGACTCAGACCAATGCGCTTCGCGTCGAACGGGCCCCGGCACTCATCCGTTCGCAGGTCCTCGACAACCTCCGTCAGGCCATCATCGACCGCCGGCTCGCGCCCGGTCAGCGGCTGATCGAGCGGGAGCTGGTGGAGCTCACCGGCGTCTCCCGCACCAGCATCCGCGAGGCGCTGCGTGAGCTCGCCGCCGAGGGCCTGGTCACCGCGATCCCCAACAAGGGCACCGTGGTCACCATGGTCAGCGCCGAGGAGGCGCGCCAGCTCTACCAGGTGCGCTCGGCCCTCGAAGCGCTGGCCGGCCGGCTGTTCTGCGAGAACGCGACGCCCGCGCAGCGCAAGGCTCTGGGCCGCGCGCTGGAGAAGATCGACCGGCTCGCCGCCAAGGGTCAGCCGATCCTCGCCGCCAAGGACGCGTTCTACGACGTGATCTTCACCGGCGGCGGCAACGAGGCGCTGCGCTCGGTGGTGGCCGGCCTGCACGCCCGGGTCAGCGTGTTGCGTTCGCTCTCCCTGTCGGTCGAGGGCCGCCTCGCGCACAGCCTTGAAGAGCTGCACGCGATCGTCGCCGCGGTCGAGGCGAACGACCCGGACGCGGCCGCCGCGGCGTGCGCCAGGCACGTCGAGGAGGCGGGCCGATCCGGCCTGATCGCCCTCGAAAAGGAAGGCTGAGTCTTCCCGCAGATTGTATGATCGTCGTACGCTTCCACGCATGAGTGACGACGACGGCCGCCTCGAGCGCGGCAACCGGGTCCGGCGGGAAGTGCTCGGCGACGCGCACGTGAACCGATCGTTGGCGCAGGCCACCGACTTCACCCGCGTCCTTCAGGAGTTCGTGACGGCCAGCTGCTGGGGCGACGTCTGGTCGCGCGACGGCATCGACCGCCGCACCCGCAGCCTGCTCAACCTGGCCATGCTGACCGCGCTCAACCGCCCGCACGAGTTCTCGGTGCACGTCCGCGGCGCGCTGCGCAACGGCTGCACCGTCGCCGAGATCCAGGAGGTGCTGCTGCAGACCGCGGTCTACTGCGGCGCCCCGGCCGCCCTCGAGTCGTTCCGGCTCGCCGAGCGGGTGATCCAGGAGGTCGGGGCAGAGGCGCCGGCCGCATGAGAGCGGCCCGCGTCGTCGCGGACATGCTCGCCGGCTACGGCGTCACCCACGTGTTCGGCGTGCCGGCCATCCTGCGGCGCACCCTGGCCGAGCTGGAATTGCACCACCCGGACGTGCAGCGGGTCGTCACCCACGGCGAGAAGTCGGCGGTCTACATGGCCGACGGCTACGCCCGGGTCTCCGGCCGCCCCGGCATCGCGATGGCGCAGATCGTCGGCGCGCTCAACCTGGCGGCCGGGCTGCGCGAGCCGTTCCTGGCCGGTTCGCCGGTGATCGCGCTGACCGGCGGCCGCTCCCCCGCGACCAAGTTCCGGCAGGTCTACCAGGAGATCGACGACCTGCCCGCGTTCGATCCGGTGACCAAGCTCAACGCGACCATCGACGACGCCGACCGATTCCCGGACATGCTGCGGCAGGCGTTCCGGGTCGCGACGACCGGCGCGCCCGGCCCGGTCCACCTGCAGATCCAGGGCAACGAGGGCCAGCTCGACCTGGCCGAGACCGACGCCGAGCCGCTGGTCGAACCGATCTTCGGCCAGGTGCCGCCGATCCGGCCCGCGCCGCACGACGACGACATGAAAGCCGTGCTGCGACTGCTGGCCGAGGCCGAGCGCCCGGTGATCGTGGCCGGCGGCGGCGTGCGGGCCTCCGGCGCGGGCGCTGTATTGACAGCGTTGGCCGAGAAGCTGGGCATCCCGGTCGCGACGTCGGCGAACGGCAAGGACACGTTCCCCGGGACGCATCCGCTGTCGGCCGGCGTGGTCGGCACCTATTCGCGCGAGTGCGCCAACCAGATCGTCAACCGCGCCGACCTGGTCTGCTTCATCGGCACCCGCACCGGCGGCATGACCACGCACTTCTGGGCGGTGCCGCCGATCGGCACCCCGGCGATCCAGATCGACATCGAGCCGTCGCACCTGGGCCGCAACTACCCGCTGCGCGCGTTCATCGCCGCCGACGCGAAGCAGGCACTCACCCGCATGGCCGCCCTGTCCGTGCCAACGGAGCGCAATGAGTGGCAAGCCGAGGTGCAGCGGCTCAAAAAAGACTGGCAGGAGCGCTATCGCGACGTCCTGACCAGCGACGCGGTGCCGATCCGGCCCGAGCGGATCGCCGCCGAGCTGACCGCCGCCCTGCCCGCCGACGCGGTCCTGGTCACCGACACCGGGCACGCCGGCATGTGGATGGCCCAGTTCCACGACACGACCTCACCGCGCCAGGGTTATCTGCGCAGCGCCGGCCACCTGGGCTGGGCATTCTCGGCCGGCCTCGGCGCCAAGTGCGGCGCCCCGGACCGCCCGGTGGTCGCGTTCACCGGCGACGCCGGCCTCTACTACCACCTCGGCGAGATCGAGACGGCTGCCCGCCGCGGCATCAACCTGGTCACCGTCGTGAACAACAACAACGGCGGAAACCAGAGCAAAAGGGGCTTCGACCGGGCGTACGGCGGGGAGCCGACCGAGAAGTCCCGGGAGCTCTGGACCTATCGGGAGGTGGACTTCGCCCGGATCGCCGACGAGATGGGCGCGCTCGGCATCCGGGTGGACCGCCCGGGCGACCTGGCCAAGGCCCTGGACACCGCGCTCGACGCGGGCCGCCCGGTGGTGATCGACGTGCACACCGACATCGGCGTCACCGCACCCCAGCCGGTGACCGGCTAGGAGCCGTAGAGGGTCCGGTCGTAGGCGGCGAAGTCCCAGGCACCGGCGCCGCCCGACGGCCGGACCACGCTCACGATGCTGGCGCCGCCGTCGACCGAGACCACCTCGCCGGTCATGTAGGACGCGTCGTCGCTGAGCAGGAACGCGACCACCCCGGCCACCTCGTCGCCGGTGCCGGCCCGGCGCAGCGGCGTGGCCGACGCCCGACGCGCCATGTCGTCCTTACCGCCGGGCACGTCCGGGGTGGCGGCGAAGAGGTCGGTCGGCACGATGCCGGGGGCGACCGCGTTGACCCGCACCCCGATCGGCCCGCCGTACATCGCGGCCCCGCGCAGCAGCCCGAGCACGGCGTGCTTGGAGGTCTGGTAGGCGAGCAGGTCGGCGCTGCCGCGCAGGCTGCCGATCGAGCCGGTGAGCACGATGCTGCCGCCGCCGTCCTGGGTCGCGTAGCGCCGGAACGCCTCGCGCACGCCGAGGAAGACACCGCGGACGTTGACCGCCATCACCTTGTCGAACTCGTCGGCGCTCAGCTCGGGCAGGGTGGCGAACGAGCCCGGGATGCCGGCGTTGAGGTGGTGCAGGTCGATGCGCCCGAAGCGGGCGACGGCTGCCGCGGCGTACTCATCAATGCCGGCTTCGGCCGAGACGTCCGCACGGACCGCGAGTCCCTCGGTGGCCAGGGTTTTGACGAGGTCTTCGACGCGGCCGGCGTCGAGGTCGACCGCGACGACGTGCGCGCCCTCGTCGGCCAGTCGTCGCGCGGTGGCCGCGCCGATCCCTCCGGCCGCGCCGGTGACGACGGCGACCTTTCCGGCAAGTCCGCGCATGTTGTCTCCCGACTCGAAAGATTGTCGGGCAATCATACAATCATGCCATCACCTGGGAACCCCTGACCACCCTGGACATTTAACTTCCGGGAAGTCTCATCGAAATCGAGTTCACCTCTTGACAGGCGTCGGGATGGATCACCTACATTCCTCGGTACCGGATAGCCGGATGACCACCCCGCATTGCGGGACGGCCCCGAAACCTCAGGAGGCACCGATGGAGATCGCCAGCGGAGACCTTCAGGTGGTGGCGCGGGTCGTCCAGCTGCTGCGGCTGCTCGCCGCGCACGACACCATCGACCTGGTGTCGGCGGCGGAGGAGCTGGGCGTCGGCAAGTCGACCGCCCACCGCTACCTGGCGTCGATGGAGAACCACGGCCTCCTGCAGCGCCGCGACCGTAACCGCTACGAGTTCGGCGTCCTGCTCGCCGAGCTCGGCACCATGGCCCTGTCCCGGCTCGGGGTTCTCGACCTGGCCCGCCCGGTCATGGAGGAGATCAGCGTGAGCATGCGCCACACGGTGGTGCTCAGCGTCTGGAACGGCCACAGCCCCGTGGTGGCGCAGGTCCGCGAGGATTCGAGCCGCACCGCGCACGTCTCGATCGCGGTCGGCAGCCTGCTCGGGCCGGACGCCGCGCAGACGGTTGTCTTCTGGGCCTACCGCAACAGGTCGTACTACCGGTTCCGCGAGGGGGCGCCGCCGGTGAACGCGACCGAGGCGGAGCTCGAGGAGGCGCGCCGCACGGGCATCGTGGTCCGGGTCAGTCAGGCCAACGGCGTCAGCGCCGTGGCGACCCCGGTCCTCGATCCGTCCGGCCGGCTCGTGGCGACGCTGGCCGTGGTCGGCATCGCCCAATTCGTACCCGAGGAAATCGACAGCGCGGTGGCGCGCGCCCTCCTGCAAGGCGCCGAACGGATCAGCCGCCGCATGGTCAGCCCGACGGACTGACATATCAAGCCGACGAGGGCCGGGGGTCCCGGCCCTGGATCACCGTGAGCCGGAAAAGGCGATGACAATGAGGACACACCGCTTCCTGACCTTGATAACGGCAAGCACCCTTCTCCTGGCGGCCTGCGGCGTGGGCGGCGACTCCGGCGACAGCGGGTCGGCGAACAAGCTCACCTGGGCCAGCACCGGCGGTCAGTTCCAGGAGGACGAGAAGACCGCGCTCCAGGTGCCCTTCACCACGAAGACCGGCACCGTCTTCACCAACATCAGCCCGGCCGAGCAGTCCCAGGTCAAGACCATGGTGGCGGCCGGCAAGACGATCTGGGATCTGGCCAACATGAGCTGGATCTACGCCGGCGCCTACTGCGGCGAGCTGTTCGAGAAGCTCGACGACCCGGCGCTCGACCGCAGCAAATTCCCGCCGGGTACGACCGGTGACTGCTTCGTCCCCACCTACCGTTACGCCAACGTCTTCAGCTACAACGCCGACCTCTTCCCCGGCGCGAAACCGACCTCGATCAAGGACTTCTTCGACACCAAGAACTTCCCGGGCAAGCGGGTCGTCTACGACTACCCCAAGGCCGGGCTGTTCGAGGCCGCACTCGTCGCCGACGGGGTCCCGCCGGACCAGGTCTACCCGCTCGACCTCGACCGCGCGTTCAAGAAGATCGACACCATCAAGAGCTCGCTCGTCTTCGCCGCCAGCTACGGCCAGATCCAGCAGATGCTGGTGGACAAGCAGGCCGCGATGGTCATCACGGTCACCGCCCGGACCATCGTGTCGGCGCAGAGCGGCGCCAACCTGGTCCCCGTCTGGGACTTCAACACCACCGACATCGGCGCGCTGGTCATCCCGAAGGGCGCGCCGCACAAGGCGCTCGCCCAGCAGATGCTCGCGTTCGTCACCGAGCCGGCCCAGTCGGTCGCCTACGCCAAGCTCACCGGCACCGCGCCGAGCCGGCCCGACATCGACCTGAACACGGTCGGCTACTCCGACATCCAGAAGAAGTTCAACGCGTTCCTGCCCGACCGCGGCAAGACCATCGAGCAGGACAAGCAGTGGTGGATCGCGAACACCGACGCGCTGACCAAGCGCTGGACGAGCTGGAAGGTCGGCTGACGATGGCCGCGCCGACCATCACGCGCGAGGCGCCCCCGCGGCGGGTGCCGGCCCGCCGCACCCGGCCCGGGTGGCTGCTCCTGCTGCCGGCCCTGGTCGCGCTGGTCATCCTGTTCGTCGTCCCGCTGGTGAACGTGGTCGTCGACAGCTTCACCGAGCCGTCGGCCGGGCTGGGCAACTACACCTCGCTGTTCACCGACGGCTACACGCTGAAGGTGCTCGGCCGCACGCTGGTCGTCGCATTCACCGTCGCGGTCGTCGGCGGGCTGCTGGCCTTCCCCTACGCGTACGCGATGACGCTGGCCGGCCCGATGATGCGCGCGGTACTGGTGACCGTGGTGCTCGTCCCGTTCTGGACGAGCATGCTGGCCCGCAACTTCGCCTGGCTGGTCCTCATGCAGGACGGCGGCGTGGTGCAGGACATCCTGCGGTTCCTCGGCTTCGGCAACGTCACCCTGCTCGGCACCACCCTCGCCGTCGGCATCTCGATGACCCAGGTGCTGCTGCCGTTCCTGGTGCTGCCCATGTACACCGCGATGGAGCAGATCGACGGCCGGCTGGTCGCGGCCGGGCAGAGCCTCGGCGCCCCGAAATACCGCGCGTTCCGCCGGGTCTACCTGCCACTGGCCCGCCCGGGTGTGCTGGCCGGCATGTCGCTGGCGTTCGTGCTCGCGCTCGGCTTCTACGTGACGCCGGCGCTGCTCGGCTCCACCCGCAACGCGATGATCGCCCAGGTCATCAACGTACGGACCAAGGAGCTGCTGGACTTCGGCGGCGCCGGCGCGATGGGCATGTTCCTGTTCGTGGTGACGCTCGTCGTGCTCGGCCTGAGCCGGCGGATGGCCGGCGCGGTGACCGGCCTGGTGGCGCCGGCCAGGTCGGAGAAGGCTTCCGAGGTACGCCCGTGGCTGCGCATCTACACCACGGTCGTCGGGTTCCTCCTGGTCGCGCCGACCCTGGTGGTCATCCCGATGAGCTTCTCGTCGACCCAGACGTTCCGCTTCCCGCCGCAGGGCTGGTCGCTGCGCTGGTACCACGAGCTGTTCACCTCGCCGGAGTGGGTCGCGTCGATCCTCAACTCGCTGCAGGTCGGCTTCTTCACCGCGCTGCTGGCCACCCTGCTCGGCACGGCGGCCGCGTTCGGCCTGGCCCGGCTGAGCTCGCGATGGCGCGGCCCGGTCAACGGCTTCCTGCTCTCCCCCATGATCGTCCCGCACATCCTGGTCGCGCTGGCGGTCTTCTCGGTCGCGCTGCGGCTCGGCCTCAACGGCACGCTGATCGGGATCATCCTGGCGCACACCGCGCTGGCCGTGCCGTTCGTGGTGATCGCGGTGACCGCCCGGCTGCAGGGCATGGACGGCCGCCTCACCGGGGTGGCGGCGAGCCTCGGCGCGCACCCGGTCAACGCGTTCCGCCGGGTGACCCTGCCGCTGGTCCTGCCGGGCATCCTGTCCGGCGCCGTGCTGGCGTTCGTGACGTCGCTGGACGAGGTGGTCATCGCCCTGTTCCTGCAGGCGCCGGGCGCGATCACGCTGCCGGTGCAGATGTTCAACAGCGTCACCGTCCAGATCGACCCGACCATCTCGGCCGCGTCGAGCCTGATGGTCGTCCTGGTCAGCGTTCCCATCCTGTTCGCCCAGATCGCCGGCGCGCGGCGCGGAAACCGAGGCAAGCGATGAACTCCCCGAAGACCGGCGGCCGGCTCGACCTGAGCGGTCTCGTCAAGCGGTACGGCAACGCCGAGCCGCCGGCCGTCGACCACATCGACCTCGCCATCGAGCCGGGCGAGTTCATCACGCTGCTCGGCCCGAGCGGCTCCGGCAAGACCACGACGCTCAACATGATCGTCGGGTTCACCGAGCCCACCGCCGGCCGGATCGAGCTGAACGGCACCGACATCACCCGGATGCCACCGCACCGGCGCAACTTCGGCATGGTGTTCCAGAACTACGCGCTGTTCCCGCACCTCACGGTCGCGCAGAACATCGCGTTCCCGCTGCGCGAACGCAAGGTCCCGGCCACCGAGTCGGCCACGCTGGTCGGCAACGCCCTGGAGCTGGTCGACCTGGCCGGGATGGGCAACCGCCGGCCGCACGAGCTCTCCGGCGGGCAGCAGCAGCGGGTGGCGCTGGCCCGGGCGGTGGTCTTCGCGCCCAGCGTGCTGCTGCTCGACGAGCCGCTCAGCGCGCTCGACCGCAAGCTGCGGCAGTCGTTGCAGCGCGAGATCAAGCGACTCCACCAGGAGCTGGGCCTGACCTTCGTCTTCGTCACGCACGACCAGGACGAGGCGATGACGCTCTCCGACCGGATCGCCATCTTCAACCACGGCAAGATCGTCGCGCTCGGCACGCCGACCGATCTCTACCACCGGCCCACCACGTCATTCGTGGCGAAATTCCTCGGCGAGTCGAACGTCTTCGCCGGCAAGCGTCTCGGCAATGACGTCTACGCCTGGCACGACCGCAAGTGGGCCGGCGTCTTCCCGGACGACGGCCACCTGATCGTGCGGCCGGAACGCCTCGTGATCGCCGGGGACGAGCAGTCCGTGCCGACCGGCCACAACACCGCCCCGGCCGAAGTCACCGACGTGTCCTTCTACGGCACGTTCCACCGGATCGAACTCGCGTTCGGCGACGGCGCGGCCGGTTGCGCCGTGCTGCCGGTCGGCGCACCGGCGTCCCTCGCACCAGGGTCCCGGGTCGTCACGCACTGGCGTCCCGAGGACCAGGTTCTGGTCGCCGAGTAAAACCCCCTGAGGAGATCAGCGTGACCACCGTCGACTACCCGTTCAACCCGTCCGCCGACGAGGACCGTCTCGTTCCCGACCCGGAGGCCGATGCCCTGCTGGTCGGCGCGGTCGACCTGCACCAGCACCCCGGGCCCAGCCCGTTCCCGCGGCGGATGAGCATCCTCGACGCCGCCCGGGACGCGTCCGACTTCGGCTTCCGGGCCATCGTCGCCAAATCCCACCACCACAGCATGGTCACCGACATCCTCGCCCTGCGCTCGGCCGGTCTCGAAGGGCTTTCCACCGAGGTGTACGGCGGGATCGCCCTCAACCGCACGGTCGGCGGCCTCAACCCGTACGCGGTGGAGCTTGCTCTGCGGATGGGTGGCCGGATGGTCTGGTTCCCGACGCTCTCCTCGGCCGCGCACGTCAGCCACCACGAGAACCACGACACCGGCTTCCCGACCCCCGAGGTCGACCTGCGCCCCAACGAGATCATCACGATCCTCGACGAGGACGGCGCCGTGCTCCCTTCGGTGCGTGACATCCTTTCGGTGATCGCCGCCGAAGATGCCGTGCTGACGTGTGGGCACCTCGGCATAACCGAGTCATCCGCCCTGATCAGCGCCGCGCGCGAAGCCGGCGTAAACCGAATCGTGGTTAACCACCCGGTCTTCGTGGTCGGCGCCTCGGTCGAACAGGCCGTCGCGTGGGCCCGCCAGGGCGTGTTCATCGAGCACTGCGCGATCATGTACTTCGGCCGGCCCGAACGCCGGCGCGATCTCGGTGAGCTGCTGACGTTCATCAAGGAGGTCGGCATCGGGCAGACGATCATCTCGTCCGACTCCGGCCAGAAGACCAACCCGCTGCCGGTCACCCTCTACCGCCGCGCGGCCCGCGGGCTGCTCGACGCCGGCCTGCCCGAACCCGACATCCGGCAGCTGTTCGGCCTCAACGCCGAAGGGCTCCTCCTGAAATGAGGATCGGCTTCGCGGGACTCGGCAACATGGGCGGCCGGATGTCCGCCTGCATCGTGCGGGCCGGCCATCCGGTGCTCGGCTACGACCTCGCCGCGGAGAACGTCGCCGCCGCCGGGGCGAAGGCGGCCGGCTCGATCGGCGAGGTGGCCGCCGGCAGCGACATCGTCCTGCTGTCCCTGCCCGACAGCCACGTCGTCGAGTCGGTGGTGCTCGGCGACGACGGGGTGCTCGCACACGCCCGGCCCGGCCAGATCGTGGTCGACCTGTCCACCGCCGCCCCCGACTCGACAACCCGGCTGCACGCGCTGCTCGCCGCGCGCGGGGCGTCCTACCTGGACGCCGGCATCTCCGGCGGCGCCGCGGCGGCCGAGAAGGGCGCGCTCACCCTGATGGTCGGCGGCGACCTCGACGCGCTCGACCAGGCCCGGCCGGTGCTCGACCTGGTCGCCGCGCAGATCTTCCACTGCGGCCCGAGCGGGGCCGGGCACACGGTGAAGCTGCTCAACAACTTCCTCAATGCGACCGCGCTGGCCGCCACCGCCGAGGTGATGGTGGCGGGCCGCAAGGCCGGGATCGACCTCGACGTGCTGCTGGCCGTGCTCAACGCGAGCTCCGGCGTCAACTTCGCCACCCTCAACCGCTTCCCGAAGATCGTGCACGGCGACTACCTCAAGGGCGGGCTCACCAACAGCCTGATGCTCAAGGACGTCAACCTCTACGTCGCGCTGGCGGCGAAGCTCGGCGTCGCGAGCCTCAACGCGGCCGGCCCGGTGGCCAGCTTCGGCATGGCGCGGGCGCTCGGCTACGCCGACGAGATCAGCAACACCGTCGTCGACGCCATCGGGGACCTCTCCGGCGGCGTACGCCTGCAGGAGAACTCATGAAGATCGCGCGCGGGCACGGCCCGTCCGAGCAGCGGCCGTCCACGGTGACCGGCGAGGCGTGGTTCACCCCCGTGCTGCCGGCCACCGACGGAACCACCATCACCACGGTGTTCTTCACGCCCGGCGCCCGTACTTTCTGGCACACCCACGACTACGGCCAGATCCTGCAGGTGCTGACCGGCCGCGGCCTGATCTGCACCGCCGGCCAGGACCCACGCGAGATCACCGCCGGCGACACGGTGTGGGTACCGCCCGGCGAGAAGCACTGGCACGGCGCCACCGCCGACTCCACCATGTCGCACACCGCCATCTCCCTCGGCAAGACCCGCTGGGCCGAGGAGGTGACCGAATGACGGTCGCCTTCATCGGCCTCGGCAACATGGGCGGCCCGATGTCGGCACGCTTGATCGAGGCCGGCCACCGGGTGCAGGGCTTCGACGTAGCCGAGCCGCCCCGCCGGGCATTGACCGAAGCCGGCGGCATCGCCACCACCAGCATCCCCGAGGCGATCCGCGACGCCGACGTCATCATCCTGATGCTCCCGAACTCCGACATAGTCGAGGCAACAGCCGAAGAGATCATGGCGGCAGTCACCAGCAACGCTGCGCCCGCAGCCATCCGCGACGCCGCGCACGCCTCCCCCCGCGACGCTGCGGAGGCGAACGCCGGCGCCATCCACGAGGCTGGGGTCCGCGACCGAACCGGCGCGATCGTCGTCGACATGAGCTCGTCGGAGCCGCTTCGCACGCGGGCGCTCGCGGCCGCCCTGAAAGCGCGCGGCCTCACGCTTGTCGACGCGCCGGTCTCCGGCGGCGTCGCCCGGGCTCGCACCGGAAAGCTGACGATCATGACCGGCGGCGACTCGGCCGACCTCGACCGCGTCGAACCGGTCCTGTCGATCCTCGGCACGACGACCCGGGCCGGCACGGTCGGCAGCGGCCACGCCGTCAAAGCTCTGAACAACCTGATGTCCGCCACCCACCTGCTGGTCACGAGCGAGGCGATGCTGGCCGGCGAGCGTTTCGGCCTCGACCCCGAGGTCATGCTGGCGATCTTCAACGGTTCCAGCGGCCGCAGCGGCTCCACCGAGAACAAATGGCCCAACTTCGTGCTGCCCGGCACCTTCGACTCGGGCTTCGGCCTACGCCTGATGCTCAAGGACATGCGGATAGCCGTCGACCTGGCCGCCGAGGTAGGCACCCCCGATCCCCTGGGCCAGGCGGCCGCCGATCTGTGGTCCCTGGCCGCCACCGCCTTGGCTCCCACCGCCGACCACACCGAAATAGTGAACTGGCTGCGAAAGGCACCACGATGACCCCGGAAGAGATCAAAGACGAGTTCATCCGGGTACGGGGTACCTGGAGCGCCACGTGGGACGCCGTACTCCAGTTGGATCCCGATTTCCTCCTGGCCTACCTGAATTTCTCCGCCGTGCCATGGCGCCACGGCGTGCTGGACCCAAAGGTCAAAGAACTCATCTACATAGCGATAGACGCGAATGCCACCCACATGTACCTGCCCGGAGTCCGCCAGCACATCCAGGCCGCCCTGAAATTGGGCGTAACTCCACAGGAGATCATGGAGGTCCTGGAGCTGACCGCCACCCTGGGCATCCACGCCATGAACCTAGGCGTGCCGATCCTGGTGGAGGTCCTGGAGGAAAAAGGCCTGCGAACCGCCCCCACTCCGCTGACTCCGGAGCAGGAGAAAATCAAGACCGAGTTCGAGAGTACGCGCGGCTATTGGCACCCGTTCTGGGACGAGATCCTGGAACTGGATCCGGAGCTGTTCGCCGCATACACCGAATTCTCGTCCGTGCCATGGCGCACCGGCACCCTGGAACCAAAAATCAAGGAATTCGTCTACATAGCCTTCGACACGGCCGCGACCCACCTGTACACAAAGGGCCTGAAACTGCACATCGAAAACGCCATAGAATACGGCGCAACCGCCCGCGAAATCCTGGAGGTAATGGAGATAGCCTCAGTGCTGGGCATCCACGCGGTAACCGCCTCCGCCCCGATCCTCCTCGAAGAGATGGACCGACGGTAGACCCGCAGCCCGCAGCCCAGAGACTCCCCAGCCACGCATCCGGCAATGATCTGCACAAGGAACTCAGCCTCGACCCGTCCCCGTCCCCGTCCCCGCCCACGCCCCCGGCCGCGGGTGTGCGTGTGCGTGTGCGTGATGGACGTCGGCGCAGCCGGCAATCGCGGCAGAAACCACGGAGAACATCGCCCCTGACCCACTCCGCGCCGCCGTAATTAACAATATTCTTAAAAGATTTCCGAACGCCATAGCCTTGATGCGAAGAAATCCAGAAGCGCGAGCCGCTACAAAAGTTGCCTGGCCGACACCTCCACCTTGAGCCAATTTTGGCATGATCTACGAAAATCCGGGGGCAGATTTCCGAGCGGTTTGGCGAGATAATATTCGCATGCGGCAGACGTCATTGTTCTCACGATCGGAAATCGCGGCGATGCGTGACCCGACCGCGTCGAGAAACTATTCTCCGATAGCCGAGGAGTTCCGCCGCGAGCATCAACGCCACCGCGATTGGGGCAAGGCCCATCGACACGAGCAGAGGCAGTGGCGGGTGGAAGCCGGTTCGCGCGATCCGAGTCGGGCCCCGGTGATCGACGAAAGCCGAAACGGCCTGAACCAGACCCGCCCACCGACCCGCACCACCCAACCGCCCAGGGCAGGCACCCACTCCACCCAACCGCCCAGGGCAGGCACCCACTCCGCCCAACCGTCCACCACGGACGCTGCCCCCTCCAAGCAGCCCGCCGGCATCGCCCCCGCCCCGGCCAGAGCAAAGGTGCAGGCAGCCCCCGACTCCCACAGGGCAGCACGACCCAGCGAAACAACCAACCGGAATCAGAATCGCCGCCCACCCTCCGGTCCAGCCGTGCCCGGACCAAGTCCGGCCAGACCAGGCACAGCCAGACCACGCGCAGCCAGACCAGCCGCGGCCCGACCGATCCCGTTCCGAACAGGCGCACCCGAACCAAGCCCATCCGGTTCAGGCACGGCCGAACCAAGCCCATCCGGACCAAGCGCGGCCAGACCAAACGCGCCCGAACCAAGCCTGTCCGGACCGAGCGCGACCAGACCAAGCGCGGTCCAATCAGGCGCGCGCACTCGCCACTGCCAGACCACGCGCGCCCGAACCAAGCCCGTCCGGACCAAGCGCGACCAGAACAAACGCGGCCGCACCCGCCGCTGCCGCACCAAGCGCGGCCAGACCAAGCCCATCCGGACCAAGCCCATCCGGACCAGGCGCGGCCAGACCAAGCGCGGCCGCACCAGCCGCTGCCGAACCAAGCGCAGCCAGACCAAGCCCATCCGGACCAAGCGCGGCCAGACCAAGCGCGGCC
Source organism: Paractinoplanes durhamensis (assembly GCF_016862175.1). Lineage (GTDB taxonomy): Bacteria > Actinomycetota > Actinomycetes > Mycobacteriales > Micromonosporaceae > Actinoplanes > Actinoplanes durhamensis. Next base: position 103,680 of record NZ_BOML01000070.1, on the reverse strand, counting down.
AGACCAAGCGCGGCCGCACCAGCCGCTGCCGAACCAAGCGCAGCCAGACCAAGCTGCCTGCACCGGGGGGCGCGGGCCAGCCCTAAGGCCGCGGCCGGGTCGAGTGCAGGCGCCATATCTGGGTCGCGCGCATCTGCATCACGCGCGGCGGGCGGGCTTCGTGGGCCGGCGCCGGAGGTGTTCGGCGGCCGCCCGGCAGGGCCGGCTGCGGCGACAGGCGGCGACGGGGCGGCGACGGGCGAGGGATTCGGTCTGCGCTACCGATTTGGACTTGAGCGTGGCCTGTTCGTCGGCGTCGGTGGGTGCGGGCGCTCGTCGGCGTCGGCTTCTCCGCGCCGCTATGTGGGCGGACGGCGAAGGTCGCGCTGGTACCAACTGCCTGGCTTGCCGCCGAGTTGGGCCGGGTCGGCCGGGCCGGTCGGGACGAAGCCGGCCTTGGTCAGCACCTTCTGGGACGCGACGTTCTGGGTGGCGGAGGCGGCTCGCAGCGTGTGCAGTCCGTACTGGACCGGGGCCAAGCGGCACAGTTCGAGAACCGTGGCGGTTGCCAGGCCTCGGCCGGCGGCCTGCTGGGCTACCCGGTAGCCGAGTACTGCGGTCTGGTTCTCGATGTCGATCAGGTTGAAACGGCCCAGCACCGTGCCGTCCTCGGTGACCAGCACGTGGAAGGCGCAGGTGCCGGCCTCCTGTTCGGCCAGCAGCGCCGCGTGGCGTTCGGTGAACTCGGTGAAGAAGTCGTCGCCGCGGTCGGAGATCGAGGCGGCGAAGTAGGCGCGGTTCGCCGTCTCGAAGGCCAGGACCGCCGGGGCATGATCGGCGTGCAGCCGCACCAGCTCGGGCATCACCCGACCATACCCACGCCGACGGGTCAGCCGATGGTGGCGGCCAGGCCGGCCAGCGGGCCGGTGACCGGGGTGAAGCGGGCCAGGGTGTCCGGGTCGTGGCCGGACACCAGGTGCCGCACCTCGCCGGACGCGACCATCGAGCGGATGCGCTCGAACCCCTCGTACATGTCGACCAGGGCGGACACCTGGCTGAACGGCATGCTCCGCTCGTACTCCTCGTAGTAGTGCACCGCGTCCGAGGCCAGCAGCACCGGGCCGGCCGCCGTGTCGACCAGCACCACGCTCTGGCCCGGCGTGTGCCCGCCCAGCTGGATCACCCGCACGCCGGGCGCCAGATCGAACTCGCCGGTGAAGGTCTGCAACCGGCGCTGCCGCAGGTGGTCGATCTCGTCGTCCTCCACCGAGTGGTGCAGCAGCACCCGATGCGCGTGCGGGCCGGTCCAGAAGTCGTACTCGGCGGCCGCGATGACCACGGGCGCGGACGGGAACAGGTCGAGGTTGCCGATGTGGTCGTAGTGGGCGTGGGTGACGACGATCGTCGGGTCGGTCACGCCCAGCGCCTCGAACGCGGCGGCCGGGTCGATCAGGGTGGTGCGCTGGCGGCGGGCGCCGCCGGCCGCCGAGAAGCCGGTGTCCACGACGATCGTGCGGTCGGCGTTGCGGACGACCCAGAAGAAGTAGTCCATGCCGATCGGGGCGTCCGGCTCGCCGTACAGGTGGTAGTTGAGGTAGACGTCGCTGCGCACCGTCTGCCGGGTGCCGTACTTGACGATCGTCACCTGATAGTCAGCGGGCGACATAGCCACCGTCCACGCTCAAGATCGTACCGGTGATGCCGGCCGACTCCGGTGCGGCCAGGAAGACGATCGCGCGCGCCACCTCGGCCGGCGTCGACATCCGCCCGATCGGATGGTTGCCCAGCGTCACCGCCAGACTGGCCGCCGGGTCCGGGTCGGCCGCGCGGGCCTCGTCCATGAATCCGGTGTCCACGGCGCCGGGGGCGACGGCATTGACGCGTACGCCGAGGGGTGCGCACTCGATCGCCAACTGCCGGGTCAGCTGGACGATCGCGCCCTTGGTCATCGCGTACACACTCTGGTTGGTCACCCCGACGAGCCCGGAGATCGACGCGGTGTTGACGATGCAACCGTGGCCGGCGATGAGGTGCGGCAGCGCCGCCCGGGTGAACCGGAACGCCGACCGCACGTTGATGCCGAACAGCAGGTCGAAGTCGTCGTCGCCGGTGTCCAGGATCGGCCGGCGCAGGAACCGCCCGGCGTTGTTGACCAGCAGGTCGAGCCGCCCGAACTCGTCGACCGCCCGGCCGATCACCGCGGCCGGCGCATCGCCGGCGGTGACGTCGGCGACGACCGGCACCACCCACCCGGCCTCGGCCAGGTCGGCCACCCCCGGCGACACGTCGGCGGCGACGACCCGATATCCCCCGGCGCGCAGCCGGACCACCACCTCGCGCCCGATACCGCGCGCCGCACCCGTGACCACCGCGACAAGATCCATGTGCAGGATTGTATGACAGTCGTACACAAATTTCGAGAACGTGTCACACCGCCGTAACAGACCCTTGATCAGCAGGGAACGGGCGCGTATGTTCCTGCTTAATCGATGAAGCAGGTCCCACCTGCAGATGTTCATTGACTTGGAACGCCGACATGAAGATCACCGACGTGCTGGGCTGTCACTCAGCCGGTCGGCTTGGAGTCGAAGGAGAGCCATGAGAAACAAGCGAGCCCTCGCCGCCCTGGCAAGCGTCGCCCTGACCGGGCTGCTGGTGAGCGGCTGCGGCAACAGCGACGACAGCTCGGCATCGGGACCGGTCGACCTGACCGTGTGGACCGGCTTCACCGGCGGTGACGCCCCCGGCTACGACGAGATCGTCGCGGACTTCAACGCGGCACACCCGGACATCAAGGTCACGATGACCAAGATGTCCTGGGACACCATTCAGCAGAAGCTACCGTCGGCCTGGGTCACCGGGCAGGGGCCGGACATCGCCGCCCCGTCGTCCGACCCGAACGCGATCGCGCAGTACGTCAAGACGAACTCGGTGCTGCCGATCACCAACACCGGCACCGGCGACGACAAGGTCAACACCGACCAGCTCGCGGCCGAGCTGGTCAAGGAGTTCACCTACAACGACAAGCTGTACGCGGTGCCGGCCAACTACGCGACGCTGAGCCTCTACTACAACAAGAAGCTGGTCAGCACGCCCCCGACCACGGTGGCCGAGCTCCAGGAGCAAGCGGCCAAGCTGACCACCGGCGGCAACTACGGCCTGGTGCTGGCGGACAACAACACCATCCAGATGTGGCCGATCCTGCAGTGGCTCAGCGGCGGCGACATCGTCGACAGCAACAACTGCAGCGTGGTCGGTACCCCGGCCGGCATCGCGAGCCTGCAGCCGTGGGTCGACCTGGTCAAGGACAAGAAGATCTCCCCGGTCGGGCTCAGCGGCGCCGAGGCCGACTCGCTCTTCTCGGCCGGCAAGGCGGCCATGGAGATCAACGGCCCGTGGGCCGCGGCCAGCTACAAGACCGCCGGTGTCGACTTCGGCCTGGCCACCGTGCCGACCGGCGCCGACGGTAAGTCGGTCACCCTCGGCTCGACCGCGCCGCTCGCGATCTCGGCCAAGACCAAGCACCCGCAGCAGGCGCAGCAGTTCCTCGCCTACTGGACCAGCCAGACCGCGCAGCTGAAGTTCTCCAAGAGCACCGGCTTCCCGCCGCTGCGTACCGACCTGAGCGACAACGCCGACCTCAAGGCCGACCCGACCGTGTCGGTGTTCGCGAGCCAGGTGTCCAACGCCCGCCTCTACCTGCCGCAGGTGCCGAACGCCACCAAGGTCGACACCGACGCGTACGTTCCGCTGATCCAGACGGCGACGCGGGACGGAGATGTCGCGGGCGCCGCCGCCACCGCCGCCAAGAAAATCAACGAACTTACTGGCTGTACGCAGTGACGACGCTCGCCGGCAAGGTCCCGGCCGCTCTTCGCGGCCGGGGCCCGGTGGGCTGGCTCTTCATGGCCCCGAGCCTGCTGATCCTCGGCGTGTTCGTGCTGTTCCCGATCGTCCGATCGCTCTGGTACAGCCTGCACCACTGGACCATCGGCGCGGCCGAGCAGCCGTGGTCCGGCCTGGACAACTACACCAAGCTGTTCGGCGACGAGCAGTTCCGGCGGGCGCTGGCCAACACCTTGATCATCACGGTCGCCTCCACCGCCGTACTCGTAGTAATCGGTCTTGGTCTGGCTTTGGCCCTGCAGTCGGAGAATGTCGTCAGCCGGGTGATCCGGTCGGTGTTCTTCTTCCCGACCGTCATCTCGCTGACCACCGTCGGCATGACCTGGCGCTTCCTGCTCGACCCGGACATCGGGCTGATCGGCGGCGTGACCAGGGCGCTCGGGCTGGAGCCGGTCAACTGGCTGCAGTCGACCGCGCTCGCGCTGCCCACGGTGATCTTCGTGAACGTCTGGAAGAACGCCGGCTTCGTGATGATCGTGCTGGTGGCCGGGCTCAAGGCCATCCCGGGTGAGCACTACGAGGCTGCGTCGCTGGACGGCGCGGGACGCCTGCAGACGCTGCGCTCGATCACCCTGCCGGCGCTGCGCCCGACGATGCTGTTCGTGACCTTCATGGTCACCGTGCAGTCGCTGCAGCTGTTCGACCTCGTCTACGTGATGACCAGCGGCGGACCGCTGGACCACACCGAAACGCTGGTCACCAAGCTCTACCGGGACGGGTTCGTCAACTACGAGACCGGGTACGCGGCGGCCACCTCCTGGGTGCTGTTCATCGTGGTCGTGCTGGTCTCCGCCCTGCAACTACGGATCTTCAGGTACAACGATGCTGACTAAATCGCTCAAGTGGATCTACGTCGGGATCGGCCTGCTGCTGGCGCTCGTGCCGATCATCTGGACGGTGGCCGGCTCGTTCCGCACCGAGGCGGACCTCTACGGGCACACCGCGAGCCTCATCCCGCACGAGTGGACCCTGCACGGCTACCAGGGTGTCTGGCAGCAGCTGCCGTTCCTGCGCCTGCTGCTCAACAGCGTGCTGTTCGCCGGGGCCACCACCGTGCTGACCCTGCTGTTCGACTCGATGTGCGCGTACGCCCTGGCCCGGCTGGAGTTCCGCGGCCGCACCGTGGCGTTCTGGCTGGTGCTGGTCACCCTGATGGTGCCGTTCCAGGTGACCCTCATCCCGGTCTTCATGGAGCTGTTCCACTTCGGCTGGCTCAACACCTACCAGGGCCTGATCCTCCCCCGCGCGACCAGCGCGTTCGGCATCTTCCTGTTCCGCCAGTTCTTCATGAGCATCCCGAAGGAGCTGGACGAGGCCGCCCGGATCGACGGCGCCGGGCACCTGCGCATCTATTGGCGGGTGATCCTGCCGCTGGCCAAGCCGGCGATCGCGACGGTCGCCCTGCTCAACTTCACCAACCTCTGGAACGACCTGATCTGGCCGCTCGTGGTGAGCACCGACAACACCATGCAGACCCTGCCGGCCGGTCTCGCGCTCTTCGCCGGACAGCACGTCACCGACCACGCGGTGCTGTTCGCGGGCGCCGTCATCTCCCTGCTACCGATCGCGGTCGTGTTCTTCCTGGCGCAGCGCTACTTCGTCGCCGGAATCTCGACCAGCGGCCTGAAATGAGCTCAGCAGTGCCATTCTTCTCCCCCGGCGATCTCCAGTGGCTGCTGGGCATCGAGGACACCTGCGTCTATCCACCGGCCGGCTCGGGCATGTCCCGGCTCGACGAGCACGCGCTGACCGGCCACGACGACCGGTGGCGCGACGACATGGCGGCGGCCGCCGAGTTCGGTGCCGGCGGCCTGCGGTACGGCGTCAGCTGGCCCCGGGTCTGCCCGGCGCCCGGCGTCTACGACTGGTCCGAGCTCGACGTACGACTGGAGTACGCGACCGCCGAGCTCGGCCTGACCGTCATCGCCGACCTGGTCCACTACGGCACGCCGACCTGGCTGGACGGCGCGTTCGCCGACCCGCGCTATCCGGCGGCGATCGCCGCGTTCGCGTCCGCGTTCGCGGCCCGCTACCGCGGTGTCGTCGACCACCTGACGCCGCTGAACGAGCCGCTGACCACCGCGTCGTTCTGCGGGCTGCGCGGCGTGTGGCCGCCCGCGCTGACCGGCTGGACCGGCTGGACCCGGGTGACCGTGTCGATCGTCGAGGGCATCCGGCAGACCATCGCCGGAGTGCGGGCGGCCAACCCGGACGCGGTGATCGTGCACGTCGAGGCGGCCAGCATGTATTCGTCCTCTTCCTCTTCCCCGTCCTCGCTGGCCGAGCACACCGCGCTGCTGGCCGGGATCGGGCATCTGCCGACCGACCTGCTGCTCGGCCGGGTCGACGCCGGTCATCCGCTCTTTCCGTGGCTGCTCGCCAACGGCGCATCCCCGGACGACCTCGACCGGTTTCTCGTGGACGTGCCGGTGATCGATGTCCTCGGCGTCAACTACTACCCCGACCTCACGCCGCGGGTGATCGAGGAGGTGGACGGTCAGATCCGGCAGGTCACCGAGAACCGGTGGGCCGAGGGACTGGAGTACGCGCTGCGGACCGCGCACGACCGGTACGGTCTGCCGATGGCGGTCACCGAGACCAGCATCGAGGGCGACGAGAGCACCCGCCGGCGGTGGGCCGAGGACTCGATCGCGGCCGTGCGCCGGCTGCGCGCCGAGGGCCTGGACATCCGCGGCTACACCTGGTGGCCGCTGCTCGACTTCGTCGACTGGTCGTTCGCCTCGGGCGGCCGCAACGTCGAGGAGTTCATGCTCGATCCGGGCAGCGGTGCGACGCCGACCGCCGAGGTTTACGCCGACGTCACCCAGGGCGTCACGCCGTTCCTACGCCGGATGGGACTGCTGCACGTCACCGAGACCGTGGACGGAGAACTGCTGCGGTCGGAGACCGAGGCCTCCACGGCGTACCGGAAGGAGACCAGCGCATGAGAGCCGCCCACCAGGACGATCCGACCCCTCGTCCGCAGCTGGTCCGTTCGCAGTGGGCCGACCTGTCGGGCGAATGGCGCTTCGGCTACGACCAGCCGGACTGGACGCGGACCATCACGGTGCCGTTCCCGCCCGAGTCGGCCGCGTCCGGCATCGGCGACACGGGGTTCCACGACGTCCTCTGGTACGAGCGCGACATCCCCTGGGCCACGATCGTCGCGGCCGGCTACGACCCTGGGCCGAGGCCCCGGCTGGTGGTGCGGTTCGGCGCGGTCGACTACCGCTGTTCGGTCTGGTTCAACGGCGCCAAGCTCGGCGACCACGAGGGCGGCCACACCCCGTTCGGCTTCGACGTGCAGGACCATGTAAAACCCGATCAAGATCAAGTTATTAGGGTACGGGCGGAGGACCGGGCCGCCGACGTCGGGCAGCCCCGCGGCAAACAGGACTGGCGGCGCGACGCCCACGTCATCTGGTACGACCGGACCTCCGGCATCTGGCAGCCGGTGTGGCTGGAGGCGACCCCCGCGGTGGCGGTGGAGAGCCTGCACTGGACGGCCGACCTGCCGGCCGCCACGGTGCGCGCCGAGATCGGCCTCAACCGGCCGCCGTCGCCGGGCACGGCGTGCGAGATCGAGCTGTGGCATGACGACCTGTCCCTGGGTTCGGTGCGGGTCCCGGTCACCGCTCAGCGCGCGGTCGCCACGATCACGCTGCCCGGCCAGGAGAACGGGCAGGCCTATGAGGAACTGCTCTGGTCGCCGGAGCGGCCGACGCTGATCGACGCGACGGTCCGGGTCGGCGGGGACGAGGTCGCCTCGTACCTCGGGCTGCGGTCCACGGCTGTGGGCGGAGGGCGGTTCCTGCTCAACGACCGGCCCTACTACCTGCGGTCGGTGCTCAGTCAGGGGTTCTGGCCGTCGTCGCACCTCGCTGCCCCGACCGCGGGGGCGCTCGAGGACGAGGTCCGGCTCATCCTCGGGCTCGGCTTCAACGCCGCCCGCGTACATCAGAAGGTCGAGGACCCCCGGTTCCTCTACTGGGCCGATCGTCTCGGCCTGATGGTGTGGGGTGAGGCGCCGGCCGCCTACGAGTTCTCCGCCACCGCCGTCGCCCGCACCACCCGCGAATGGCTGGAGGTGCTCGACCGGGACCGCTCGCACCCGTCGATCGTCACCTGGGTGCCGCACAACGAGAGCTGGGGCATCCAGCACGTCGCGCACGACCCGCGGCAGGCCGCCTTCGTCCGCGGGCTGTACGAGCTGACCCACGCCGTCGACGGCACCCGGCCGGTGATCGCCAACGACGGGTGGGAGCACGTGGGCTCCGACATCCTGTCCGTGCACGACTACGACGACGACCCGGCGGTGCTGCGGTCTCGCTACGGCCCGGGGGCCCGCGAACGGCTGGGCGAGGGGATCGGCCCGGCGGGGCGGCGGATGCGCGTACGCGATCCGATCGACGCTGACGCACCGCTGATGCTGACGGAGTTCGGCGGCATCAAGTTCGCGCCGGAAGGCGCGGGGTCCTGGGGTTACACGGCGGCCGCCTCGGCCGAGGATTTCGCGGAACGGCTGGCCGCGCTCTACACCGCGCTCCGGGCGTCGCCCGAGCTGGCCGGCACCTGTTATACCCAGCTCACCGACACCATGCAGGAAGCGAACGGCCTGGTCACCGCGGATCGGCAGCCCAAGCTGGACGCTTCGCTGATCCGGTCGATCGTTTCCATCGACGGCCGATGAGAGGGCAGTCGGTCTGCCATCTCATCGGCGCCAAAAGGCGATTGACCGCGGAGCGAAGCGGAGCCGGCCGGCTCAGCCGCAACCGCATGACTGACGGAAGCGGAAGCTGACCTCGGCGTCCCGGCGGGTCCACTCGGCGGGCTTGCCGTCGATGAGCTTCAGCAGCCGCTCGGTCGCCGTCGCGGCCATCTCCTCCGCCGGCACGCTCACGGTGGAGATGGCCGGGGTGGTCACCCGGGACAGTCCGAAGTCGTCGAAGCCGATCAGCGCGACATCCCCCGGCACCCGGCGGCCGCGCTCGCGCAGCGCGGTCAGCGCCCCGAAGGCCATGTCGTCGTTGGCCGCCACGATCCCGTCGAACCCGTCGGCCAGCCTGTCGACCAGCCGGTGCCCGCACTCCTCGCTGAAGTCACCCTCCAGGACGATCGCGTCGGCCCCGACGCCGGCGGCGGTGACCGCATCCAGGAAGCCGTCGCGCCGGTCGACGCCGGTCTGGTGGTCGAGCGGCCCGGTCAGGTGCAGCAGGCGGCGCCGGCCGTGCACCTCGATCAGGTGCTCGGTCGCGGCCCGCGAGGCCCGCCGGTCGTCGACGCCGATCGTGATCGCGTCGGTCAGCCGCGGGAAGTTGCCGATCAGCACCAGCGGAAGGCCGCTGGCCAGCAGCCGGTCGACCGTCTCGTCCTCGATCGCGGCGCTGGTCAGGATGGCCCCGTCGGCGCTGTTGGAGCGCATCACCCGCTCGTAGGCGGTGAGCCCGCGCGCGGTGTCGGCGTTGGTGGCGATCAGCACCTGGGTGTCGTGGTCGTTGGCCACCGAGGTGACGCCGCTGAGCACGTGCATGAAGTAGCTGTGCCCGAAGACGTGCCGCGAGGTGGTCGGGACGATCAGGGCGATCGCGCCGGCCCGCTGCTTGCGCAGGGCCCGCGCCGCCGAGCTGCCGACATAGCCGAGCTCGGCGGCGGCCTGCCGGACCGCCGCCTTGGTGGCCGGGCTGATCCGGTCGCTGTCGGCCAGCGCCATCGAGCACGCCGCCGGCGTGATGCCCACCCGGGCCGCGACGTCACGCAAGGTGACCCGCTTGCCCGTCGTGCTCTTGGCCGCCACGCCCACGCCTCCCCGCTTGATCGATTAATCGTAGCGGGGTGGCGGGCGTCAGATGTCCGTGGCCAGGATCTTCTCGATGTTGCGTTCGGCCAGGGCGGTGATCGTGACGAACGGGTTGACGCCGGTGCTGCCGGGGATCAGCGAGCCGTCCATCACGTACAGCCCGGGGTAGCCGGTCAGCCGGCCGTAGTTGTCGGTGGCCTGGTTGAGGATGCAGCCGCCGAGCGGGTGATAGGTGAGGTCGTCGCCCCAGACCTTGTTCGACCCGAACAGGTCGCTGCGGTAGACGGTGGCCTGGGCCGAATTGATCTTGTCGAAGACCCGCTTGGCCGCGTCGATGGCGGGCTGGTTCTGCGCCGTACGCCAGCTCAGATCCACCGCCCCGGTCGACGTGTTGAAAGTGAACGCGGCCCGGTTGGGGTTCTTGGTGATGGCCAGGTAGAGGCTGATCCACAGCTCGGTGCCGGCCGGGAACGGCGCGATCTCGGCGAAGACCGGTCCGGCCGTGTCGGCCCAATTGTCGATGCCCATGGCCGGCATCCCGGATTCGAGGGCGCCGGTGGTGTTCCAGATGTGCTGGGCCCGGGCGACCATCACGTTGCCGTTGTTGCCCCAGCCCTGACCGACCGCGGCCGGCAGGTCCGGCAGCTTCCCCTGGGCCCGCATCGCGACCAGCAGTTTGCTGGTGCCGACGCTGCCGGCCGCGAAGAACACCCGGTCGGCCCGGACCGTCTTGGTGGCAACCGTGGCGCCGCTGGTGTCGATCTGGTTCATCGTCACCGAGTAGCCGCCCGCCGCGGCCGGCGTGACCGCGGTGACCACGTGCTGGGCGGTGATCGACAGCCGGCCGGTGGCGGCCGCGGCGGCCAGGTAGGTCTTGTCCAGCGACCGCTTGCCGTAGTTGTTGCCGTAGATCACCTCGCTGGCCAGCGCCGACCGCGGAACCGTACTGGCCTGCTCCTGCTTCATGTACCCGAAGTCGTACACATTGTTGAGGAACGTCGTCGTATAGCCGGAGGCTTTGGCCTGGTCGCGGCTGACCCGGGCGAAGCGGTAGCAGTCGGCGGTCTCGAACCAGGCGGTGTCGATCGCGTTGACGCCGAGCCCGGCGTTGGCGCGCGGGAAGTACGTGTCGTACATCGAGGCGACGTCGACCGACGGCAGGATCTGGGCGAAGTAGTCGCGCTTGGGCACCACCGCCATGCCGCCGTTGACCAGCGAGCCGCCGCCGACGCCGCGGCCCTGGTAGACCCGGATGCCCGCGAACTTCTCCGAGTCCAGCACGCCGGTGTAGCGGGTGATCGACTTGTTGACGTTGATGCCGAGGAAGTAACCCACCGGCTGATCGGTGGTGGTGCGCAGCCAGTAGGAGCGCTGGTCGGGGTTGAGCATGTCGCAGAAGACCTTGCCGTCCGAGCCGGCGGTGGTCCAGGCCATCCCCATCTCGACCATGGCGGTGGCGATCCCGGCCTGGGTCAGGCGCAGCGCGGTGACCGCGCCGCCGTAGCCGGTGCCGATGACGAGCGCGGGGACGTGGTCGCCGTCGGACAGCGCGGCCCCGGCGGCGGAGGCCCGGGCGAGCAGGGCGGCGGCGGGGACGCCGAGCACGGCGGCCCGCAGGACGGTACGGCGTCGGGTCATCTCAGGCACCTCCGGCGAGCTCGTTGGCGGCGATGTAGCCGAACGTCATCGCGGGACCGATCGTGGAGCCGGCCCCGGCGTAGCTGTGCCCCATCACGGCGGCGCTGGAGTTGCCCGCCGCGTACAGGCCGGGAATGACCGTGCCGTCGGCCCGCACCACCCGGGAACGGGGGTCGGTGCGCAGGCCGCCCTTGGTGCCGAGATCCCCCGGCACGATCTTGCAGGCGTAGTACGGCGCCAGCCAGAGCTGCGCGAGGCAGGAGTTCGGGGTCACCGCGGGATCGGTGTAGTAGTGGTCGTACGCGCTGTCGCCGCGCTGGAAGTCGGTGTCCTTGCCGGTCCGGGCGAAGCCGTTGAACTTCGCGACGGTGGCGGACAGCGCCGCGGCCGGCACGCCGATCTTGGCGGCCAGCCCGCCGAGGGTCCAGTCCTTGACGACGGCGCCGGACGAATACCAGTCGTCGGGGAATGGCAGGGCGGGCGAGACGTCGCGGAACAGGTAGCGGTTGCGGTAGTTCTGGTCGAAGATCAGCCACGCCGGGATGTCCGGGGTGATGCCGTTCTTGTCGTACATGACGTGCACGACGTCGCTGTACGGTGCGGCCTCGTTGACGAACCGCACCCCGGCGCTGTTCACCATCAGGCTGCCCGGCAGGGTGCGCTCGGCCAGGCAGAAATACGGTTCGCCGGGCAGCGGGATGGCCGGCCCCCACCACGAGTCGTCCAGGAAGTCGGTGGCCGCGCCCGCGCGCAGCCCGGCCTGGATGCCGTCGCCGGTGTTCTCCTTGGCGCCGACCGTCCAGTCGACGCCGATCGGCTGCCGCTGGTAGGCCAGCCGCATCGCGAGGTTGTGCTCGAACCCGCCCGCCGCCACCAGCACGCCCCGGGTGGCGGTGATGCCGGTCGCGACGCCGTTGCGGGTGACCACGACGCCGGTGACCCGGCCGGCGGTGTCCCGCTGCAGATCGGTCAGCGGGGTGTTGAGCCAGACCGGCACGCCCGCGCCGGCCAGCCCGGCCCGCAGCGCCCCGGCGAGCGCCTGCCCCATGGTGAGCGGGGTCTTCCCGGCCAGCACCGCCGCGGTGTAGCGGGCGACGCACTCGGTCGCGACCGCGGTGCCCTTGAGGTTGACCAGGGCCAGGTTGAGCCACTTGTAGTCGGCGCTGAACACGGTCAGGCCGGCCGGGGTCGGCAGGTAGGCCGGGTTGAGGTTGGCCAGCTCGGCGCCGAGCAGTTTGCCGTCGAACATGTCCGGCTCGATCGAGCGGCCCTGCGCGATGCCGCCGGGCAGCTCCGGGTAGTAGTCGGAGTAGCCGTCCATGTAGCGGAAGCGCAGCGGGCTGTTCGCCATCACGAACGAGATCATCGACGGGCCGTTGTCGAGGAACGCCTGCTGCTTCGCGGTCGGCACGTCCCCGTTCACCACCGCGGCGAGGTAGGTGGCCGCCTTGGCCGGGGTGTCCGGCACCCCGGCGGCGAGGATGACCTGGTTGTTGGGGATCCAGATCCCGGCGCCCGAGCGGGCCGCCGATCCGCCGAAGGTCGGCGCCTTCTCCACCACGAGAACGCTGAGCCCACGCTTGGCCGCGCGCAGCGCGGCGGTCATGCCGGCCGCACCACAACCGATGACCACGACGTCGTACGCCGCTTGGGCGGCCCGCGCCGGACTGCCGAGCGCGGACGAACCGGCGACCAGGCCGGTTCCGAGAGCGGCGGCGCCCGCGAGGACCTGGCGCCGTTTGAGGTGAGCGGACATGTGAGCTCCTCGGACGTTGGAGCTGTAACGCGTTCTACTATCTGACGCGCTGTCCTTGATGTCAAAGGGAGTTATCTATGAGAACGTGTTTCAGTTCGGCGATGTCCTTGACCCGTTCGGCGCGGGTGGCGGCCAGTGGTGACACCAGCAGGGTGGTCACGCCCGCGGCGGCCAGCGCGGCCACCCGCTCGCGCAGCTCGGCGGGGCGGCCCACCAGGGCGGTGGCGTGCACGAGCCGGTCGGGCACGGCGGCGGCCGCCTCGGCCCGGCGGCCGCTGAGGAACAGCTCCTGGATCGTCGCGGCCTGGTCGGCGTAGCCGTAGCGGCCGACCAGGTCGTTGGAGAAGTTGCGGCTGCGGGAGCCCATTCCGCCGATGTAGAGGGCGAGCTGCGCACGATGCCGCGCCAGCAGCTCCTCGGTCGGGTCGGCCACCGCGAACGGCAGCGGCACCATGATGTCGAGTGGCCCGAGCGCCGGGTCACGCCGCGCCCGGCCTTCGGCGAGCGCCGGGCCGAACACCTCGGGCAGCGCGGCCGGGTCGAGGAACAGCGCCTGCCAGCCCTCGGCGATCTCGGCCGCCAGTGCGACATTGCGCGGGCCCATGGCGGCCAGCAGGATCGGGATGCGGTCGCGGACCGGCCGGTTGATGAGCTTGAGTGGCTTACCCGCCCTCGGAATCCTGTAGTGCGCCCCGTCGTGCACGAGCGTTTCGCGGCGCCACACCTTCCTGCAGATCTCCACCACCTCGCGGGTGCGGGCGAGCGGCGCGTCGTAGGCCACCCCGTGGAAACCCTCGATCACCTGAGGGCCCGAGGCGCCGAGGCCGAGCGAGAAACGGCCGCCGGAGACGTAGTCGATCCCGGCCGCGGTCATCGCGGTCAGCGTCGGCGTGCGGGTGTAGAGCTGCATCACCCCGGAGGCGAGCTCCATCCGGCTGGTGCGGGCGGCGAGGTAGCCGAGCTGGCTGACGGCGTCGAAGCTGTACGCCTCCGGCACCACCACCAGTTCGGCGCCGGCCGCCTCGAACTCGACGACCTCCTCGACCGCATCGGCCCAAGTCATCGAGGGATTGGCCTGACCGCTGTAGCCCAGCTGGATGCCGAGCCGCATGTCAGGCGCCGTCGTTGATGATCACCTGGCGGATCACGTCGCCGCGGCCGAGGGCGGCGAGCGCGTCGTCGACCTCCTCCAGCCGGAGCCGGTGCGAGACCATGCCCTCCAGGTCGAGCCGACCGGCCCGCCACAGCGCGATCAGGCGGGGGAAGTCGCGCGGCGGGTGGGCCGAACCGTACAGCGACGGGATGATCCGTTTGCCTTCGAAGAGCAGCTCGAACGGGTTGAACTCGACCTGGTGCTCGGCGCGGCCGGCGCCGACCACCACGATCGTGCCGCCGCGGCGGGCCGCGTTCCACGCCGTACGCAAAGTCTGTGGAAGGGCGACCACGTCGAAGGCGTAATCGAAGCCCTCGCCGGCGGTGACCTCGGTGACGAGGTCACCGAGTTGGTCGGGGGTGACCGCGTGGGTGGCGCCGAAGCGGCGGGCGACGTCGAGCTTGGCCGGCACGGTGTCGACGGCGACGATGAGCGTGGCGCCGGAGAGCCGGGCGCCCTGGATGGCGGAGATGCCGACGCCGCCGCAGCCGATGACCACGGCGGTGTCGCCCGGCCGGAGCTGCGCGGTGTTGACGACGGCGCCGACCCCGGTCATCACGCCGCAGCCGACCAGCGCGGCGACCTCGTAGGGCACGTCGGCGTCGATCGGCACCACGCCGATCCGGGGCACGACCATCTCCTCGGCGAAGGCGCCGCAGCCGGCCATCCCGAACACCGGCAGGTCACCGGCCATGAATCGGGGCATCACGTAGCCGGTCAGCACGTGCGTCATGCACAGGAACGGCTCGCCGCGCAGGCACTCGGCGCAGGTGCCGCAGGAGGGCATCCAGTTGACGATGACCCGGTCGCCGGGCGCCAGGTCGTCGACGCCGGCGCCGACCTCGAGGACGTCGCCGGCCGCCTCGTGGCCGAGCACCGCGGGCACCGGCTGGGGCAGCCCGCCGTCGCGGGCGGACTGGTCGGAGTGGCAGACCCCGGCCGCGCGGACGCGGAGCCGGACCTCGCCCGGGCCCGGCCCGAGGACTGTCACATCATCGCGAATGTCGAGCTTCTCGCCCAGATCGTGGAGTACCGCGGCCCGCACCTCGCCACCTCCCTCGCAAATTAGAACGCGTTCTACGCTAGGACCGAGCAAGCGTTTGGGCAAGTAGGATCGGCCGGTGACCACCGCCAAGAAGGCCGCACCGCCGTCGGAGCGCCGCGCCGATCTCATCCGGCACGCCGCCGACCTGTTCGCCGAGAAGGGTTTCCGGGCCACCACGGTCCGCGAGATCGCGGACGCGGCCGGCATCCTGTCCGGCAGCCTCTACCACCACTTCGACTCCAAGGAGTCGATCGGCGACGAGATCCTCCGCGAGTTCCTCGACGACGTCCTGGCCGGTTACCGCGAGGCGGCGGCCGGCACCCAGGACCCGCGGGTCGCGATCGAGCGGATGGTGCGCTCCAGCACGGCCGCGCTCAGCCGGCACCGGGCCGCGCTGACCATGCTGCAGAACGACTGGGCCTACTTCAGTGCCCAGAAACGCTTCGCCTACCTGCGGGCGGCGATGCGGGAGATCGAGCTGAACTGGATCGCCCAGCTGGAGCGGGGCAAGCAGGACGGGCACTTCCGGGCCGACCTCGACGCCCGGCTGATCTACCGGCTGCTGCGCGACATCCTGTGGATCCCGACCTCGTGGAAGCAGGCGCGGGGCAAGTCGTGGAAGACCGACGAGATCGTCGACGGCCTGCTGCGGCTGCTTTTCGACGGGATCACCGCGCGCTGACGGTGTTACGCTCCCGAGCAAGCGCTTGGTTCTGGGTCGGGAGGCTGGGGTGGGACGACTCGACGGCAAGGTCGCTCTGATCACCGGTGGTGCGCGCGGCATGGGCAAGTCGCACGCCCGGCACTTCGCCGCCGAGGGTGCCCGGGTGGTCATCGGGGATGTGCTCGACGACCGCGGCCAAGCGGTCGCCGACGGTCTCGGCTGCCTCTACGTGCACCACGACGTGACCAGCGAAAATGACTGGACCGCCGCCATCGCCGCGACCGTGGAGGCGCACGGCCGCCTGGACGTGCTGGTCAACAACGCCGGCATCCTGCGGCACGCGCCGATCGCCGAGATGGACCCGGCCGAGTTCCGCCGGGTCATCGACGTCAACCTGGTCGGCTGCTGGCTCGGCGTGCACTTCGCGGCGCCCGCGATGATCGCGGCCGGCGGCGGCTCGATCGTGAACGTGTCGTCGATCGAGGGCTTCGCCGGCGCGGCCGGCCTCTCGGCCTACAGCGCCAGCAAGTTCGGCATCCGGGGCATCACCCGCTCGGCCGCGCAGGAGCTCGGGCCGGCCGGCATCCGGGTCAACTCGGTGCACCCCGGCGGCGTGATGACGTCGATGGCGATCGCCGCCGCCGAACACTTGACCGACGTCGACCCGACCGCGTTTCTGAAGGCCCTGCCGATCGCCCGCTTCGCCGAGCCGATCGAGATCTCCCGCCTGGTCGCGTTCCTGGCGTCCGACGAATCGTCCTACACGACGGGCGCCGAGTTCGTCGCCGACGGCGGCCTGCTGGCCGGCCCGGGCTACTGAGATGGCCACCCTGGACGGCAGAGTCGCCGTGGTGACCGGCGCCGGCCAGGGTCTCGGCGCGGCCGAGGCGCTCGCGCTGGCCGCGGCCGGCGCCCGCCTGGTGCTCAACGACCTGCCCGGCCCCGGCCTGGACGCGGTCGAGGCGCAGATCGACGACGCGATCGTCTGCCCCGGCGACATCGCCGAGTGGTCCACCGCCGAGGCGCTGCTGGCCGCCGCCGAGGACCTGGGCGGCCTGGACATCCTGGTCAACAACGCCGGCGTACTCCGCGACCGGATGATCTTCTCGATGTCCGAGCAGGAGTGGGACACGGTAATCCGCGTTCACTTACGCGGCCATTTCGTCACCACCAGGCTGGCCACCGCGTACTGGCGAAAGCAAAGCAAAATTAACGGCGCCCCGGTGTACGCCCGGATCATCAACACCGCCTCCGAGGCGTTCCTGCTCGGTTCGGCCGGCCAGCCCAACTACGCGGCGGCGAAGGGCGGCATCGTCGCGCTCACGCTGGCCACCGCGCGGGGTTGCGCCCGCTACGGGGTGCGCGCCAACGCCATCTGCCCACGGGCCCGAACGGCGATGACCGGTTCACTGATGGGCCCGCCCCCCGAAGGCCCCGATCCCCTGTCCCCGTCCCGAATAGCCCCCCTGGTCACCTGCCTGGCCGGCCCGGCCGGCGAGCGAATCACCGGCGAGGTCTTCGTAGCCCACGGCGACGTGGTGGCGGTGCTGGGCCCACCCACGGTCCGCGCCGCTTTCCACGCGACCGGCGACCAGTGGACGGTTGACGAGCTGACTGCAACGCTGGGCAAGGTGTTCACCGCCGACCCACCGAGCCCCGGCTTCGTCTGCTCGGAGACCTTGCCGCTGGCCGCCTACACCCTGGGCGAGGACTGATGAAACAACGAGACACGGTCTCGATGCCCCCGTCCGAGATCGAGAAGCTGCTGGCCAACAGCAGCAAACTCCAGCTGGCCACCATCAACCAGGACGGCACACCCCACCTGGTCAGCATGTTCTACGCGATGCGCAAGGGCCGCATAGTCTTCTGGACCTACCGAGCGTCGCAGAAGGCCCGCAACCTGTCCCGAGACCCGAGGCTGACCTGCCTGATCGAGGACGGCAACGACTACTTCGAGCTGCGCGGCGTCCAGGTGACGGGCCGGGTGACCCCGATCGAGGACCTCCCCGGCGTAACCGAGATAGGCAGCTTGGTGGCGGCCAGAATGCCCAGCCCCGTAGCCGCCGACCTACCACCCGAAGAGCTGACCACCGCCCTGAACGCTTACGTGGCCCACGCCGCCCCGAAGCGAGTGGCCTACGTGGTCACCCCCACCCGCATAACGAGCTGGGACCACCGCCGCCTGCTCCCCTGACCCAAGCGCTTTCCTTCGATAAGTACGCATCAGCACCAGCCCTCGCCGCAGCGACGGCCTGGTTGCCCACTCACCCTCCGCGCCGGCCGGCCGGGCGGGCCCGAAACTCACCCAGCGGGCTACGCCCGCAGGCCACCCCCGAACCAGCACGCCTCTCCGGCGCCGACGAAGCCCCTCCTTTGCCATTCGGGTATGTAGCTGCGGAAGCATTCATGATCAACACAACTTTCAGGATGTTGGGGCCTCAACGGGGCTGGCAGGCCCCGACATCCTGGAAATGGTGTTGATCTAGGCCGCAGAAACCAGCGTGCCGAGTGCGGCAGCAGTTGGAGGCCGCGGCGACGGTGCATCCGGTCTGCCGCGTCGAGGGCGTTGGCGCTCGTGCCGACGGTGACGCACCGAACGTTATGTGCGCTGGTTGCAGGAGGTTCGCCACTACCAGCCCTCGACCGTCCCCCGCGTTGCGGGCCGAGGTCGCCGGAAAACCGTGGGGCTGTCCGCGCCTATCGCGGTTCGCCGGCTCCCTCTCCCGGACTGACCCTGCCGATGAATGACTACTCGCTTCGGCTGCGCAGCTTTCCAAGCCGGCGTCTCACCTTACCGACACCGGCGTCCGTCCATCCCGAGCACGCGAGGCGGTGCGTCGATCTGCCGCTGTCATCGCGCGTCAGTGCGGCAAGACCTGTCGCACGTTGGTTCAGGTCGTATCGGGCGCCGAGTCCCTTGACCTGTCGGTGACCGTCGGTGGACGTTGAGGGCACACGACTGCCCTCGGCAGCCGCGATGATGGAGCGATGACGACCTATTCCGGCACGACGGAGTTCGAAGGCGCGACCTTCGTCAAGGCCAGCTTCAAGGGCGCCACCCTGCGATTCTCCGATGTCAGCGGGGTGACGATGCGCGGCGTCGATCTGGACGGACTCGACATCGACAGCCACGATCTGTTCTTCGGCAGCCTCTTCGTCAATGGGGTCGACGTTGTGCCGCTCGTGGATGCCGAGCTGAACCGGCAGTTCCCGGGCCGCGAGCTGCAGAAGGCGCAGACGCCCGAGGGGCTGCGGGAGGGTTGGGTCGCCGTGCAGTCCGCGTGGCAGACGACCGTGGCGGGTACCCCGCCGGACCTCGTGGACGCCCACGTCGAGGACGAATGGTCGTTGGCCCAGACCCTGCGGCACCTGATCCTGGCGACCGATGCCTGGCTCCGCGGCGCGATCCTGCGGGTGCAACAGCCGTTCCACGAGATCGGCCAGATCTTCACCGGTGCCGGCGAGATGGGCTTCGACATGTCGATCTTCCGGGTGGACCCGCCGGCCTACGAGGAGATCCTCGCGGTGCGCGCCGGGCGGCAGCAGCTGGTGGCCGAATTCCTGGCCGCGGCCACCACGGAGCTGCTCGCCGAGGAACGCGAGAACCCGTGGGGTGGCGGTGACTGGCGTCCGAGCGTCGGTGACTGCATTCGGGTGATCCTGGAGGAGGAATGGGCGCACCTGCGCTACACCCGGCGGGATCTCGCTCGTATGCGTTGACCAACGGCCGGCTACATCATTTCGTCGGTGGTGGGGATCAGGACGGTTTTCAGTTCTGTGTAGGCCTCTATCGATGAGCGGCCACCCTCTCGGCCCAGGCCGGACTGGCCGAAGCCGCCGAACGCCACGTGTGGCTCCAGCTGGTAGCCGTTGATGCCGACCGTGCCGGCCCGGACCGCTCGGGCCATGCGGATCGCTCGCTTCACGTCGGCCGTGTAGACCGTGGCCGCCAGGCCGTAGGAAGTGTCGTTGGCCAGGCGGATTGCCTCGTCCTCGTCGGTGAACGGGACCACCGCCAGCACCGGGCCGAAGATTTCCTCTCTCGCGATCGTCGCGTCGTTGGACACGTCGGCGAAGACCGTGGGCTCTACGAAGTTGCCGACGGCCAGCTCGCCGTTCGGGCGGCCGCCTCCGCAGACCAACCGTGCGCCCTCGGCCTGGCCGCGCTCGATGTAACCCAGCACCCGGGCCAGCTGGCGGTCGCTGATCAGCGGGGCGGCCGTCACCTCCGGGTCGAACGGGTCGCCGTAGGTGACCAGGGTGGCCATGCCCTCGGCGATCGCCAGGAACTCGTCGTAGACGTCCCGGTGGACCAGCGCCCGCGAATGCGCGACGCACGCCTGGCCGGACAGGCCCAGCGCCACCGTGCCCATGGTCAGGGTGGCGGCCGCATAGACCTCGGCGTCGGCGAAGACGATCGACGGGCTCTTGCCGCCCAGCTCCAGACTTACCCGTTTCATCCCCTCGGACGCGGCGGCCAGGACCCGCTTGCCGACCGCCCGGCTGCCGGTGAAGGTGATCTTGTCGATCAGCGGGTGGGTGATCAGCGCCTCGCCGGTCGGGTCGCCGGGACCGGTCACCACGTTGAGCACGCCGGCCGGGAGGCCGGCCTCCTCCAGGAGCCGGACCAGCCGCAACGCCGCGAAGGTGGCCAGCTCCGACGGCTTGAGCACCACCGTGCAGCCGGCCGCCAGGGCGGGCGCGAGCTTCTGCGCGGCCAGCAGCAGCGGGCCGTTCCACGGGACCACCGCGGCCACCACGCCGACCGGCTCGCGCAGCGTCATCACCAGGTGTTCGCCGCCCTGGTAGCCGGGCAGCGTCTCGCCGCCCAGCTTGTCGACCCAGCCGGCGTGGTGGTCGAAGACGTCGGCCACGCACTCGATCGACATCGCGTATTCGTCGCCGAAGGTCAGTGGCACCCCGTTGTCCAGGGCCTGCAGCGTGCGCAGCTCGTCGGTGTGGGCGCGGATCAGCTCGGCCGTCCGGCGCAGCACGGTGATCCGCTGCTTGGCCCGGGACCGCGGCCACGGGCCCTCGTCGAACGCCCGGCGGGCGGCACGCACCGCCGCGTCCACATCGGCCGCCGTGGCCACCGCGAACTCGCCGACCTGCTCGCCGGTGGCCGGGTGCTGGTGGGTCCAGGTGCGGCCGTCGGTGGCCGGGCGCCAGGCGCCGTCGATCAGCAGTTCGCCGGTTTCCAGGCCGACCGCGTCCCGCCTCGTCTTGATCGAGAGAACCATCCCGGCACCTCCGGTGCGGAAGAATGAAACACGTTCTACTTCTGCGGAGGGTACGCCGTGGTCCGCAGGTCCGCCAGGTACCCCGGCCACTCGCCGCCGCCGTGCACCGCGAGGGCCGCACCGGACACATAGGACGCCAGCGGCGAGGCCAGCAGCAGGCAGACCCCGGCGACCTCCTCGGCGGTCGCCGGGCGGCCCATCGGCACGGTGCGCGCCACCGCTTCCGGATCGAGCCCGAGACCGCCCACCGGCCCCGGAACCACGCTGTTGACCCGCACCTTCGGGGCCCACTCGGCGGCCAGGCTGGTGGCCAGGTGGTGCAGGCCGGCCTTGGCCGCGCCGTAGGCGGCCGTGCCGGGCGACGGCCGGGTGCCGCTGACACTGCCCACCATCAGGATCACGCCGCCGCCGGCCTGACCCTGCATGACCGCGTTGGCCGCCTGGGCGACGTGCAGCGGGGCGATCAGGTTGAGCTCGATGATCTTCGCGTGCAGCCGGGGCGACGCGGTCGCGGCCGGTGCGGGTGGCGCGCCGCCCGCGTTGTTCACCAGCACGTCGAGCCGGCCCAGCCGTTCCACCGCGGTCGTCACCAGCGCGGCCGCCTGCTCGGGGTCGCGGACATCGGCCCGGACGAAGTCGGTGTCGGCGATCTCCGAACGGCCGCAGACCAGCACCCGCGCGCCCGCCGCGCGGAAGGCGGTGGCGATCGCGGCGCCGATGCCCCGCGTGCCGCCGGTGACGACCACTCCGCGGCCGGTGAAGTCGAGCGGATCCATCGCCCGATGCTAGCCGACCAAGCAAGCGCTAGGTTAGCCTCGCGGCATGGGCGTACAGCTGGAACGCGGCGCCGTCGCCGAGGTGGTCATCGATTTCCCGCCGGTCAACGCGGTGCCGGCGGCCGGCTGGCTGGCCATCGCCGACCTGGTCACCGCGGCCGGCGCCGACCCGTCGACCCGGGTGGTGGTGCTGGCCGCCGAGGGCCGCGGTTTCTGCGCGGGCGTCGACATCAAGGAGATGCAGCGCGCGGCGGATCACGAGGTGCTGCTGGCCGCCAACCGGGGCTGCGCGGCCGCGTTCGCCGCCGTCTACGACTGCCCGGTCCCGGTGATCGCCGCGGTCCAGGGCTTCTGCCTCGGCGGCGGCATCGGCCTGGTGGGCAACGCCGACCTGATCGTGGCGGCCGAGGACGCCACGTTCGGCCTGCCCGAGGTCGACCGGGGTGCGCTCGGCGCGGCCACCCACCTGGCCCGGCTCGTGCCACCCCAGATGATGCGAACCATGGTTTACACCTGCCACCCGGTCACCGCCGCCGACCTGCACCGCTTCGGCACCGTCCACAAGGTGGTGCCCTCTCCTCTGTTGAGAGACACCGCCCGGGCGGTGGCGGGCGAGATCGCGGCCAAGGACCCGGTGGTGATCCGCCGGGCCAAGGAGGCGCTCAACGGCATCGACCCGGTCGACGTGAAGCGGTCGTACCGGTTCGAGCAGGGCTTCACCTTCGAGCTCAACCTCAACGGCGCGGGCGACCGCGCTCGGCGGAAGTTCCTGGAGGACCGATGACGGTGATGAGCGTCGACGAGGTGGTCGCCGAGCTGCACGACGGCATGACGATCGGCGTCGGCGGCTGGGGTTCGCGGCGCAAGCCGATGGCGCTGGTCCGGGCGGTCTGCCGGGCCGGCCTGCGCGACCTGACCGTGGTCTCCTACGGCGGGCCGGACGTGGGCTTGTTGATCGCGGCCGGTTGCGTCCGCCGGGTGGTGACCGGTTTCGTGTCGCTGGACAGCATCCCGCTCGAGCCGCACTTCCGCCGGGCCCGCCAGGAGGGCACGATCGAGCTGACCGAGCTCGACGAGGGCATGCTCTACTGGGGCCTGCTCGCGGCCGCCAACCGCCTGCCCTTCCTGCCGATCCGAGCCGGCCTCGGCTCCGACGTGATGCGGGTCAACCCCCAGATCAAGACCATCCGTTCGCCGTACGCCGATGGCAGCGACCTGGTCGCCATGCCGGCCGTGCCCCTGGACGCCGCGCTGGTCCACCTCAATCGCGCCGACCGCCGCGGCAACGGCCGTTACCTGGGCCCCGATCCGTATTTCGACGACCTGTTCTGCCTGGCCGCCCGCCGCCGCTTCCTGTCCTGCGAACGGATCGTCACCACCGCCGAGCTGACCGAGGGCGGCCCACCACAGGGCCTGCTGCTCAACCGGATGATGGTCGACGGCGTGGTGGAGACCCCGCACGGCGCGCACTTCACGAGCTGCGTCCCCGACTACGGCCGCGACGAGGCATTCCAGCGGGAGTACGCGACGGCCCCGTGGGATCAGTTCCGCGCCACCTACCTCGACGGCGACGAGGAGAGCTACCAGAAGGCGGTGGCCGCGCGATGACCCGCGCCGACGTCTGCGTGGTGGCCTGCGCCGAGGCCTGGCGCGGGGACGGCGCGGTGCTGGCTTCACCGATGGGCCTGATCCCCAAGCTCGGCGCCCGGCTGGCCCAGCTCACCTTCGCCCCGTCGCTGGTGCTCAGCGACGGCGAGGCCACCCTGATGTACGACGACGAGGTGGAGGGCTGGCTGCCGTACCGCTCGGTGTTCGCGGTGGTGGCGGCCGGCACCCGGCACGTGATGATGGGCGCGAGCCAGATCGACCGCTTCGGCAACCAGAACATCTCCTGCGTCGGCGGCTGGCAGCGCCCCACCCGGCAGCTGCTGGGCGTGCGCGGCGCCCCCGGCAACACGGTCAACCACCCGACCAGCTACTGGGTGCCCCGGCACGAACCACGGGTCTTCGTCGAGAAGGTCGACATGGTGTCCGGCGTCGGCCACGACCGCGGCGCGGTGGAGATCCGGGTGGTGGTGACGAACCTGGCGGTGCTCGACTTCGCGACGCCGGACCGGTCGATGCGGCTGCGCTCGATCCACCCCGGCGTGACGGTCGACGCGGTGCTGTCGGCGACGGGTTTCCCGCTGACGGTGCCGTCCCCGGTGCCGCCGACCCGGGAGCCGACCGACGCGGAACGGAAGCTCATCGCGCGACTCGATCCGGACGGCCTGCGGGAGAAGGAGATCCGGTGAGGACCCGGCTCACCGAGCTGCTCGGCTGCCGGCACCCGATCGTGCAGACCGGCATGGGCTACGTCGCGGGCGCCGGCCTGGTCTCGGCCACGTCGGCGGCGGGCGGCTTCGGCATCGTCGCCGCAGCGACGATGAGCCTCGACCAGCTGCGGGTCACCCTCCGGGACATCCGGTCGCGCACCGATGCGCCCTTCGGGGTGAATGTACGGGCGGACGCGCCGGACGCTCCTGAACGGATCGACTTGCTGATCAGCGAAAATGTCAGGCTGGCCTCGTTCGCCCTCGCCCCGAGCCGGGACCTGATCCGCCGCTGCGCCGACGGCGGCGTGCTGACCATGCCGTCGGTGGGCGCCCGCCGGCACGCCGAGAAGGTGGCCGGCTGGGGCGCCGACGCCGTCCTGGTGCAGGGCGGCGAGGGCGGCGGCCACACCGGCCCGGTCCCGACGACCCTGCTGCTGCCGCAGGTGGTGGACGCGGTCGGCATCCCGGTGGTCGCGGCCGGCGGTTTCTTCGACGGCCGGGGCCTGGTGGCGGCGCTGGCCTACGGCGCGGCCGGCATCGCGATGGGCACCCGTTTCCTGCTGACCTCGGACAGCCCGGTCTCGGCCGAGGTGAAGAGCCACTACCTGGCCGCCGCGGTCACCGGCACGGTGGTCACCACCCGGATCGACGGCGTACCGCACCGAGTCCTGCGAACCCCGTTCGTCGACACCCTGGAGCGTTCCGGCCCGCTCGCCCAGCTGTTCCGGTCAGCACGGCACGCGGCCGCATTCCGGCGCGAGACCGGCCTGTCCTGGCCGGCCCTGCTGCGAGCGGGCCGCACCGCCCGGCACGGCCGCGCCCTGTCCTGGGCCCAGACCTTGATGGCCGCCAACACCCCGGCCCTGCTGCGCAGATCCATGGTGGAGGGCCGCCCCGACGCCGGCGTGATGTCCGCCGGCCAGGTGGCCGGCCTGATCGACGACCTGCCGTCCTGCGCCGAGTTGATCGACCGCATCATCAAGGAAGCCGACGCCCGCCTGGCCGCCCTGAACGACCTGCGATGACCGCGGCCGCCCTCACCGCCGTTCGATGATGGTTACGTTGGCCTGGCCGCCGCCCTCGCACATGGTCAGCAGGCCGTAGCGGCCGTCGCAGCGCTCCAGCTCGTGCAGCAGGCTGGTCAGCAGGCGGGCGCCGGTGGCGCCGAGTGGGTGGCCGAGGGCGATCGCGCCGCCGTTGACGTTGACCCGCGCCCGGTCGGCTCCGGTCTCCCGCAGCCAGGCGAGCACCACGCTTGCGAACGCCTCGTTGACCTCGAACCGGTCGATGTCGGCGACCCGGAGCCCGGCCCGGGCCAGCGCATACGCGGTCGCCTCGATCGGCGCGGTCAGCATGAGAATCGGGTCCCCGCCGCGGGCGGACAGGTGCCGGACGACCGCCCGAGGACGCAGGCCGTGCGCCCGGACCGCGTGGCCGGACGCGACGAGCAGCGCCGCGGCCCCGTCGGCGAGCTGGCTGGACGTCGCGGCCGTGGTGACCCCAGTGGGGCGCAGCAATGCGAGCCCGGCCATCCGTTCCGCGGTGGTGTCCCGGCGCGGGCACTCGTCGGTGTCGCATCCACGAACTGGCAGGATCTCCGACTTGAATCGGCCCTCGTCGACCGCGCGGATCGCCCGCCGGTGACTCTCCAGGGCCCACTCCTCCAGTTCGGCCCGGCTCAGCCCCCACGTGGCCGCGATGTCGTCGGCGCTGCGGAACTGCGAGACCTCCTGGTCGCCGTAGCGGGCCGCCCAGCCTTCGGAACCCACATAGGGCCCGTCGGGCGCCATCGCGCTGCCGATCGGCACCCGGCTCATGCTCTGCACCCCGCCCGCCACCACGAGATCGGCCGTTCCGCTGAGGACCGCCTGCGCCGCGAAGTGCACGGCCTGCTGCCCCGACCCGCACTGCCGATCGACCGTCACGCCCGGCACATGCGACGGAAGCCCGGCCGCGAGCCAGGCGGTCCGCGCGATGTCCCCGGCCTGCGGTCCGACCGTGTCGACACAGCCGAAGATCACGTCGTCGACGGCGGCCGGGTCGACGCCGGTCCGGTCGAGCAGCGCGGCGATCACGTGACCGCCCAGGTCGGCCGGGTGCACCCCGGCAAGGCCACCGCCGCGCCGGCCGACCGCCGTGCGGACCGCCCCCACCAGGTACGCCGATTCCACGGTTGACGCCCCTCCGCCGGATGGACTCTACTAGAACCTGTTCTAATCTATGGCCTGGGGCGGACAAATGCACGTGGGATACACACCCGAGCAGGAGCGGCTCCGCACGGAGCTGCGGTCCTACTTCGCCGGCCTGATGACGCCGGAGCTGCGCGCCGCGCTCACCGACGACGAAGGCGAGTACGGCGACGGCGACGCCTACCGCGCGGTGGTGCGGCAGCTCGGCCACGACGGCTGGCTGGCGCTGGGCTGGCCGGTCGAGGACGGGGGCGGTGGGCGCTCCCGCCTCGACCAGCTCATCTTCGCCGACGAGGCGGCGATGGCCGGGGTGCCGGTGCCGTTCCTGACGATCTACACGGTCGGGCCGACCATCGCCCGGCACGGCACGCCGGAGCAGCGAGCCGACCTGCTGCCCCGGATCGCGGCCGGCGAGGTGCACTTCTCGATCGGCTACTCGGAGCCGGACGCGGGCACCGACCTCGCGGCCCTGCGCACCCGGGCGGTCCGCGACGGCGACGAGTACGTGATCAACGGCCAGAAGATGTGGACCAGCCTGATCCGGTACGCGGACTACGTCTGGCTGGCCTGTCGCACCGATCCGGACGCGCCCCGCCACAAGGGTCTGTCCATGCTGGTGGTGCCGACCGACGCGCCGGGCTTCTCCTGGACCCCGGTGCGCACCGTGGCCGGGCCGACCACCAGCGCGACCTACTACAGCGACGTGCGGGTGCCGGTCTCCGCCCGGGTCGGCGCCGAGAACGAGGGCTGGCGGCTGATCACCGACCAGCTCAACCACGAGCGGGTCGCGCTCACCTCGGCCGCCCCGCTGCGCCGATCACTCGACGAGGTCACCGCGTGGGCGACCGAGACCCGGCGGATCGACCGGGAGTGGGTGCGGCTGCACCTGGCCCGGGTGCACGCCAAGACCGAGGTCCTCAAGCTGTTCAACTGGCGAGTGGCGGCCGGTTCCGACGGCACGCCGGCGGCGGTGCAGGCGTCGGCCGGCAAGGTCTACGGCACCGAGCTGGCCGTCGAGGCGTACCGGCTGCTCATGGAGGTGCTCGGCCCGGCCGCCACGATCCGGGCCGGTTCGCCGGGTGCACTGCTGCAGGGCCGGATCGAGCGGATGCACCGGGCCGCGCTGATCCTCACCTTCGGCGGCGGCACCAACGAGGTGCAGCGCGACATCATCGCGGCCGGCGCGCTCGGCCTGCCGGTCAAACGCTAGGAGGCGGTCATGGACTTCACGCTGAGCGGCGAGGCACGCGACCTGGCCACCCTCACCCGCGGCCTGGCCGCCTCCGGCCGCCCGCTGTGGCCGGCCCTGGCCGAGGCGGGCGTGCTGGCCGCGGCGCTGCCCAAGCGGGCCGGCGGCGAGGGGTACGGGCTGCTGGAGCAGTGCGCGATCCTGATCGAGCTGGGCCGCGCCGCCGCCACGGTGCCTTACCTGCAGTCGATCGTCGCGGCCGCCTCCACGGTGGCCCGATTCGGCACCGACGAGCAGGTCGCCGAGTGGGCCGCCCCGGCCGCCCGGGGCGAAATTGTGCTGGACGGGCCGGAAGCCCTCCTGGCCCAAGCCGGGCCCGCGGACTGGCTCGCCGCCCGCGCCACCGTCGGCGCCTGCGCGACCCAGCTCGGCGTGGTCGAGCGGGCGCTGGAGATGACCGCCGAGTACGCCCGCACCCGGGTCCAGTTCGGCCGCCCGATCGGCTCTTTCCAGGCGGTCTCGCAGCGGCTGGCCGACGCCTGGATCGACGTGGAGGCGCTGCGGCTCACCCTGTGGCAGGCGGCCTGGCTGCTCAGCGAGGAGCGCCCGGCGACCGCCGAGGTGGCGACGGCCGGGTTCTGGGCGGCCGAGACCGGCCACCGGGTGCTGCACACCGCGGTCCACATCCACGGCGGCGTCGGATTGGACCTCGACTACCCGCTGCACCGCTATTTCCTGGCCGCCAAACACCACGAGTTCCTGCTGGGCGGCGCTACCGCGCAGCTGGCGACCATAAATCCAGGAGGAAACGGATGAAGTTCAGCCTCGGCATCGCGCTCAGCCCTCTCGACCAGCTCATCGACCTGGCGCGGACGGCCGAGGAGTGCGGCTTCGCGTCAATCGCCCTGCCCGACTCGCTCTTCTACTCCGAGGAGGTGAGCGCGAAATACCCGTACACCCCGGATGGAAGTCGTTTCTGGAATGCCGAGACGCCGTGGGCGGATCCGTTCGTCACCGCCGCCGCCCTCGGTGCCGCGACCAGCCGGATCCGCTTCTACACCCAGGTGCTCAAGCTCGGGCCGCGCAACCCGGTGCTGCTGGCCCGCCAGGTCGGCTCGGTGGCCCACCTGACCGGTAACCGGTTCGGTCTCGGCGTCGGCCTGGGCTGGTCGCCGGAGGAGTCGCTGTGGTGCGGCGCCCCGTTCGCCGACCGGGGTGCCCGCGGTGACGAGGCGATCGAGGTGCTGCAGCTGATCCTCGGCGGCGGCATGGTGGAGTACCACGGCAAGCACTTCGACTTCGGCCGCCTGCAGATGAGTCCCGCCCCCACCGAGCCGGTCCCGATCTACGTGGGCGGCCACGCCGACGTGGCGCTGCGCCGCGCGGCCCGGATCGCCGACGGCTGGTCCTCGGCGATGATGAAATTCAAGGATTTGCGTACGGTGATCGACCGCCTGGCGGTGCTGCGCGCCGAGTACGGCCGGGCCGACCGGCCGTTCGAGATCCAGGCGGTGTGCATCGACCGGTTCGGCCTGGACGGCTTCCGCCAGCAGGCCGAGGCGGGTGTGACCGACGCGATCGTGGTGCCGTGGCGCTTCTACGGCACCGGTTTCGACGGCGACCTGGCCGCCAAGCAGGACGGCATCCGCCGCTTCGCCGACGAGGTGATGACCAAGCTCTCATGAGAAATCGGTTCTGGACAGCCGCGGTCGCGGCGCAGGATCGATGCCATGAAGGTGCATGAGCGAATCGACGGGCGGTTGCGGTCGTTCATCGAGACCCAGCCGATGTTCTTCGTGGCGACCGCCCCGACCGGTCCGGGCGGTCACGTCAACCTCTCCCCCAAGGGCATGGCCGGCACGTTCGTGGTGCTCGGCGAGCACCGGGTGGCCTACCTCGACTACCACGGCAGCGGCGCCGAGACGACCGCCCACCTGGACGAGAACGGCCGGATCACCCTGATGTTCTGCGCGTTCCAGGGCCCGCCGAACATCGTCCGCCTGCACGGCCAGGGCCGGGCGGTGCCGGTGACGTCCCCGGAGTTCGCCGAGCTGGCCCGCGCGTTCCCCTTCCCGCCGGACACCCACGCGGTCCGGTCGGTTATCGACGTGACGGTCGACCGGGTCAGCGACTCCTGCGGCTACTCGGTCCCGCTGATGACCTACGAGGGCGACCGCGACCTGCTGATCCGAGCCCACGAACGCCGCACCGACGAGGACCTGGCGGAGTACCGCCGGGTGAAGAACGCGGTAAGCATCGACGGCCGCCCGATCTTCTGATTCCGACAATGTTGATCTACGCTGTCGATCACTTCGCGGGTAGATAGGCAGGTCACCGATGGTGCGGACGGATCTCGTCGTTCCCGCTCAGCTGGTCTCCGGCCTGCAAATGCCGTCACTGTCGGTCACCACCGGCGGGACGGATGTGCAGTGGGTGGAGATCCCGGTGGGGCGCCGGCGGTTCCTTCGGCGGTCGGCGCTGCGGCTCCCGCTGGATCCGCCCGGCGCACGCCTCGCCCGGCGCTTCCTTCGCGTCGAGCCCTGGCTCACGTTCGCGAGGCTGGCCGCGCTCCTCGCCGTGACGACCGTCGACTTCGTCGTCCGGCCGGCGCCGCCCCTGCCGATCTGGATCGGTGTCTGGCTTGTTGTCGTCGTGTCGTCGATCCCCCGCGTCAATGGCATATTGCCGCGGCAATCGCCGTACCGCACGGTGGCCGGCGAACTCCGCATACCGGGCGTTCCGGTTGAAGTCGCCAAACAATGGGTCGAGCAAAATCCTGGGGTACGTCCCACCACCGAGCCGGATCCGCGACCCCGGTCCCGGCACTGGTACGCCACCTGGTCGGCGGTTCTGCTCATCTCGGCGATCGGCCTGTTCACGGTGTCCGCAACCAACGGGCGGGAGGACTCGCTCCTGATCTGGGTCGCGGTGCCGTCGTTGTTCCTCGCCGGCATTGCTTCGGCATTCAAGATGCTGCCGCGTGGCCGCCTCCGCATCGAAGACGGCGACTCCTGAACCCGAACGCCCGCCGATCAGCTCCGGCCGAAGGCGGCATCCACGTCGGCCGGCGTCAACCCGAAGTCGGCGAGCGCATAGCGGTGGGCCGGCGGCCGCCCCGAAGCGTGCAGGGCGGTCATCGCGGTGCGGGCCGCGGCGGTGAGCGGCGTGCCTAAAAAAGAGTAGATCGACTCGACCGTCGCGATCGGGTCGGCCACGAAGTCGTCGTAGTCGACGTCGATGAAATGCGCCGGGTCGTGCCGGGCCCGGTCGGCCGCGAAACGCCGCGAGCCGCGTGACCACAGCTCCAGCTGGGCCCGCCCGAGCACCTCCCCCCGGAACAGCTCCGACCACCCCTCCGCGGCGTGCGCGTTGAGGCTGCACACCGAGGCGATCGCCGCCCGCGGCGCCCGGTGCGTCTGGATGACGACGGCGTCCGGATAGACGGCGAGCAGGGCATCGAGCGCGAACAGGTGGCTCGGGTTCTTCAGCACCCAACGGCGGTCCTGGTCGGGCAGGCCGATCAGCTGCAGGTTGCGCCGGTGCCGCCGGTACGCCGGCGTCCAGTCCACGTCGCGAAGCCAGCGCGAATAGCCCGGGATGTGGGCGAGGCACTCGAAGGACACCGACGTCATCGACTGGCACAGCAGCCGCCAGCACTCCTCCACCTGGTCGGCGCCGGTGTAGTGCATCCCCATGAACTCCGGGTCGCTCTCGTGGTGCTGCTCGTAGCCGGCCTGCAGCGCCGCGAAGATCGGGTTCTCGGCCCAGGTCGCCCGGGGCGGCCGGGGCTGCGGCACCTCGGTGAGCCACAGTTCGAGGCCCTGATGCGCCGGATCGGCGGTCAACAGCCGGTGCAGCGCGGTGGTCCCGGTGCGCGGCAACCCGGTCACGAAGATCGGCCGAGCCAGCGGAACCGAGGCATACGAAGGGAACTGCTTCCACGCAGCTTCGCTGAGAAGACGAGAAACCAGGGCGGCACGCAACAGCCCGCGGGTCACCTTGCTGCCTGCGGGGGTCAGGGCCGCTTCCGCCCCGTACGCATGAAGCAGCGAACCCATCCCCGAGCGATAGTCGTCGTCGCCGAAATCGTCGAGGCCGGTGAGGCGGGACGCCGAGGCGTGCAGGTCGTCGAGAGTGCCGACATCGGTGCGCGAGCTCTGCATGCGAAACCCCTCAGTGGTGGAATTCGCCGCAGTTGACGTCGAGGCACTGCCCGGTGATGCCGCGAGCCAGCCCCGAGCAGAGGAACAGCACGGCGTCGGCGACCTCGTCCGGCTCGGGCAGCCGCCGCAGGTCGGTGGTGGCCGCGACCTCGTCGTAGATCTCCTGGGCCGGCACCCCGCGCTGCGCGGCCTGGTAGTCGAACCACATCCGCAGGCTGTCCGCCCAGATCCAGCCGGGCGCCACCGAGTTGACCCGCACCCCTTTCGGCCCGAGCTCGCTGGCCAGGTTCTGTGCGACCGCGAGGAGCCCGGCCTTGGCCAGCTTGTACGGCCCGAACGGCTTCCGCGAGTGCCGCAGCACCGCCGAGTTGACCATGACCACCGACCCGCCCGACGCGACGAGAGCGGGGGTGAGCAGCCGGGTGAGGCGCAGCGCGGCGAGGACGTTGATGTCGAAGTTGGACCGCAGGTCGTCGAGGTCGACCTTGCCGAGGCTGCGCATCGGCGGCATCGCGAACGCGTTGTTGACCAGCGCGTCGACTCGCCCGAACACGTCGAGCGCGACCCGCACGAGCCCGGCGGTGGAGTCGTCGTCGGCAAGATCGGTGGGCACCGCGAGGGCTCGGCGCCCGGCCGCGGTCACCTTCCCGGCGACCTCGGCGAGATACGACTCGGTGCGGGCGGCGAGGACCACGTCGGCGCCGGCCTGCGCGGCCCGCACCGCGACCGCCTGCCCCAGGCCCGGGCCGACCCCGGCCACCACCACGACCTTCTCGGCGAGCAGCACGGCTCAGCCCAGCATCCGGGCAGCGGTCGCCGCCTGCCGGGCGGCAATCCGGTCCCGCCACACGGCCGGATCGATCGGCTCGTAGTAGGGCAACTGCTTCGGCAGGTCGTCGACGGCGACCACGTCCACTCGCGGCCCGTCCGCCGCGGTCAGCGCCCGCGACAGCCGCTGCCAGCGCAGCTGCACATAGCCGCGGTCGTGCCCGGTGCGCTCGATCCAGTTGGCCACGCCCGGGTCGCGCTCGCTGATCACATAGCGGATCAGGCCGTCCGGGTCGACCCTGGCCTGCGGCACGGTGAGGCTGGTCTGGTGGTTGATGTAGTCCAGCGACACATACCACATCGTGCCGAGCTGAAGCCCCTGGTAGGGCGCGTCGGAGACCGGCACGGTGACCACCATGGCCTGGTCGTCGCTGAGCTCGTAGTGCCCGGCCGACGAGTATTGGGTGGCCAGCCCGCCGGGCGTGAGCCGCGGCGCGGTCAGCGTGTTGACCGGCAGGTGGAGATAGAAGCGCTCGGCGAACGCCAGGAACGTGCGGATCCGCCCGACCAGCATCTTGCCGGCCACGGCGTACCTCCTGGTCAGATTTTCCTGGGTCAGCGAAGGCGGCGCCGCACCGAGACGATCGGCGCGATGGATGCGCAGCATCCCGGGTCGTTCGGCGGCCCAGTCGCTGAACACCTCGCGCACCACGAGCATCGCCGAGCCGGGCGCGAGCGAGAACGCGTTGCGCCCGGACAGCCCCGGCCCGAAGCGGATCTCGAAATCCCCGTCCGGCCCGATGTCGATCTCCCGATCGTCGAACGCGGCGAGACTCCCCGGCACGTTGACCGGCGAGTAGGAGCCGTCGAGGATCTGAAAACTCAGGTCGGTCGTGCTGCCCCGCCGCCCGGTCACGACGTATTCGGCGTCGTCGCGCAGCCACGCATGAAAGTAGAGCGTGTCCGGATTATCCAAACCCATTTTTGTGTACGGGCCGGTAGAGCGCACGAAATACGGAAAATCACGGTCGTACGCCCAGGCCATCTGGATCGAGGCCCGGATGCCGCCGGCCAGGTAGTCGTAACCCTCGACCAGATCCTGTTCGCCCCGGATGTGCGGAGCGGCGGCGACCACGTGTTCGGCTTCGGCGATGGCGTCGGCGAGCGGCTGAGTAAGCACACCTCATGCTAGAACGTGTTCTACCTCTTGACCACCGGTAGAACACGTTCCAATCTGGTTGCCATGCGGGCTTACCGGATGACCAGCTGGGGATCGCCACCGGAGCACGTCGAGGTGCCGGAGCCGGAGCCCGGGCCCGGGCAGGTCCTGATCCGGGTGGCCGGCTGCGGCCTGTGCCGGTCCGACCTGACCATGCGCCAGATGCCGAAGCCGGTCGGCGAGCGGCTCGGCTGGCGGATGCCGTTCACCCTCGGCCACGAGACGGCCGGCTGGGTGGCCGCGACCGGCCCCGGCGTCACCGGCCTGGACGTGGGCGCCCCGGTCGCGCTGACCCCGGCCGACTCGTGCGGCACGTGCTGGTTCTGCCTGCGCGGCCTGGACAACAGCTGCCCGGCCGCGCTGACCGGCCGCGGCTACGGACGCGACGGCGGCCTCGCCGAGTTCGTGCTGACCGGCCTGCGCGGGGTGCTGCCGCTGGCCGGGCTCGATCCACGGCACGCCGGCCCGCTGACCGACGCGGGCGCCACCGCCTACCACGCGGTCCGGCGGGCGCTGCCGCGGATCGCGCCCGGCGGCACCGTGGCGGTGCTCGGCGCGGGCGGGCTGGGCGCGTTCGCGGTGCAGTTCCTGCGGGTGCTGACCGCGGCCCGGGTGGTGGCGGTCGACATCGACCCGGCGCGGCTGGCCTACGCCGAGTCGGTGGGCGCCCACGAGGTGCAGACCAGCTTGGACCGGAAGAGGCTGGACGCCGTCCTT
Organism: Paractinoplanes durhamensis; assembly: GCF_016862175.1. Lineage (GTDB taxonomy): Bacteria > Actinomycetota > Actinomycetes > Mycobacteriales > Micromonosporaceae > Actinoplanes > Actinoplanes durhamensis. The sequence continues at coordinate 69,166 of NZ_BOML01000070.1, read as the reverse complement.
GATTTCGTCGGCACCGACGCGACGATCGCAGGCGGTCTCGCTGCGCTCCGGCCGGGCGGCGCGTTCGGCCTGATCGGGTCGGCCGGCGGGCGGCTGGAGCGACCCTGGTTCGGCTCGCTCCCCCGCGACGGCGAGGTCTACACGTTCCAGGGGTCGACGATCGCCGACGCGCAGGAGGTCATCGCCCTGGCCGAGGCCGGCCTGATCCGCAACCAGGTCGACGAGTTCGCGTTCGAGAAGGCCGCCGAGGCGTACGAGCGGCTGGCCGCCGGCACCCTGACCGGCCGGGCAGTCGTACTCCTCTAGGGTTTTCGGGTGTCGACCCTCCTCGACCGATGAGAAGCTGCGCTTCGTGAAGTCAATCCATGCGAGAGAAGACTGAACGAGTGGAGCAATGATGAGCAACGTCAGGGTGCTGGTGTCCGGGGCGAGCATCGCGGGGCCGGCGCTGGCCCACTGGCTGCACCGCCGCGGCGCCGAGGTGACCGTGGTGGAGCAGGCGGACGGGTTGCGGCCGGGCGGCCAGGCGGTCGACGCCCGCGGCGTGGCCAAGGAGGCCATCCGGCGGATGGGCCTGGACGCGGCGATCCGCGCGGTGTGCACCGACACCCAGGGCGCCTACACGGTCGACGCGGCCGGGACCGTGCTGGAGACCTTCGCCGCCGACGAGAACGACGGCGACGGGTACATCTCCGAGATCGAGGTGCTGCGCGGCGACTTCAGCCGTGTCCTGTACGACGACACCCGCGAGAACGTCGAGTACGTCTTCGGCGACCGGATCGCCGAGCTCACCCAGGACGCGGACGGCGTCGACGTCACCTTCGCGAGCGGTAACCGGCGGCGCTTCGAGCTCGTGATCGGCGCCGACGGGCTGCACTCGGCGCTGCGTTCGATGGTCTTCGGGCCGCGCGAGCAGTTCGTCCGGCACCTCGGGCTGGTGCTCGCCTTCTACACCGTGCCGAACGAGTTCGGCCTCGACCGCTGGCTGCTCGACTATCACGAGGCCGGCCGCTCGGCCGGGCTGCGGCCGTTGCCCGGCGGCGACCAGGCGATCGCCATGCTGTCGTTCCCCGCCGCCGAGTTCGAGGTGGGCTACCGCGACGTCGACGCCCAGAAGCGGCTGCTGCGCGAGCAGATGGCCGGCGTCGGCTGGGAGACCGGGCGCATCCTCGCGCACCTGGACGACACCCCGGACTTCTATCTCGACCAGGTCGCCCAGGTGGTGATGGAGCGCTGGTCGAGCGGCCGGGTGGGCCTGCTCGGCGACGCGGCGTTCAGCGCCTCCCCGATGTCCGGCGCCGGCACCGGGCTGGCCCTGGTCGGCGCCTACATGCTGGCCGGCGAGCTCGCCGCCGCCGACTGGGACCCGGCGGCCGGGTTCGCCGGCTACGAGAAGCGGATGCGCGATTACGTCGAGGCCAACCAGGAGATCGGCCGGATGCACGTCCAGATGCTCACCGCCCCGGAAGCCGCCCCGGCCGAGCCCGACATGGACGCCATCACCGCCTTGATCGAGCGCGCCGTCACCGGCCCCGAGCTGCCCGACTACTAGGCCCTGTTTCGTAGTCCGGCCAAGTGCGAGGCGAGGTCCAGAGTGTGTCTGGCATCGTCGGCGAAATGTCCGCATACCGGTGTTGTATTCGGGCATTTCGCCGACGCTGTCAGGCGCGCTCTGGGCCTCTCCGCAGCCCTGGCCGGACTACGAAACAGGGCCTAGTGCACTTCCGCCAGCTCGACCATCTCGTCGAGCACGGGGGCCGGCCGGAGCATCAGGCGCAGGCGCTTGACGGCCGAGTGCAGGCCGGCCAGCACGAAGCCGAGGGCGATGCCGAACGCGGCGGCCAGCAGCGGCGAGTCGGCGAACGCCATCCCGCCGATCCGGCCGAGGCCGATCGAGTAGGCCGCCCACAGCACACTGGACACCACGCTGGCCAGGTAGAACGGGCCGAACCGCAGCCCGACCGAGCCGGCCGTCAGGGTGGTGGCGGTCCGCCCGTACGGGATGAACCGGCCGATCACGATGGCGGCCGCACCCTGCCGGAGCAGGGCCTGCTCGGCCTTCGCCTTGGCCGCGGCGAGCTTGCCCTTCTTGATCCGGGCGCTCGCCTTGGCGCCGACGTAGTAGGAGATCCGGTCGCCGGCCGTGCCGCCGGCGACCGCGGCCAGCGCGAGCACGGCGAGATTGGGCTCGCCGGTCGTCGAGATCGCGCCGAGGGCGATGATGATCGCCTCGGACATGGCGACCGGGACGAAGCCGTCGACCGCCACCAACAGGAAAATGATCACGTACAGCCACGGCGACGAGATCAGCGGCAGCACGTAATCCAGCACCCGTGCATGATGCAGGTCACCGTCAACTGGATCAAGTCACGGTTCTAGACGAGCTTCCCCAATCGGGTCAGTGTTTCGTCGGCCTCGGTGACCAGGTCGGACAAGACGTCGGCTACCGGGCGGATCTCGTTCATACGCCCCACGATCTGACCAACCGGCATCGGCACCACGGTCGGATCGCCGGACTCCATCAGCCGGGTGTGCGCCTCCGCGACCAGCAGATTCTGCAGCGGCATCGGCAGCGGACCGGGCGCGTCGGCCTCGTTCCACGCCTCGGTCCAGCGGTTCCGCAGCAGCCGGGCCGGCTTCCCCGAATAGATCCGGCTGCGGACCGTGTCGCTCGACCGGGCCCGCAGCAGCGCCTCGCGCAGGGCGGCCGACGTCTGGTACTCCGCGGTACCCAGCCACACCGAGCCCATCCACACGCCGCGCGCACCGAGCGCCAGCGCGGCGGCGATCTGCCGGCCGCTGCCGATGCCGCCCGCGGCCAGCACCGGCACCTGCTCGCCCACCGCGTCGACCACCTCGGGGACCAGAACCATGCTGGCGATCTCGCCGGTGTGCCCGCCGGCCTCGTAGCCCTGGGCCACCACCAGGTCGACGCCGCCCGCCACGTGGCTGCGGGCGTGGTCGGCCCGGCCGGCCAGGGCGGCCACCAGCAGGCCGTGCTCGTGGGCCTGGGCGATCACGTCGGCCGGCGGCGGGCCGAGCGCGTTCGCGATCAGCCGCGGCCGGTGGGTCAGCGCCACCTCGACGTGCGCGCGGGCCACCGAGTGCAGCCAGCCCAGCACGCCGGCCCGGCGCGACTCGTCGACGCCGAGCGGGGGCACGCCGAGGCGCAGCAGGGTGCGCTCGACGAAGTCGCGGTGCCCGGCCGGGATCAGCTTGTCGAGGTCGGTGGCCACCCCCTCGGTCGGTTCGTGGCTGGGCATGACCACGTCCACCCCGTACGGCCGGCCGTCGGTCTGCTCGTCGAGCCAGGTGAGCGCCGCGTCGAGCTCGTCGGGGTCGTTGTAGCGCACGCAGCCCAGCACGCCCAGGCCGCCGGCCCGGCTGATCGCCGCGACCACCTGCTCGGACGGGCTGAAGCCGACGATCGGGTACTCGATGCCGAGCCGTTCGCACAGCTCAGTCCGCATGGCTGACCTCCTCGGCCGGATGCTCGACGGCGTGCCGGTGGGCCCACCGGTAGTCCGCCTTGCCGCTGATCGTGCGGGCGATCTCGGGCACCAGCCAGACCGCGCGGGGCACCTTGTAGCCGGCGATCCGCTCGCGCAGGTGCTCCTCGACCGCGGCCAGGTCGAGCTCGGCGCCCGGCCGGGCCTGGACCAGCGCCGCCACCCGCTGCCCGAGCCGGTCGTCGGGGATGCCGATGACCAGCGCGTCGAAGACGTCCGGGTGGTCCTTCAGGGCGCCCTCGACCTCCTCCGGGAAGACCTTCTCGCCGCCGGTGTTCACGCAGGTGCTGCCCCGGCCGAGCAGGGTGATGGTGCCGTCCTCCTCGAGCCGGGCCAGGTCGCCGGGCAGCGCGTAGCGCACGCCGTCGATCTCGGTGAGCAGCGCGGCGGTCTTGACCGGGTCCTTGTAGTAGCCGAGCGGGAGGTGGCCGCTCTTGGCGAGCCGGCCGACCTCGCCGGGCGCCACCGGGCGGCCGTCGTCGCCGAGCACCACCGTGGTCGGGCCGGGCATCACCCGCGGGTCGTCGAGCGCGCCGCCGGGCACGTCGGCGACCACGCCGAGGCCGGTGAAGCCGGTCTCGGACGCGCCGACCGCGTCGGTGACCAGGATGCCCGGCAGCAGCTCGGTGTACTGCCGTTTGACCACCGGCGAGAACAGGGCCCCGCTGGAGGAGACCGCACCGACCGAGGAGCCGTCGTGGCCGCCGGCCGCGTACGCCTCGATGATCGGGCGGGCCATCGCATCGCCGATCAGCACCACGACGTTGACCCGGTGCCGGTCGATGGTGCGCCACACCTCGTCCGGGTCGAAGTGCGGCAGCATCACCACGGTGTCGCCGGCGAACAGCGCCATCAGCGCGGCCCACTGCGCGTTGCCGTGGATGAGCGGGGCCAGGCAGAGCCGCACCATCGGGGCGGCGCCGACGCCGCGCGCCGACTGCTGCCACTCGTCCTCCAGGGGGATGCCGGTCATGAAGTCGACGCCGCCGCCGAGCGCCCGCCACACGTCCTCGTGCCGCCAGATCACGCCCTTGGGGTAGCCGGTGGTGCCGCCGGTGTAGAGCAGGTAGAGGTCGTCGGCGGAGCGCGGGCCGAAGTCGCGGGCCGGATCGCCGGCGGCCAGGGCGTCGGCATAGGAGCCGGCGCCGGCGTCGTCCGGCAGGACCACCGTGGGCAGTCCGGGCGCGACCGCGGCGACCCGGGCGGTGAAGCGGCAGTCGTGGATGAGGGCGACGAGCTCGGCGTCGGCGAAGAGGAATTGCAACTCGTTCTCGACGTACCGGAAGTTGACGTTGACGACCGCGGCGCGCAGCTTGTAAACGGCGATCATGGCCACCACGGCCTCGATCGAGTTGCCGGCGTAGAGGCCGACGTGATCGCCCGGGCGAACCCCGCGATCATGCAGGAAATGAGCCAGCCGGTTGGCCCGCTCCTCCAGCTCGGCGTAGGTGATCTCCTGCTCGCCGAAGTAAACGGCCGGCCGGTCGGCGAAGGCGTCGACCGCATGCTCGAACAGGTCCGCAATATTTGCCGCCATCACCAGAAAGTAGAACCTGTTATCGTGCGTGACAAGCCCCAGAATCACCGCAGGAGGCACCGTGGGAGACACTGTGGACGCGCACGCCATCGTGGAGCAACGTGGCCCGATCCTGATCGTCACGATGAACCGGCCGCAGGTCCGCAACGCCCTGTCGGCCGAGATGATGGCCATCATGCGCGACGCGTGGGACCGGGTGGACGAGGATCCGGAGATCCGGGTCTGCGTGCTCACCGGGGCCGGCGGCGCGTTCTGCGCGGGCGCCGACCTCAAAGCGATGACTCAGTCGCATCCCGGCGACAACGTCAACGGCTCCGACCTGTCCCGGATCGACGCGCTGCTCAAGGGCCGGCGCCTGACGAAACCCCTGGTCGCCGCGGTGGAAGGACCGGCGGTCGCGGGCGGCACCGAGATCCTGCAGGCGACCGACGTACGGGTGGCGGGCGCGAGTGCCCGGTTCGCGGTCTCCGAGGCGCGCTGGGGTTTGTTCCCCCTGGGTGGCTCCGCCGTGCGTTTGGTGCGCCAGATCCCGTACACCATCGCGGTGGAAATGCTGTTGACCGGAAGGCAGCTGAGCGCCGCCGAAGCCCGGGACGCCGGCCTGATCGGTCATGTCGTGCCGGACGGCGAGGCGCTGGCGAAGGCCCTCGAGCTGGCCGGCGCGATCGCCGCGAACGGGCCGATCGCCGTGCAGGCCATCCTGCGTACCCTCCGGGAAACCGAAGGCATGGCCGAGAACGACGCGTTCGCCGTGGAGTCGCGGATCGGCATGGCGGTGTTCCGCAGCGACGACGCGAAGGAGGGCCCGCGCGCCTTCATCGAGAAGCGCACCCCGCACTTCCAGGGGCGTTAGATCGCGCGCTGCCGCCCGGCCCAATAGGGGTCGCGGAGGAGTCGCTTGTAGAGCTTGCCGTTCGGGTCGCGGGGCAACTCCTCGACGTAGTCGACGCTGCGCGGCAGCTTGAACTTGGCCAGCCGACCGGCCAGGAACGCCTGCAGCTCGGCGGTCAGCTCCGGCCCGGTCGGCACCCCCGGCTCCGGCTGCACCACCGCCTTGATCTCCTCGCCCCACTCCTCGTGCGGGATGCCGAAGACCGCGACGTCGGCGACCGCCGGGTGCTCGCTGAGCTCGCCCTCGATCTCGGCCGGATAGACGTTCACCCCGCCGGTGATGATCACGTCGCTCTTCCGGTCGCACAGGAACAGGTAGCCGTCGTCGTCGAGATAGCCGATGTCACCGACCGTGAACATCCGGCCCCGCCACGACTGCCGGGTCTTCTCCGCGTCACCCAGATATTCGAAGGTGGCGTCGCCCATCTGCAGGTAGACCGTCCCGGGCTGACCGGTCGCCGCGTCGTTGCCGTCCGGATCCAGCACCCGCACCCGCGAACCCGGCCAGGCCTGCCCGACCGAACCCGGCCGGTTGAGCCAGTCGGCCGCGGTGATCAGGGTGCCGCCACCCTCGCTGGCCGCGTAATACTCCACCACGACCGGCCCCCACCAACTGAGCATCCGGCGCTTGACCTCGTGCGGGCACGGCGCCGCGCCATGGATCATCACCCGCATCGAGGACAGGTCGTAGCCGGTGCGAACCTTCTCCGGCAGCGCGAGCAACCGCCGGAACTGGGTCGGCACCATGTGACTGTGGGTGACCCGATGCCGCTCGATGAGCCGCAGCATCTCGTGCGGATCCCACCGGTCCATCACCACCACCGGGTGTCCGAGCTGGAGCGAGATGACCGCGAAGTTCATCACCGCCGTGTGATAGAGCGGCGAGCAGCACAGATGCACATGCCCGTCCTCCGCCGTCAACCCGAAAAGCCCGAAAAACCATTGCGAGACTTGCGGTACGGCGTACGGGTCGGCACCGGTCAACGGCCGACGCACACCCTTGGGCCGCCCCGAGGTGCCCGAGGTGTAGACCATGAGGGCGCCGCTGGTCCGGTCGTGAAGTGGGCCGTCGAGCTCGGCGAGCGGCCGGAAGCCGGGCACCTCCCCGACCCCGAAGAGGTGCGGCACCTCCCCCGCTGAGGCCGCCGCCGTCTCCGCGAAGCGCTCGTGGGCGACGAACGCCTTGGCGCCGCTGTCCCGCAGGATGTAGGCGATCTCGGCCGCGGTGAGGTGCCAGTTGAGCGGCACCGAGTAGAGCCCGGTCTGCAGCGTCGCGAACTCGACCGCGAGCAGGTCGGCGCCGTTGGGCAGCAGCATCGCCACCGTGTCACCCGGCACCAGCCCGAGCGCCTGCAGCCCGCCGCCGATCCGATCGGCCTCGGCGGCCAGCTCCCCGTAGGTCACGACGCCACCGCCCGGGTCGACGACCGCGGTCCGCTCCGGATCCTGATGCGCGATGTTCCACAGTCCGATGCCGCTCATGACCGCCACTCTATAACGCGTTCTACTCGACGGGCACCTTTCGAGTGTGGGCCTTGATTCGCCTATTTAGAACGTGTTTCACTGGCGGGCGTGGATGTGCTCTCCGCTCCCCTGAACATCGGCTTCGACTACACCCGCTCGCTCGGCCCGGTGCTGGGCCGTTTCATGGCCGGCCTGCGCGACCGCCGGGTGCTGGGAAGCCGCTCCGCCGACGGCCGCATCCACGTGCCCCCACTCGAGTACGACCCGGCAACCCACGCCCCCTTGACCGACCTGGTCGAGGTGGCATCAACCGGCACCGTGCTCAGCTGGACCTGGACCGACCACCCCCTCGAAGGCCAGCCCCTCGACCGCCCGTTCGGCTGGGCGCTGATCCGCCTCGACGGCGCCGACACGGCAATGCTGCACGCGGTCGACGCGGGCACCCGCGACCGGATGCAGACCGGCATGCGAGTCCACATCCGCTGGTCCCCCGAGCGAACGGGCCACATCCGCGACATCGAGTGCTTCGAGCCCGGCTCGGCGGCGCCGGTGCCTCCGTCAGCGGACACCGGCGAGCCGGTCACGATCATGACGACGCCGATCCGGCTGTCCTACACGCACACCACCTCGACCGACGAGAGCCGTTACCTGCGCGCCCTGGCCGAGGGGCGGCTGCTCGGGCAGCGATGCCCGGTCTGCCACAAGGTCTACGTCCCGCCCCGGGTCTGCCCCGCCGACGGAGTACCGACCGAGGAGGAGGTGCCGGTCCGCGACCACGGCACGGTCACCACGTTCTGCGTGGTCAACGTGCCGTTCCCCGGCCAGCGCCTCGACCCGCCGTACGTGGTCGCCCAGATCCTGCTCGACGGCGCCGACATCCCCATCCCCCACTTCGTCATCGGCGACGCCGGCCAGGTGCGGATGGGCATGCGGGTGGCCGCGGTCTGGCGCCCCCCGGAGGACTGGACCACCACCCCGGAGAACATCGTCCACTTCCGCCCGACCGGCGAACCCGACGCGCCCTACGAGTCTTTCGAGGAGCACCTATGAGCACGCCGCGGGTCGCGGTCGTGGGTTTCGCTCAGGCTCCCAATCTGGCCTCGGCCGGGACCACCAGCGGCGTGGAGACGCTCGTTCCGGTCTTCCGGCAAGCCCTCGCGAACGCCGGGCTCGACCGGCGGGACGTCGACTTCTGGTGCTCCGGCTCGTCGGACTATCTCGCCGGGCGGGCGTTCTCCTTCGTCAACGCGGTCGACGCGATCGGGGCATACCCGCCGATCTGCGAGTCGCACGTGGAGATGGACGCGGCCTGGGCGTTCTACGAGGCGTACGTGAAGATCCTCGCCGGTGAGGCGGAGACCGCTCTGGTCTACGGCTTCGGCAAGTCGTCGGCCGGGCTGCTGCGCCGGGTCCTCGCCCTGCAGCTCGACCCCTACGTGGTCGCGCCGCTCTGGCCCGACTCGGTGAGCGTCGCCGCGCTGCAGGCCCGGCTCGCGCTCGACGCCGGCATCATCACCGAGAAGGCGATGGCCGAGGTGGCGGCCCGCAGCCGCGCCGATGCGGCCGACAATCCGTATGCCCAGGTCCGCGGTCCCGTCGACACCGACGCGCCCTATCTCGCCGACCCGCTCCGCGTGCATGACTGCGCCCCGGTTTCGGATGGCGCCGCCGCGCTGGTCCTCGCGTCCGGCGATTGCGCCCTCGCCGCCCCGCAGCGGGCCTGGATCACCGGCGTGGCGCACCGGATCGACCCGCAGGGCCTCGGCGAGCGCGACCTCACGACCGTGCCGTCGGCCACCGCCGCGGCCGAAGCGGCGGGCCTGCCCGACGACCTCGACGTCGCCGAGTTGCACGCCCCGTTCACCCACCAGGAGCTGCTGCTACGCGCCGCGCTCGGCCTGCGCGACCGGGTCAGGATCAACCCGTCCGGCGGGGCGCTCTGCGGCAACCCGATGTTCTCGGCCGGCCTGGCCCGGATCGGCGCGGCCGCCGAGCAGGTGATGTCCGGCCGCGCCCGCCGTGCCCTAGGCCACGCCACCAGCGGCCCGGCGCTACAGCAAAACCTGATCTGCGTGCTGGACGCGGAAACCCACGAGGCGGAAGGTCGGGAGGCGGAGTGATGCGAGCGGCCGTCCTTGGCACCGGGCAGACGCACCACCGGACCCGGCGCACCGACGTGTCGATGGCTGGGCTGTGCCGCGAAGCCATCGACCGGGCCCTTGCGGACGCCGGCGTCGACTGGTCGCAGATCGACGCGGTGGTTCTCGGGAAGGCGCCCGATCTCTTCGAGGGCGTGATGATGCCCGAGCTCTTCCTCGCCGACGCGATCGGGGCCGCCGGTCGCCCGCTGCTGCGGGTGCACACGGCCGGCTCCGTCGGCGGCGCCACCGCGAACGTCGCGACCAGCCTCGTCCGCGCGGGGGTGCACCGCCGGGTGCTGGCGGTGGCGTTCGAGAAGCAGTCGGAATCCAACGCCATGTGGGCGCTGTCGATCCAGCCGCCCTTCACCGCGCCGATCGGCGCCGGCGCGGGCGGCTACTTCGCGCCGCACATCCGCGCCTACATCCGGCGTTCACACGCGCCCGGGCACATCGGCGCCCTGGTCGCGGTGAAGGACCGGCGAAACGGCGCCCGCAACCCCTACGCCCATCTGCGCCAGCCGGACATCACCCTCGAGTCGGTGCAGGCGTCCAAGATGTTGTGGGATCCGATCCGCTACGACGAGACCTGTCCGTCGTCCGACGGCGCGTGTGCGGTGGTGATCGGCGACCAGGCCGCGGCCGAGGCCTCCACCAGGAAGGTCGCCTGGATCCGGGCGACCGCGATGCGCACCGAGCCGACCTTCTTCGCCGGCAAGGACCACGTCAACCCGCGAGCGGGCGCCGAGGCGGCCCGGGCGCTGTGGCAGGCGGCCGGCATCACCGACCCGCTCGACCAGGTGGACGTCGCCGAGATCTACGTGCCGTTCAGCTGGTTCGAGCCGATGTGGCTGGAGAACCTGGGCTTCGCCGAGGCCGGGCACGGCTGGAAGCTTGTCGAGTCGGGCGAGACCGCGCTCGGCGGGCGGCTGCCGGTCAACCCATCAGGCGGGGTGCTGTGCTCCAACCCGATCGGCGCCTCCGGCATGCTGCGGTTCGCCGAAGCGGCCATGCAGGTGATGGGCCGGGCCGGCGAGCACCAGGTTGCCGGGGCTCGCACGGCGCTCGGTCACGCGTACGGCGGAGGATCTCAATTCTTTTCGATGTGGGTGGTCAGCGATACCGCACCGGCAAGTGTTTGATGCTGTTGAGCCAGCCGGACCGCAACCGCTCGGGTGTGCCGTCCAGGGTGATCGCCGGCATGTGATCGGCTATCGCGTTGAAGATCAGGTCGATTTCGAGGCGGGCGAGGTTGGCGCCGAGGCAGAAGTGCGCACCACTGCCGCCGAAACCGAGGTGCGGGTTGGGGCTGCGGCTGATGTCGAAGCGCTCCGGCGAGTCGAAGACGGCCTCGTCGAAGTTGGCCGAACCGTAGAAGAGGGCGACCCGATCGCCCTTGCGGATCTGCTGCCCGCCGAGCTCGGTGTCACGGGTCGCGGTGCGCTGGAAGACGTTGACCGGGGTGCCCCAGCGGACGATCTCGTCGACGGCGGTGCGCGGCCGGTTCTCCTTCCAGAACGCCCACTGGTCGGGGTGTTCGAGCAGGGCGAGCATGCCGTGCGCGATGGCGTTGCGGGTGGTCTCGTTGCCGGCGACGGCGAGCATCAGCACGAAGAAGCCGAACTCGTCGGAGGACAGGTGCTCGCCGCCGATCTCGGCCTGCACCAGGGTGGACACGATGTCGTCGCGCGGGCACGCCTGCCGGTCCTCGGCCATCTTCATCGCGTAGCCGAGCAGCTCCATGGCCGGTTCCATCGGGTCGGCGGCCTCGCTGTACTCCGGGTCGTCGTAGCCGATCATCGAGTTCGACCAGTCGAAGACGTTGCGGCGGTCCTCCTGCGGCACGCCGAGCAGCTCGGCGATGGCCTGCAGCGGCAGCTCGCAGGCGATCTCGGTGACGAAGTCACCGCTCTGCCCTCCCGTTTCCCGGACGATTCGCTCGGCCCGGGTGGTGAGCGCCGTGCGCAGGCTGTTGATCGCCCGTGGGGTGAAGCCGCGGGACACGATCGCGCGCTGCGCCGTGTGCTCGGGCGGGTCCATGTTGAGCAGCACATACCGCTGCATCTCGATCCGGTCCCGCGGCATGCCCGCCTGGAACCGGACGATCGCGGTGTTCTCCCAGCTGGAGAACGTCTCGCTGTCGCGGGACACGGCCATCACGTCGGCGTGCCGGGTGACCGCCCAATAGCCGTCGTCGTCGAAGCCGGCGCTGCCACGCTCCTGCGGGATCCACCAGACCGGGGCGTTGCGGCGCATCTCGGCGAACTCGGCGTGCGGAATCCCGTGGACGTAGATCTCCGGGTCGGTGAAGTCAAAACCGCTGGGGATACGGGGCTCAGCCACGACTCCTCCTAGAAACAAGTTCTACCGATTCAAACACGCCTGGCACGTACGACGGTAGCTTGAGATGAGAACACGTTCTAGGAATGGAGAGCCTCGTGGGCGTTCCGGTGATCGTCGAAGCGGTCCGTACCCCGATCGGCCGTCGTGGCGGCTGGCTGGCCGGTCTGCACCCGGCCGAGTTGCTCGGTGCGGCGCAGCGCGCGCTGCTCGACCGCACCGGCCTCGACCCGGCCCTGGTCGAGCAGGCCATCGGCGGCTGCGTCACGCAGGGCGGCGAGCAGAGCAACAACGTGACGCGTACGGCGTGGCTGCACGCCGGCCTGCCGCACACCACCGGCTGCGCGACGATCGACGCCCAGTGCGGCTCGGCGCAGCACGCCGCCCACCTGATCGCCGGCCTGATCGCGGCGGACGCCATCGAGGCCGGCGTCGCCTGCGGGGTGGAGTCGATGAGCCGCGTCCCGCTGCGCGCCAACCTCGGCGACGCCGGCCTCCCCCGCCCCGATTCGTGGGCGATCGACCTGCCCAATCAATACGTGGCGGCCGAGCGGATCGCCGACAAGCGCGGCCTGACCCGCGCCGACCTGGACGGCTTCGGGGTGCGCTCGCAGGCCAATGCGGCCCGCGCCTGGCAGGAGGGCCGCTTCGACCGCGAGGTGGTGCCGGTCGGCGAGGTCACCCGCGACCAGGGCCTGCGCGACACCACCGCGGCCGGCCTCGCCGGGCTGCGGCCGGTCCTGCCGGACGGCCGGCACACCGCCGGCACGTCCTCGCAGATCTCCGACGGCGCGGCCGCGGTCCTGCTGATGGACCTCGGCCTGGCCCGCCGGCTGGGCCTGCGGCCGCGGGCCCGGATCCTGGCCCAGTGCCTGGTCGGCGCCGAGCCCTACTACCACCTGGACGGGCCGATCGCGGCCACCGACCGGGTGCTGGCCCGCACCGGGATGAAGATCGACGACCTCGACGTGGTCGAGGTGAACGAGGCCTTCGCGAGCGTGGTGCTCTCCTGGCTGAGCGTGCACCGGGCCGACCCGGCCCGGGTCAACCCCAACGGCGGTGCGATCGCCCTCGGCCACCCGGTCGGCAGCACCGGCGCCCGGCTGCTCACCACCGCCCTGCACGAGCTGGAACGGTCGGGCGGTGGCACCGCGCTGGTCACCATGTGTGCCGGCGGCGCGATGTCCACCGCCACCGTCATCGAGCGGTTGTGAGCTCCGCGGGCTGCGGGCCGGCCGTCGCGCGGCGCCGCAGCAGCAGCACCCCGCCCAGCACCAGCAGCACGCCGAGGACGAGCAGGCCGATCGGCAGGTAGCGGCCCAGGAGCAGCAGCTGGGAGCGGCCGTCGCGGGCGTCGTCGAGGATGGCCTTGGCGGTGGCCTGGTCGTACTTGAAGGTCGCGTCGAGCAGCACCACGGTCGCCCCGGTGTCCGGCACGACCTCGCGGTGCTGCCGCTCCTGGTAGGCCACGATCGCCCCGGTCATCGGCTCCACCCACAGCGTGCGCGAGCCCTCGTAGGACATCGTGCCGGTGCGCGCGCCGGGCGCCAGGAAGGCCAGCAGGCCGGCCATGGTCGCCGCGTCGGCCGGCAGGTCGGTCTTCGGCACGGCCTGCTCGAAGCGGTAGGTGGTGAGGCCGTCGATCTTCTCGGTGCCCCGGTAGGCGATCGGCAGCGCCGTGCGCAGCGCGCCCTCCCAGTATTGATATTCCTTCTTCTGGGTGTCGAACGGGAACAGATAGAGCTGGCCGGTGAACGTGATGCTGCCCGGCACGCAGCCGGTGTTCTTCGACGGGTCCATCTGCGCCTCGAAGTAGCACTGCCCGGCCCACGGCACCGCCGCCCCGGACACCTGGTCGAGCGCGATCCTGCTCTCGGCCTGGCTGATCGGCACGCTCGACTCGACCCAGGTGGTGGTCTGCGCCGCGCCCCAGATCAGCGTGTTGTCGAGACTGGCCGCGGCCTTCGGGTCGGGGGTGACGACGGTCGTCGACCGCAGCGTGCCGTGCTGCACGGACACCTGCGGGCCGGTGGCCGACAGCTGGGCCGCGACGAAGGTGGCGCCGGGCGCCTCGACCGTCACGTCGGCGGGTTTGTAATCGGTAGGAACCTGTTTCTGCGAGGGGACGATCACCCACGCCAGAACTCCGGCAAAAATGACGCTGAGCAGGCCAACACCAACGAGAACTGCACCAGTAGCTCGCCGCATCGTGCACCTCCTGTGAGGTGGAACACGTTACAGTTTACTGGCCCGTAACGTCCAGCCTTCAGGGATGCTGACTGCTCACCGAGATCACCTCGCCGGTGAGGTAGGACGAATAGTCGCTGGCCAGGAACGCCACCACGGTCGCCACCTCCCACGGCTGCGCGGCCCGCCCGAACGCCTCCCGCCGGGCCAGCTCGGCCAGCTCGGGCTCGCTCATCACCCTGCTCAGGAACGGATGCTCGGCGAGGCTCGGCGCCACCGCGTTGACCCGGATGCCGTGCCCGGCCACGTCGAGCGCGACGCATCGGGTGAACGCCATGACCCCGGCCTTCGCCGCCGCGTAGTGCGCCTGCCCGGCCTGCGCCCGCCAGCCCAGCACCGAGGCGTTGTTGACCACCACCCCGCCGTCACCCTGCGCGATCATCTGCCGCAGCGCGGCCCGGGTGCAGCGAAAAGTGCCGCTCAGCGTGACATCGAGGACCCGCTCCCACTCACTGTCGGTCATCTCGGTGACCGCCCGCCGGCCGCCCAGCCCGGCGTTGTTGATCATCACATCGATCCGCCCGAACTCCTCGGCCGCCCCCGCCACCAGCCCACGCACGGCATCGTCATCGGTGACATCACAGACCAGGGTCAAAACCTTTTTCCCGTACGCCTCCGTCAGCCGAACGCCCGCCTCCGCAAGCCGCCGCTCGTGGTTGTCGCTGATCACCACCAGGGCGCCCTCGACCAGACATCGCTCGGCGATGGCAGCTCCGATCCCGGTGCCGGCCGCCGCGGTCACCACGACGACCTTCCCGTCGAGGAGCCCGTGCCCGGCCGGCGGGGCGATCACCGGCGGTCCTGGCGGGGCAGGCCGAGGACCCGCTCGGCGAGGATGCCGCGCTGGATCTCGTTGGAGCCGCCGTAGATGGTGTCGGCCCGGCTGAACAGGAACAGCCGCCGCCAGCGGTCGGCCTCGTCGTCGCCGGGCGCGGCGGCCACCCCGCGCGGCCCGAGCACGGTCATCGCCAGCTCGCCGAGCCCCTGCCGCCACCGCGACCAGAGCAGCTTGATCACCGTCGCGGTGCCGGCCGCGGGCGGCGCGGCCAGCACCCGCAGGGTGTGCGCCCGCAGCACGGTCAGGTCGATCCAGGCCCGGGTCAGCCGCTCGCGGACGGCCGGGTCGTCGGCCACGCCGGTGCGCCGGGCCAGCGCCACCAGGTCGTCGAGATCACGCTGGAAGCCGACCTGCTGCCCGACGGTGGCCGCGCCGCGCTCGAAGCCGAGCGTCGCCATCGCCACCCGCCAGCCCTGGCCGGGCTCCCCCACCACCAGGTCGCGCTCGGTGCGCGCCTCGTCGAAGAAGACCTCGTTGAACTCGCTGTCCCCGGTGAGCTGCCGGATCGGCCGCACCGTGATCCCGGCCTGGCGCATCGGCACGAGCAGATAGGACAGCCCGGCGTGCCGGGACGCCCCGTCGGGGACCGGCGCGGTGCGGACCAGCATGAAACACCAGTCGGCCACGTGCGCGAGCGACGTCCACACCTTCTGCCCGGTGATCACCCACTGGTCGCCGTCGAGCCGGGCGCGGGTGGTGACCGCGGCCAGGTCGGAGCCGGCCCCGGGCTCGGAGTAGCCCTGGCACCACAGCTCGGTGGCCGTGGCGATCCCGGGCAGGAACCGCTGCCGCTGCGCGGGCGTGCCGAGCGCGATGAGCGTGGGCCCGACCATGGTGAGCCCGATGTGGTCGACCCGGCCGGGGGCACCGGACCGTGCGTATTCCTCGTGGAAGATCACCTGCCGCGCCAGCGACGCGCCCTGCCCGCCGTGCTCGGCCGGCCAGGCCAGGGTGGACCAGCCCGCCGCGGCCAGCCGTCGGGCGAACTCCGAGCGCTGCTCGAAGGCCTCATTTTCCCGGCCGGCGCCACCCGCACCGCGCAGATCGTCGGTGACATTGGCGGCGAACCAGTCCCGGATCTCGCGCCGGAACTCCCGGTCTTCGTCCACTGGCGTCGCCTCCTGCTCCACGCGTACGCTCACCCTACCAAGCACTTGCTTGGTTTCGCATCCACTGTTCTGGATCTTCGAGAGGCAGTGCTGGATCTTCAGGAGGGCTGGTGGACTCGACGATTCCGGCCGCCATAACCAGCGCGGCCCGTGCGTTCGGTTCGTCGCCGGCCCTGGTCGAGCCGGGCGCCGAGCGGCTCGACTACGAGCAACTCCTCGCCGAGGTTCGCCGGGTGGCACGGGCCCTGATCGCCGCCGGATTGCAGCCGGGCGACCGCCTGGCGCTCTGGGCGCCGAACTCCGCGCAGTGGGTGCTGGCCGCGCTCGGCGCGAGCTACGCCGGCGTCACCCTGGTGCCGGTCAACACCCGGTTCACCGGCGTCGAGGCGCTCGACGTGATCCGGCGCAGCGGCGCCCGTGGTCTGGTCGTGGTCGGCCCGTTCCTCGGCACCGACCGGCTCGCGGCCCTGCGCGCCGCCGCCGCGGGCTCACCACTTGCCGGCCCTGACGTCCAGCTCCCCGCGGGCACACCACTTCCCGGCCATGACGTCCAGCTCCCCGCGGGCACACCGCTTCCCGGCCTGATCGTCCAGCTCCCCGGCGGCTGGCCCGAGTTTCTGGCCGGCGGCGACGCGATCGACGATCGGGAGGCCGACGCCCGCGCCGCCGCGGTGGAGCCCGACGCGGTCGCCGACATCCTCTTCACATCGGGCACGACCGGCCGCAGCAAGGGCGTGATGAGCGCGCACCGGCAGTCTTTGGCGGTGGCCGCCGCCTGGGCCGGCATCGCCGGGTTGACCCCCGACGACCGCTACCTGGTGGTCAACCCGTTCTTCCACAGCTTCGGCCTCAAGGCCGGCATCCTGGCCTGCGTGGTCAGCGGCGCCACCATCGTGCCGCAGGCGGTGTTCGACGTGCCGCGCACGCGGGCGCTGATCGGCGCCGAACGGATCACCGTGCTGCCCGGCCCGCCCACCCTCTACACCAGCCTGATGGACCACCCCGACGCCGACCGGGCCGACCTGGCGAGCCTGCGCCTCGCGGTGACCGGCGCGGCCACCGTCCCGCCGGCCCTGGTCGACCGGATGCGCAAGGAGCTGGGCGCCGACGTGCTCACCGCGTACGGGCTGACCGAGGCGGTGGTGGCCACCATGTGCCGGCCCGGCGACGACGCGCGAACCGTGGCTGAGACCTGCGGGCGGGCCGCCGCCGGCTTCGAAGTGCGGATCGCGGAGTCCGGTGGGGAAGTGTTGCTGCGCGGGCCCAACATGATGCTCGGCTACCTGGACGACCCGGACGCCACCGCCGCCGCGATCGACGCCGACGGGTGGCTGCACACCGGCGACATCGGCCGGCTCGACGACAACGGCTACCTGACGATCACCGACCGGCTCAAGGACATGTATATCTGCGGCGGCTTCAACGTCTACCCGGCCGAGGTGGAGCGCGCCCTGGCCGCGCTGCCCGGGGTGGCCGAGTCCGCGGTGATCGGGGTCGCCGACGCCCGGCTCGGCGAGGTCGGCAAGGCGTTCGTGGTGGGCCGCCCCGGCCACCCGCTCACCGAGCCCGAGGTGATCGAGTTCTGCCGGGGCCGGCTGGCCGGCTACAAGGTGCCGCGCTCGGTCGAGCTGCGCGCCGAGCTGCCGCACAACGCCTCCGGCAAGGTCCTCAAATACCTGCTGCGGACGGAGGCGGCCGATGGCTGACGAGGTGCGCTACGAACGCCGCGGCGTGGTCGCGCTGGTGACGATGAACCGGCCGCGCTACCGCAACGCGCAGAACTCGGCGATGACGTACGCCCTGGACGCCGCGTTCACCCGGGCCGTCGACGACGACGAGGTCCGGGTGATCGTGCTGGCCGGGGCGGGCGAGCACTTCTCGGCCGGCCACGACATCGGCACCCCCGAGCGGGACGCCGACATCGAGTTCCCCCGGCGCGCGGCGATCTGGTGGGACCACACCGGCAAGGAAGGTGCCGACCGCCGCTACGCCCGCGAGGTCGAGGTCTACCTCGGCATGTGCCGGCGGTGGCGGGAGATCCCGAAACCGGTGATCGCCATGGTGCAGGGTGCCTGCATCGCCGGCGGCCTGATGCTGGCCTGGGTGTGCGACCTGATCGTGGCGGCCGAGGACGCGTTCTTCGCCGACCCGGTGCTGCGGATGGGCATCCCCGGCGTCGAGTATTTCGCGCATCCGTGGATGCTCGGCCCCCGCTTCGCCCGCGAGGTGCTGTTCACCGGCGACCGCTTCGACGCCCGCCGGGCGTACGAGATCGGCATGGTCAATCGCGTGGTGCCGCGCGCCGAGCTCGAGCCCGCGGTGCTCGCGCTGGCCGAGCGGATCGCCGCGATGCCGCCGTTCGGCCTCGCCCTGGCCAAGCGCGCGGTCAACCAGTGCGAGGACCTGATGGGCATGCGAGCCGGCATGGACTCGGTCTTCGGCCTGCACCACGTCGCGCACGCGCACAACGCCGAGGTCACCGGCAACCCCCTCGCCGGCCTCGACCCGGCCGCCATGAAGAAAGCCTCCTCATGAACCTCGACCTGCCCGCGGAGGCCGTCGCCTTCCGGGCCGAGGTGCGCGCCTGGCTGGCCGCGAACGTCCCGGCCGAGCCGCTGCCCAGCGTCGACACCCCGGCCGGCGACGCCGCGCACCGCGCCTGGGAGCACCGGCTGGCCGACGCGGGCCTCGCGGTGGTGTCCTGGCCGGAGCGCTACGGTGGCCGGGCCGTCCCGCCGCTGCACGCCCTGCTGTTCGACGAGGAGTACCACGCCGCCCACGCCCCGGCCCGGATCGGCCAGAACGGCCTGTTCCTGCTCGCCCCGACCCTGCTCGCGCACGGCACGCCGGAGCAGCGCGACCGCATCCTGCCGCCGATGGCCCGGGCCGACCAGGTGTGGGCGCAGGCCTGGTCCGAGCCGGAGGCCGGCAGCGACCTGGCCGCCATCCGCTCCCGGGCCCAGCGCGCCGAGGGTGGCTGGCTGTTGTCCGGCCAGAAGACGTGGAGTTCGCGCGCGGTGGTGGCCGACCGGGCGTTCGGGTTGTTCCGCTCCGACCCCGGCGCCGGTCGGCATCGCGGTCTCACCTACCTGATGTTCGACCTGCGCGCCCCCGGGGTGACCGTGCGGCCGATCCGGCAGCTCGACGGCGACCCCGGCTTCGCCGAGATCTTCCTGGACGACGTGTTCGTCCCCGACGCGGACGTGATCGGCGAGCCCGGCGACGGCTGGCGGGTGGCGATGAGCACCGCCGGGCACGAGCGCGGCCTCAGCCTGCGCGCCCCCGGCCGGTTCATGGCCGCCGCCCAGCGCCTGATCGAGCTGTGGCCGGAGCACGAGGAGCAGGCCCTGCGGGATCGGGTCGTGGATGCTTGGATCGGCGCCCAGGCGTACCGGATGCGCGCCTTCGCCGCCCTCGACTCCCCCGCCGAGGCGAGCTTCACCAAGCTGTTCTGGTCCGAGCTGGACGTGTCCCTGCACGAGACCGCGCTCGACCTGCTCGGCCCGCACGCCGAGACCGACGCGGCGTGGACCGACGGCTATCTGTTCGCCCTGGCCGGCCCGATCTACGCGGGCACCAACGAGATCCAGCGCGGCATCCTCGCCCAGCGCGTGCTCGGACTCCCTCGATGAAGCTCGTCCCCTCCCCCGAGCAGACCGATTTCGCGGCCGCGCTGCACGACCTTCTGTCCGCGGCCGCGGTGCCGGACGCCGCCGCCAGCTGGGCGGCCGGCGACCACGCCCCCATCCGGCAGATCTGGTCCCGGCTGGCCGAGGCCGGGGTAACCGCACTGGCCGTCCCGGCCCGCTGCGGTGGCCTCGACGCCACCCCGGCCGACCTGGTCATCGCCGCCGAAGAGCTGGGCCGCCACGCATTCCCCGGCCCGGTCGCCGAGTGCCTCGCGGCCGTACCGACCCTCCTGGCCGCCCTCAGCGAGACGGACCTCAACGACACGACGGGTCGCCGCTCGGCGACGCCCGGTCGCTGGCTGTCCGACCTGGCCGCCGGCCGTGTCCTGGCGACCCTGGCCGCACCGCCGTGGCTGCCCTACGCCGCCGACGCGGACGCCGCCGACCTGGTGCTGCTCGCCGACCGGGACGAGGTCGGCGTGGCCCGCCCCGGCGCGGCTCACGCCTCGATGGACCACACCCGGCGCCTGTTCGAGGTCTCCCCGGCCGGCCCGCGGACGCCGTGCCCCGCGATCGGCCGCGCCCTCGACTTGGGCGCGCTCGTGTGCGCCGCCCAGCTGCTGGGCGCCGGCCGGGCGTTGCTCGAGGCGGCGGTGTCCCATGCGCGGGCCCGGGTCCAGTTCGGCCGTCCGATCGGCTCGTTCCAGGCCATTCAGCAGCAACTGGCCGACGTCGCGGTCGGCCTGGAGTTCGCCCGGCCGCTGCTGCACGCGGCCGCGGTGACGATGGCCGCCCGGGACGTCTCGGCCGCCAAGGTGGCCTGCTCGGACGCGGCGTGCCGGGCCGCCCGGGTGGCGCTGCAGGTGCACGGCGCGATCGGCTACACGCAGGAGCACGACCTGGGCCGCCGGCTGACGAAGGTGCGGGCGCTGAGCCTGGCCTGGGGCACCCCGGCGGACCACCGCGCCCGGGTGATGGCGGAGCTGACCAAGGGGGCCGCATGGAACTGACCGAGGAGCACCGGGCACTGCGCGACGCCGTACGCGGCCTGTTGTCGGGGTATTCCACCCGGGTGGCGGTCGAGCAGGAGGCCGGGTTCGACGCCGGCCTCTGGCAGCGGCTGTGCAAGGAGATCGGGGTGGCGGGTCTGGCCGTGCCGGAGTCGTACGGCGGTGCCGGAGCTTCCCTGCTCGAATCGGTCGTGGTTCTTGCTGAATGGGGGCGGGCGCTTACCCCCGGGCCGATGCTGGGCTGCGGGGTGCTCGCCACCCAGGTGCTTCTGCGCGCCGGTGATGCGGAAGCCTGCGAACGCCTCCTGCCGGGCATCTGCGCCGGCGACCGGATCGCCGCGCTGGCCTGGCAGGGCGATGTCTCCGCTGACGGCGGGCGGCTGACCGGCGAGGCCCAGCAGGTGCTCGACGCCGAGGCCGCGGAGGTCCTGCTGGTGGTGGCGGGTGGGGCGCTCTGGGAGGTGGATATATCCGAGGTCACGGTGCAGGCAGCCGACGTGCTCGACTCGACCCGGCGGCTGGCCTTGGTCGGGCTGGCCGACGTGCCGGGGCGTCGCGTCGGGGGCGACGATGGTCTGGGGCCGTGGCTGCGCGACTTGGCCTGTGTAGCGCTCAGTGCTGAGCAGGTGGGGGCGGCGGCTAAGGCCTTTGAGGCCACCCATGAGTATGTGCAGCAGCGGGTCCAGTTCGGGCGGCCGATCGGGTCGTTCCAAGTTTTGCAGCATCGCCTGGCCGAGGCATATCTTCGGTTGGAGGCGGCTACTACGGCCTCGTGGACTGCGGCGGAGGCATTCGTCGCTGGATCGCCCTCGGCTTCGACGCTGGCTGGGATGGCCAAGGTTTACTGCTCGGAGGCTCTGCAGGCGGTTGCTGCTGAGATGGTTCAGATGCATGGCGGGCTGGCGATCACCTGGGAGCACGACGCTCATTTGTATCTGCGTCGCTCGTACGCATCTGCTCAGCTCTTCGGGTCGCCTGCCTTTTATCTTGACCGGTTGGGGTCGGCGCTTCTTGCTGGTTGAAGACCTTGAAGGCTCTGCCCTCAAACTCCCGGCCGAGCGCTCGGAGACCGGCCGAGGTGGGTGGGTGGGCCGGTTTGGGCGGTCTGCTCGCGGCCAAGGTGTCTCCGCCCTCCGCGGCCTGGCGGAAGTGTCGCTCGGCACCGGTCAGGTCGCCTTGGCTTTCGAGCAGGTTCGCGAGGTTGTGGTGTGCGTGCGTGTCGCCGAGCTCTGCGCCTGCCCGGTAGGCGGCTTCGGCAGCCGCATCGTCTTCCAAGACATCGGCGTATAGGTTTCCCAGCGGAACCATGCTTTCGGTTTCGCCCAACTCCATGCCGCGCAGGAACACTCGGCGCCCCTCCTCCACACGCCCGGTCTCCACCAGCAGGCTGCCTAGGTCCGCGCGGGCCGAGGGGTAAAGCTCCGCTGCGGCGCGCAGGGCAGGCTCGAGGGAAGGGTCGAGGCTCGTGCACCACCGCCAGCAGGCCAGCACCGCTGCGGCCAGGTTGTTGCCCGCTGCCTCGGCGCGTTCCATCGCTTCGAAGGCTGCGGGACGCTCACCCTGCTCCCGCAGGGAGAAGGCCAGTGAGACGGCGCCGGCGCTGTCGCCAGCCCGCTCGGCCTGTTCGTACGCGCGCATCGCGCCGGCCAGGTCGCCGAGGTCGTCCAGCACCATGCCGAGGTTCAGCCACGCATCGGTCTCGCCACGCTCGAGGGCAAGCTCGTAGGCGTCCACCGCCTCCGTCAAGCGTCCCTGCCCAGCCAGGCTGTTGCCGAGGTTGAACGCGCCGGCGGCCTCGCCTAGCTCCGACACCCGCCGGAAGCAGTACTCTGCGCCTTCGGCCTCGTCGCTGTCCGCGAGGTCGCACCCGATGCTGAGCAGTTCGTCAACATCGGAGGTCGCCTGCGCCTGGCGCAGCAACCGAGCTGAGGTCGTCTCCACGATCTTGATCGTGCCTCACGTGGCCGCCGATGCGCGAACGAGAAAGCACTGGTCGAACGCCGCGAATCGCGGAAACCGGTGTTGATCAACGATTAGCGTGCGACCAGTGCGCGAGATCGCAGGGGGGGCAAACGTGCCGGGTAGCGTTGCAGTGGGGCCGTCCGGGCTGATCGTCCGGGAGGGCGATCTCGTCGAGGCGAGCGGCCCGGTCGAGGCAGGTTCGAGGATGTGCTCGCCGGCCCCGGACCCCCTCCTGTTCGACACTCCCTGCCGGTGGGGCATCCAGGTCCCGGGCGTCGAACCGACGCCCGGCGCGACAGTGCGCGGGCGGTGGCACCCGGGCCGGCTGTCCGACATCCAGCGGATGCCGTACTCGCCCCCGTCGACCGGCCGGCTCGGGGATCCCGATATGCCGCCGGACACCCCGCCGTGCCCGGCACCCGCCGGTGGTTGGCGCGACGGCGAGGACTGGTCCGACGAGCCGGTCCGCGACTACGTACGCGCACATGCCGAGCAGTTCGCCGAGCCGTTCGCGACCCACGTCGGGAACGCCCGCGTCCTGGTGGTCGAGGTGGTCAGCGGCGACGTGGACCAGGCCCGCGCGGCGTTGCGGGCGATGTACACCGGCAACCTCTGCGTGGTCGGTGTACCCGGCGGGCACAGCATCGCCGCCGAGGACAGGCTGCAGGCCACCACCGGCGAAGCAATCGGGGCGCTGATGGACGGGACCGGCCAGTCGGGCATCTACCTGGCCGGCTCGGAGAACGGCAGGATGCGGGTGATGATGGTCCAGTTGACCGAGCCCCTGTACGACAAGCTGGCCGCGATCGGCCTCGACCACCTGATCCTCGACCCATGGATCCGCCCGGTCACCCCGTGACCAGCTGGGTGGTGTGCGACGGAAGCTGTACCAGCCCCGTCGTGGCGGTAGTGAATGATCGTGAGATGCCCTTCTTGGTCGATGTTTGTGTCGTCTTCTTCGCCCGCCAAGGCTTGCCTTCGCCCGTCAGAGCGGCCGCTGAGCAACAACGGCTCGTCCCCGGCGAACGGGTCGAGGTCGTCCTACGTGCGGGAGTTGGTTTCGACGATGGCGATCTCACCGAACGAGGATGGTTCTTCGACACAGACGCGTTTTCCGCGCGCCTCGCGGTATGGGCTGAGCTGCTCGCCAACGGTCCGTGGACCGAACAGTTCGCCTTCCGGCCGACATTCGAGCTGGTTGCCCGCCACGTGTATGGCGAACTCGCTCCCGAGGTCCCCGGCCTGGCCTTCGTGGAACTCGAAGACCGTACATACGGCAGCCGCACCCGCTATGCGCCCGTACCTTGGTCAGTGAGCTAGCAAGACTCGTCCGCTTGCGCTCACATTGCTGGTCTGCGTCGTATGGTTTGGCCGTGCCTAGCCGTGGGGTTCGTCTTCGTTCTGTCGATACGAATCCGTCCGAGTGGCCCAGCCGCCTTCTGCCCTCTCGGGCCTCGCGGGGCGCGGAGCGGTTCGCCAAGTGCGCCACCGTCGTGACGAAGCTGTACAGCCTGCATCTGGACACCGGGGCGCCGCTGCTGGCGCAGACCTCCTGGGCTCGATTCATCCCGGTCGAGATGTCTGTCTCGGGAGCCGCGCGCTTCTCCGGCGTTGCCATGACGGCCTCCCTGGGCTTGGGCGAGGTGCATGACGCGCCCTACGACCCGGCGGTGCTCGAACTCCCGGACCATGAGCGGCGGCCCGCGATCCTCGACTGGTTGCAGGATCACCTGCTGCAACTCGCCGCGTCGCTGGACTGGGACACCGGGCCGCTGGAGGCCGCTTACCAAGCCTGCCTTCGCGACGGGTGCCGGTTCCGGCAAACCGGGGCGCCGAAAGCCAGCGCGGACCGCCGGTACCGAGCGCACGTCGAGTTCGAGATCGACGGCGAGGGCGACGGCTGGTCTTGGGTGGAGGTGAAGGACCCGGCGGGCGCCGTGATCCTGCGTAGTGAGCGACGGGACAGCCCGGCATCCATCACGGCATCGGGCCGGGTACGGCGTTCCGTGCGCTGGCAGGGAGCCGAGGTCACCTGGATGCCGTGGGTCGATGACATTGCCCCGAAGGGCTACGAAGAGTGGGTCGGGCACGTCGAGCGCCTGGCGCTGGAGGACGGGAAGCTGCCAGGCGCTACGGCCTGATCGGTCAGCGGTCGAGGCCGGTGAGGCGGGTCAAGGCGGCGAAGCCCTCGTCGGTTCCGGGCCAGTGCCGGTGGACGGCGTCCAGGCCGGCTCGGCGGACGGTGGAGCGCAGCACGACCATCGTGATGATGGCGTCGTCGGCGTAGCCGAGAACGGGGATGAAGTCGGGGATCAGGTCGAACGGGAGCGCCAGGTAGGCGAGGAGCAGGCCGAGGCGAACCCGGACGCCGCGCGGCAGGTTCCGGTCGGCGGCGAGGCGGCGCAGCAGCCTCAGCAGGTCGGGCAGAAGCCGTAGCGCTTCGGTGAGCTGCGACTTGCCCGGCCTGGCGGCCAGCAGCACGATCAGCAGAACGACCCAGGTCAGCAGCAGTGCCACGCCGACGCCGATCAGGGTTTGCCACCACCAGGCCAAGACACTTCACCATCCTCGTTGCCGACCGTCGAACGGCCGGTGCGGCCAGCCGAGTTCGACGACCTGTTCGCCTCCGCGCTGCGCGCCCAGTACCGGCCGTCGCCCACGACGCTACGCCGGGAGCTCGATCCGGCGACGGAACGCTGCGGCTGGACATCGAGGTGCCACCCGAACACGTAGCGGTCCTCGACGCCCTCGCCCGGCGGGCCACCGCCGGCATCCGCCCGTGACCGGCCTGCGCAGCCATTCGGCACCATCGCCGATGATCATCCGACGGTAGGTTGCCGAACATGACCGTAGCCCGTTCCATCCTGCTGTTCGTCCTGGCCGCGTTAGCCGAGATCGGTGGCTGCTGGCTCATCTGGCAGGGCTGGCGAGAGCACCGCGGCCTCTGGTGGATCGCCGCCGGCGTGGTCGCGCTCGGCGCCTACGGTTTCGTAGCCACGCTGCAGCCGGACGCCAACTTCGGCCGCATCCTGGCCGCCTACGGCGGCATCTTCGTAGCCGGCTCACTGGCCTGGGGCATGGTCGTCGACAAGTTCCGCCCCGACCGCTGGGACATGATCGGCGCCACCATCTGCCTACTGGGCGTCGCCGTCATCATGTACGCCCCCCGAGCCACCCCCTGACGAAACTCAGTGGTCGCCGCCGCAGCACCCGGTAGCGGCGGAGACGGGCGCAGCCGCGCAACAGCTGTCACCCTTCCAGGCCGCACGGCCTTCCTTGACCGCCACCGCAGCGATGACAAGTGCGGCGATCGGGTCGGCCCAGCTCCACCCGAAGAGGCTGTTGACCGCGAGGCCGACAAGCAGGACCGCGGACAGATAGGTGCACAGAAGAGTCTGTTTGGAGTCGGCGACCGCGGTCCGGGACCCGAGCTCACGCCCGGCACGGCGCTGAGCCCAGGACAGGCCGGGCATCACCGCGAGCGACACCGCGGCAAGAACGAGACCGACGGTCGAATGCCCGGCGTGCGCGTCCCCAAGCAGGGCACGGACGGATTCAACGGTGACGTAGGCGGCAAGCGCGAAGAACGAAACCGCGATGATCCGCAGCGCGACCTTCTCCCGGGCCTCAGGATCACGGCCGGCGAACTGCCAGGCGACCGCCGCAGCCGACGAGACCTCGATAACGGAGTCCAGCCCGAACCCGATGAGCGCGGTCGAGCCGGCGGCTGCTCCGGCGCTGATGGCAACGACGGCCTCGACCACGTTGTAGGTGATGGTCGCCGCCACCAGCAGCCGGATCCGACGGCCGAGCAGCGCCCGGCGACCAGCGTCCGGGCCGGCTGCGGAAAGCGAGATCAGCGGCAGGTCCATCAGCAGCAGCCCTTGGCGGCGGAGTCCGGGCAGGCAGCCGGGTCAACCGCAAGAACAAGACCGAGCAGGTCATCCAAGGCGTGCCGAATGCGACTGTCGGCGAGCTCATAGCGGGTACGCCGCCCCTCCGGCACGGCCACAACAAGACCACAGCCACGAAGACAGGCAAGGTGATTGGACAGATTCTGCCGGGTCACCCCAAGCGAGTCGGCCAGCTCAGCCGGATACCCAGGCGCCACCCGAAGCGAAAGCAACAGCCGAGCCCGAGTGGCATCCGACAGAGCATGGCCAAACCGAGCAAGAACCTGACCATGCGCAACAGTCTCCACGCCAGGGACAGTACACCAGATCCTGTATTCAGAAACCGATGTACAGTCCAGAAATCTAACGCGGGCCTTCGCGACGAGCAGGAGTCCACGGTGCTGAATCCGCGAGCCTCACAGCCGCGGGAACGACCCAAGCTCGCAAACCCGACCCGAGTGTCCTACCGTGACCACCCACCCAGACCCCACCCCAAAGCGCAAGGGAAGCTGGACCTTCGGCCGCAACCGGCACGGTCTCGCTCGCGTAACCCCGCACCAGGCCGGGCCCGCCCAAGAGACTCCCGCACAGAGACCACAGCGCGGCAGCCAGACCACCCACCCGCCAGGTGACCGCTCACCCTGACCAGGCACCCAGCGGCCGGCGACCCATCGCCAAGCCGCCGCGGGCTCCCCCGCGAGGTTGAGGGCCGGGGTGCCCACTCACGGCATAGAAACGCTCCACCCGCCGTGAGTGGGCACCCCGGCCCTCAGCCGTCCTCCCGCAAGAAAGCCCAACCCACAAAGCAGACAGCTCAAATCCAATCGGTATGCCGAGGCCAGGCAAGAAGAGTGTCAACGACTTCAGGCGAAACGCTGGGCGAGACCGGCCCAGCAGTGCGATAACGGCCTTTGAAGAACAACAGCGGCCCATCCACGCCGCACGAGCCGAGCGCCTGCACTCGACCGACCACGATCGAGTGATCCCCGCCCGGATGCACCGCCTCGACCGAGCAAGAAGCCCAGGTCAACGCACCATGCAGGATCGGCACCCCGCCCGGCGCCGGCGTCCACTCCACCCCGGCGAACTTGTCGGCCCGCCGCGTGCCGAACGCCCGGGACAGCTCGTGATGCCCCTCGGCCAAGACATTGACGCAGAACAGGCCAACCCGCTGGATCCGGCGCCACGTGTCCGACGTCGACTGTGGGCAGAACAGCACCAGCGGCGGGTCCAGGGACAGTGGGGTGAAGGCCTGGCAGGCGAAACCGGCCGGGCCGTCCTCGTCGGCTGTCGTGACGATCGTGACGCCGGTGCAGAAGTGGCCGAACACCCGGCGGAACTCCCGGGTGTCCACCGCCGGGACGGTGGTCACCCGGCCCTCAGGAACCGATGACCCCACACGCTGTGCGCGGTGGTCTGGCGGGCCACCCAGGTCTCGTCGTCCACCGTCCGGCCGCCGTACCCGTACTCGATGTCGAAGCCGCTCGGGGTGCGCACGTAGAACGAGATCATGTCGTCGTTCGCGTGCCGGCCCAGGGTGGAGATCATCGGGGCTTTGTTCTTGGCGCAGCGGTCGATGGCCAAACCTACGTCGTCGATCGACGATGTCTCGGTCATCAGGTGGATCAGGCCGCTGGGGGCGGGGATCGGGGCCAGCGCGACGCTGTGGTGGCGGGGGCTGCAGCCGAGGAAGCGCATCCACAGCGGCTCGTCGGTGTGCGGCAGGCCGACGTGTTCGGGGACCAGGCGCATCGTGTCGCGCAGGCGGAAGCCGAGGATCTCGGTCCAGAAGTGCAGGGACGCCGCGTCGTCGAAGGCGGGCAGCACGACGTGGCCCATGCCCTGGTCGCCGGTGACGAACCTGGTGCCGTAGTTGCTCAGCGCCGGGCGGGTGTCCAGGGCGGCGCCGCAGAAGAACTCCAACCGGTTGCCGGACGGGTCGTCGACGCTGATCATCTCGGCCACCCGGCGGACGGCGAGGTCGTCGGGGCCGGCCGGTTTGAACGCCACGCCGGCCGCGTCCAGGGCGCCGGCCAGCCGGCCCAGGGCGGCCGGGTCGGCCAGCTCCCAGCCGCTGGCGGCCAGGCGGTCGCGGTCGCCGGGGACCACCACGATGCGGGCCGGCAGGTCGTCCATGCGCAGGTAGACGGCCGTCGGGTCGGGGCCTCGGCCCTCGGTCATGCCCAGCACCTTGACGCCGAACTCGCGCCAGGCGGGGACGTCGGTTGCCTCGACCCGCAGGTAGCCGAGGGATCGGATGAGACTCACGGCCTGTCCCCTTCCAGGAAGTCGAATGCCAGGCGGTTGAACTCGTCGAATTTCTCCAGGTGGGCCCAGTGGCCGCAGCCGCCGAAGACGTGCAGCCGGCAGCGCCGGATGAGCTTGAGCGCGACCAGGGCGCCGTCCAGCGGGTTGACCCGGTCCTCGCGGCCCCACACGAGCAGCACCTCGTTGCGGAGGCGATGGGCGTCGCGCCAGAGCAGGCCGTCCTCGTAGCGGGCCGGGTCGGTGAAGGAGGCGCCCATCTCGCGCAGGGCGCGAAGGGCGGCCGGGGTGGTGGCGGCGGCGAGGCGTTCGTCGATCAGCTCGTCGGTGATCAGGGAGGGATTGAAGACGAGGGTACGGAGGAAGCCGGCCATCCGTTCCCGGGTGGGGCCGGCCCCGAACGCACCCAGTCGTTTGACGCCCTCGGTCGGGTCGGCGGCGAACACGTTGAGGCTGAGACCGCCGGGGCCCATCAGCAGGAGCCGGCCGGCCCGGGACGGGTGGCGCAGCGCGAACCGGACCGCGGTGCCGCCGCCGAGCGAGTTGCCGATCAGGTCGACCCGGTCGAGGCCGAGCTCGTCGAGCTGGGCGGCGAGGGCGTCGGCCGAGTGGGTGAAGTACTGCGAAGTGATCGGACCCAGCTCGGAGCGGCCGTAGCCGGGCTGGTCGACGGCGATCGTGTCGAAGCGTTTGGCGAAGACCGGGATCGTACGGCCGAAGTTGCTCCAGGCCGACGCTCCCGGACCACCGCCGTGCAGGAGGACGACCGGGGTGCCGCCGGTCGGGCCGGCCCGGTGGAAGTGGAGTGTCATGCCGCCTCAGACCATCGCGTCGGCGACGGACAGGCCGAATTCGCCGCGCCCGTACATGGACAGGGCCCGTTCGGGGTCGTTGATGGCGTGCACGCGGCCGGCGTGCGCGTCGCGCCAGAAGCGCTGGATCGGGTGGCTCGTGTAGATCGCGCGGCCGCCCGAATTCTCGAAGAGCCGGTCCACGGCCTGGATCGACAACTCGGTGCCGTGGACCTGGTCACGGCGTACCCGCAAGCGCAGTTGCATTGGCAGTTTCTCGCCGGCGGTGACCAGGGTCATCAGCTCGCGCATGTTGGCGGTCAGCGCGAGCCAGGCGGCGTCGATGTCGGCGGCGGCGCGGGCGACCCGCACCTGCGAGTAGGGGTCCTCGGCGGCGCGCACCCCGGCGTAGGCGGCGCGGACCCGTTCGCGCATATAAGTCACGTGCGCGTCGTACGCCCCGGTGGCCATGCCGATGATCGGGGTGGTGATCGTGTACGGGAAGATCGAACCGTACGGGATCCGGTAGAGCGGGGCCGTGTTCAGCTCCTGGCCTGGGCAGATGCAGCGGGCCGTGTCGCCGAAGCTGAGTGACCGGTAGGTCGGGACGAACGCGTCGGTGACCACGATGTCGTTGCTGCCGGTGCCGCGCAGGCCGATCGTGTGCCAGACGTCCTCGATGGTGTAGTCGGCGGCGGGCAGCAGGAACGTCCGGAAGTCGGCGGGCGCATCGCCCTCACCGGGGACGATGCCGCCGAGCAGGACCCAGCTCGCGTGGTCGCTTCCGGACGAGAAGCTCCAGCGGCCGCTCACCCGGTACCCGCCGTCGACCTGCTTGATCCTGCCGGTGGGGGCGTACGACGAGGACATCAGCGTGCCCGGGTCGTCGCCCCACACGTCCTGCTGGGCCTGGTCGGGGAAGAGCGCCATCTGCCAGTTGTGCACGCCGATCACCGAGCTGATCCAGCCGGTCGAGCCGCACGCCGCGGCGATGTCGCGCACGCAGCCGAAGAACGTGGCCGGGTCGGCCTCGAAGCCGCCGAACCGGGCCGGCTGCAGCAGCCGGAAGAAGCCGGTGGCGGCGAGGGACTTGACCGTCTCGGCGGACACCTGCCGGCGATCCTCGGCCTCCTGTGCTCGGTCGCGTAGAACCGGTAACAGCTCTCGTACGCCCGAGGTGACCGCTTCGGTGCCCTCCATGAGATCCCTCCGCTGGCTTGGCTGGCGAGTTCGACGGTCCCTATACTAGAACACGTTCTACCTAAGGGGCTACAGATGAGCGATGCGCGCACCATTGACCCTGGAGTACTCCCGGCCCGGTTCGCCCGCGGCTGGCACTGTCTCGGGCTGGCCGACTCGTTCCGGGACGGTAAGCCGCACGCGATCGAGGCGTTCGGCACCAAGCTCGTGGTCTTCGCCGACTCGGCGGGGGCGCTGCACGTGCTCGACGGCTACTGCCGGCACATGGGCGGCGACCTCACGATGGGCACGATCAAGGGCGACGAGATCGCCTGCCCGTTCCACGACTGGCGGTGGCGGGGCGACGGGCGGTGCGCCTCGGTGCCGTACGCGCATCGCGTGCCCGTGCGGGCGAAGACGAGGTCGTGGCACACGCAGGAGGAGAACCGGCAGCTGTTCGTCTGGAACGACCCGCAACAGAGGCCGCCGGACGTCGCGATCCCGCGGATCGACGGCGCGTTCTCCGACGACTGGTCGGCCTGGACCTGGGATTCGATCCGGATCGACGGCGCCAACTGCCGCGAAGTGATCGACAACGTCGTCGACATGGCGCACTTCTTCTACATCCACTTCGCCTTCCCGACGTTCTTCAAGAACGTCCTCGAGGGGCAGGTGGCGTCGCAGTTCCTGCAGACCCGGCCGCGGCCGGACGTGCCGATCACGGCGAAGCAGTCGGGGGACGCGACGCTGCGCTCGGAGGCCGCCTACTACGGGCCGTCCTACATGATCGATTACCTGTTCAACAACTATCGCGGGCTCGAGATCGAGTCGGTGCTGATCAACTGCCACTACCCGGTGTCGGCCAACTCGTTCGTCCTCCAGTGGGGGGTCATCGTCAAGCGGCTGCCGGGGCTGAGCACCGAGCAGGCCGCCAAGGCGGCGGCGAAGTTCGCCAAGGGCATCGGGATCGGGTTCGAGCAGGACGTGGAGATCTGGAAGCACAAGAGCCGGATCGACAACCCGCTGCTGTGCGCCGAGGACGGGCCGGTCTACCAGCTGCGCCGGTGGTACGAGCAGTTCTACGTCGACGTCGAGGACGTCACCGAGGACATGGTGGCGCGCTACGAGTTCGAGGTCGACACCACCCGCGCGGTCGAGACGTGGACGGCCGAGGTGGCCGAGAACATGGCCCGGCAGGCGTCATGACGCTCACCGAGCGGCAGGAATACCTCGAGGGCGGGTTCGAGAAGGTGGAATGCGCCCGCTGCGAAGCCCTGGTGCGGGTGCGCAAGTCGAGCCCGCAGCAGACCAGCGTGCAGTGGACGACCGACGCCACTCGCCTCTGCGCGGCAAAACTGAACGCGCTCGTGCCGACCTGCCGAGACCTGCGCGCCAGCATCGACGACGCGGTCCGGGCGGGCAAGCTGGAGGTGAGCTGATGGCGCACCGGCTGCGCGTCGCCGAGGTCATTGCCGAAACCGCCGACGCGCACTCGCTGGTGCTGACCGTGCCGCCGGCGCTGGCCGCGACGTTCGCGTACCGCCCGGGTCAATATCTCACCGTCATCGTGCCGGGGAGCGGGGCCCGCTGCTACTCGCTGTCCAGCTCTCCGCACACCGATCAAGATCTGAAAATCACCATCAAGCGGGTACGCGACGGGCAGGCGTCCAACTGGATCTGCGATCACGTACGCGCCGGGCAGACCCTCGAACTGCTGCCGCCGGCCGGGGAGTTCTCGCCCGCGTCGCTCGACGACGACCTGTTGCTGCTGGCCGGCGGCAGTGGGATCACGCCGGTGATGGGCATCATCAAGTCGGTGCTGGCCCACGGCCGCGGCCGGCTGCACCTGATCTACGCGAACCGGGACGAGCGGTCGATCATCTTCGCCGGGGAACTGGCCGCGCTGGCCGGGGACCGGCTCACCGTGACGCATTGGCTGGACAGCGAGCGGGGCACCCCGTCCCCGGCCTCGCTGGCGGCCCTGCTTGCGCCCGGGGACGGACGGAAGGCGTACATCTGCGGACCGGAACTCTTTGTCGCGATGGCCTGCGACGCCTTGCAGCAAGCCGGAGTTTCGCCGGATCTTGTTCATGTCGAGCGCTTCGAGATCACTCCGGAGGAGACGGCCGACGCCACCCTCGAGGTCGAGATCGACGGGCAGACGCACCATCTGCCGTGGCCGGCCGGCAAGCGGATGCTCGACGTGATCATCGAGGCCGGGCTCAACCCGCCGTTCTCCTGCCGGCAGGGGCACTGCGGTGCGTGCGCGTTGCGGCTGCTGCGCGGCAAGGTCGACCTGGTCAACAACGAGGTGCTCGAGCAGGAGGACTTCGACGAGGGCTACACGCTCGCCTGCCAGGCGGTGGCCCGCAGCGACGAAGTCTCGGTCACCTATTACTGAGCTCGACGGCGATGTCGATGAGCTGGTCCTCCTGGCCGCCGACCAGGCGCCGCTCGCCCGCCTTGACCAGGATCTCGGCGCCGGAGACCTGGTAGCGCTGGGCGAGCGCGTAGGCATGCGTCAGGAAGCTGGAGTAGACGCCGGCGTAACCCATGATCAGGGCCAGGCGGTCGAGTTTGCACTCGTCCGGCATGACCGGGCGGACCACGTCCTCGGCCGCGTCGACGATGGCGAAGAAGTCGATGCCGGTGCGGATGCCGAGCTTGTCGCAGACCCCGACGAACGCCTCGACCGGGGTGTTCCCGGCGCCCGCGCCGAACCGGCGGGTGCTGCCGTCGATCTGCTTGGCACCGGCCCGCACGGCGAGGACCGAGTTGGCCACGCCGAGGCCGAGGTTCTCGTGGCCGTGGAAGCCGACCTGGGCGTCGGCGCCGAGCTCGGCCACCAGCGCGGCGACCCGGTCGCCGACCTGGTCCAGGACGAGCGCGCCGGCCGAATCCACCACGTAGACGCACTGGCAGCCGGCGTCGGCCATGATCCGGGCCTGTTTCGCCAACTCGAGAGGCGGCTGGGAGTGGGCCATCATCAGGAAGCCGACCGTCTCCAGGCCGAGCTCGCGGGCGAGGCCGAAGTGCTGTTCCGTGATGTCGGCCTCGGTGCAGTGGCTGGCGATCCGGCAGACCGTCGCGCCGTTGCCGGCCGCCGCGCGGATGTCGTCGAACAGGCCGATGCCCGGCAGCATCAGGAACGCGATCTTGGCGTTGGTCGCGGTCTCCGCCGCCGCCTTGATCAACTCTTGCTCCGGCGTGCGGCTCCGGCCGTAGGTGAACGACGAGCCGCCCAGGCCGTCGCCGTGGGTCACCTCGATCACCGGCACGCCCGCGGCGTCGAGGGCGGCGACGACCGCGGTGACTTCGGCGACGGTGAACTGGTGGCGCTTGGCGTGCGAGCCGTCCCGCAGGGACGAATCGGTTACTCGGATGTACATGTGGCCAACTCCTCGCCCACGCGGGTGGCGGCGGCGGTCATGATGTCGAGATTTCCGGCGTACGGCGGCAGGAAGTCCCCGGCCCCGGTGATCTCCAGGAAGATCGCGACGCGGCCCTGATCGAACTGCGGCTCGTTGAGCAGCCGATAGCCGGGGACGTAGCGGGCGACCTCGGCGACCATCTCCTGGATCGACTTGGTGACGGCCGCGACGTCGGCGTCCGGGCCGATCGCGCAGAACACGGTGTCCCGCATGACCAACGGAGGATCAGCAGGATTGAGTACGACGATCGCCTTACCCTTCGCCGCCCCGCCGACCGTTTCGAGGGCCCGGCCGGTGGTGCGGGTGAACTCGTCGATGTTGGCCCGGGTGCCCGGCCCGGCCGAGCGCGACGCGACGGTGGCCACGATCTCGGCGTAGCTCACCGGCGTGCACCGGGACACCGCGTAGACCATCGGGATCGTCGCCTGGCCGCCGCAGGTGATCAGGTTGAGGTTGGGCGCGCCGAGGTGTTCGCGCAGGTTGACCTCGGGCACGACCAGCGGGCCGACCACGGCCGGGGTGAGGTCGACGGCCCGGATGCCGGCCTCGGCGTAGCGCGGCGCACAGGCCCGGTGCACGGCCGCCGAGGTCGCCTCGAAGACCAGGTCGGGCAGCGGATCCTGGGCGAGCAGCCAGTCGGCACCCTTCGAGCTGGCCTCCAGGCCGAGGTCGGCGGCGCGGCGCAGCCCCGGACTGTCCGGGTCGATGCCGACCATCCAGCGCGGCTCGATCCGCTCCGAGCGCACCAGCTTGTGAAGCAGGTCGGTCCCGATGTTCCCGGACCCGACGATCGCGGCCGTCAGCTTGGTCATGCCCGCCCCTCCCGATCAGCCGAACCCGCCCGTAAACCCGGAGCGTCCCGGAAGGACAGCCGGACCTCGCCGAGGCCGGTGAACTCGGCTCGGAACTCGTCGCCCGGGGCGGCGTCCACGGCTCGGGCACAGGCGCCGGGCAGCACCAGGTGGCCGGCGCGCAGCCGGACCCCGAAGCCGGCGACCGTGCGGGCCAGCCAGGCCACCGCGGTCACCGGGTTGCCGAGAACCGCGTCGGATCGGCCCTGGGCGACCGGTTCGCCGTTCTGGAAGAGCACCGCGTCGATCCCACGCGGGTCGATCTCGTGCGGCGGCACCCGGCCGACGCCGATGACGAAGCCGGCCGACGAGGCGTTGTCGGCGATCGTGTCGGCCAGGCTGATCCTCCAATCCCGGATGCGGCTGTCGATCAGCTCGATCGACGGCGCGAACGCCTCGGTCGCGGCCAGCACGTCGTCCTCGGTGCAGCCCTCCCCCGGCAGGTCGGCGCCGAGCAGGAAGGCCACCTCGATCTCGACCCGCGGGTAGCAGTAACGCTTCGCGTCGGCCGGCTCGGTCTCGGACAGCCGCATGTCGGCCATCAGGTGCCCGTAGTCGGGTTCGTCGACGCCCATCATCTGCTGCATCGCCTTCGACGACAGGCCGACCTTGTGCCCGACGACCACACCAGCGCGGCGGCGGATGTTGCCGAGCTGGATCGCGTAGGCGTCGGCGGCCGTCATGCCGGGCCACTCCCGCGTCAGGGGCGCGATCGGGGCCCGGTCGCGCTCGGCGACCCGCAGCCGATCGGCGAGGGCAAGGCGATCAGCCTCGGTGAGCATGCAGACCTCCCCGGTCCGAAATGGCGGCGCTGCGTCCGGCCCGGCGCCCGGAGAAGACGCAGTCGGCCAGCGAGAGCCCACTGACATAGCTGCGGGAGCAGATCCCGACCGCGGTCCGCCCGGCGGCATAGAGCCCGGCCACCCCGAGCACCTGCCCGGTGTCCTCATCGACCCGCAGACCACCGAGCGTGAGCATCGGCGCCGGCACAGCGGTCCGGTTCCGCACGGAGACATCAATCAGGGAGTACGGCGGGGTAGCGAGCGGACGCACCAGGCCGGCGGGCTTTCCGGCGGGGTCCGGGGTCGCCGCCACGCCCACCGGCGCGGCCGGCTGATACGCCGCGAGGGTGGTGGCCAGGCCGGTGGGGTCGATGCCGGCTCGGCGGGCGGCGGCCTCCGGGGTTCGGCCGGTGGTGCGGCCGGCGGTCAGCAGCCATATAGCCTGCCAGCGCTGGAACCACAGGGTTTGCGACCACACCTGGCGGCGGCATTCGGCCAGGACCGCGGCGTCGAGCAGGAGCCAGGCCTTCGCGTCCGGCGAGCGCAGGATCGCCTCGCCGATCGCCGCGCCGTAGCGGGACTCGTCGCAGACCCGGTGGCCGTTTCGGTCGACCAGCAGGCCGCCGAGCATCGCTGACGGCGGCGACAGGAAGCGCCAGATCGTGACCCGGTCGAGGTGGGCGGTGGACGCGCCGGCCTCGACGCCGAGGCGGATGCCCGAGCCGTCGTCGCCCGGCGTGCCCAGTCGCAGGCCGCCTCGGTAGTCCGGGGCGTGTTCGCGCATCATCGTGCGGTTGAAGACGAAACCGCCCGCGCAGAGCACCACCCCGCCGCGCGCGGCGATCCGCAGCGGGCGGCCGTAGCGCCGCTCCAGCCAGGTGACCGGGCGGTGCAGCGCGCGGCCCACCGGCGGCAGGTACAGGGCCGGCTTCACCGACCAGCGGTGCAGCACGCGGTGCGCCAGGGCCGGGAAACCACGCAGCGTGCGGCACTCGACGCCGGTCACCCGGCCGCCGGAGTCGGTGACCAGGTGCTCGACGCGGGTCTGGGTGTGCACCGCGACGCCGCGGGCGCGGGCGGCGGCGGTCAGCCGGGCGGCCAGCACCCGCCCGGAGGTGCCGCGGGCGAGAACCCGGTGCCCGCGCGGCGTCGATCCCTCACTGTCGGAGACGTACAGGTAGTGGCGGTTGGTGGGATAGGACGTCTTGTAGGGGCACCGGCGCGCGTCGAACGGCACGCCCAGGCCGGACAGCCACTCGATCATCCCGGCGCTCTGCTCGCAGAACCGGCGCAGGGTGCCGGCCGCGACCACGTCGCCGACCTCCTCGCGCAGATAGCCGGCCATCGCCGCCGGGGTGTCGGTGACCCCGGCCTCGCGCTGCTGCTGAGTGCCGCCACCTGCGTAGACGATCCCGCCGGAGATCGCGGTGGCGCCGCCGCCGGTGAACCGGTCGAGCACGATCACCCGGGCGCCCGCGTCGGCGGCCTCGATGGCGGCGCAGGCACCCGCAGCGCCGAAGCCGACCACCACGACGTCGGCCGACTCGTCCCAGGAATCGTTCACCGGACCTCCGTAGTGGTGGCGGACAGGCAAGAACTATAACCTGTTCTAGTGACGATGACCGAGGACGAGTTCGACGTTGTCGTGGTCGGCAGCGGTGGCGCGGGCATGGTCGCGGCGCTCGCCGCGGCGCACCACGGGTTGACGGCGGTCGTGCTGGAAAAGGCTGACAGCTACGGCGGATCCACCGCGAGGTCGGGCGGCGGTCTGTGGATGCCGGGCAATGACGTGCTGACCCGGGCCGGCATCGGCGGTGACGCGCGCACCTACCTGGCGCACGTCGCCGGCGCCGACGCCACGCCCGAGCGGCAGAACGCGTTCCTGTCGGCCGCACCCGAGGTGCTGGCCTTCATCCGGGCGCACACCCCGCTCGACTTCGCCTGGGTGCCGGGCTATCCCGACTACTACCCGGAAGCGCCGGGCGGCCGCCCCGAAGGCCGCAGCATCGAGCCGAAACCGCTGGACGCCCGCCTGATCGGGCCCGACCTGGCGGCCCTGGCCACGCCCTACCGGGCCGCGCCGGACGGGGTCGCGGTCACCCAGGTCGACTACCGATGGCTGTCGCTGGGCCTGCGGCATCCGCGGTCGGTCAGCACCGGGGCGCGGCTGGCTGCCCGCGGCCTGATCGCAAGGCTGAGCGGCCGCCGAAAGCTCACCATGGGCCAGGCACTGGCCGCCGGCCTCCGAGCCGGACTGCGCGCCGCCGACGTTCCGGTGCGGCTCGGCACGCCGATGACCGACCTGGTGGTCGAGAACGGCCGGGTGGCCGGCGTCCGGGTGGCCGAGGAAAGCCAGGTGACCGGGGTCCGGGTGGGCGACACCACGGTAAGCGCCAGGAAGGGCGTGCTGCTGGCCAGCGGCGGCTTCGAGCAGAACGAAGCGATGCGCCGGAAATATCAGGACATCGGGGTCGAGTGGACCGTCGGGGCGGCCGGTAACACCGGGGACGGCATCGAGGCGGGTGAGCGGCTCGGCGCCGCGCTCGACCTGATGGACGAGGCGTGGTGGGGGCCGTCGATCCCGCTCACCGGTGGACCGTACTTCTGCCTCGCCGAGCGCAACCAACCCGGCTGCCTGCTGGTCGACGCGACCGGGCGGAGGTTCGTCAACGAGGCGGCGCCCTACGCGGACGCGGTGCACGCGATGTTCGAAGCGCAGCTACCCGCCTGGCTGGTGGCCGACCAGACCTACCGGGACCGCTACCTGTTCGCCGGCCGCGGCCCGCGGGCCCGGCTGCCGCGCCGCTGGTTCGACGCGGGCGTCGCACACCGGGCCGATTCGCTGGACGCACTGGCCGACCGGATCGGCGTCCCGGCGCAGGCGCTGGGCGACACCGTGCGGCGGTTCAACGGGTTCGCGGCGAGCGGCCGGGACGACGACTTCCACCGTGGCGACTCGGCCTACGACCGCTACTACGGCGACCCACGGCAGCGACCCAACCCCTGCTTGGGCGCGCTGGTGAGGCCGCCGTTCTACGCGTTCCGGATGGTGCCCGGCGACCTCGGCACCAAGGGCGGCCTGCGCACCGACGAGCGGGCCCGGGTGCTGCGCCCGGACGGCACGGCGATCCCCGGCCTGTACGCGGCGGGCAACGCGACCGCCGCGGTGATGGGCCGCAGCTACGCGGGCGCGGGCGCGACCCTGGGCCCGGCGCTCACTTTCGGATATCTGGCCGCGCGAGACATGGAGAGCTGATGCCGATCGACCCCGCCCGCGCCGTCGGCGCCGAGCTGCCGAGCCGCGACCTCAGCTGGGACAGCACCGACGTGCTGCTCTACCACCTGGCCGTCGGCGCCGGCGAGCTTCCCTACGTGTACGAGGACGCCCTCTGCGGCGTGCTCCCCAGCTTCGCCACGGTCGCCACCACGCTGGGCGACACCGAACCGCCGACGGTCCGGATGCCCGGCGTCGACGTCGACCTGGCCCGGGTCGTGCACGGCCGCCAGGAGATCGAGCTGCACCAGCCGATCCCGGTGAAGGGCCGGTGCCGGGCCCGCTCGCGGATCGCCGCCGTCTACGACAAGGGCACCGCCGCGATCGTCGTCACCGAGACCACCACCGACCTGTTCACCAGCCGGATCAGCATCTTCGTCAAGGGCGAGGGCGGGTTCGGCGGCGACCGCGGCCCGGACACCCGGGTGCCGCTGCCCGACCGGGAGCCGGACGCCGAGGTGCGCACGCCGACCGACCCGCGGCAGGCGCTCTGGTACCGGCTTCTGGGCGACCGCAACCCGCTGCACGTCGATCCGGCGTTCGCGGCCCGGGCCGGGTTCCCCCGCCCGATCCTGCACGGCCTCTGCACGTACGCCATGGTGCTGAAGGCGGCGATCGGCACCGAACCGGACCGGGTGGCGAGCTATCGGGCCCGCTTCGCCGGGGTGGTCTTCCCGGGCGACACCCTGCACACCCGGGTCTGGCGCGAGGACGGCCGGCTGGTCCTGCAGGCGAGCGTCGGCGACCGCCCGGTCCTCTCCGACGCGGTGGTCACGCTCCGCTGAGGATCAACCCGCTGGTCGGCACCCCGGTGCCCGCCGTGACCAGCACCGGACCGTCGCCGGGGATCTGGTTCACCGCGGTGCCGCGGACCTGCCGCACGGCCTCGGCGATGCCGTTCATGCCATGGATGTACGCCTCCCCCAGCTGCCCGCCGTTCGGGTTGATCGGCAGCCGATCGTCGGCGATGAGATGCCGGGCTTCGCCACGACCGCAAAACCCCAGTTCCTCCAACTGCATCAGCACGTACGGGGTG
Source organism: Paractinoplanes durhamensis (assembly GCF_016862175.1). Classification (GTDB taxonomy): domain Bacteria; phylum Actinomycetota; class Actinomycetes; order Mycobacteriales; family Micromonosporaceae; genus Actinoplanes; species Actinoplanes durhamensis. The sequence continues at coordinate 28,990 of NZ_BOML01000070.1, read as the reverse complement.
AAGTGGTCATAGAGCACGGCGGTGCGTACGTCGCCGGGCGTGAATCCGGACTGCCCCCACAGCTGGCGGGCCACCACCCCCATCTCCGGCAGCGCGGCCACGTCGTCGCGGTAGTAGCTGGTCATCACGAACTGGTCGGTCCCGCTGCCCTGGGCGGCCGCGCAGATCACCGCGGGCGGCCGGCGCAGATCGCGGGCCCGCTCGGCGGACGTGATCACGAGCGCGACCGCGCCGTCGCTCTCCTGGCAGCAGTCGAGCAGCCGCAACGGTTCGGCGATCCAGCGCGAGGCCCGATGGTCGTCGAGGGTGATCGGCCGCCGGTAGAACCAGGCGGCCGGATTGGTGGCCGCATACCGCCGGGCCGCCACCGAGACCCGGCCGAGGTCGTCGGTGGTGGCGCCGTAATCATGCATATAACGCCGCGCCACCATCGCCACCATCGCGGCCGGGGTGGCCAGCCCCATCGGGTAGTGCCAGCTCGCGTCGAGCCCGGGCGGCGTGGTGGCCTGCCCGAACCGGCGGCCCGACCGCTCGTTGAGTGCGCGGTAGCAGACCACCGTCGAAGCGATCCCGGTCGCGACGGCGAGCACGGCCTGCTGCACGACCGCGCAGGCGGCGCCCCCGCCGTACCCGATCCGGCTGAGAAAGGTCAGCTCGCCGGCGCCGATCTCCCGGGCCACCGCGATCTCGGCGTTGTCGTCCATGGTGAAGGTGGTCAGCCCGTCGACGTCGGACGGTTGCAGCCCGGCGTCGTCGAGGGCGGCCCGGACGGCTTCGACGGCGAGGCGGAGTTCGCTGCGCCCGGAGTCCTTGGCGAATTCGGTGGCGCCGATCCCGGCGATCGCCGTCGCCCGGGCGATCATGACGCCATCCGGACGGTGCCGGCCACGTGCTCGCCGGTCCCGGTCCGCCCGGTGACCGCGACGTCGCGGCCGCGGGCCTGCCCGGTGAAGGTGAGCGTGTCGTACGGATAGCAGGGCGCGCCGAGCCGGATCTCGATGCCGCGCAGCACCGCGGCCGGCCCGGCCCAGTCGGTGACGTAGCGCTGCACCAGCCCGGTGGTGGTGAGGATGTTGAGGAAGATGTCCCGGCTGCCGCGGCGCACGGCCGCGTCCCGGTCGTGGTGCACGTCCTGGAAGTCCCGGGTGGCCAGGGCGGTGCTGACGATGACGGTCGGGGTGACGGCGAGCTCCCACGGCGGCAGGTCGGCCAGCCCGGCCGGCGTCCAGGCGGGCAGGCCGTCCACGATGCAGGCCCGCACCTCGCCCCCGATCCGCACCTCGTCCGGCCGCACACCGCGCAGCTCCCCCACCATCCGCACCCCTTCGTCCAGGTCGACCAGGGCGACCACGACCGGCGACCGGCGGCCCGGCAGCGGCGGATGGCGGTGCACCACATAGCTGTGGATGCGCCCGGTGCCGGCCGCCACCACGTACGACGGCTTGAGCGCGCCGCACCGCGGGCAGGCCGGCCCGGGCGGGTGGCGCAGCGCCCCGCAGTCGCCGCAGCTCTGGATGCGCAGCTCCCCGGCTTCGAGGCCGGCCCAGAAGAAGGCGGTGTCGAGGCCGACGACCGGCCGGATCGGCTCGGCCGGGGACGCGGGCGGCGTGGCGCCGGGCCGGAACTTGAGGATCCGGAACCGCATCTCGGCGACCGGCTCACCGGCCACCTCCCAGATGCTCTCAGTGTTGACGAACCAGCCCTCGCCGAGCGCGGTGCGCTTCGGCCCGGCCACGTCGAGGAGCCGGCCGCGCACCGCCACCACCTCCCCCACCCGCAGGTAGCGGTGGTAGGTCTGGGCACAGTCGGTGGCCACCACCGACGTGTAGCCGGCCGCGTCGAGCACCGCCGACATCTCGTGCAGCGGATCGGCATCGGGCCGGGCCCTCAGCCCGCGCATGGTCCACACCTGCGCCATCGCGGGCGGGGCCAGGCCGTCCCGCTCGTAGACCGGGTTGTCGTCGCCGATCGCGGCCAGCCAGTCGCGGATCGCCGGGAGGTTGACCGGGTCGCGGGCGAGCCGGGCCGGCGACAGCCCGAGCGCGGCGATCCGCTCCGCGGCCTCGGCGATCATCGCGGCACCCGCGGCAGGCCGAGCCCGGCGGACGCGATGATCTCCCGCTGGATCTCGTTCACCCCGCCGCCGAAGGTCAGCACCAGGTTGCGTTTGGCCTGCACGTCCAGCCAGGTGAGCAGGTCGGCGGTGGCCGGGTCGGCCGGGTCGCCGTGCCGCCAGACCACCTCCTCGAGCTCCTGGCCGATCCGCAGCAGCCGCTCGGAGGAGAAGACCTTGGTGGCGGAGGCGTCGGCGGGGCTCGGCTCGGCCCCGGTCACCTGCCAGTTGAGCAGCTCGTTCACCCGCATCGCGATGGTGGCGTGGTCGAGGGCGCGGCGCACGTCGGGCGTGTCGTGGGTGACCGCCCACGCGCGTACCCGATCGATGAAGGCGCCGAACCGCCCGGCCGGACCGAGCATCACCCGCTCGTGGTTGAGCTGGGTGGTCAGCAGCCGCCAGCCGGCGTTCTCGGCGCCGACCCGGCGGGACACCGGCACCCGCACGTCGCTGAGGTAGACCGAGTTGACGTGGTGCGCGCCGTCGCAGGTGATGATCGGCGTCCACGAGTAGCCGGGGTCGGTGGTGTCGACGATGAGGACGCTGAGGCCGCGGTGCCGGGGCGCGTCCGGGTCGGTGCGGCAGGCCAGCCACAGGTAGTCGGCGTCGTGCGCGCCGGTGGTGAAGGTCTTCTGCCCGTTCACCACGTACTCGTCGCCGTCGCGGACCGCGCGGGTGCGCAGCGCCGCGAGATCGGTCCCGGCCTCCGGCTCGGTGTAGCCGATCGCGAAGTGCAGCTCGCCGGCCAGGATCGGCGGCAGGAAGAACTCCTGCTGCTCGGGCGAGCCGTGCGCGAGCAGCGTCGGCGCCACCGTCTGCAGCGTGACGGCGGGCAGCGGGACGTCGGCGCGGGCCGCCTCGTTCACGAAGATCTGCTGCTCGACCGGGCCGAGCCCGCCGCCCCCGAACCGCTTCGGAAAACCGAGGCCGAGCCACCCGTCCCGCCCGAGCCGCCGCACGAGGTCGCGATAAACCGTCCCGTGCCGCTCCCGCAGGAGCACGGCCCGCTCTTCGAGGGACAAAATTCCTTGGAGGTACGTCCTGAGCCGCGCCCGAAGCGCATGCTGCTCGTCGGTCAGGTCGATGAACACCATGCGCTCCCGAGGTGGCGGACCAGGTCGCGGACCAGGGCGGTGTGCCGGTGCAGCGGGTAGTCGGCGGCCAGGCCGAGCCCGCCGTGCAGGTGGTGGCAGACCCGCAGGGCCGGCAGGGCCTCGCGGCCGAGCCAGTACGCGGCGACCCCCAGGTCGTCGTCGCGCCCCCGGTCCACGCCCCAACTGGCGGCGAGGGCGGCCAGGTGCATCGTGCGGGAGGCGACGTAGACGTCGGCGATCTCCTGGGCGACCGCCTGGAAGGTGGCGAGCGGCCGGCCGAACTGGTGCCGGTCGCGCACGTGGTCGGCGGTCATCCGCAGCGCACCGGCCAGCGCACCGTCGCCGAGGGCGCAGGCGCCGGCCACGGCGTACCGGAAAAGGTCGGCCTCGGGGTCGGCCAGCGGCTCGGCCGGGACGTCGTCGAGCCGCAGCGCGAACTCGTCCGCCCCCGACGAGGTCGGGATCCGGGTCAGGGTCACGCCGGGCGCGGCCGGATCGACGAGGGCGACGCCCGGGGTGCCAACCGGGATCAGCACGCGGTAGGCCCGGTCGGCGGCCGGGACCGCTCGGCACGTGCCGGTGAGCCGGCCGTCCGGCGCGGCCCGGACCTGCGCGCTCAGGGCGGCGGTCAGTATTCGCCCCTCGAGGACCGGCGGGAGCAGGTCGCGCTGCTGGGCGGGGCTGCCCCAGCGCGCCACCGGGAGGACCCCGAGCGCCAGGGTGGACCAGGCCGGCACCAGGGCGGCGTGCCGGCCGATCTCGGTGAGCAGCAGGCCGGTCTCGGTCGCGCCCAGCCCGGCGCCGCCCAGCTCGGCCGGCACCGCGAGGCCGAGCAGCCCGGCCTGGCCGAGCGACTTCCACAGCCGGTCGGGGGTGCCGTCGTGGCCGGCCAGCACCTCGCCGGCGAGGCGGACGATCGCCTCCTGGGTGTCGTCGAGATCGAAATCCGGACCCATGCCGCCATTAGAACATGTTTCAGTTTGCGGAGAACAGGCGTCGCCGCAACAGGTTGTCAACATGGCGTTGCTAGGCTGGCGACAGGATTCAGGCCGCGAGAGGTAACGATGGCAGCACCGAGAACGAATACCAGTGCCGGCGCACTCGACAGCGATCAGGGCTCGGCCGCGCAGCGGGACCGGCGGCGCCGGATCCTCGAGGCGACGCTGCAGTTGGCGTCCAAGGGCGGCTACGACGCGGTGCAGATGCGCACCGTCGCGGAGCGGGCGGAGGTGGCCCTCGGCACGCTCTACCGCTACTTCCCGTCGAAGATCCACCTGCTGGTGTCGGCGCTGGCCCTGGAGCTGGAGAAGATCCAGGACAAGCTGGAGCGCAAGCCGATCCCCGGCGACACCCCGCACGAGCGGATGCAGTTCGTGCTCAGCCGGGTGACCCGGGCGATGCAGCGCGAGCCGCTGCTCACCGAGGCGATGACCCGGGCCTTCATGTTCGCCGACCCGTCCGCGAGCGCCGAGGTCAACGCGGTCGCGCGGCTGATGGAGGACATGTTCACCCGGGCCATGACCGACGGCGAGCCGACCGCCGACGACCAGGCGAAGGCCCGGGTCATCGGCGACGTGTGGCTGTCCAACCTGGTGGCCTGGGTGACCCGCCGCGCCTCGGCGAACGACGTGGTCAACCATTTGGAGCTGGCCAGCCGGCTGCTCCTGCGCTGAGCCCTACTCCACCAGGGCGACCAGCTTGGCGAGGGCCTGCTGACCGGCGGCACCGGCCTGCTTCTCGAGCATGCCGGCCATCGGGCCCTTCAGCGCCGGGCCGATGAACTCCATCTCGTAGGTGATGTGCGAGCCGCTGTCGCTCGGCTCGACGACGAAGAGGTTCTTCGCCTTGACGCCCATCGGGCCGTCGCCGTTCTGCTCGAGCCGGCCCGGCGCGTCGGCGGTGGTGACCCGCCAGGCCATCTCGGCGGGCATGCCCATCAGCTTGACCCGCTGCTTGTAGGTCGTGCCCTCGGCGAGCGTCGCCGGGACGTCACCGGTGAATCCCTCGTGCATCGTGTTCCATTCCGGGACCCGGGACGGGGTCGACAGGACTTCCCAGATCCGCTGCGGATCCGCCTTGGCATCGGCCTCAACGGTCACCTTGGCCATCGCGCGCCTCCTCCTTCAGAGCAACTAGAACAGGTTATAGCAGTGTGACTTGATTCACTAGCTCTGCGCTGCCCGGCAGCGGGCGGCGATGCTGTTCTCTGTGGAGGACTTCAAAGAAACGCGGCGCGCGGCGGTCACCGAGTTGGGCGACGCGCTGCGGGAGCTGGTCGAGCGGGCAACCGCCACCGAGATGCCGGCCGGCGATCTGCTCGCGGCGGCCGCCGAGATCCGGGCGGTGGCCGGGCGGCTCGGCGAGCGGGTGCGCGGCCGGTCCACCCCGGCCAGCGCGGACGACCTGCTCGGCAGGGTCCGGATGTACAACCCGGTGACCGGCGGCGGGAGCGCGCTCGCGCCGCCGCTGCGCATCGAGACGGCCGGCGGCACGTCGATCGGGTGGTGCACGCTGGGCCTGGCCTTCGAGGGGCCGCCCCGGTTCGCGCACGGCGGGGTCAGCGCGATGCTGCTCGACCAGATCCTCGGCCACGCCGTGGTGGCCTCCGGCAATCCGGGAATGACCGTCCGGTTGGACACCGCCTACCGGGCGCCGGTGCCGCTGCTGACCCCGCTGCGGCTCACCGCCGAGGTGGTCGCGGTGGAGGGCCGCCGGGTGACCGCGACCGGCACCATCGCGACCGCGGCGGAACCGGACACGATCCTGGTCACCGCGTTCGGGAAGTTCATGGGCCTGCGGCCCGAACAGACGCGGCGTCTGTTCGGGCCGGTGCTGCAGGCGGAAGCCTGACGCGGCCTACGGCGTGAGGGTCACCGCGTACGCGTCCTTGTTGCTCGCCCAGTTGACCGAGACGGTGATCGCGCCGCCGCTGACCGTCGCCCGCGCGTTGGACACCACGGTCGGCGCGCTCACGTAGGCGTTTGTCGACGGCAACCGCTCCACCAGGACGTTCACCGTGGTGCCGGTGACCAGCCAGGACGGGATGCCGGTGTAGCGGATGTCGATCGTGCCCTGGGCGCCGCCGGCCTTGGCGCCGTAGACCGCGATCGACTTACGCGCCGACGAGTCCTGGAACACGGTGCCGTCGTGGCCGGCGCTCTCGGTGATCTTCGTGCGCTGGCCGGTCTGGTCGGCGTAGCGCTTGTAGACCCACCACTGCCCCATCGGCTGGTTCGCGTTCGCGGTGACCAGCCAGCCGAACGTGTCGTACAGCGACGGCGTCTGGCCGACCATCCCCCAGTTGGCCCGGGCGCCGTCGCAGTTGCAGCGTTCGAGCCGGGCGATGTACCAGGCCGAGGGGCCGGGCTGCTGCTCGTCACCGAACGCGCCGTACTCGTTGACCGAGGTGCCGCTGATCGTGATGCCGCGTGACGAGAGCATCCCGGACAGGTTGGCCCAGTCGACGGCCGGGTCGCCGGGCAGGTCGTGCCAGCTCATGATGTTCGGCACGACGTTGTTGGCCTTCACGTAGTCGAGGTAGGTGGTCCACCACGAGTTGGACGTGGTCGGCACCCCGGCGTAGCTGGGCCCCTCGATCACCGCGCCCGGGATGGCCGCCCGCACCAGCTGGGTGCCGCGCCGGATCATCTCCAGGTACTGGCTCTGGGTGCGGCCCCAGAAGAAGATGTTCGGCTCGTTCCACAGGTCCCAGCGCACGTCGCTGCCGGTCATGCCGTTGGCCTTGGCGTCGGCGATCAGCTGGTTGACGAAGTTGGTGTACTCCGTCCAGTTGCTGCTGTCGCCGGGCCAGCGCGGCACCGTGCAGACCCCGTCCGAGCCCCACATGCCGGACAGCAGCAGGCTGAACCGCGCGCCGGTGGCCTTGGCCCGGGCGTAGTAGGCCTTGATGAAGTTCCACCGCGCCGTGTAGCCGCCGTTGACGTACCCGCCGTTCGGGCACCCTATCTGCGACCCGCCGGCCCGCATCACCTTCACTTTGATCTGGCTCTGCAGCGACGACGACGGGGTCGCGCCGTTCTGCGAGATGCCGTAGATGAAGCCGGACGCCCGGTAGGTGGGCGTCCCGCCGTAGGTGGCCATGTCGACGGTCATCGTCTCGGCCGCGGCCAGCGCGGGCAGCGCCGGCTGAGCGATCAGGGCGACGACGAGCAACACGGGCACGGCCAGCAGCCGGCCCAGTCGTTTCAGCATCTGCCAACTCCTTCGGGGATGACCCGCCGTGGGAGTTGACCGACTTTGACCGGCCCAGCGGAAAAAGGTTTCCTCAACCTACGAAGGAGCATTTACCGATGTCAATAGTGTTACCGGAGTGTTGCTCGGAAACACCTAGGAAACTGGTTTCCTAACGGTAGCCCTGGGTGAAACGCGAGGCGCCGAGCTTCAGCAGGTCCTCGTCGGGCACCAGGGGCGCGAGCTTCGGGTCGTCGGGCAGGTCGATGCTCGTGCGCAACCGGATGTCGCGCGAGGACGCGCCGACCTCGATCACGAACTCGCCGCCCTCCCGGCGCCAGGCCCCGAATTTCCCGTCGCCACGGCCGGCCGCGACGTCCCAGTACGCGAAGTCGCGATCGTCAAGCGCGAAGGTCACCCGTACGCTGTCGCCGGGATTGATCTTGATCTTTTCGAAGCCGCGGAGCTCGCGCAGCGGGCGGCGGACCGCGGCGTCCGGATCGCCGACGTAGAGCTGGACGATCTCCTGGCCGGCGACGGTGCCGGTGTTGGTGACCGTGCACGAGACCTGCACGGCGTCGCCGATCAGCACGTCGAGGTCGGTGTAGGCGAACGTCGTGTAGGACAGGCCGTGGCCGAACGGGTAGCGGACCTCGCGGCGGAGCGCGTCGTACCAGCGGTAGCCGATGAACACCCCCTCGCCGTAGAGGACCGTGCCGCGCTCACCGGTCCACGTCACGTAGGCGGGGGTGTCCTCGACGGCCAGTGGGAACGTCTCGGCGATCTTGCCGGACGGGTTGACCCGGCCGAGCAGGACGTCGACGACCGCGCCCGCGCCGGCCTGCCCGGGCAGCCACGCCTCGACGATCGCGTCGGCCCGGTCGTGCCACGGGTCCATGGTCACCGCCGCGCCGTTCGACAGCACCACGACGAGGGTCGCTTCCAGGCCGGCCAGACGCTCGATGAGGGCGACCTGGTCGGCGGGCAGCGCCAGGGTGGTCCGGTCGTCGGCCTCCTGCTCGAAGGCGAGCGGCAGGCCGGCGAACACCACGATCACCTCGGCGCCGGCGGCGACCGCGGCGGCCTCGTCGATGAGCCGGCCGGCCTGGGCGGAGAGCGGGCCGGCCGCGACGCGTTCGGCCGCGGCGGCCAGGCGCAGCGCCTCGGCGAGCGCGGCCGACCGGCGGGCCGGCCCCCGGCCGTCGTCGACGAACGGGCTGTCGTGCGCGTCGAGGTAGGCGCGCAGGTCGTCCTGGTAGGCGTTCATCGGCTTGTGGACGTAGCCGGGCGCGTAGCCGAGCCGGTCGCCGTAGACCTCGCTGAGCAGGTCGAGGGCGTTGTCGACGCGGGTCGGGTCGACCCCGGAGGAGCCGCCGCCCTGGATGCGGGCGTGCGCGGCGAACGCGCCGACGACGGCGATCCGGCCTTTTTTCAACGGCAGCGCTGCGTTTTCGTTGCGCAACAGGGTCACGCAGCCAGCGGCCGCCTCGCGGGCGAGCGCGTGGTGCTCGTCGGCGCGCAGCAGAGCGAGCTGCTCGGCGGACAACCGGCGACCGGGCGGCACGCCGAGGTCGACGATCGGGCCGTTGACCAGGTCCGGGCCCGGGTAGGCCCGCTCGACCAGGCGCAGCACCCGGCGGGCGGCCCCGTCGACGACGCTCTCCGGGAGTTCGCCCGAGCGGACGGCGGCGACGATCTCGGCGTCGGTCACCCCGCCGGTGCCGGGCATCTCCAGGTCGAGGCCGGCGGCCAGGGCGCGGACCCGGTGGTGCACGGCGTTCCAGTCGGAGACGACCAGGCCCTCGTACCCCCACTCGTCGCGCAGGATCTCGGTGAGCAGCCACCGGTTCTCCGAGGCGTGCACCCCGTGCAGCCGGTTGTAGGAGCACATCACCGTCCACGGGTCGGCGGTCTTGACGACCCGCTCGAAGGCGGCGAGATAGATCTCCCGGAGCGTACGTTCGTCGGCCTCCACCGAGATCCGGGTCCGCTCGATCTCCTGGTTGTTGGCCGCGAAGTGCTTGAGCGACGCCCCGACGCCGGTCTCCTGCAGGCCGCGCACGTAGGCGGCGCCCAGCTCGCCGGCGAGCATCGGGTCCTCGGCGAAGTACTCGAAGTTGCGCCCGCACAGCGGGGACCGCTTCATGTTGACGCCCGGCCCGAGCACGACCTGGACGCCCTCGGCCCGGGCCTCCGCGCCGATCGCCGCCGCCACCCGGCGGACCAGGTCGCGGTCCCAGGAGGCGCCCATCGCCGAGGCGGTCGGGAAGCCGGTGGCCGGCACCCACACCATGTCGACGCCGGTCTCCTTGCGCAGCCCGTGCGGGCCGTCGCCGACCTCGATCGCGGGGATGCCGAGCCGGTCGATCGTCTCGGTGTACCAGTCGTCGTGCCCGGAGAGCAGGGACGCCTTCTCTTCCAGGGTGAGGGCGTCGACGTCGTACTTCATCGCGGAGTCCTTCAGGTCGTGAGGAAGTCGTCGGGGTGCGCGCCGCGCACCCGGGTGAGCAGGTCGGGGCCGATGTCGAGGCCGCCCTCGGCGAGCGCGTCGAGGACGACGCCGCTGAGCGGGGACGCGTCGGCGACGACCACCCGGGCGGCGGGAGCGACCCGGGCGAGCTCGGCGGTGAGCGCGTCGCGCATGGCCGGGTGTTCCGAGGTGGCGACCGAGCCGTTGAGCAGCACCGGCAGGTCACCGGAGGCGAGGTCGACGCCGGCCCGGCGGGTGCACCACTCGGCGTACCGGACGAACGCTTCGGCCTGGGTGCCGACGATGTCGCGGGCGACCGGGTCGCCGTCGCCGGCCGCGGCGAGGACGAGTCGCGCCGCCCGCCACAGGTCGGTCGCCGGGCGCGCGCCGAACCGGCGGGTGAACTCGTGGCGCAGGTGCCAGCCGTCGGCGACGCCGTAGAAGGTGCACATCGCGTCGGTGAGGCTGGTGGCCGGGCCGCTTCCCATCCAGGCCAGCGCCACCGCGCGCAGGGCGGCGTTGCCGAGGCCGCCGCCGCCGAGGTGGTCGAAGACGAAGAAGCCGGAGTGTTCCTCGCGGCCGTCCTTCGCGCGGGCGGCGACGGCCGGGCCGGTGCCGACGGTGATCGACACGGCGACGCCCGAGCCGTCGAGCAGGCGCAGCGAGGCGTAGGCGTCGTTCTTGACGCTCAGCCGGCCCAGCTCCGGGAAGCGGGACCGTAGCTGCTCGTCCCAGAACACCGCGTCCTCGGGGTAGTCGACGCCGGCGATCCGGAACGCGGCCGAGGCGAGGTCCCCGGCGGTGAGGCCGGCCCGGTGCAGGGCGAGCTCGACGGCGCCGAAGACGGACTCCAGGGCCTCGGCGACGCTGTCCGCCCCGTACATGTCGCCGTTTCCGCCGCGGCCGCGGCCCAGGACGGTGCCCTCGGCGTCGGTGACGAGGGCGACCGTCTTGGAGTTTCCGGCGTCGACCGCCAGGTACGCGCGGGTCACTTGAGCAGACGCTCCGGCAGGTAGGCGCGGTGGGCGTTCGCCATCTCGTCGTAAAGCTCCTCGGCGACGGCGAGCGTCGGCACCATCGGGTTGGCCGCGAGCGCCCGGATGCCGTCCGCCCGGTTGCCCTTCCAGGCGGCCTCGGCGGCGAGATATTGGAACTCGGCCAGCTGCTGCACGAGACCGCGGACCGCGTGCGGGAGCGGCTTCTGCGGCAGCGGCCGCACGCCCTGCCCGTCCACCGTGCACCACATCTCGACCACGACGTCGTCGTCGAAGCCGGGCAGCGCTTTTTTGTAGTTGGGCAGGTTGACCGGGAGGCGGGCGGCTTTGTCGTTGTAGTAGGCGCTCATCACGTCGATGGCCAGTTCGAGCTCGTGAATCCCGCCGCGGGAGCGAGCCGGATCAAGCGAAGGGACCTCGACCCGGGTCTGCTCCTCGTAGTGCTGCCAGTAGCCGGGCAGGGCGGCGAGCAGGTCCTCGGCGCGGGTGGTGCGGGCGCCCTGCAGCTCGCGGAGGACCTCCTCGCGGAAGTAGTAGTACTGGAAGTAGTCGGCCGGCACCGAACGCATGGTGACCGCCAGGCGCAGCATCCGCTTGGCGTGCACGGAGAGCGTCGGGTCGTCCCTACGCGCCTCCCACGCCGCGTCGAGCAGCGGCATCAGGTCCCGGCCCTCGTAGGTGTGCTCGTAGGACCAGCAGTTGTGGTTGACGCCGGCCATCACGATGTTCGCCTTGGCCGGGTCGAGGCCGGCCGCGTGCAGCACGGTCTTCGGGAAGACGATCGGGCCCTCGCACATCGACCAGATCGTGCGGTCGGTGAAGCGGGTGACCGCCTGCGAGACGATGTTGACCGGGTTCGTGTAGTTGAAGATGACCGCGTTCGGCGCGACCGCGTCGAGGTCGCGGATGATGTCCTCGTAGATGTGGATCGAGCGCAGCGACATGAAGAACCCGCCCGGGCCCTGGGTCTCCTGGCCGATCACGCCGTGCTTGAGCGGGATGCGCTCGTCGAGGGCGCGGGCCGCGAAGTCGCCGGGGCGGAAGCTGGCGAGGACGGCGTCGGCGTCGGTCAGCGCGGCCCGCCGGTCGGTGGTCGAGGAGATCCTGATGTCCAGGCCCTCGGCCGCCGCGATCTTGCGGGCGATCGTCTCGACGGCGTGCAGCCGGTCCGGGTTCACGTCCTGGATGACGATCTCGGAGCCGTCGAATTCCTTGCCGTGGGCCAGGATCGACGCCATGGTGCCGGCCCCGCGAGAGGACCCGCCGCCGATGTAGACGAGCTTGATGGCTGCCATTTCTCGTTAAATCCCTTCGAAAGCTGCGCGGTCGGCGATGAGCGTGGGGTTCTTGCATTCGACGACGATGGTGGCGGGCCAGTCCGGTTCGTAGGCTTTAGCAGCTTTTATGCGTTGATAAGCCGCATGCTTGTGCGAACCGGACACGATCATGATCACCTCGCGGGATGAGCCGGCGATCGTGTCGATGCCGACGGTCACCCCCTGGGTGGGCACCATGTCCAGGCTCGTGAACTCGGGGAACGTCCCCATGTTGTCCCGCCGGGTCGCCTCGCCCAGCGTCGTCACGTGGGTCCGGGCGTCCCGCGGCGTGCCGGGCTGGTTGAACGCGATGTGCCCGTCGCGGGCGCCGGTGGCCAGCAGGAACAGGTCGATCCCGCCGGCCGCGGCGATCGCGTCGTCGTAGCGGTCCGGCTCGGCCGGGTCCGGCGCCCAGATCTCCATGTCCTGCCCGATCGGCGCGACGATCTGGCGCTGCGCGAAACCCAGGCACGAGTAGGACAGCTCCGGCGCGACCCGGCGCGAGCCGTCCGGCTCGACGTAGTCGTCCATCATCACGATCACCAGCCGGGACAGGTCCACACCGCGGGCGGCGTGCCCGGCCAGGGCCCGGTAGACCGGCATCGGGGTGCGGCCGCTCGGGCAACCGAGCAGGAACGGCCGGCCGGGCGCGGCGGCCAGGCGATCGAGGATCGTCGCGGCCACCTCGGCACCGACCGCGTCGGCGTCGGGCAGCACAAGGGGTTGAAGTGACACTTGCTTACTCCTTGATCGCGCCGGCGAGCATGCCCGAGATGAACTTGCGCTGGAACGCCACGTACAGCACGAGTACGGGCGCCGCGACGATCAGCCCACCGGCGGCCATCAGATTGATCTGGGTTACGTATTTGCCCTGGAAGACGCCGAGCGCGACGGTCGCCGTCTGGTTCTCGCCGTGCAGGAACACCAGGGACAGGAAGTAGTCGTTCCAGGTCCACATGAAGCTGAGCAGGATCAGCGTGTAGATCGCCGGCCGGGCCATCGGGGCGGCCATCGACCGCAGCATGCGCAGCGGGCCGGCGCCGTCCATCTCGGCCGACTCGAACGCCGAGCGCGGCAGCGCCCGGAACGCGGCCCGCATCCAGAAGACGCCGAACGGCACGCCCATGCCCAGGTGGATCAGGATGATGCCGGGCAGGGTGTTGGTCAGCCCGAGCGTCCGGAACTGGTAGTAGAGCGGGACGATGATCGCCTCGAGGGAGATCATCATGCCGAGCAGCACGATCGGGAACAGCACTCTGTCCCCGACCACGCCGAGGACGCCGAACGCGTACCCGCCGAGCAGCGCGAGCAGCACCTGCCCGGCGACCACGCACACCGCGATGATCATCGAGACCGCCATCGCCCGGGAGAACCCGGCGTCGCGCCAGGCGGTGGCGAAGTTGTCCCACTGGAAGTCGGCGATCCCGACCGGCTTGCCGGAGCGGTCCGGGCTGAGCGCCGAGGTCACGAAGGTGCCGATCGGGAAGAGCACGATCAGCGCCATGAGCGTCAGGACGACGTAGTTCACGGCGCGTTCCATCTTCGAGATCATGGTCAGTCCCTCTCCGAGACGCGGGTGATGACGACCGCGATGACCAGGCACAGCAGGGCCATCACCACGCCGATCGCGGCCGCCAGCCCGATCTGCGGGTTCTGGAACGCGGCCTTGTAGAGCGCCACCGCCGGGGTGAGCGTCGACGTGCCCGGACCGCCGTGGGTGGTGATCCAGACCAGGTCGAACGTGCGCAGCGACGCGGTGATCGTGAGGGTCAGCGCGATCGCCAGCTGCCCGCGCAGCCCGGGAAGCGTCACCGCGAAGAACTCGCGGACCGGGCCGGCGCCGTCCATCCGGGCCGCCTCGTACAGCTCGGGGGCGATCGCCGACGTACCGGAGATGAACAGCACCATGCAGAACCCGAAGGTCACCCACGTGCCGATCAGGCCCAGCGCCGGCAGCGCCCAGGTGAAGTCGCCGAGCCAGGTCTTCGCGAACGAGTCCAGCCCGACCGCGCGCAATGCCTGGTTGAGCGGGCCGTCCGGCGCGTAGATCCGCTTGAAGACCAGCGCGATGACCACGGTCGTCATCACCTGCGGCAGGAAGAAGATCCACCGGTAGACCGCCATGCCCGGCTGCTTCGCCCGGGTGAGCAGCGCCGCCGACAACAGGCCGAGGACGATGGGCAACAGGGCGAAGAAGCCGATCAGGACGAGTACGTGACCGAAGGTCGACCGCAGCACCGGGTCGGTCACGAACGAGACGTAGTTGTCGAACCCCACCCAGGTCGACGCGCTGACCCCGTCCCACTTGAAGAAGGAGTACTGCACCGACTGGCCCAGCGGGACGAGTACGACCAGGGCGTACACGGCCAGCGGAAGGGCGGCGAAGGCGAGGCCGACCCACCGCGTCCTGCGCCGCAGGGGGCGGCGCCGGACGACGGCGGCCTGGGCAGGTCGGATCTGGGCGGGGGCGGGCACGGTCAGCCCTGCTGAGCCAGGAAGGCGTCGCGGTCCTTGTCGACGGCGGCGGTGAACTTGTCGGCGGTCAGCTTGCCGGCGAAGACCAGCTGCAGGTTCTGGCCGATGGTGTCCAGCATGGTCGGGCTGGACCAGTCGAAGTAGGGCACGTAGCCGTCGTCCGAGTCGAGCTTCGCGGCGGCCGCCGACTCGCCGGTCAGGCTGAGCGAGGTGGCCGGCACCTTGACGTCCGGCGACATGGCCGGGACGAGTCCCTTGTCCACGGCGGCCTGGCCGGCCTCCGGCGACATCATGTAGTCGAGGAACGCGGCGGCGACGTCCGGGTGCGCGCTCTTCGACGAGATCACCATGGCGCCCGGCGCGGCCCCCACGCCGACCGTGGTGCTCCCGCTCTGCTGCGGCAGCTGCACGTAGCCGAAGTGCCCCTGCTGCGCGGCGCTGAGGCCGAGCGAGCCGGTGTACTCCCAGCGGAACACGCCCTTGCCGCCGACGTAGTTGGCGACCGCGGTCTGGTAGTCGATGCCCTCGAAGCTCTTCGGGAACCACCCCGCGTCGGCCCACTTCTTGACCAGGGTGATCGCCTCGGTCATCCCGACGTCGGCCGCCTTCACCGACGGGTCGTCGTAGATGTAGTCGTTGAGCTTCTTCTTGTCGGCCAGCAGGGCCTGCACCCCGAGGAGCACGGTGGTCGAGCTGTCCAGGCTGCCGTACTCGAACGGCACCTCACCGGCGGCCTTGGCCTTCACCGCGGCGGCCTCGAGCTCGGCGAGGCTCTGCGGCGGGTCGATCCCGAGGGTCTTGAGCTTGTCGGCGTTGTAATAAAGGCCGATCAGCGACGTACGGGCCATCGGGGTGGAGAACCACGAACCCGAGCCCATCGTCTTGAAGTCCGTGCTGAACTTGTTCTGCCGGGCGATCGTCGTCGGGACCTCGGTGTCCCAGTTGTAGGCCTTGGCGTACGCGTCGAGGTTGCGCACCAGGTTGCCCTTGGCGAGGGTGCCGAGCGACTGCCAGCCGTTGTTCGCGGTGGCGATGTCCGGCCCGCCGGCGTCCTGCAGCTGAAGGTTGAGGGTGGAGTTGAGCTGACCCCAGTCCTCGGTGGTGCGCTGGATCGTGACGTTGGGGTATTTGGTCTGGAAGCCGGTGATCACGTTCTTGATCCACTCGCCCTCGGCCGCACCCCAGAAGTCGGTGAGCTTGAGGGTCACGGTGCCGGCGCCGGCGATGTCGGTCGAGACGGTCGAGGGGGCGGCGTCGCTCTTGCCGGTCGTGCCGCCGCCCGGCGAGCAGGCGGCCAGGCCCAGGCTCAGCGCAAGGCCGGCGGCAACTCCCGCGATTGCTTTAGGAACGCTCATCTTCACTCCGTTGTGTCGCTCGGACCACGTCCGGGGGTCCGTGACTCCGGACACTAATCGTTCCTATACCAGTTAGTCCAGTGCTGAACCAGGAACGGCAACTGGTCCCACCAACGAGATAACTGGTACTCTGCTCGGCGTGACGACAGGGACCGCTTCGACGCACGCCTATGAGGCGCTGACCCGCGACCTCACCGTCGGCCGCTACGCCCCCGGCTCGCGGCTGCCCGGCGAGCGCGACCTGGCCACCCAGCTGGGGGTCAGCCGGGCCACCCTGCGGCTGGCGCTGAGCCGCCTCGAACAGGAGGGCACGCTGCAGCGTTCGGCCCAGCGCGGCTGGTTCGTCCCCACCCAGGTGATCGGCGAGCCGCCCAGCACGCTGCAGTCGTTCACCGAGATGGCCCGGGCCCGCGGCCTGCGCCCGACCGCCCGGGTGATGCGCCAGGAGGTCCGCCCGGCGAGCATGGACGAGGCCACCAAGCTGCGCATCGCCCCGGCCGCCCCGGTGATCGAGATCGACCGCCTGCGCGGCATGGACGGCACCCCGGTCTGCTTCGACGTGGTGGTCTTCCCGGAAAACCGGGCCGCCGACCTGGCCACCGCCGACCTGACCGACGTCTCGCTCTACGACGAGTTGCAGCGCTGCGGCATCGAGGTCCACCGCAGCGCCTACACGCTGATGGCGGAGAGCGCCGACGCCGAGCTGGCCCGCCTGCTGGGCATCACGGCCGGCGCCCCGGTCCTGGTCGGCGACGAGATCGCCTACACCGCCGACGGCACCCCGGTGCTGATCGGCCACAACAAGTACCGGGGCGACGCCTACCGCTTCGAGGCCGACCTGTTCCGCCGGGCCTGACGGCTCAGGTGGGGCGGCCCTCGCGCAGCTCGCGGACCAGGGCGGCGACGACCGCCTTCAGGCTTCCGTTGTTGGCGGCGGCTACTCGCAGCTGGCGCTGGTAGCTGGCGCCGCGGTCGGCGATGTCGTGCAGGTCGGTCAGCTCCGCGGCGCAGCCGAGTGCCTCGGCGATCGGCTCCAACGTCGGCAGCAGCGCGTCCAGGTCCTCGGTGACCAGACGTTCGTCGCCCGCCGCGTTCCGGATGATGATGGCGTCCATGCCGTAGCGGGCGGTGCGCCACTTGTTCTCGCGGACGAACCACGGCTGCAGCACCGGCACGTCCTGGCCCGCGTCGAGCAGGCGGGAGAAGTGCTCGACCAGGCACTGGGTCAGGGCGGCGATCGCGCCGATCTCGCGGGTGGTGGGGATGCCGTCGAACGTGCGGACCTCGATCGTGCCCCACTTCGGGGCCGGGCGGATGTCCCAGCGCAGCTCGTTCAGTTCCTCGATGACGCCGGTGTGCTGCAGGTCGGCGACCATCGACTCGTACTGTGCCCACTCGGTGAAATGCGGCGGCAGGCCGGCCGTCGGCAGCTGCTGGAACATCAGCGCCCGGTTCGACGCGTAGCCGGTGTTCTCCCCCGCCCAGAACGGGCTCGACGCGCTCAGCGCCTGGAAGTGCGGCAGGTAGGTGAGCAGGCCGTCGATGATCGGCAGCACCTTGCGGCGGTCCTCGACCGCGACGTGCACGTGGACGCCCCAGATCATCATCTGCCGGCCCCACCAGCGGGTCCGGTCGATGAGCGTCTCGTAGCGCGGCTTGTCCGGCGTGACCTGCTGCTGGAACCACTGGCTGAACGGGTGGGTGCCGGACGACATCAGGTCGACGCCCATCGGCTCGGCCAGCTCGCCGACCCGCTCGACCAGGCGGGTGAGGTCGTCGACGGCGTGCCGGACCCGGTGGTGCGGCGCGCTGACCAGCTCGACGGTGTTGGTGAGCAGCTCGTTCGTCACGTGCGGGAACCCGTCCGCGGCGCCGACCTTCGAGAGCAGCTCGGGGGCGGCGGGGCTCAGCTCGCCGCTGCGCCGGTCGACGCACGCCACTTCCCATTCGATCCCCAGCCGCGAACGCTGCGACGGAGCGAACTCGATGGCCATTACCGTCAGGCTATCCCGATAGGCCCAGGGGGGATAGGCGATAGCAGGGTGATAGCCGCCGCTTGGAGGCGTTCGTCCTCCTCGAAGACGTGCCAGCCGCCGAAGTAGGCCAGGCGTTTCGGGCTGTCCAGCACGGCGCGGGCGATCGGGTGGGCGGGCTCGGCGGCGGGGCCGATCGCGGCCAGGTAGCCCAGCGCGGCGGTCATCACCGGTGCACAGACGCCCTCGGCCAGCGGCCGGGCCACCTCGGTGAGCGTGGCGACGGCGACGGACGGGTCGGCGGTGACGCGGTAGTGGGCGTAGGCGGCTTCCGTCCGTACCCAATCGGACCTGTCCTTGGTCAGTTGGCGCAGCCGGTCGGCCTCGGCGGCGGCGAGCGGGCCGAGAGCACCGAGTTTGCGCAGCTCCTGCTGGTTCGTGGCGGGGGTCAGCGCGGCCAGCGCGAGCTCCGGGTCGCCGGTGACCCGCCAATACGCCCACGCCGCGGCCGGCAGCGCCGCATGTCGTCGCAGGTCAGCGGCGGCAGCGTCGGCGGCGGCCGGGCCGATGTCGCCGAGCGCGGTCGCCGCGGTCGCCTCGAGGTTCGGCCGGCCCAGCAGCGCCACCAGCTGCGGCGCCGCCGGCGCGGACGCCGCACCCCAGGCGCCGAGCAGCCGGCAGAGGGCGTGCGAGGAGCCGACCCGCACGGCCGGCACCAGGGTGGCCGCGTGCGCGGCGAGCGGGATCAGGGCCTCATCGACGGACGGCATCTCGAAACCGTGCCATTCGCCCGGTCGCGTGGTGCAGAAGCCGGGGTTCGGGCCGAAGCCGAGCCGCGGGCCGGCCAGCCGTTCCCGGATCGGGGTGAGGCAGCGAGGGTCGCCGAGGCGGGCCAGCCCCCACACCGCGGCGTCACCGTCGGCCGTGTGGTTGCCGGCCAGGGCGGCGAGGGCGTCGGCCGCGGCCGGGTACGGGACGCAGGCCAGCAGGCCGGCCGCCTGGAAGCGGATCCCGGCGTCGTCGTCGGCGAGCCGGCCGAGGAGGAAGTCGTGCACGGACGGCGCGACGGCCCGCCACTCGGCGAGCAGGGCGGCCGCCTGCCGCAGGCCGGAATCACCGCCCACGGCCACCGCGAAGCGGGCCGAGGCGACCGGATCATGATGCAGCAGCCGGCCGGTGCGCGGGGTGATCGACTTGCTGAACCAGGCCGAGCCGGTCCACGCGGCGAGGCCGGGGTCGCGGATCGCGGCCAGCAGCTGCGGCACCCGCGCCGGCGGCAGGTCCGGTTCGGTGCGGGCGAGCGCGTGCGTGGCGGCGAGGCCGGTCTGCACGTCGGGGTCGTCGAGCAGGTCGTGCAGCAGCGCCCGGATGTCGGCGGCGTCGCGGTGCCGTTCGAGCAGCACCCCGAGCGCGGCGATGAGATCCCAGCGGGTGATCCGGTCCTGCTCGACCTGCCAGCGCCGCCGGATCGCCGCGGTGACGGCCGGCTGCGGCAGGCCGGCCCGGCTCAGCAGTCGGGTCGCCTCGCGCCGCACCTCCGGGTCGGGGTCGTCGATCAGGGTGATCAGCCGCGGGAACGCCTGCTCCAGGGCGGCCGGCCAGGCCTTGTCGACCCATTTCGGCTCCACCGTGCCGGCCTCGTGGACGAGATCGCGGATCAGCTCGACGATCTGCGGCCGGTGGTGGACGGCCCGGCCGGCGGCGAGGTCGGCGAGGAACGGCAGGGTGGCCGGCGCGGCCGAGCAGATCCAGCCGCCCTGGTGGTAGACGGCCGCGTCCAGCTCGCCCAGCGCGGCCCTCGCCGTTTCGGCATCGTCGCTCGCGCAGTCGGCCAACCACCCGGGCACGTCGGTCGCCGGGCCGTAGTTGTGCTCCAGGTCATCCCACACGTCACCTTTGTACGGGCACCCGCAGGTATTTGACCAATGCGGCGACCGCCTCCCGGCCGGCCCGGTTGGCGCCGACGGTGGACTGCGACGGGCCGAAGCCGATCAGGTGGATGCGCGGGTCGGCGGCGACCTGGGTGCCGGTCATCCGGATGCCGCCGAGCTCGTTGCGCAGGCCCAGCGGGTCGAGGTGGGCGAGGGCGGCCTTGAAGCCGGTGGCCCACAGGATCGCGTCGACCGACGTGAACGAACCGTCGGCCTCTCGTACTCCGTAGGGCTCGATCGCGGTGAACATCGGCCGGCGGTCGAGTGCACCCCGGCTTCGCGCGGCCAGGGCGTAGGGCGTCCAGGCCAGCTCGGTGTAGGAGACGACACTGCCGGTCGGGCGGCCCGCCTCGACGTCGGCCACCACCTTCGCGATGATCTCGCGGCCCGCGCCCTCCGGTTCGAAGGCGCCGTCCCGGAAGATCGGCTCGCGGCGGGTGTACCAGAGCGTGGTGGCGACCCGGGAGATCTCCTCCAGCTGCTGGAGGGCGGAGATCCCGCCGCCGACCACCGCGACCCGCAGGCCGGCGAACCGCTCGGCGGACACGTAGTCGCGGGTGTGCAGCTGGAGCCCGGCGAACGTCTCCTGCCCCGGGTAGTACGGGCGCACCGGATTGGTCCAGGTGCCGGTCGCGTTGATGACTGCCCGGGCTGCCCAGGTCCCCTGATCGGTCTCGACGAGAAGTTCCCGGTCCGGCCCCGGGCGTACCGCAATAACTTGAACCGGACGTTTGATGGGCAGGCCGGCTTGGTCCTCGAAGGCCGCGAAATAGCGGGGCACGGCGGTGCGGCTGGGCTCGTCCGGGTCGAGCGGCGGCTTGGCGAAACCGGGCAGGTCGAAGATCCCGTTGACGGTCGCCATCCGGAGCGACTCCCAGCGCTCCCGCCAGGCACCGCCCGGCGCCGGCGCGGCGTCGAGGATGACGAAGTCGCCGTCGAACCCGCGCCGCTTCAGGTGGTAACCGGCCGAGAGACCCGCCTGACCACCGCCGATGACCACCACTGACGTCCGCACAGTCCGGCAAACTTACTTGTATCGGCAAGTATTCCCGGGTCAGTACCGGTCGCGGCGGACCACGTGCTCGTCGAGCAGGTCGAGGAACGCCCGCGTCGCCCGGGTCGGCTCGCCGGCGTTCAGCCTGGCCAGGGCCAGGGTCCACGGCTCGGCGGGCGGGTCGAGCGCGACCGGCACCACCCCGGCGCCGTCCTCCGACGCCAGCGGCGGGACCAGCGCCACCCCGATCCCGGACGCCACGTACTCCGGGATCGACGTCAGCTCGATCACCTCGACCGCGACGTCACGACCGAGCCCGGCCCGGCGGAAGGCGTCGTCGGTGCGGACCCGGTTGCAGAAGCCGGGCGGCAGGTCGACGAACTGCTCGGCGGCGATCTCGGCGAGGGCGACCGGCCCGGCCCCGGCGAGCCGATGCCCCTCCGGCACGAGCAGCCGCGGCCCGAACGTGGCGATCGGTTCGAGGTGCAGGTCGGGGATGTCGGTCGAGGAGACGCCGACGAACGCCACGTCCAGGCGGTGCGAGCGCAACCCGTCGAGCAGCCCGTCGGTGCCGCGCGCGTCGGTCCGCAGGCCCAGGTGCACGCCGGGGTGCCGCTGCCGGAACACGCGCACCATCGACCGCACGTCGACCGCGGTGAGCGCGGACAGCGTGCCGATCCGCAGGCTCCCGGTCAGCCCGTCGCGCAGGCCGTCGACCGCGGCGCGGGCCTGGTCGAGCGAGTCCAGCGCGCGGCGCGCCTCGGGCAGCAGCGCATGGCCGGCCTCGGTGAGCTCGACCCGGGTGGTGCTGCGGTCGAACAGCGGCGCGCCGAGCGCCTTTTCGAGGGCCCGGATGCTCGCCGACACGGTCGACTGCACCGCGTGCGTGCGCCGGGCCGCCCGGGTGAAGTTGAGCTCCTCGGCGACGGCCACGAAGAACTGCAGCTGGCGTTGTTCCACGCGACGAGCGTAATCGCCGAGGGCGATGAGGGAAATCGGAACTATTCGTTTCCGGCGAACGCCCCGCCGCGCCAAGCTGGTGGCATGAAGATCTTCCTGACCGGCGCGACCGGCTACATCGGTTCGGCCCTGCACCCCGCGCTGGTTTCGGCCGGACATCAGGTCACGGCCCTGGTCCGAAACCCCGAAAAAGCTGATTCGGTACGCGGTGAAGCAGTCACGCCCGTGGTGGCGGACATGCGCGACCGCGACGAGATCCGCCGGCTCGCCGCGGCCGCCGACGCGGTGATCGCGACCGCCTCGCCCGGTGACGAGACCAGCGCCGCGGCCGACCACGAGTTCGTCGACGCCGTCCTCGAGGGCCTCGTCCCCGGCGGCACGTTCCTGCGCACCGGCGGCGTCTGGGTCTACGGATCGGGCGACGACATCACCGAGGAGTCTCCGCTCGACCCGCCCGCCCTGGTCGCCTGGCGGACCGAGCTCGACGCCCGCGCGCTCGCCGCTCCCGGCATCCGCTCGCTGCGGGTCGAGCCCGGCATCGTCTACGGCCACCGCGGCGGCATCCCCAACCTGGTGGTGAGCGACCCCCGGCACCTGATCGGCCCGGGCACCCAGCGCTGGACCACGATCCACGTCGACGACCTGGCCGCGCTGTACGTGGCGGTCCTCGAACGCGGCGTGGCCGGCCAGCACTATCTAGGGGTGAGCGGTGACAACCCGACGGTCCGCGAGCTGGCTTCGGCGGCGCTCGGCGCCGAGCCTTCGCCGGAGGACCCCGCGAAAACGGTCGCCCGGCTTGGCGGCTTCGGCGCGGCCCTGCTTCTCGACCAGCAGGCGAGCGGCGAGAAGGCCCGCCGCGAGCTGAGCTGGAAGCCGTCCCGCCCGTCCCTTCTTGAGGAGATCACCACCGGCGGCTACGCCCCCTCCGTCTAGACCAGGGTCGACACGCCGAGAAAATCTGGGTCCAAAGTCCTAGATATTCTCGCCGGGGTCGGTTAACGTTCCTGGTGTTGAGAAACGAGATCAGTGGATCACGCTGACGAAGATGACCGAGCGTCAAGCAGGGCCCCGGAGCCAGTTCCGCGGCTCGCTCGGCATGACAATCGCCGGACGTGATGAGGCCATGAAGTTGCGTGGGGCTTCATCACCGGCGGGCAGCACCACAGAAATTGTTGGCAGTAGAGGAAAGGGAGGGCTTAACACCGTTGGATCGCCCGCAACCAGGTCGTTCTTCAGCCCTGGAGCGGACACCGCAGTTTCCATCGAACGAAAGGTGGTCTCCGGTCACGCTTATGCGATCCTCGCGCCTGCCGCTGATGGCGGTCGGTGCGGATACCTCAAGTAGATGGTGTTTCTAACCCACAACCCTGGGCCCCGGCGCTTCCTGCGCCGGGGCCCTCGTTCATGGAGAGATGCGTATATGGCCCCTTCCGACGACATGTTCGGCGACGAGGACTACCCGGCTTACACGATGGGCCGTGCTGCGGAGATCACCGGCGCCTCGCCGGACTTCCTGCGCCGGCTCGACGAGGAAAAGCTGATCACCCCGTTCCGCTCCGGCGGCGGGCATCGGCGCTACTCCCGCTACCAGCTGCGGCTGGCCGCGCGGGCCCGCGAGATGGTCGAGAGTGGCACCGCCCTGGAGGCCGCCTGCCGGATCATCATCCTCGAGGACCAGCTCGCGGAGGCGCTGCGGCAGAACGAGAACTACAAGCGTTCGTAACATCGATGAACGATAGTGTCAGCTGACACATTTATCCTATGGGATTTGTAGGTTAATCTCGGCGTCGTCCGCATCCACCGGCGACCCCGGAGCACCGTCATGTCTGAGTCCACCCCGTCCGATCCCCAGCTTCCCGCCCGGCAGCGCAGCCGTAAGCCCTGGATCGTGGCGGCCGCCGCGGTCGTCGTCGTAGCGGCGGGCGTCATCACGTTCGCCGCCACCCGCGGATCCGACGACCCGAAGACCGTCAGCATCGGCGTCACCGACGCCTCGCAGCCGTACTGGAAGACCTACGCCGACCTGGCCAAGCAGAAGCTGGACGTGACGGTTTCGTTCGTCAACTTCAACGACTACAGCCAGCCGAACCCGGCGCTGAAGCAGAAGCAGCTCGACCTCAACGAGTTCCAGCACATCCAGTACCTCGCGAACTACAACGTCACCGCGAAGGATGACCTGCAGCCGATCGGCGCCACTGCCGTCTACCCGCTGCCGCTCTACTCGCTGAACTACAAGTCGGCGACCGAGCTGCCCGCGAACGCCAAGGTCGCGATCCCGAACGACGCCATCAACCAGGCCCGCGGCCTGCTGGTGCTGCAGTCGGCCGGGCTGGTCACGCTGAAGAACGGCGGCAGCGCCTTCTCCAGCACCACCGACATCGACACCAAGAAGGTCGACGTGGTGACGCTCGACGCGTCGCAGACCGCGGGCGCGCTCAAGAGCGGCTCGGTGGCGGCGGCGATCGTCAACAACAACTACGCCACCAGCGCCGGGCTGCCCAAGACCGCCGCGGTGTTCCAGGACGACCCGGCCAGCTCCAGCGCCGCGCCGTACGTCAACATCTTCGTCGCCCGGGCCGCCGACAAGGACAACGCGACCTACCTGAAGCTGGCCGAGCTCTACCAGGACCCGACCGTGCAGGCCGGCGTCCAGGAGTCCAACGGCGGCACCGCGGTCTTCCGCACCGTTCCCCCGGCCGAGCTGCAGAGCCTGCTGAAGACGGTGCAGGACCAGGCCGTCGCGGCGGGGAAGTAGGTGTCGCACGTCCGCCTGAGTCACGTCACCAAGACCTTCAGCCGCGGCCGCGGTGACGAGGTCGTCGCCCTGGACGACGTCAGCATCGACGTCGCCCGGGGCGAGGTGTTCGGCGTGATCGGCCAGTCCGGCGCCGGCAAGAGCACGCTGATCCGGCTGATCAACGGCCTCGAAGCGCCGACCATCGGCGAGGTGCACGTCGGCGACCAGGAGATCACCGCACTGTCCGAACGCGACCGGCGGGCCGTCCGCCGGGACATCGGGATGATCTTCCAGCAGTTCAACCTCTTCCGGTCCCGGACGGTGGCCGGCAACGTCGCGTACCCACTCAAGGTGGCCGGCGTCGACCGCGCCGAACGCGACCGGCGGGTGGCCCGGCTGCTCGACTTCGTGGGCCTGCTCGACCGCGCCCACGACCACCCGGAACGGCTCTCCGGCGGTCAGAAGCAGCGGGTCGGGATCGCCCGGGCGCTGGCCACCGAACCGTCGCTGCTGCTCGCCGACGAGGCCACCAGCGCGCTCGACCCGCGGACCACGGCCGAGGTGCTGGCCCTGCTCGGCCGGGTCAACCGCGAGCTGGGCGTGACCATCGTGCTGATCACCCACGAGCTCGACGTGATCCGCGCGGTGGCCGACCGGGTCGCGGTGATGGACGGCGGCCGGATCGCCGAGACCGGCACGGTCTACGACGTGTTCGCCAACCCGACGACCACCGCGGCCGCCGACTTCGTCCGGGGCGCGCTGCGCGACCGGCCGTCGGCCGAGACCCTGCAACGGCTGCGCCGCTCGCACCGCGGCCGGATCGTCACCGTGGCGGTCCGCGACCGCACCGGCTTCCAGACCGCGCTGGCCACGACGTTCCTCGCGCACCACGTCGCCGCCGACATCATCTTCGGCGGCATCAGCGAGCTGCAGGAACGGGCGGTCGGCAGCCTCACCTTCGAGCTGACCGGCGACGCCGGCGAGATCGACGCGGCGCTGGCCGCGCTGCGCACCGACGGCGTCGACGTGACCGAGGAGAAGGGCTGACGTGGACGAGTTCCTCAGCAACCTGCCGGTCTTCCGCGAGGCGATCGGGCAGACCTTCTACATCGTCGCCATCTCGGTCGTCGTCGGCGGGCTGCTCGGCCTCGCCCTCGGCCTGGTCCTCTACGCCACCCGGCCGGGCAGCCTGATGGCCGATCGGGCCGTCTTCATCGCGGTCAACATCCTGGTCAACGTCGTACGCCCGATCCCGTTCGTCATCTTTCTCACCGCCATCCAGCCGCTGATGCTGGTGGCGATCGGCACGACGATCGGCACCAACGCGGTCACCTTCGCGCTGTCGCTGGCGGCCGCGTTCGCGGTCAGCCGGATCATCGAGCAGAACCTGCTCGCGGTCGAGCCGGGCGTCATCGAGGCGGCCCGGGCGGCCGGCGCCCGGCCGATCAGCATCCTGCTGACCGTGGTCGTCCCCGAGGCGCTCGGCCCGGTCATCCTCGGCTACACGTTCATCTTCGTCGGCGTGGTGGACATGTCCGCCCAGGCGGGGTTGTTCGGTGGCGGCGGCCTCGGCGACTTCGCGGTCACCTACGGCTCCCAGCGCTACAACTGGCCGGTCGTCTACATCACCGTCGCCACCATCATCGTCATCGTCCAGGCCGGCCAGTTCGCCGGCAACTACCTGGCGCGGCGGGCCCTGCGCCGCTGAGCTTTGTTACCCCAGCGGCCGGCTCGGGATGTCCCGGCGCAGCACCGGCGCGACCTCCGACTGGAACAACTCCAGCGTCGCCCGGTGCTGCTTGTCGGTCAGCCCGTCGCCGTCGGCGTGCAGGTGCATCACCTCGTGCCCGAACTCGGCGTGGTAGCGGCCCACCTTGTCGATGATCTGCTGCGGGCTGCCGACCAGGATCGAGCTTCGCTCGATCGCATCCTCCAGGGTCGGGAACACCGGCTCGACGCCGACCGAGCGGAACAGCGCGATCCGGGCATCGAAGATCGGCCGGTACGTCTCGATCGCCTCCTGCGACGTACGCGCCGCGTAGAACCCGGCACTGCCCGCGCCGACCAGCGCATCGGCCGGGTCGTGGCGGTAGTGCGCCCAGCGCTCCCGGTAGTAGCGGATCAACTCGGCGTACGGCTCGATCGGGTTGGTCACGTTGGCCGAGAAGAGCGGATCGCCGTACCTGGCGGCCAGGTCGACGCTCTCCCGGCTGGTGGCGCTGCCGTGCCAGACCCGGATCGGCTGCTGCAGCGGCCGCGGCCAGGTCTCCGCGTCGGTGAGCGACGGCCGGAACTTCCCCGCCCACGTCACCTTGGGTTCGCGCCAGAGCCGGCGGAACAGCTCGTAGCTCTCCCGGTTGCGGTCCCACTGGTCCTCGGCGGTGACGTGGAACAGCTTCGCCTGGGCGGCACCGTTGCCCTTGCCGATGATCAGTTCGAGCCGCCCGTCGGAGAGGTTGTCCAGGGTCGAGTAGTCCTCGAACGCCCGCACCGGGTCGAGCAGGCTGAGCGTGGTCACCGCCGTGAAGAGCTTGATCCGGGAGGTACGGGCGGCGATGTGGCTGAGCACGACCGGCGGCGAGGACGAGATGAACGGACGCTCGTGCCGCTCCCCCACCCCGTACCCGTCAAATCCCAGATCTTCGGCGAGCACGGCGTTCTCGACCACCTCGCGCAGCCGGGCACGGGCCGACTTCGCCGGGTCGTGGTGGGTGATCAGGGTGATGAGCAGGAATTTCATCTTCACCTCCGGGTAGCAGACCCTCTTTTCCTATAGCTAGAATAGGATTTAGGCAAGGGGCCCGCGAGCTCGGTGAGGAGAACCTCCCATGACGCTTCATCTGTCCGAACGCACCCGCCTGGCCGGCCCGGTCGACGTGGCGCGCTACGGCGAATACACCACACCGGCCGAGGTGACCTTCACCGGCCGGATCACCGACGACGCACCGTTCACCGTGCGGCCGTCGCGCTATCACGTCTACGGCGGCCGGTTCTGCCCGGATTCGCACCGGGTGGCGATCATCCGCGAGCTGGCCGGCATCCAGCACCTGGTGACGATGTCGTATGTCGACGATCGCCGCGACGGCCGCGGCTGGGCGTTCCGGGAGCGCCACGGGCCCGACCCGGTCAACGGTTTCACCCTGCTGCGCGAGGCGTACGAGGCGACCGAGGAGGGCTACACCGGGCACGTCGCGGTGCCGACCCTGTGGGACCGGTTCGGGGTGCGGGTGGTCAGCAACGACGCCACCGCGATCGGCATCGACCTCGCCACCCGCTTCCGCCACCTGGCGATCGACCCGGTCGACACCTACCCGGCGGCCCTGCGGGCGAAGATCGAAGAGCTTGCCCGATGTACGAGCCTGGCGGAGCTCGACGCCCGGCTCGCCGACGCCGACTACCTGGTCGGCGGCGTGCTGACGGATGCCGACATCCGGCTGTGGGTGACCCTGGTCCGCCACGACGACCTGCACACCTACCCGAACCTGTGGCGCTACGCCCGCGCCCTCCTGAAGATCCCGGCCTTCCGCGACACCACCGACTTCGGCTTCTAGCCCCCACCCCCGGTGGCGCCGGACACCGTCTACGTGCGATGGGTCTGGTGCCGGGCCGTCCTGCACCGCGGCTGGTGGCTGGCGACCAGCGTCTACCTGGTGGTCGACGCCCGGCTGACGGCCTCGCAGCTGGCGCTGATCGGCGTCGCCCAGGCCGCCGTCGCCCTGCTGTTCGAGGTCCCGGCCGGCGTCGTAGCCGACACGCTCAGCCGCAAATACTCGCTGGTCGTCGCACACCTGCTGATGGGCGCCGCGATGGTCCTGACCGGCCTGGTCACCGATTTCGGCCCCTTGGTGGCCACCCAGATGCTGTGGGGCCTGTCGTGGACGTTCGCCGGCGGCGCCGACGTGGCCTGGATCAGCGACGAACTCGGCGACCCGGCCCGGGTCCCGCAGGTGCTGATCCGAGCCGAACAGGCCCAGCTGCTCGGCACCGTAGCCGGCCTGACGGCCATCGGCAGCCTGGCCTGGCTGATTGGCCGCGCCCCGGCGATGGTGCTGGCCGGCGCGGCCATGCTGCTCCTCGGCCTGTACGTCGCGATCCGCTTCCCCGAGCGGCATTTCACCCCGGCGTGGTCCGCTGCCCCGAAGATCCTGGCCCGCGGCGCCGGGTTGGTCCGCGGCAGCCGCGCGCTGCTCGCCGCCTTCGCCGCGACGTTCCTGGTGAGCGGCGTGTCCGACGCGTTCGGCCGGCTCTATCCGCTGCGCCTGGCCACCCTCGCCCCGGCGCTCGACCCGATCGTCTGGTTCACCGCCCTGGGCGTGCTGATGTGCCTGCTCGGAGCGGCCGCCCTGCGCATCGCACAACGCCGGATCGACGGCCCCGACACCGCCC
>NZ_BOML01000069.1 GCF_016862175.1 Paractinoplanes durhamensis | reverse complement strand
GCCGCTTCTGCGACACTGCCCGCCGCGGCTACGCGGCCGCATGCTCAGTGGCCGCGGCCGGCATCACCGGCCTGGCTCTCACCCGGACCCCGGCCGCCGGGAGCGTCGCCGTCCTGCTGGCCGCCGGCGCACTGCCCCTGACCCGCAGCTTCGGCACCGTCTGGGTCAACAGTCACACCGTCGACGACACCCGGGCAACCGTGCACTCACTGCTGGCCCAGGCCGAATACGCTGGAAAGATCGCCTGCGGCCTCACCGTCGCGGCCGTCGCCGGCCACGTCGGGCCGCTACTCGCCCTGACCGGCTGCGCCGCCCTGCTCATGCTCGCGATAGTGATAGTCCAGCGCAGCGGCACACCCCCGCCCTGACCCGCACGGTAACGCCGTTCGCAAGCTCACGACCACGCCGAATGCGCGGCTGCTTCGCTCCATGCGGCGGCGCGAGGCGTCGGTTGGCCCGATTTCCTGGAAAGCGGAGTCTACGCAGCGAGTTCAGGGCTTCGATTTCTTGATGTCGGGGCCTCAGATGTGCGACGAGACCCCAACTTCCAGGACCTCAGCCCCTGACCCCGGCGACCCCAACTTCCAGGACCTCAGCCCCTGACCCCGGCGACCCCAACTTCCAGGACCTCAGCCCCTGACCCCGGCGGCGAGACCCCAACTTCCGTGAAATCGGTAGTCCCGGCCCTTGGCCCGTGACCCTCGGTCCCCGGCCCCGGCCACGGCCCGTCATTGAGTGACCGCCGGACCTGCGAGAGGTTCAGCGGAACCATGTGAATAAGTTACGAATTCCGGGCCACCGTCTCACATCACGAGCACAGTCCCGCTTTGTGGACAGTGCTTCCCCAAGCTTGGACACTCCCACTCCCGAGAACACGAAATGCCGCATAGTTCTCGAGCTGACAAGCGGCGCGGTTCAACTTTGTCGAGTTCGCGCTCGAATTGAGCACTAAATTTCCAAGATTCGCGGGGCGGGGCGGCGCGCAGGCGGGCGGGGCGGGGCGGGGCGAAGTTCACGAACCTTCCCTCGTCGGACGGCGGGTGGGCACGAGCCGACGCTGGTGCGGATGGGAGTCACGCGGGTGGGGGGCAGTGGTGGAGTGGGAGATCTGTTCGGTATCTCAGCTCGGGCAACGGGAAACCTCGGGCGTTGCCGGGCTTCGTGGTGCCGTCCGGGCGCCAGCCCGCTGCCTCGTAGAAGTGGCGGGCCCGCTCGTTGGTGTCCAGCACCCACAGCGTGGCCTCGCGGAAACCGAGGGCTGCGAGCCGATCTACCGCGGTGGCCATCAGCAGGCGGCCGCCGCCCCGGCCCCAGTGGCCGGGCGCCACGTAGATGGCCCAGACCTGGCCGGTCGTCGCCGGGTCGGCGGCGGGGTCGCGCGAGGCACCGACGCTCACGTAGCCGACCACGCCCTCCGCGGGGTCGTCCAGCACGAAGATGCCGCCGGCGTTCAGCGTCAGCCACTCCTGCCAGGTGCTGGTGCGCTCGGCGGGGTCGAGCGCGTCGAGGTGCGTCTGCGGCATCTTGCCTCGGTAGGCCTTCCGCCAGGATTCGATGTTCACCCGGGCCACCGCCTCGGCGTCCGCGAGGGTGGCGGTCCGCACTCGCACCGCGGGTCAGCCGGCGAAGCTCGCGACCGCGGCGATGATGCGGTCGGCGGGCAGAGGGGTGGACCAGTCGGGGCGGATGTCGGTGAAGCGGATCGTGCCGGCCCGGTCGGCCACGACCACGGCGGCGAACGGCAGGGTGCTGTGCCGGGCGCCCAGCACGGTGTCGGCGCCGGGGCAGCCGAAGCCGATGTTGAACGCGTCGATCAGCTGGTGCCGCGGGTCGGCGGCCACGAAGAAGCCCAGGTCGTGGCGGCGTTTGACCGCGGCCAGCCGGGACGGCACCTGCGGGCTGACCGCCACGAGGTGGGCACCGAGGTCCTCCAGGCCGGGCGCCAGCGTGTCTCGGTAGTGGGCCAGGGCCGCCTCGCAGGCCGGGGAACTCGCGTAGCGGACGAACGTCAGCACGATCGGGCCGGTCAGGCGCAATCGGTCCAGGCGGATCGGGCCCAGGTCGGCCTCCACCAGCTGCAGGGACGGCAGCCGGTCGCCCACGGCCACCATCCGGCTCCAGATCGCGTTGCGGTCGAGGAGGTGCCGGAACGCCTCGTCATCGACGCGTCGCAGGTCATGCACGGTCGTCATGTATTCACCATACCCTATTGAATGAGTAGGATATATAGATAGATTGTGAACGACTCGACGCCTATCTCCTATGGGTGAAGTAGGGATAGGCTCGGGGCATGACCGAGCAGCAGCAGTTTCGGATCGGAGTGGTCTTTCCGCAGAACGCGCTGGCCGACGACGTGGGGGCGGTGCGCGCGTTCGGCCAGGCCGCCGACGATCTCGGCTATCACCACGTCCGGGTGGCCGATCACGTGGTCGGGGCCGATCCGGCCGCGCATCCGGGCTGGTCCCGGCCCTACGACGTGGACACCCGGATCCGGGAGCCGTTCGTGCTGTTCGGCTTCCTGGCCGGGGTCACCTCGCTCGAACTGGTCAGCAGCGTGATCATCCTGGCGCAGCGGCAGACCGCGCTGGTCGCCAAGCAGGCGGCCGAGGTCGACCTGCTGACCGGTGGCCGGTTCCGGCTCGGCATCGGGGTGGGGTGGAACGAGGTCGAGTTCGAGGCGCTCGGGCTGGACTTCGCCAACCGCGGCCGGCGCTACGACGAGCAGATCGGGCTGCTCCGGCGTTACTGGACCGAGCGGTCGATCACCCACCGGGGCGAGTTCGAGTCGGTCACCGGGGCCGGCATCGTGCCGCTCCCGGTGCAGCGGCCGATCCCACTCTGGTTCGGGGCGCAGTCGCCGCCGGCCTACCGGCGCGCGGGGCGGCTCGGCGACGGCTGGTTCCCGCAGGTCCAGCCGGGGCCGGAGCTCGACGCGGCCAAGCAGATCGTCGACCGGGCCGCCGTCGACGCCGGCCGTGACCCGGCGACGCTCGGCCTGGAGGGCGGCATCCTCTGGGACGGCTCGCCGGACGCGGTCGCCGCCTCCGCCAAGGAGTGGCAGGCGGCGGGAGCCACTCACGTCGCGGTCAACACCGCACGGTCGGGTCTGTCCGCCGTGGACGAGCACATCGACGCCCTGACCCGCTCGGCCGACGCCCTCGCACTCAAACGCCCGGCCTGACCCACATGTTCATGGCAGCAGAAGCCGATGGGACTGACCCGAAGCCGGAAGCGACCGCCCGAACAACCGAGGCGGCCGGGTTCGAAATGTCCGCCGTGGACGAGCACATCGACGCCCTCGAACTCAAGCAGCCGGCCTGACCCGGAGGTAGATCCGCATGTTCCTGGCAGTGGAAATCGATGGGGCCGGCGCGAAGCCGGAAGCCGCCGCCCGGGCCGCCGAGGCGGCCGGGTTCGCCCTGGTCACGCTGGCCGACTCGCCGCTGCCGCCGCCGGGCGGCGGCAGTCGGGTCGAGGCCGGGGTCCGGGCCGCGTTCCTGGCCCGGCGCACCAGCCGGATCGGGCTCGCGCCCACCCTGCACGTCACCGTCACCGAGCCGTTCCACCTGGCCACCCAGCTGGCGTCGCTCGACCACGCCTCGCTCGGGCGGGCCGGCTGGGTGATCGGCGCCGACAACAGCGCGGCCGCCCTGGCCACCATCGGCGGGCGACCGCTGACCGCCGACGGGCTGCGCCGCGAGGTCGCCGACGTGGTCGACGTGGCCCGGAAGCTCTGGGACTCCTGGGAGGACGACGCGGTCATCCGGGACACCGGCACCGGCCGGTTCCTCGACGCCGACCGGGTGCACCACGTCAACTACAGCGGAGCCCGGTTCAGCATCACCGGGCCGCTGATCACGCCGCGGCCGCCGCAGGGGCAGGTGGTGGTGCTGGGCGCCGACACGCTCGGCATCACCGGGCGGCTCGACGTCGCCCTGGTCGCCGCGCCGGCCCTCGACGAGATCGCCGACCGGGCGCACCAGGCGCGGACCGACGGCGCACCGCTGGTCTTCGCCGAGCTCGACCTGTCGCTCGGTGAAGACCGACCAGCGGGAGCGGAACAGCCGGCCGGAACGGACCGGTCGGGTGGGCTCGACGCGGTCACGTCCTGGGGTGCGCCGGAACGGCTTCGGTATGCCGGGGGCGAGGACGGCCTTCGGGGGCTGCTCGATCGGCTGGGCGGAATTGTCGACGGGGTCCGCGTACACCCGACGGAACTTGATGTTGATCTGCCGCGCCTGATCGCGGTGACCGGGCCGGCGCCGGCCGGTGGGCCCACCCTGCGCGAGACGCTCGGGCTCGCCCGGCCCGTGAATCAGTTCGCCACCGCCCGTTAGGGGACCTGTCATGCCGCACCTGCACCTCGGCGTCTTCTTCACCGGGGTCGGCCCGCAGCTGCTGTGGACCGAACCGGATTTCGCCGCGCACACCCACATCGACACGTTCATCGCCACCGTCAAGACCCTCGAACGTGGGCTGTTCGACGCGTTCTTCCTGGGTGAAGGCCTGCGGGTCCGGGAGAACCGGGGGCGCGTCTACGACCTGGACGTGGCCGGCCGGCCGGATGCGATCACCCAGCTGGCGGCGCTGGCCGCCGAGACCGAGCGGATCGGGCTGGTCGCCACCCAGAACACCACCTACAACTTCCCGGCCGACCTGGCCCGGCGACTCGCGTCGCTCGACCTGATCAGCGGCGGCCGGGCCGGCTGGAACATCGTGACCACCGACAACGCCTGGACCGGGGAGAATTTCCGGAACGGCGGGTGGCTGGCGCACGAGCGGCGTTACGAGCGGGCCGGGCAGTTCGTCGAGGCGGCGAAGGCGCTCTGGGCGGGCGGAACCGTGGAGCGGCACACCGATCTGGTCGACTTCACCGCGACCTCGACCGTGCCGGGGACGCGCCCGGTGCTGTTCCAGGCCGGTGACTCGGACGGTGGCCGTGACCTGGCCGCCCGGCACGCCGACGTGGTCTTCTCCGCCAACACCGACTACGACAAGGCCGTGGCCTACGCCGCTGACCTGCGCAAACGGCTCGCTTCCTACGGGCGGTCGGCCGACTCGCTGCGCATCCTGCCCGGAGCTTCGGTGGTGCTCGGCGACACCCCGGCCGAGGCGGCCGAGAAGGCCAGGTGGATCGAGCGCGAGCAGACCACCGGGCCGCGCGCGCTGGCGTTTCTCGAGCAATATTGGGGCAAAGACCTTTCCGGGTACGATCCGGACGGCCCGCTGCCCGACATCGAGCCGTCCGACGGCGAGTTGGATCCGTCCCGCGGCACCATCCCGATCGAGTTCCGCACCGGCAAACTCGAACGTATCGCCGGGTGGCGGCGGCTCGGCCTCTCCATCCGGGAAACGGTCGTCAAGGTCAACCCGCGGCACAGCTCGTTCGTCGGCACGCCCGGCCAGATCGCCGACGAGTGGGCCCGCTACGTGACCACCCGCGCGGTGGACGGCTTCAACATCCTGCCGCAGCGGCTGCCCGGCACGGTCGAGGACATCGTCGACAAGCTGGTGCCGGAGCTGCAGGAACGCGGCGTCTACCGCACCGCCTACGAGGGCACGACGCTGCGCGAGCACCTGGAGCTGCCGTGACCCGCACCCTGGCCACGGTGGCCGGGGCCGGTGGCTATCCCGGACCGTACGAGCTGGCCCTCGATCCGGCTCGCTCCACGCTGGACACCGCGAAACTCGTGGCCCGGCGGGCCGAGGACGCCCGGATCGACGCACTGTTCGTGCCGGACCTGCTGGTCTTCGGGGCGCAGGGCACGATCGGCGCGCAGGAGCCGCTGATCTTCGTGGCGGCGCTCAGCCAGGTCACCTCGAAGGCCGGGCTGATCGCCACCGTCTCCACCACGTTCCACCACCCGTTCAACCTGGCCCGCCTCTTCGGCACGCTCGACCACGTGAGCAACGGCCGGGCCGCCTGGAACCTGGTCACCTCGTCGATCGGCGAGCAGAACTTCGGCTCGGGCGAGCTCCCCACGCCCGAGCAGCGCTACGCCCGGGCGGCCGAGTCCCTCGACGTGGTGAACGCGCTCTGGGACAGCTGGCAGCCCGGCGCGCTGCAAGCCGGGCCGGACGGCCGGGCCGTGCTCGACCCGGCACTGATCAAGCCGATCGACCACATCGGCGAGTTCTTCGCGGTCGAGGGCCCGCTCAACATCCCGCCGCTGCCGCAGCGCCGGCCGGTGCTCATCCAGGCCGGGCAGTCCGCGGCCGGCATCGCGCTGGGCGCCAAGTACGCCGAGGTCGTCTTCACCGCGCTGCCGACCCTCGCCGACGCGCACGAGTTCACCGGCCGGATCCGCGGCCAGGCCGCCGCCCACGGCCGGGCGGGCGGCCTGCCGCTGATCTTCAGTTCGTTCCACGCCACCTACGGCGCGACCGAGGCCGAGGCGCAACGGCTGGTCCGGGAACGGCTGGAGCAGATCGACTACGCGAAGGGCCGGGCGCTGGTGGCCGACATGCTGGGCGGCGGGATCGACCTGTCGGCGGCCGCGCTGGATCGGCCGCTGCCGGAGAGCCTGCTGCCGGACATCAGCGCGATCAACCGGCGGCGTGGCCGCGCCGAGATCTTCAGCCGGCTGATCCGCGAGGGGCGCACGCTGCGCGAACTGATTCAGGCCGCCCAGGACACCGGCCACTGGTCGGTGGCCGGCACCCCGGAACAGCTGGCCGACGCGGTGCAGGAACGCTTCGACGCCGGTGTGCTGGACGTGCTGTCGCTGGGCGGCCTGCACGACGACCGCCAGCACGACTTCGTGGTCAACGGCCTGCTCCACGAGCTGCGCAAGCGCCGCATCGTCAAGGACGACTACCGCGGCGCCACGCTGCGCGAAAACCTCGGGTTGCCGGCGCTCAGCTGAAGTAGTGCCCCTGCTTGACGTCCTCGATCAGGCCGGGCCGGGTCGGCTGCCATCCGACCAGGTCGCGGGTGATCTGCGCGGAGGCCGGGCCGTCGAACCCCCAGAAGCCGCCGAGGAACCCGACGTAGCCGCCGATCTCCTCGGGCGGCACGGAAACCGCGGGAACATCGAGGCGTACGGCGATGATCTCGGCGATCTCCCGGACGGGTACGCCTTCGTCGCCGACGGCGTGCAGCACCGATCCGGCCGGCGCGGCTTCGAGTGCGAGCCGGAATAACCGCGCGGCGTCGTCGCGGTGCACGGACGGCCAGCGGTTGGCGCCGTCGCCGACGTAGGCCGAGGCGCCCTTGGCCCGCGCCGACCCGATCACCGCCGGGATGAAGCCGTTGTCGCCGACGCCGTGCGTGGCCGGGGGCAGCCGGACCACCGACGAGCGAATCCCGCGCTCGGCCAGCGCCAGCGTGTAGTTGGCGTTGTCGATCCGCCCGTTCGCGCCGCTGATCGGGACGGTGCCGCCGGCGTCGGGGACGGCGAGCCCGTCGCGCTCGGTGGCGACCACGCCCGGCGGGAGGCCGAGCACGCCGAGGATGCCGGAGGCGAGGACGAACGGCTTGTCGGTGCCGGCCAGGGCCGCGCCGAACGTCTCGATCGCCGCCCGGTCGGCGGCGGTGGCGCCCGCGAAGTCGCCGGCGAACGCGATGTCGTGCTTGAACGCCAGGTGGACCACGCCGTCGGCGGCGACCGCGGCGTCGCGCAGCACGTCGAGGTCGTCGAGCGAACCGGCGACGACCTCGGCCCCGGCGGCCCGCAGCGCGGCGGCCGCGGTCTCGGATCGGGCCAGCCCGGTGACCTCATGACCGGCGCCGATCAGGTCGGGGACGAGCCCGCGGCCGACCCAGCCCGATGCTCCGGTGACGAATACCCGCATGATGCCTCCGATTTCTAGTACGACCGTACAAGGAATTAGCGTAGAACGATCGTGCTAGAAATGCCAAGTGGCCGGACGACCGATCAATCACCAGCGACGACAGGAGCTGCTCGACGCCGCCGTCGGGTTCGCCGCCGAGCACGGGTTCGCCGAGGTGTCCTGGCGGACGGTCGCGGCCGCCGTCGGGGTGTCCCCGACGACGCTGGTGCACCATTTCGGCACCAAGGAGCAGATGCTCGAGGCCATCCTCGGCCGGCTGCGCGAGCGCATGTTCGCGGCGACCCGCGACCCGTCCGGCGAGCGTCCCGGCTTGGCGGCCGAGGCCCGCGCGGCCTGGGCCCGGGCCGCCGACCCACGGCGCGAGCCGGAGTTCCGGCTGTTCTTCGCGGTCTACGGGAGCGCGCTGCAGGCCCCGCAACAGTTCGCCGACTTCCTCGACCACGCGGTCACCTATTGGATGGTCGCCCTGATCGAGGCCCAGAAAGACGAGGCCGACCCGGCGACCGCGGTGCGCCGGGCCACCCTGGTGATCGCGACGATCCGCGGGCTACTGCTCGACCTGCTGACGACCGGCGACCGGGCCCGGGTCCAGGAGACGGCCGAGGCTTTCTTCGACACGCTCGAAGAGACTCTCGAACGGCCGCCCATCCATTGACGGGTTTCCATAAGTTTGTTTACGATTCCGTAACCTCTTGACAACGTTGTCACGGACTCGTGAAACGGCAGGTCCATCGATGCGCCTGAAATCCTCGCTCGCCGTCCTCCTGTTGACCACTGGTCTGGCCACTGCTGTCGCCTCCCCGGCGACCGCGGCGGCCGGCGACTTCAGTACCGGCTTTGAGGCCGGGCAACCCGCACTCACCTGGGAAAACAGTGTCGAAGCCAGCTCCGGGGTCGGTGGCTACTGCTGCGGGCTGACCTCGATGGAGACCGGGCCGCGCGCCGAGGTCGCGCACAGTGGCGGGTCGGCGCTGATGTACTCGGGCAGCGACACCAGCGCCACCACGTCGTACTCCTATAACCGGCTCTTTGATGTTGATATCCCGGTGACCGCGTCCAGCACCCTGTCCTACTGGATCTATCCGCAGTCGGGTGGGCATCTCGACGTCGCGATCGACCTGGTCTTCACCGACGGCAGCCATCTGCGTGACTCCGGCGCGGTGGACCAGAACGGCGTGCGGCTGCACCCGACCTTTCAGGGCAACGGCTCGGTGCTCGGCTTCGACCGGTGGAACTACGTCACGTCGGCGATCGGGGACTACGTCGCCGGGCGGACCGTCGACCGGATCCTGATCGGCTACGACCAGCCCGCCAACACCGGCACGTTCCGCGGGTTCGTCGACGACCTCGCGATCGCCGCCAGTGCGCCGGCCACCCGGCTGTCCGATCTGGTCGACACCCGCCGCGGCTCCAACTCGGACTCCAGCTACTCGCGCGGCAACACGTTCCCGGGCACCACCGTGCCGAACGGCTTCAACTTCTGGACGCCGATCACCAACGGCAACACTGACAGCTGGCTATACCAGTACAGCTCGGCCACCGTGCAGGGGTTCGGCGTCAGCCACGAGCCCAGCCCGTGGATCGGCGACTACGGGCAGCTGCAGGTCATGCCGATGACCGGCACGGTGAAGACCACCCCGGACGCCCGGAAGTCGACGTTCAGCCACACCAATGAGGTGGCCAACGCGCACTACTACAGGACCCAGCTCGACACGTACGGGATCACCGCCGAGATGACGCCCACCGACCACGCCGGGGTGCTGCGCTTCCAGTACCCGGCCACCTCGGACGCGGTCATCGTCTTCGACACGATCGACAAGGTCGGCGGCTCGATCAGCGTCGACACCGCGGCCCGCACGATCACCGGCTACCTCGACCACAAGGGACCGCGGCTCTACTTCGCGGCGACCGTCGACAAGGCCATCGCCGCCACCGGCAGCGTCACCGGGCAGGGTGTGACGAGTTGGATCCGCTTCGCCACCGCGGCGAACGAGCAGGTCACCCTCAAGATGGCGACCTCTTACATGAGCGTCGCGCAGGCCACCGCGAATCTCGCCCAGGAGGTCGGGACGAAAAGCTTTGATGCCGTACGCGAGGAGGCCGCGGCCCTCTGGGATTCCGCCCTCGGCAAGGTAAGCATCGAGGGTGCGTCCGCGGATCGGTTGACCACGTTCTACTCGAACATGTACCGCGCCTTCATGTACCCGAACAACATGTCGGAGATGGTGGGCGGGGTCCGCAAATACTTCAGCCCCTACGACAACGCCGTGCACGACGGGCAGATGTACGTCAACAACGGGTTCTGGGACACCGCGAGGGCCGTCTGGCCGCTCTATTCGCTGCTCTCCCCCACCCGTACCGGAGAAATGCTGGACGGCTTCGTCAATGCGTACAAGAACGGGGGTTGGACTGCTCGTTGGTCGGGCCCGGGATATATCGACATCATGGTCGGCACCAACCAGGACCTGGCCTTCGCCGATGCGTATCTGAAGGGCGTCCGGAACTTCGACTACCAGGCCGCGTACGCGTCGATGGTGAAGAACGCGAGCGTCTGGTCCGGTTCCGGGTCGAAGGGCCGCAAGGCGATCGAGGTGTCCACGTTCAAGCATTACGTGCCGTCGGACGTGCTCGGCGAATCGGCATCGTGGACGCTCGAGGACGCCAACAACAACTTCGGCATCGCGCAGCTCGGCCGGGCGCTCGGGAAGACCGAGGACGCCGACTACTTCCAGAACCGGGCCCTCGACTACGCCAACCTCTATTCGTCGTCGGTCGGTTTCTTCCGTGGTAAGCAGAGCAACGGCACCTGGCGTACGGCCGACTCGGCGTTCCTGCCGAACGCGTGGGGTTACGAATTCACCGAGGGCGCGCCCTGGCATTACGCGACCCCGGCCCCGCAGGACCCGCAGGGCATGGCCAACCTGTACGGCGGCCGCGCCCAGCTATCCGCGAAGATCGACTCGGTGTTCGCGGCGCCCCGCGATTACAACGTCGGCGGTTACGGCGGCGTCATCCACGAGATGCGCGAGGCCTACGACACCAACATGGGCCAGTACGCGCACCCGAACGAACCGATCCACCACATGCTCTACATGTACAACTACGCCGGCACCCCGTCGAAGACCCAGACCCGGGTCCGCGACGTGCTGACCAAGCTGTACGGCTCGGGCGCCGGCAACGGCGGCGGCTACCTCGGCGACGAGGACAACGGCCAGATGTCGGCGTGGTACGTGTTCAGCGCGCTCGGCTTCTACCCGGCGCGGATGGGCAGCACCGACTACACGATCGGCGCGCCGCTCAACCCGAAGGCCACGGTCAACCTGGAGAACGGCCGCAGCTTCACGGTCGAGGCGCCCGCCGTCAGCGACACCAACCGCTACATCCAGAGCGCCACGCTGAACGGTGCCACCTATACCAAGAACTACCTGACCCACGCCGACCTGCTGGCCGGCGGCACCCTGAGCTTCGTGATGGGCCCGTCCCCGTCCGCCTGGGGTTCCGGCACCGACGACGTGCCCCCGTCGATTACCACTGGCAGTACCACCCCGCGGCCGCTGACCGACCGCCTGACCGGCGGCACACTGACCGCGAGCGGCGAGAACGCCCCGAACGAGGCCCGCGCCGCCGCCGCCGACGACACGTCCCTGACCAAATGGCTGACCTTCACCAACACCGCCACCTTGGAGTACGCCCTGCCGGCCACCGCCGCGGTGCAGCAGTACACGCTGACCTCGGCCAATGACGTCCCCGGCCGGGACCCGCAGAGCTGGACGCTGCAGGGCTCCACCAACGGCACGACGTGGACCACCCTGGACACCCGCACCGGCATCGACTTCAGCGACCGCCGCCAGACCAGGGCCTTCGTGATCCCCAACAGCACGGCCTACGCGCGCTACCGCCTGCAGATCACCGCCAACCACGGCGCGGCCGAGACCCAGCTGGCCGAATGGGAGCTGCTGGCCTGATCGTTCCCCGGGGTGCGGCGACGCCCGCCGCACCCCGGTGTCCCGGTTTCCGCGGTGTTACGGCAAAGGTCAGGCTGATAATACGAATTAGCTTTCTGCTAATACCTATTACTTCTTGACTTCATGTTCGGGCGGCCCACACCATGTGAGCCACACCGAGCTAATGCGTATCACTGCAGGAAAACCAGGAGGACCGGTGGCGCGACGCGTGACCCAGCAGGACATCGCCCGGATGACCGGCGTCAGCCAGGCCACGGTGTCGCTGGTGCTCAACGGGCGGGACGACGGCGACGTGCGGATCGCGCCGGAGACCCGCGATCGGGTGCTGGAGGCGATCCGCACCACCGGCTACGTGGCCGACCCGATCGCCCGCCGGCTCGCCGAGAAGCACAACCGCATCCTGGGTGTCTTCACCTACGAGTCGGTGTTCCCGGCCGGGATGGGCGACTTCTACCACCCGTTCCTGGTCGGCATCGAGGAGTGCGCCGAGCGGGTCGGCTGCGACCTGTTGCTGTTCACCAGCGCGCCGGTCGTGGACGGCCGGCGCCGCATCTTCCACCAGGACAACCGGCTGCGGCTGGCCGACGGCTGCATCCTGCTCGGCCAGTGGCTCGACCCGGCCGAGCTGGCCCGGCTGCTCGCCGAGGGGCAGCCGTTCGTCAGTGTCGGCCGGCGCGACGACGCCGGCGGTCCGGTCCCCTACGTGGGCGCCGACTACCCGGGGGCCACCGCGGCCCAGGTGCGGGCGGCCGTCGCGCTAGGACACCGCCGGCTGGTCTACGTGGGCGAGGGCGACACCGGACCGGAGTCGCACGCCGACCGCTGGCGAGGCTTCGCGGAAGCGGCCGGCCCCGAGGGCAGCCGCCTGGCCGGGCCCGACCTGGACGCCGTCCTCGCCGAGGAGAAGACCTGCGTGTTCGTGGAGGAGTTCGCCGACGGCGTGGCGCTGGCCCAGCACGCGGCCGAGCGTGGCCTGCGCGTTCCGGAGGATCTGTCCATCGTGGCGCTCGGCGATCCCACCCGCAGCGCCCCGACCGACCTCGACTTCACCGGGTTCCGGATCCCGCGGCGGGAGATGGGCTGGCAGGCGGTCGAGGTGCTGTCGGCGGTCCTCGAAGGCCGGCCCGGCGAGCAGCGAATACTCCCCTGCGAGCCGGTGGCCGGCTGCACGCTGGCGGTGGCGCGTGCGTGAGCTGCGGGCCGACGTGGTCGTCATCGGCGGCGGGCTCGGCGGGGTGGCGGCCGCGCTCGCCGCGCTGCGGGCCGGGCGCTCGGTGCTGCTGACCGAGGAGTTCGCGTGGCTCGGCGGCCAGTTGACGAGCCAGGCCGTGCCGCCCGACGAGCACACCTGGGTCGAACAGTTCGGAGTCACCGCCAGCTACCGGGCGTTGCGGGACGGAATCCGCGACTACTACCGGTCGCACTACCCGCTCACCCAGCGTGCCCGGGACACCCGCTGGCTCAACCCCGGCGCGGGACACGTGAGCCGGCTCTGCCACGAGCCGCGGGTCGCGGTCGCGGTGATCGAGGCGATGCTCGCGCCCTACCGAAGCGAAGGGCGGCTGACCGTGCTGCAGCCGGCCGTCCCGGTGGCGGCAGAGACCGACGGCGATCGGGTTACGTCGGTGACCGTCCGGACAGCCGACCAATTACGAGTGCTGACCGCCCCGTACATCCTGGACGCCACCGAGACCGGCGAACTGCTGCCGCTGACCGGCACCGAATACGTCACCGGTTTCGAGTCGGCCGAGGAGACCGGCGAGCCGAGCGCCCCCGACCGCGCCGATCCGACCAACATGCAGGCGTTCTCGGTCTGCTTCGCGGTCGACCACGTGGACGGCGACCACACCGTCGACCGCCCGGCGGCGTACGACTTCTGGCGCGACTACCGGCCATCGTTCTGGGGGGCCAGGATGCTCTCCTGGCAGACCCCGAACCCGCGCACGCTCGAGCTGTCCACCCGCAGCTTCACCCCCAACCCCGGCGACGACCCGTGGCTGGTGCAGGCCGATCAGCGCCGCAACCCGGGCGACGGCAACCTGTGGACGTTCCGCCGGATCGCCGCCCGGCGCAACTTCGTCGACGGCGCCTACGAGAGCGACATCTGCCTGGTCAACTGGCCGATGATCGACTACTTCGAGGCCCCGATCGTCGACGTGCCCGACGCAGGGACGCATATAAAGCGGGCGCGCGACCTCTCCAAGAGTGTTCTCTACTGGCTGCAGACCGAGGCACCGCGCGCGGACGGCGGCACCGGCTTCCCGGGGCTGCGGTTGCGCGGGGATGTGACCGGCGGAGCCGACGGCTTGGCGATGGCTCCCTACATCCGCGAGGGCCGCCGGATCCGGGCCGAGTACACGATCGTCGAGCAGGACCTCTCCCTCGCGGTCCGCGGCGACAAGGGCGCGGTGTTGCACCCCGACTCGATCGGCGTCGGCATGTACCGCATCGACCTGCACCCGTCCACCGGCGGCGACAACTACATCGACGTCGGCTCCTGTCCCTTCGAGATCCCGCTCGGCGCGCTCCTGCCGCAGCGGATGGAAAACCTGCTCCCGGCCGGCAAGAACATCGGCACCACGCACATCACCAACGGATCCCACCGGCTGCACCCGGTCGAGTGGAACGTCGGCGAGGTGGCGGGCGCGCTCGCCGCCTTCTGCCTGGACCGCGGGTGCTCCCCGCGCGCGGTCCGCAGCAACCCGGCCCTGCTGGCCGATTTTCAGCAACGCCTGACCACCGACGGCGTCGAGCTGCGCTGGCCCGACATCAGCGGTTACTGAAAGGACTCCCCCATGAAGCTGAGGGCGGCCATCGCCTCGATAGTCCTGCTGGTTTCGGTTGCGGCCTGCGGTGGCGCTGAACAAGGCCCCGTCACGCTGCGAATGACGACATGGTCGGCGAACGAGGCACACGTCCGGCTGTTCAATCAGATAGCGGCCGACTACATCAAGGCCCACCCCGACGTCACGATCAAGTTCGACGCGCTGCCGGTCGACACGTACACGACCACGCTGACCACCCAGATCGCCGGCGGCAACGCCCCCGACCTGGCCTGGATCCTGGAAGGCTCGGCCCCCGACTTCGTCTCGTCCGGCGCGCTCGCCCCGGTCGACGACGCGATCGAGAACCCGTCCGAACTCGCGCCGAGCGCCACCGCCCTGTGGAAGCAGGACGGCAAACTCATCGCGTACCCGTTCTCGACCTCGCCGTTCGGGGTTTTCGTCAACACCGATCTGCTGACGCAGGCCGGCCAGAAGCTCCCCACCGGAGCCGACTGGACCTGGGACAACGCGATCGCGGTGGCGGCCGCGACCGCCGCCAAGACCGGCAAGCAGGGCCTGGTCCCGCGCGACTTCGACTACAAGGACTGGACCAACCTCGCGCCGATCTTCGACGGCTGGGGCGCCCAGGCCTGGTCGGACGACGGCAAGACGTGCGGCTTCGACCAGCAGCCGATGATCGACGCGATGACCTTCATCCACCAGGCGATCTTCACCAGGAAGGCGATCCCCGGGCCGGGCGTGGCGGCCGACTTCTTCGCCGGCGAATCGGCGATGACGATCACCCAGATCTCCCGGGCCTCGCTGCTCAAGGACGGCAAGTTCACATGGGCGCTGGTCCCGCTGCCGGCCGGCCCGAAGGGCACCTACTCGGTCATCGGCCAGGGCGGGGTCGGCGTCCTCAAGCAGGGCAAACACGTCGACGCGGCCAAGGACTTCCTGAAGTTCTTCACCGGCGACGCCAACTCGGCCAAGCTCGCCCAGTTCTTCCCGCCGCCGCGCACCCCGCAGCTCACCGCGGACACCCTGGCCAGGTCCAACCCGCTGCTCAGCAAGGAACAGCTGCAGAGCGTGGTGATCGACGGCATCGCGAACGGCGTGGTCAAGCCGAGTCACGCCAACAACGCCCAGATCAGCCAGGCGGTCCGGGCCGCCCTCGACCCGCTGTGGACGGCCGACGCCGAGGTCCCCGCGGTGCTCAAGGGCGTGTGCACCGCGATCCAGCCGGTTCTGGCCAAATGACAAGAGCAATCAAACGACAGGACCGGCTGACCGCGTACGCGTTCATCGCACCGCAGTTGGCCGGGACGGTCGCCTTCGTCCTCATCCCGCTCGTGCT
This sequence comes from Paractinoplanes durhamensis, assembly GCF_016862175.1. Classification (GTDB taxonomy): domain Bacteria; phylum Actinomycetota; class Actinomycetes; order Mycobacteriales; family Micromonosporaceae; genus Actinoplanes; species Actinoplanes durhamensis. The sequence continues at coordinate 20,168 of NZ_BOML01000069.1, read as the reverse complement.
GGTGGCCTGGTACAGCCTGCACGAGTGGAACGTGCTCGCGAACACGTTCACGTTCAGCGGCGTGGACAACTACCGGCAGCTGGCCGAGGATCCCACCGTGCCCCGGGTGTTGCGGGCGACGCTGCTCTTCTCGGCCGGCCTGGTGATCGTCAACCTCAGCCTGGCGCTGCTGCTGGCCGTGCTGCTCAACCAGAAACTGCGCGGCACCACCGTCTTCCGGGTGCTGTTCTTCTCGCCGGTGGTGGTGTCGCTGGTCGCCTGGACGATCGTGTGGCGGTTCATGCTGCAGGACAACGGCGGCATCAACTCGTTCCTGGACGCCGTGGGGCTCGACGGCCCGAACTGGCTGCGCTCCGGCGGCACCGCGATGGCCGCCGTGATCGTGGTCCAGGTGCTCAAGAACGTCGGCCTCAACATGGTGCTGTTCCTGGCCGCACTCCAGGGCGTGCCGCCGGAGCTCTACGAGGCGGCGCGCACCGACGGCGCGAACGCGTGGACCGTCTTCCGCCGGATCACCCTGCCGCTGATCAGCCCGACCATCCTGCTCACCTCGATCATTACGGTGGTCGGGTCGCTGCAGGTCTTCGCGCAGATCGCCGTCCTCACCGAGGGCGGGCCGGGCACCTCGACAACGGTGCTCGTCTACTACCTCTACCAGCAGGCGTTCCAGTTCCACGCGTTCGGCTACGGCGCCACCCTGTCGGTGCTGCTGTTCCTCATCGTGCTCGCGCTCACCGTCGTCCAGTGGCAGCTTCGCAAGAGATGGGTCTTCCATGAGAGCTAAGACCACGGCGTACGGAATCCTGCTCGTGCTTTGTGTGCCCTTTGTCTTTCCGACCTGGTGGATGGTGACCAGCTCGCTGAAGCCGAACGCCGACATCTTCGGCCGGAGCCTGTGGCCGAGTCACGTGTCGTTCGCGGCCTGGCACGACGTCTTCACCATGCAGCCGTTCGCCCGGCAGTACCTCAACAGCGCCTACATCGCGGTCGTGGTCACGCTCGGCACGCTGGTGGTGGCGTCGATGGCCGGCTACGCGTTCGCCCGGATCCGCTTCCGCGGGCAGAACGCGCTGTTCCTGGTCGTGCTGTCCGGCCTGCTGATCCCGAGCGAGGTGACGATCGTCCCGCTGTTCCGGATCTTCAACTCGCTCGGCCTGATCGACACCCACTGGCCGCTGATCCTGGTGCCGATCTTCGGCGCGCCCAGCGTGCTGGCCACCTTCATCATGCGGCAGTTCTTCATCACGCTGCCGGTGGAGCTGGAGGAGGCCGCCCGCATGGACGGCCTCACCCGCGCTGCCATCTTTCGTCGTATCGCCCTGCCACTGGCCCGCCCGGCGCTGGGCGCGGTCGCCATCTTCACGTTCCTGACCAGCTGGAACCTCTACCTGGAACCGATCGTCTACCTGTCCAGCAAGTCGATGTTCACGCTCCCCCAGGCCCTGACCCAGTTCACCGACCCCTACCAGGGGCAGCTCTGGAACGTCCAGCTGTCGGCGGCGTCGATGACCGCGATCCCGGTCCTGATCGTCTTCGTGATAGCCCAGCGGCAGTTCATCGAGGGCCTGGCCCACACCGGCCTGAAGGGTTAGTCCGTGTCGCCGGCGTTGTCGACGATGGCCATCTTGCGGTAGATCACCTGGCGGAACAGGTCGCCCTTGTGGGCGTAGGTGGTGCCGTCGTCCGCCTTCCGGACCTTGTCCTTCACCGCGACCATGCGGTCCCCGATCAGGCTGTAGGTGTCCTTGTCGAAGAGCAACTCCCGGGACAGGTAACCCTCGATCACCTCGCCGAGCCCGATCGCCGGGCGGCCGTCCAGGTTGACCGCGTCCGGGTTGACCTTCATCCCCGGCTGCTGGGCGAGGTAGCGGAAGATCGCCGCCTTCACGTCCGGCGGCAGGACGTACTGGCCGGCCAGCGCCCACGGCTCCGCCATCACGCCGCCCTCGGGATTCTTGAGGTAGGCGTCGATCGCGGCCGGGCTGGTCAGCTTGACCACCTGCGACCACGGGACGAAGGCCCGGTAGCCGTTGTTCTCGCCCTGGTGGCTCACCTCGAGCTTGCCGTTGTGCTTCCCGGCCCAGACGTATCCGTCGATCCGGTTCCACTCCTGGACCGTGCGGTACTGCGCCTTGCCGGGCAGCAGCGAGCCGTTCGGGTGCTCCTGCTCGTACCCGGGCTGGTTGCGCATCTCCAGGGTCTCGACATACATGAACTGGGTCGGGGCCGGGTCCACCCAGATCTCCTGCTCGGCGGTCCAGGCCGCATTCTCCAGGACCTGGGCCGCGCTGACCGGCTTGAGATAGGGCAGCGCCTTCGCCGGGGCGGCCGATGACGGTCCGATCGCCGAGGGCGGCACCGGGCTGCTGCCGTTGCCGATCGCCAGGACCGTGACCACCGCAGCCGCGGTGGCGGCGACCGGGATGCTCAGCCACCAGGAGGGCCGGCGCCGGGCCGGGGCCGGGTTGGCGATCCGGTTCTGCAGGGCGTGCCGGGCGCGCTGCTCCGCGTCGAGCGACGGCTCGGCCGGGTCGAAGGTCTCGTGCAGGATGCTGATCTCGTCCATCATTCGTCCACCTCGATCTCGGCGCCGAGCGCCTGCCGCATCTCTTGTCGTGCCCGGTGCAGCCGGGACCTGGCCGTGCCCGCCGGGATACCCAGCGCGAGCGCGGCTTCCTGCTGGTTGAGCCCGGCCCACGCGACCAGGAGCAGCACCGCGCGCACCGGCTCCGGCAGCCGGGCCAGGGCCGCGGCCAGCGTGGGACGCACGGCCGCGGCGTCCAGCCGGCCGGCCACCGCGTCGTCGTGCTCGGTGTCGCCGACCTCCTGGCCGCCGGCCCGGGCCAGCGCCCGGTAGCGCCGCGACTCGGCCCGGACGTGCCGGGCGACCAGGTTGGACGCGATCCCGTAGAGCCAGGGTCGTGCGTCGCCGCGGGTCACGTCGTAGCTGTGCCGCCGGTCGAAGGCGGTCAGGAAGGTCTCCGACGCCACGTCCTCGGCCAGATCGGGGCCGAGCCGGCGGGAAACGTACCCGTAAATGTTGCGATAGTGCCGGTCGAAGATCGCCGTGAACAATTCCGGCGCCAGCTTTGCCCGTTCGATGAGATGGGCGTCGGTGTCGGTGCTCAACTGCGTCGCCATCTCACCACCGGACCCGTCTCCGTCGTCGCCTCAGGTGCATCACACCCGTAGTTCGCCGATGACGGGAAGAGTGTTCAGTTTCGCAACGGGAGCGGCGGCAGTGGGGGCAGCGCCGGGCGGTCGAGCCACGCCGCGAACAGGTCGTGCAGCGGCTTCGTGGTGAATCGACCGGCGTGCTCGCGGAACTGCGAGGTCGTCACGGTGCGGTGCCGGTTCTCGCCGACCCACGACCGGAGCAGCGCGAAGAACGTCTCCTCGCCGACCGCCGCGCGCAGGGCGTGCAGGGTCAGCGCGCCGCGCTTGTAGACCAGCGGGTCGAACATGCGGGCCACGCCCGGGTCGGCCACGGTGAACCACGCCGGCTGCGCCGCCACCCAGCCGTGCCATCGGGCGGCCAGGACCTCCACCGACGGTCCGCCGGAAACATCGGACCACAACCATTCCGCGTACGTGGCGAAGCCCTCGTTGAGCCAGATGTGCCGCCAGTCGGCGACCGTGAGGCTGTTGCCGAACCACTGGTGGGCGAGCTCGTGCGCGACCAGCCGCTCGTGGGTGCGGAAACCGTCGACGTGGTTGCGGCCGAAGACGGCCATGCCCTGCGCCTCGATCGGGTCGTCCAGGTCGTCGTCGGCGACCACCACGACGTACTCCCGGAACGGGTAGGGTCCGAACAGGCCCTCGAAGGCCGCCATGATCTCGCCGTGCCGGCCGAAGTCGTGCCGGAACACCGTCCGCAGCCGGGGCGGGATCGCGGCCTGCTGGCGCACCCCGCCCACCGCCAGGTCGATCAGCTCGTAGCGGCCGACCTGCACGCTCATCAGGTAGGGGGCGGTCGGCTCGGTCCGCTCGTACACCCAGGTGGTGTCGCCGGCGCCGCGGCGGCGGGAGACCAGATCGCCGGTGACCACCACCGTGTACGGCGCCGCGGCGGTGACCTTGACCAGGAAGCTGGCCTTCTCCAGGCGGTCGTTGCAGGGGAACCAGGACGGCGCGCCGTTCGGCTGGCTGGCCACCAGCGCGCCGTCGGTCAACTCGTCCCAGCCGATGTCGCCCCAGCGCCCGGAGATCGGGACCGGCTTCCCGGCGTACTTAATCTCGATCTTGAAGGTGGCGCCGTAGGCGATCGATTGCTCGGGTTTGATCCGGAGCTTGCCGGCCCGGTGGGTGTAGGTGACCCGCCGCCCGTCGACCCGCACGTCGGAGACCCGGAACTGGCCGAGGTCGAGGCTGAACCGGGACAGCGACTGGACCGCCTGCGCGGTGACGGTCGCCTTCCCGGCCAGCCGGTTCGACACGACCAGGTAATTGAGGTCGAGGTCGTAGTGCAGCACCCGGTAGCCGCCGTTGCCGTGTCCCGGGAGGTACGAGTCGGTCGAGCGATCGGCCCCCGGTGGGGTCATGATGCCCAGGTCGCGATCGGGTTTCCCAGCCACCGGCTGTCCTCGGGCACGGCATCGCCGCGGGTTACCAGCGAACCCGGACCGACCGTGGTGCGCGCACCGATGCTCGCACCGGGCAGCACGATCCCGTGCGGGCCGAGCGTGGCGCCCGCGCCCAGAGTGACCTCGTCCATGGCCATGATCCGATCATGGAAGAGGTGAGTTTGCACTACGCAACCTCGGTTGACGGTGGCGCCCGCGCCCAGCCGCACCAGGTCGTACTCGGGCAGCCAGAACGTCTCCAGCCACACCCCGCGGCCGATCTTGGCGCCGAGTGTGCGCAGCCACACGTTGAGCAACGGGGTGCCGGAGGCGAAGCGGAACAGCCACGGCGCGGCGAGCACCTCGACGAACGTGTCGGCGAGCTCGTTGCGCCAGACGAACGACGTCCACAGCGCGTGCTCGGTGACCCGGAACTTCCCGACCAGCAGCCACTTCGCGGCCGTGCCGAGCAGCGCGCCGGCGATCGCGGCGGCGAACAGCACCGGCCCGGCGACGAGCGCGGCCACCCACAGGCCGGCCGTCTGCCAGATCCCCGCGAGCGCGGCCAGCATCAGCACGGCCAGGACGCCGGCGCACATCACCGGGATGATCCGGCACAGCTCGATCGCGGCGCGGGCCAGCTTCAACCGCAGCGGCGGGTCGTAGGTGAGCGCGGCGTCGCCCGACTCGACCGTGCGGCGCAGCGGCATCGGCGGGGCGCCGAGCCACGACGAGCCCTTCTTCGCCTTGCGCGGCGCCGACGACAGCACGCCGACCAGGCCGCGCTTGGGCACCGACCGGCCGGGCGCGGCCATCCCGGAGTTGCCGAGGAAGGCCTGCTTACCGATCCGGGCCGGGGCGACCCGCAGCCAGCCGTGGCTGAGCTCGTAGGTGGCGACCATGGTGTCGTCGGCCAGGAACGCGCCGTCCTCGACGGTGGTCATCCTCGGCAGCGCGAGAACGGTGGACAGCTCGGCGTTACGGCCGATCTTGGCGCCGAGCAGGCGCAGCCAGACCGGCGTGAACAGGCTGGCGTACATCGGGAAGAGCGCGATCCGGGCCATTCCCATCAGCCGCTCGGTGGTCCACACCTGCCAGGCCACCCGGCCCCGGACCGGATGGAAACCGGCCCGCATGCCGACGCCGAGCACCCGGACCGCGACCAGCACGAACAGGGCGTAGGTGAGGAAGTAGGCGACCGCGGCGACCGGGGCGGCGAGCAGAGCCGCGCCCAGGTTCGGCCGATCAGCCACGGTCCAGCCGACGATGGCGATCGCGGGCAGCACGGCCACGGCCGGGAGCAGGCCGAGAAGCTGGGCGGTCAGGCTGTAGGCGACCACCCAGAGCCGGGAGCGCCGCGGCGGGCGGTGGGCCGGCCAGGCGGTTTCCCGCTTGCCGGCCTTCACCGCGCCGGACACGGTCGAACCGGCCTCGACGTGCGCGCCCTTGCTGACCCGGGCGCCGGGCATGAGCGTGCTGCGCGAGCCGATCCGGGCGCCGGCGCCGATCCGGGTCTTGCCGACCCGGACGATGTCGCCGTCGATCCAGTAGCCGGAGAGGTCGACCTCGGGTTCGATCGCCGCGCCGCGGCCGACCTTGAGCAGGCCGGTGACCGGCGGCGCCGAATGCAGGTCGACGTCCCGGCCGATCTGCGCGCCGAGCGCCTTCGCGTAGGTGATCTGCCAGCCCGCGCCGGCCACGCCGGTGGCGCCGGTCAGCTCGGCGAGCCGTTCGGCCGCCCACAGCCGCAGGTGCACGCCGCCGCCGCGCGGGTAGTTGCCCTTGCGGACGCCGCGCAGCAGCAGCCGCGCGCCGCCGGCGGCGACCGCGATCCGGCCGGGCGGGCTGAACAGCAGGGCCCACCCACCCGCGATCCACCACCAGTTGGTCTGCGGCGCCCACCCGGCCGGCAGCAGGTTGGCCAGCGCGGCCAGCACGGTGAGCCAGCGCAGCCCGACGAGGGCGAGCATCGGGACCATGAGCAGTGCCTGGATCAGGCCGGCCCGGCGGGGCGTGGGCCGGATCTCGCGGCGGGCCCGGGTCTCCTGCACGACGAGCGCGTCGAGCGCCGCCGCCATCTGCGACAGCCGCGGCTGCTGGTAGACGTCGGCCACCGCGATCTGCGGGTGGCTGCGCCGGATCCAGGCGACCAGCTGCGCGGCGTTGAGGCTGCTGCCGCCGTTGGAGAAGAAGTCGGCGTCGGCCTCGGTGGGGCGTACGCCGAGAATTTCCTCCCAGCCGCCGGCCAGCCACGCCTCGGTGACGGTGAGCTCCTCGGAACCGGCGCCGGAGGCGAGCGGCCACGGCAGGGCGGCCCGGTCGACCTTTCCGGAGGTACGGGTGGGCAGCGAGTCGACCGCGGCGAGCAGCGGGACCAGCGCGGCCGGCAGCTGCTCGCGGATGCGCAGCGCGGCGGCGGCCGGGTCGAAGTCGTCGCGCGGCACGACGTAGCCGACCAGCAGCTGGTTGCCGGCCGCGGTCCGCTTGACCGCGGCGGCCGCACCGGCGACACCGGGCAGCGCCTGCAGCGCCGCGTCCACCTCGCCCAGCTCGATCCGCCGGCCACCCAGCTTGACCTGCTCGTCGCCGCGGCCGAGGAACAGCAGGCCCTCGGGCTCGGCGCGGACGATGTCGCCGCTGCGGTAGGCCCGTTCCCAGCCGAGCGAGGGCAGCGGCGCGAACTTCTCGGCGTCCTTGGCGGCGTCGAGGTAGCGGGCCAGGCCGACCCCGCCGATGACCAGCTCGCCGGTCTCCCCCATCGCCACCGGATCGCCGGCCGCGTCGACCACGGCCAGCTCCCAGCCGGCCAGGGGCAGGCCGATCCGGACCGGGCCCTCGCCGGTCATCGGCGCGGCGCAGGCGACCACGGTCGCCTCGGTCGGGCCGTAGGTGTTCCAGACCTCGCGGCCCTCCACCGCCAGCCGCTCGGCCAGCTCGGGCGGGCACGCCTCGCCACCGAAGATCAGCAGCCGGACCTCGTCGAGCGCCTCGACCGGCCACAGCGCGGCGAGCGTCGGCACCGTCGACACCACGGTGATGCGCTGCTCGGCCAGCCACGGGCCGAGGTCGACGCCGCTGCGCACGAGCGACCGCTCGGCCGGCACCAGGCACGCGCCGTACCGCCAGGCCAGCCACATCTCCTCGCAGGAGGCGTCGAACGCCACCGACAGCCCGGCCAGCACCCGGTCCTGCGGGCCGATCGCCTCAGCGTCGTCGCCGGCCAGGAACAGCTGCGCCTCGGCGTCGACGAACGCGGCCGCGGAGCCGTGCGACACGGCCACGCCCTTCGGGGTGCCGGTGGAGCCGGAGGTGAAGATGATCCAGGCGTCGTCCTCCGGGCCGGGCCGTCCGGGACGGCCTTCGGGGGTACGCCGCATGGTGACGCTCAAGCCGTCGCCCAGGACCGCGCACACGCCCGCCTCGGCGAAGACCAGCTCGGCCCGCTCCTCAGGGTCGTCCGCGTCCACCGGCACGTACGCCGCGCCGGCCGCCAGCACGCCGAGGATGGCCAGGTAGAGCTCGGTCGTACCGGACGAGACCCGGATGCCGACCCGGTCGCCGACACCGACCGAGTGTCCCGCGAGTTTCTCCCGCACCGACTCGACCGCACCGGCGAACTCACGGTAGGTCAGGGCGGCGCCGCCGGCGTCGATCGCGCGGGCTCCCCCGTGGTCCTGCACGGTCGCATCGAAGATGTCGACGAGCGTGCGGCGCTGCGGGGCATCGGTGGAGCGGAACAGCGCCGGGGCCGCGGGGCCGAAGGCGATGTCGGGAAGGTCGATCAAACTCAGGTCTGTGACAGTCACCGGGCTTGCTCACTCCACCTTTGGGGTCGACGGCGTCCAGGCGCACGGCGAGAGCCGCCCGGGGCAGCCCTCAAAGCTACGGGACTACACCGGGAAATGACGGGCAGATGTCGGATACGTGTCCACCGACACACCCTGCGTCAACGCCCCGGCGTCCTGACCGGTGCGTTCGTTCGCCCGGTCGAGCCACCTCATCACCGGGGTGGCGGCCACCCCGTGCAGCACCACCGACACCAGCACGACGAAGCCGATGGTCGCCCACACCAGGTCAGCCTTCGGGAAATCGGCCAGGGTGAGCGCATACGAAAGGTAATAGAAGGATCCGATCCCGCGGATGCCGAACGCCGCGATCACCCAGTGCTCCGACCGGCGTCCGGGCGCTCCGCGCAGGGACAAAAACCCGGACAGCGGGCGTACGCCGAAGATCAGCACCAATCCCACCGCGACGGCCGGCCAGGTCAGTGGTCCCAGCAGGCCACCCACCACGGCCCCGCCGAACAACAGCAGCAAGAGCACGGTCAGCAGCCGCTCGGTCTGCTCGGCGAAGTCGTGCAGCACCTGGTGGTACTCGTGCGAGCTCTCCGCGGCCCGGATCGTCCGGGCGGCCACGAACACGGCCAGGAAGCCGTAGCCGTGCGCGACCTCGGCCACCCCGTACGCCAGCATGGTGGCGGCCAGGGCGAGGAAGCCCTCCGAGTGCCGGGACAGCCGCAGCGACTCCTTGCGGGCCCGGAAGAACAGCCGGCCCAGCAGCTTGCCGACCAGCACCCCGCCGACGACGCCGAGCACCACCTTGAGCAGCACGTCCCGCCAAGCCCACTCGACGGCCCAGCCCAGACCCGCGGTGGAGGCCATCGCGATCGCGGCGTACACGAAGGGGAACGCCAGGCCGTCGTTCAGGCCGGCCTCGGAGGTGAGCGCGAACCGCACCTCGTCCTCCGAGTCCTCCTCGGCAGTCGGCTCGCCGACCTGCACGTCGGCGGCGAGCACCGGGTCGGTCGGGGCGAGGGCGGCGCCCAGCAGCAGCGCGGTGGCCGGCACCAGCCCGGCCCACCACCAGCCGAGGAACGCCATCGCGGCGATCGTCACCGGCATCGCGATGATCAGCAGCCGCCAGGTGGACGCCCAGCTCCGCCGGCTCATCGGCCGGTCGATCTTCAGCCCGGCGCCCATCAGCGCGACGATCACGCCCAGCTCGGTCAGATGCTCGGTGAGCTTCGGATGGGCGAGCGGGTCGGCGTCCGGAAGCCCGAGCGGAAGCCCGAAGACCAGCATCCCGAGGCCGACGAAAACGATCGGCATGGACAGCGGCCGGCGCTCGAGCACCCGCGGCAGGATCCCGGCCAGCAGCGCACCGAGCCCGACCACCGCGAAAATCACATCAGAGATCTGCACACGTCCCTCATGCCCAGCCGGGCACCGGTCAGTGCACGCGCGCCACCCGGATCTCGGTCCGCAGCGCGGGCGGCCCGTCCAGCGGGGCCGGGTCCTCCGGCGTCGGGGTCACCCCGCCGGCCGCGATCGTGTCCAGGGTGCGCAGGCCGGCCGGCTCGACGTGGCCGAAGATCGTGTAGTTCGGGCGCAGCGCCGAGTTGGCGTAGACCAGGAAGAACTGGCTGCCGTTGGTGTCCGGCCCGGCGTTCGCCATGGCCAGCACCCCGCGGGCGTAGACCCGGCGCACCCCGGTCGGGTCGGTCGGCGCGGGCGGGAGGGTGGTCGGCAACTCGTCGCCGTAGCGGTAGCCGGGACCGCCCTCGCCGGTGCCGGACGGGTCGCCGCACTGCAGCACCGACAGGGTCGGGTAGGCGGTGAGGCGGTGGCAGATCGTGCGGTCGTAGAACCGGTGCCGGGCCAGGTGGACGAAGCTCTGCACGGTGCAGGGCGCCACGCTGCGGTCCAGCACCAGCGGGATGGCACCGAGGTTGGTGCGCAGCAGCACCTGGACCTCACCGCGGGACGGTGTGTGCCGGGGGTCGCGGGGCAGCGGGACCGGCCGGACCGCGGGATCGTCGGGCGTCGGCGTGTAGGCGCACGGGCCGCTGGTCGGCGTGTCCGGGTCAGTCCCCGCCGCCGATGCCGGCGTGGCACCGGCAAGGCCGACCGCCACGGTGAGGACGACGGCCAGAAGACCCTTGACCACTTTCTTACCTCCACGAATCAGCCGGACGCTCCCCCACTGGTCTAATCGACACGCGTGGATACGTCAATGCTCTACCCGAGGAGAGCGCCGACCAGGACGGTGGCGTGGCGGTGGGCGGCCGCCAGGATCTGCTCGTCGGTGAAATCGCCGTGGGCCGACGCGTCGACGGCGGCGTTGATGCTGAGCAGCGCCATCCGCAGTTGCAGCACGTCGGCGGGAGTGTCCGCCGCAAGATGCTCACCGACGGCGTGCCCCCGGTCCTGGCCGCCTACCACGCGGCGCACGCGACCTGAGCTGACAACTGGCTCTCTCCGGGCGGCGGATCCACGCCCGATGGTTGGCATGAGCGTGCCGGCCTAGAAGAGTGGCCTCATGACGTGCATCGTCGGGATCACGGACGGGCGGACCGTCACCATCGGTGGGGACTCGGCGGGGAGCGACGGGTGGCACGTTGCGGTGCGGTCGGATTCCAAGGTGTTTCAGGTGGGGCCTTACCTGATGGGCTTTACGACCAGCTACCGGATGGGTCAACTCCTGCGTTACTCGCTGACCGTCGGCGAGCCCGACACCTGGGACGTAGACCGGTTCATGGTGACCACCTTCATCGATGCCGTCCGCGGGTGCCTCTCCACGGGCGGCTACGCGAGAACCGAGAACGGTCAGGAACAGGGTGGACAGTTCCTTGTCGGCATTCATGGTCGCCTCTACGTCGTCGGCGCCGACTATCAGATCGGGCACACGATCTCGGGTTATGCCGCGGTGGGTTCCGGCTACCTGGTTGCCCTGGGATCGCTGCACTCCACGGCCAGGTCCCCGGTCGGCAGCAGGGAACGCGCGGTGATGGCACTGGAGGCAGCGGCCGAGCTCACCGAGGGCGTACGGCCACCCTTCACCGTGGTGCAGTCGGAGTGAAGAGCGTCGGGTCTATCAGCAGGCAAGAGGCGCCCCCGGCGCAGGCCGGGGGCGCTCACCTGGTCAGCTTCCGGTGATGACGAACTGGGAGCCGGGCTGGGTGACGATGTTGCCGTCGGCCGAGTTCGTGATGGTGACGTTGGACAGGGTCGCGTTGCCTCGGGCGCCGCTCATCGCCAGGATGCCGGCGCCGTTGTTGGATTTGTCGATCTTCACGTTGGTGACCGCCACGTTCGGCATGTTGCCGCCGCCGGTCTTGAACTGGATGCCGTCGTAGGTCGAGTCGACGATCTCGGTGTCGCGGATCGTCACCCCGACGATGTCCTTCGACGACGGGAAGAGGGTGATCGCGCCGAACTCCTGGTCCTCGTTCCAGAAGACGCCGCCGGCCCGATACAGGCCGTTGTTGGCGATCAGCGTCGTACCCGTGAACGGCAAGGGGTCGTGGTCGGTGGCCAGCATGATGCCCGGGTAGTTCATGGTGTCGTACACAAGATTGTTCTCGATGGAGTTGCTGAAACCGCCGTAGATCGCGATGCCGTTTGCCCGCCAGGGCAGTTGAACGGTGTTGTTGACGAAGTGGTTGTTCGAGGCGATGTCGACCGACGTGTCCTTGACCCGCGGGTTGGCCCAGACGGCCAGGGAGTCGTCGCCGGTGGTGCGGAACGACGAGTTGAAGACCCGCGAGTTGCGCGTGCCGTTGCTGAAGTTGATGCCGTCGGCGTAGGTGTCGCGGATCCGCATGCCGGAGAATTCGAGGTTGTCGCCCGGGTTCCAGTAGGCGGGCGTGTCCGAGTAGTCGCGGCCGACCCACGCGCCGACGTTGACGTGCTCGATCCACACGTTACTGATCTTGGTGTTCTTGCCGAGCCGGCCGTTGATGCCGTGGCCGCGGTTGGCCCGGTTGGTGGTCATGCCGAAGATCGCCAGGTCGGAGATCTGGGTGTTGTCGTCGATGTCGAAGCCGACGTTGCCCTCGTGCGGGTGGTTGATGTTGCCGACCACGTTCTGCGGCTCGGTGTCGGTGTAGAGCTGCGAGCGCCACATGCCGGCCCCGCGGACGACGACGTTGCGGATGCCCTTCTGGTTGTACTGCCCGCGGGCCGGGTCCGGTGACAGGATCTTCTGCTCCTGCCGCCACTGGCCCTCGGGGATCCAGACGCAGCTGATCACGCCGTTCTCGTCGTCGGTGACCGCGCGCTGGATGGCGGCCGTGTCGTCGAGGCCGTCGTTCGGCACCGCACCGTAGTTGGTGATCGAGACGCACCCGGCCGGCTGGGTCAGCGCCGGAGCGACCTGCTCCAGGTCGATCAGGTCGAGGTAGTAGAACGCCGCCGAATCGGTGGCGTCACGCTGCAACTTGAAGCGGGTACCGGCCGGGTACGACGTGGTCAGCAGCGCGTGCGACTCGTCGAACAGCCGCCGCGCGTCGGCCGAGGGCGTGTTGGACAGCGACTCGGTGTCGTCGCTCGTGCCGTACAGCCAGCTGTTGCGCGACGAGAGCGTCAGCTTCTGCACGAACTGGTCGTTGACGTAGAGGCTGATCGTGGCGTTCTGCCCGCCGCCGCCCGGCGCATCCGGGATGGAGTTGCGGACCACGATCGAGTTCGCCGCGCTGACCGAGGTGAACTCGACGAACTGCCCGGTCCCGGTCAACCGCACCGACTTGCGGCCGGACGACTCGGTGCCGAAGTCGGTGTGCCCGAACGTGCGCAGCGCGTCCGCCTCGATCAGGGTGCCGGAGTAGCGGGCGGCCTCCGCCTCGTAAGAGACATAAGGCACGGCTGCGCCGCGACCCACCACGATCGATTGCGTACGGCTGTTGTTGTTCTCGTTCGTCTCGGCGACCACGTTCGTGGCGTCGGCGGTAGCGGTGATGGTGGCACCGCCGGTAGTTGCCGTCCACGTCCCGGCACTCACCGTGACGGTCGCGCCGGCCGCGATCGCGCCGGTGTTGACGTTGAGCGTCGTGCTGCCCGCGACCACCCGGGTCACGGTGGCCGCCGCCGCGCTGGTGCCGCGGTTGTTGACCGCGACCGCGAAGGTGACCGCCGCACCGGCCGACGGGTTGGCCGGGGTCGGCGTCACGCTGAGCACCTGCAGGTCGGGACCGGGTGCCTGGGCCACGACCAGGGGCGACGACGCGGTCAGGGTGTTGTTGTCGTTGCTCTGCTCGGCGACGGTGTCACCCGGGTCGACCACGGCCGACACCGAGTAGCTGCCCTGGGCGAGACGACCGGCGTTCACGGTCACCGTGGTGGAGGCGCCGGCCGCGAGAGCGCCCACGGTGGCGCTGCCGGCGGCGGTGCTTCCCACCCGTACATCAAGCGTGGTTGCGGTCGACGCGGCCGTGCCGGCATTCCGCACGGTGGCCGAGACGGTGATCGCGGTGGCTTCGTCCGGTGACGCCGGTGACCAGGTCAGACCGGTGACCACGAGATCGGGGTTGGCTGCCCAGGCACCGAGAACCTGCAGCTCGGCGACCTGACCACCGGGCGCGCCGGTGTTGCTGAAGACCTGGAGCTGCACGTCGGCGGCCCGGGCGGTGACCGGGATCGTGACGGTGTTCTGCGTCGACGGGTTGAAGACGTAGTCGGCGCGGGCTTTCAGGCTGGTGAACGCACTCGTGTTCTGCGCGCGGCCGAGCACCTGGATGCTCTGCGTGCGGGTGCTCCATGCCTGGTCGGGGTTGAGCTTGACCACGACGCCGGTGATGTCGGCGTTCGCGCCGAGCTTGGCGGTCAGCGTCGACGGGAAGCCGCTGGACTCCCAGTAGGTGCCGGTGTTGCCGTCGTTGGCATTCGGCGCGACGAACCCGAAGACGGAGGAGCTCGCCTCCATGGTCTTACCAGTGGCCAAGTTGGTGCCGGTGGGCGGATCCGGATCTTGGCCTGCCACCCCATAGACCTCGACCTCGGAGAGCTGCGCCGCGGGCCAGCCCGTGTTGCCGGTGATGGTGACCCGGACATATCGGATCGTGACCGCGGTGAAGTCGATGGTGACCGTGTTGCCGGTCGCCGGGTCGAACACGCGGCCCGCCGACCCGGACAGGGTGATCCAGGTCGAGCCGTCGACGCTGCCCTGCAGGGTGAGCGTCTCGGTGCGGGTGGCCCACGCGGTGGCCGGCGGCAGCTTCAACTTGGCCTGGTCGACGGCGAGGTTGCTGCCGAGGTCGACCTGGACCCACTGCGGGAAGGCGTTGTTCGGGCTCTCCCAGTAGGAATTGGCGTTGCCGTCGGTGACGTTGGCCGCGCCGTACACATCGTTGGTGCCGGAGGCCGAGGCCGGCTTGCCCTGGGCGAGGTTGGTGCCGCCGGCGGCGTGCGCCGGCCCGGGGGTGAGGACGGCGGCGACCAGCGTCGCGGCCATGAGGGTGGGGAGCAGTCTTCGCATTCGCATGGGTGCCCTCGTTCTGCGCGCCTGGGGATGGGGACGCCTGCTACGAAGTTTCGTTGTTCTGCCGAATTCTTGCGTAGACAGAGATCTAAGATTTCAGATACGTGTCCACAAAGTCAACGGCTTCGATCGCTGACAACCTGGCGGGTGTCCAAACACGACTAAGACGTGTGAATGTGTCGATGATTCGCGTCCTGCCCGCCGCCGGAGTCCTGATCGCCGCGCTGGGCATCCCTTCCGCTCCGGCTTCGGCCGCCCCCGTTCCCGCGGCCGGCTCCTCATCCACCGTGACGCTGCTGACCGGCGACGTCGTCACCGTCCGTAGCACGCCGGGTGGTGGCTGCCCGGCCGTCACCGTCCGGCCGGCCGCCGCGAGCGGCATCCTGCACCGGTCCTGCACTCCCGACGGGCACGTGCATGTGGTGCCCGGCCGGATCGCCCCGATGCTCGGCAAACAGCTCGACCCGGCGCTGTTCGACGTGACCGCCCTGATCGCGGACGGCTACGACGACGCGCACACCCGCGACCTGCCGCTGATCATCCGGTCGGGCGGTTCGTCTGCCCTTACCAGTGGTCTGACCAATGCTCGCGCGCTGCCGAGCATCTCGGCCGTGGCCGGTCGCCGGGCGAAGTCCGCCGGCATCGCCCTCCCGTCGCTGGCGGCGCGCTCCGCCTCCTCGAAGATCTGGCTTGACCGCCGGGTGCGGGCCACGTCTCTCGACGCCAACCTCCGCCAGGTCGCCGCGCCGCAGGCGTGGTCGGCCGGCTATACCGGGCGGGGCACGACGGTCGCCGTCCTGGACACCGGCATCGACGCCACCCACCCCGACCTCGCCGGCCAGGTCGCCGAGAAGATGGACTTCACGGTCGACGGCGGCGACGCCACCGACCACTTCGGGCACGGCACGCACGTCGCGGCGACCATCGCCGGCACCGGCGCGGCCTCGCACGGCGCGCGGCAGGGCGTGGCGCCGGGCGCGCGGCTGGCGATCGGCAAGGTGCTCGACGACTACGGGTACGGCACGGACGCCCAGGTCATCGCCGGTATGGAGTGGGCCGCGAGCCGCGCCTCGGTGGTCAACATGAGCCTCGGCGGCTACGAACCCAGCGACGGCACCGATCCGCTGTCGCTCGCCGTGGACGCCCTCAGCAAGCAGACCGGCGCCCTGTTCGTGGTGGCCGCCGGCAACGACGGCGGTCCCGTTTCCTCCCCCGCCGCGGCCGCCAGTGCGCTCACCGTCGGCGCGGTCGACGGTAAGGACACGGTCGCTGAGTTCTCCAGCCACGGCCCGCAGCCGAACACCCACGCCGCCAAGCCGGAGATCGTCGCGCCCGGGGTGGACATCGTCGCGGCGCGGGCGGCCGGCACCACCATGGGCCGCCCGATCGACGCGCATTACGTCGCCTCGTCGGGCACGTCGATGGCCACGCCGCACGTGGCCGGGGCCGCCGCGGTCCTCGCCCAGCGCCACCCCGATTGGAAGGCCGCCCAGCTCAAGGCGGCGCTGGTCGGGGCCGCAGATCCGGTGCCGGCATTTGATGCGTACGCCGTGGGCTCCGGCCGGCTGAACGTGGCCCGGCCGCTTTCCGGGGTGGTGGCCGCACCGGCTTCGGACGCGGCGGCTTTGGCCGCGCCCGCTTCGGACGCGGCGGCTTTGGGCGCGCCCGCTTTGGGCGCGGCGGCTTTGGGCGCGCCCGCTTTGGGCGCGCCCGCTTTGGGCGCGGCGGCCTCTCGGGGCGCCGGCACGAGGCCCAGCTGGACCAACACCGGTAAGGCGCCGGTCTCGCTCGCGCTCAGCGTGACGACCACGGATCACCTCGGTGCCGCCGCGCCGGCCGGGGCGGTCACGCTGTCGGCTTCGGCATTGCGGCTGGCGGCCAGCGCGACCGACGGTGTGGCGCTGACCATCGACAAGGCGGCCTTCGCGGCCCGGCCCGGGCTCTGGACCGCCCTGGTGACGGCCCGTGACGGCTCATCGGTGACCCGCACGCCGGTGACCTTCTACATCGACCCGCCCAGCCACAACCTCACCATCCAGACCACCACCGTTCCGGGTACGCCCGAGGGCGCGCTCGGCTGGGTGTCGTTGCAGGTGGTCAACATCGACGACCCGGCGGTGTTCGCCACCAACGTCTACGGCGACCCCGGCGACACGTTCACCCTGCGCGTGCCGGATGGCCGTTACAGCGTGATGGCCGCCTTCGACGCGTTCACCGACGATGACGACCGCGCCGCCATGGCCGGCGATCCCGACACCGTGCTCAACACCGACACCACCATTCGGTTCGACCTGGCCAAGGCCCGCAAACTGGGCGCGACCGTGGACGGGGTCGAGACCGCGACCGCTTCGCTCGGACTCACCTACCTGCAGACCGGCCGACGCGGCCCGACCTGGTCCGACTTCGCCTTCCTCTGGGGCGAACCGGCCAAGGCCGGAAACGTCTGGGTACTGCCGACCGACGGCGCCGGAGTAGGCAACTTCCGCGCCTATTCGGCGTTCGGCCTGGACGCCCCCGGCCGCCATTACGACCTGATCAGCTCACTGGGAAACGGCCTGCCCACCGACCCGGCCTACCGGGTGACCACCGCCGAACAGGCCCGCCTGGCCCAAATCGACCAGCATTTCCACAAGCTGGACATGCCCGAGCCGGTAACCGGCCACAAACGCTACGGCCTGAGCCCCGAAGGCGATTTCCTGGCCGAGAACAGCACCGAATCGGTAAGCGGGGACCGCACCGATTACGTGACGCCCGGATTCGGCTGGGTCGACGAAGCTTTCTGGAGCGGCACGGTCACCCAGGAGGGCATCGCCCATTACGCCCCCGGCAGCCGCCAGGAGAAGACATGGGTCCGCCAGCCACTGCGCTCCGACTGGTATGACGACCCGGCCGGTTCACGTTCCGGCTGCGAGCCCGCCGCCCCCGGCCGGACCAGCGGAAACATCCACGTAGAGCTGGTCACGCTAACGGATCAGCACCAACGTTTCGACTGCCTGTCCGGCGGTTTCGGCCTGGACATCGACCGCAAACTGACCCTCACCCGAAACGGCCAAACCATCGGCACGGCCACCGACTCGATAGCCGATTTCCCGGTCCCACGCGGCCTGGCGAATTACCGCCTGACCTACGACGTAGACGCCGGCCGAGCCATCCCGGTGTCAACCAGAACCTCGACGTCGTGGACTTTCCGGTCGGCCGGCCCCGCCGGAACGGCCAACACCCCATTGCCACTGCTGGCAGTCGATTACCAATTGCCGCTGGACGCGGACAATCAACCCCTGCCCACCGGTAAAGCAACGTTCGTGGTCCGGCAGGCCCATGGCGTACGCCCACAGAAGGTCACCGGTTTCACGGTCGAAACGTCGCCGGACGGCGGCTCAACATGGACCCCGGCACCCGTGTCCGTTTCCGGCGCCGACACGTACCGGGCCACCCTGCCAAAGCCATCCGAAGGCGGCACGGTCGCACTACGAGTGACCGCGACAGGAAGCGCCGGCAGCGGAATCGAACAGACAATCATCGACGCATACTGATGTAACCCGGGCCGGTGGCACGGGACAGCGCAGAACTCGACCTGGCGATACATTGACGCGGCTCTCAGCCCGCTCTCAGCCTCGAGGTCAGCCTTGTCCCAGCCACCGGCCCACCCACCAGAGCCAGAGTCCTACGCTCCACCACCCAAACACGGCCGGCCCGCGGAGCCGACTTACCACCGGCCCGCCGCGCCCACTTACGGCCAGCAGCCCGCCGAGCCCGCATACAGCGAGCAACGTGGGGCACCCACTTACGGCCAGCCCGCCGCACCCACCTACGGCCAGCAGCCCGGCGCGGCCACCTACAGCCAGCAGCCCGGCCCGGCCACCCACGGCCAGCAGCCCGGCGCGCCCATTTACAGCCAGCAGCCCGGCCCGGCCACCCACGGCCAGCAGCCCGGCCCGGCCACCCACGGCCAGCAGCCCGGCCCGGCCACCTACAGCCAGCAGCACGGCGCGCCCACCCATGGCCAGCAGCCCGGCCCGGCCACCCACGGCCAACAGCCCGGCCCGGCCACCTACAGCCAGCAGCACGGCGCGGCCACCCACGGCCAACAGCCCAGCGCGGCCACCCACGGCCAACAGCCCGGCCCGGCCACCTACAGCCAGCAGCACGGCCCGGCCACCCTCAGCCAGCAACCTGCCGCATCCGCATACGGCCAGCAGCCCGGCGCACCCGCATACGGTCGGCAGCCAGCCGCACCCACTTACGGCCAGCAACCTGCCGAACCGACCTACGGCCAGGAGCCCGGCGCACCCGCATACGGTCAGCAGCCAACCACGCCTACTTACGGCCGGCCTGCCGCACCCACTTACGGCCAACCCGCCGTGCCCACCTACGGCCAGCAGCCCGGCACGCCCACTTACGGCCAGCAGCCCGGCACGCCCACTTACGGCCAGCAGCCCGGCACGCCCACTTGCGGCCAGCAGCCCGGCACGCCCGCTCACGGCCAGCAGCCCGGCACGCCCGCTCACGGTCAACAGCCCGGCACGCCCGCCTACGGTCAACAGCCCGGCACGCCCGCCTACGGTCAGCAGCCGGCCGGTCCTGCCTACGGCGCGCCGTCCACCCCACCCGCTTACGGCCCGCCCTCCGCCTCGGCCGCACCCGCCTATGGCCAGCAGTCTGCTGCACCCGCCTATAGCCAAGAGTCTGTTGCACCCGCTTATGGCGCACCGTCCACCGCGCCCGGTGCCGCCTACGGTGCGCCGCCCGCCCACGGGTCGCCGGCCGGCGTTTCCGACGACTACCCGGCGACGGCGCTGACCGGCCCGCCGCCGCAAACGGCCTGCCGTCTCTGTGGGAGCGTGCCGGCCGTGGACACCAAGTTCCGCGGGCACCGAGGCATGATCGTGCTCATGCAGTTCCTCAGCACGGAGGGACCATTCTGCCGCGACTGCGGGCTCGGAGTCTTCCGCCACATGACCTCGCGAACCTTGGTCCAGGGCTGGTACGGCTACGCCTCGCTGATCATCGCCCCGATCACGGTGCTGATGAACCTGGCCCGGCGCGACAAGGTGGCCAGCCTGGCAGCACCCCAGCCAAACCCGCACGCCCCGAGCCACCAGCCGATGGACCCGGGGCCGCGCCTGCTGCAGCGCCCGATGACGTGGATCGGCCTGCTGATTCCGGTCGCCTTGGTGACGCTGGTAGTGATCGCCGCGAACAGCAACTAACCAATCAACACAATCAACACTGTCAACACGTCAACTCAATCAAGACGTCAACTCAATCAATGCGATCAACACAGTCAACCTGCCAGGGTCACCGCGAGCACCGCGAGCACCGCGAGCACCGCGAGCACCGCGAGCACCGCGA
>NZ_BOML01000068.1 GCF_016862175.1 Paractinoplanes durhamensis | reverse complement strand
CCACCGCGGTCACCGCGACCACTGCGGCGACCGCGACCACCAGCACAGCCGTAGTGGCGATCAGCGCGACGGCGGTGGCCAGGATCTTCACGGCACTGGACGGTTGACTGCAGAAGCATGATCAACTTGGCGTCTGCGAGCCACTCCGCTTCGGAGGTGCCCGCCCTCGTTGACGTCTGCTTGTCTCAGCCGGGGTATTGGCAGGTGAGCGGCGATCTGGAACCGGCGACCGCGACGCGTGCCCAAATCGCGGAGATGCTGGCGGCGGAGGCCGACGCCGACGGCAGCGAGACCGTGGTCGGCCGCGACCCGACCGGCCAGGTCGTCGGCTTCGCCCACCTGTTGCTGCGCCACCCGGTCGACGGTCACCCGTGGATCGGCCTGTTGATGGTCGACGCACGACTGGGCCGCCAGGGCCACGGCCGGGGATTGGTCCGGGCGATCGAGGATCGCCTGCGAGCGACCGCCGCGACCGCCGTCCGCATTGGCGTCCTGGTCGCCAACACGGACGCACAGCCGTTCTGGGCAGCGCTCGGCTATCGCCGAATCGACCTGCGCCCCGACCGGGCGAAGGGCCGCCCCACCCTGATCATGGAAAACGCCCTGTAAACCCGGCACCACCCGACACCAAGACAGCGTCTGCGCGGCCTCCCGACGACAGCCCGCCGCCCACACCACACCACGCGACGCAACGCTCGCGCCCACGGGCTGCCGGCCACGGGCTGCCGGCCACGGGCTGCCGGCCACGGGCTGCCGGCCACGGGCTGCCGGCCACGGGGAAGCCCCGCCGACAGGTTGCCTCGACAAGAAGGCTCGACGGAATGTGCACCGCTCACCAGGCCGGCGCGCACGACAGCCGGCCATCCGGCCGCGGATGGCCTCTACCTGTGCGATGGCGGCGGGCAAGCCGACGGCGGGCCGGGCTGTGGCGCTCGCGCACGCGACGGCTCCGTGACGGGCCACGCTCCGGCGACCGACTACTCCGTGACGGGCCGATCTTGACGAGTTGCTGATTCGAAGGCGACGTAACTCAACAAGATCGCGGGTGGCCGGGCGGCGAAGCCGGTTCATAAGGCGCCGGGTCGGGCTTGACGCAGAAAACTGTCGATTTCGTGCGCATGGCGTGCAGCAGATTTACAAGATCGCGGGCTGCAGCCGCCGGCTTGGTGGGCGAGGCGGCTTGGCTTGCGGTGGGCGACAGCGACAGCGACAGCGACAGCGACAGCGACAGCGACAGCGACAGCGACAGCGACAGCGACAGCGACAGCGACAGCGACA
>NZ_BOML01000067.1 GCF_016862175.1 Paractinoplanes durhamensis | reverse complement strand
GCCTGCGTCGGCGCCCGAGAGATCGCGCCCGGTCGGGTGAACGGTGGGCGAAATGCGGGCGCATGTAGATCTTCCGACTGAAGCGGTGGGCCGGCGGTGTTTTACTCGCGGCATGCCAATCAAGCGTTATGGGGTTCTTCGGGCCGCGGTTATCGATCGCCGTATCGAAACCTCCGATACGCCGCATTATCAAATACATTTACGGGCCGACGGGGTGGACTATCGCGCCGCGGTCAACGTGCGGTCGCAGCAGCGGCCGCCGGAGCTTCTGTATCTTGCGGCGGACAACTTCGCGCATCCGATCCTCACCCAGGTCGGTGCGCTGCCGGACGGGTTCACCGAGCTCAGCGGGCAGGCCGGTGGGCCGGCGCTGGACTACATCCGGGGAAACCTCTTCCAGCGGGACGCGATGCGGCCGGTGCCGACCTCGGCGCCCGGGCCGGAGAACGACCTCGGCGACTTCCTCGATCACTATGTGCGGCGGGCGCTCGGCGACGCCGGGGCGCGGGCATTCGTATTCGGGCAGGCGTGGGGGCCGGAACCGACCACGCCCGACAAGGTATTTCATTTCTCGCCCGGGAACGGCGTGCACGACGTCCACATGAATCAGGGAAACAGCGGACGTTTCGCCGACGACGACGGCGTATTCCAGGACGGCGGGCTGCTGCTGCACTTCGGGGCGGACGAATGGGTGGCGATCTTCCTGGCCTTCCAGTCGCAGTCGTTCCACACCGACGACACCACCGGCCACACGCTGCCGGAGATCCCGAACCCGGGTCCGGCCCCGAGGCCCGGTCCGGGCGAGCCCGACCATCTCGTCCGCATCGTGGGCGCCCTCGCCAACCCGGTCGGCCCCGCCCCGGAGGCGGAGTCGGTCACCCTGCTGAACACCACGCCCGACGAGATCGACCTGGTCGGCTGGGCGGTGCTCGACCGGGCCGGCAACCGCCACGGACTGGCCGGCCGCCTGCCCGCCGGCGACGCCCTCCGGGTCGTCGTCTCGCCGCCCCTGCAACTGAGCAACCAGGGCGGCACGATAACGCTGCTGGACGCCCGAGGCCTGAAGGTCGACGGCGTCGCCTACACAGCCGACCAGGCCCGCCGGGAGGGCTGGACGATAACCTTCTAGCCACCACGCCGCCCGGCTTGGGCCGGGTCGCACTGCCGAGTCGGCGCCGCCGCTGCTGGTGTCAGCGGCTGCGCCGCTCGGCGGCCGCACCAGCCCGCTCTGCTCCGCAGATCTTGAAAATTTCGTGCTCGTTCCTAACGCGAACTCGACAAGGTCGACACCCCCTCCACGGGTGTGGCATGCGCGTCGATTCCGGACCTGCTGCCAGGCTTGGGGACGCCCAGAAAATCCGCCCAGACGTGGGACAAGAAATGCGTGCCACCGCCGCTGCCGGCCATCGTGACAAAGAGGCTTGTATCTGCCATCAATTCCCAGATGAGGGCGATGGAGACGACTCCGTTGTCGTATCGCCACATTTCTTCCCGGCCGCCCTGGTGCTCCTCGACGAGTGAGAACCCAAGGCGAGTCAAGCGTTCGCCCGCGGCTTCGACGAATTCGATGTCAGCTTTGTCCCGCACCCAGTAACCTTCTTTGATCAACGAGCGGCTTGCCCCGGCCCAGGCATATCGGGCCGAAGCCCGAGCGCGACCTGGAGATTTCGCCAGTTTATGTCGGTCAAATCTTCGGTCAGGTCAGTGGACCTCGAACTCCTGCAGTGAGAAGCCGTACTGGCTGACACGCTTGGTGCCGTACATGCGTACGTAGCGGGCCGGGGTCGCCGCGGACAGCCGGATTTCGCGGGGGCCGTCGGTTCCGGCCGTTGTCTTGTAGACGGTTGACCAGTGGCGGGCGTCCAGGGAGATGTCGACGCGGTAGTGGAGAGCGTAGGCGTGCTCCCAGGCGAGGCGTACGTCGTTGATCGCCCAGACCGCGCCCAGGTCGACGGTGATCCACTGCGGGTCGGCGAAGCCGCTGCTCCAGCGGCTCTCCATGTCGCCGTCCACCGCGGCCGACGCCGGCCAGGTGGCGGATTCGACGCTGGAGGTGGTCGCGGTCTTGTGCAGGGCCAGGTTGGCGCCCGCGGTGTTGGCGCGGCCGGTGACGGTGGGGGAGGCCGACGGCGAGGGCTTGGTGGTGGTGGTGGCGGTGACGGTCGGCGAGACGGAGACCGGGGCCGGCTCGATCGAGGGTGCGGCCGATGGCACCGGCGAACCGGCCAGGCCGGTGGCGGTCTCCCGATCGGTCGGCGCGATCTGGTTGCCGCTGTCCGTCGTGGAGTCCTCGGCCGCGGCGTTCTTGTCGCGGCTGACCACGAACCCGCCGCCGACCGCACCGAGCGCGAGCGCCCCGGCGATGACCGGCACCAGCCAGAGCCGCCGTCGCCGCCGCGCCGAAGCACCTGATCCGGCGCCGACGGCCGGAGAGGCGCCCCCTGGAGCGGCGCCGAAACCCTGGCCTGCGGCGCCCGAACCCGTGCCGAAGGACGGCGTCGGGCGGCCGTTGCCCTTCCGCGCTGCCGGTTGGTCGGTTGCCGGGGAACGCAACCCGCGGGCGTTCGGGATCGCGCTGGACGAGGAGCGCCCGTCGCCTGGCTGCGGGGACGCCTGGTCGGCGGCTTTCGAGCCGGGGTTTTCGCGGCCGGTGAAGGCGCCGGGCGCGGCGTGTCCGCGGAGATCGCGGGACATGAACTCCGATGGGCGGCCGGGCCGGGGTGATGCCGCGAAGACGGCGCGCAGTGCGGCGGCCCGGTCAGTTGCGGCTCGCTCCGGGGAGTCCTGCGCCGGCTGCTGCTGACCGGACGCGGACGCCGGGGGCCCGAACGCGGCGGGCGCGGGCGTGGGGACCGGGGGGCCGAAAGCGGCGGGTGCGGCATCGCCGGCGGGGGAGCGCCTGGGCAACGCCGGGCCGGGGGTCGGGTTCGGAGCTGCTACGTCAGTCGGCTCGGGATTCTCCGATGGCGCGCCGTTCACCCACATCTCCCTCGATGGCGGTCGGGTCGGACGCGGCGTAGCTTAGCGATCTTTCGAACGTCGATGCGTTTGCGGCACTGTCCGTTACCGGACGAAGAGCAGGAACAGGCCCGCCCACGTGCAGGCGATCATGAAGAGTACGACCGGGAACTCGTCGGCCAGCGTGGCCAGTGGCGGGCGGTCCGGTGCGGCATCGGTCAGCGCCAGGTCGTGTGCGGACCGTACGCCGAGGGCGTGACCAGCGAGAATCAGCGTCACCTGGAGCACCGACACGACCTGCGGGTCGGGCCCGACGGTCCATGCCGCGCCCTCGGCGATGCCCCACTGTTGCGCCAGCAGGAGCACGCCGCGTGGGCCCTCGACCATCAGTAACGTCAGGTAGTGGGCGAGGGTGTAACCCACCGCGATGGGAATCAGCGAATTGGTGACTGCTGGGCGGCGTACGCCTAAAAGCACCAACCCGCAGACCGCGACCAGACCCGCCGTGCCCAGCCAGGTCGCATGCCCGGTTCGTTGTACGAAGCCGGCCCAGGCCGGCGAGCCGGACGCGCTGTCGAAAATGGTGGATCCCCACCAGATCGCGAGGAAGGCCGCCCGCCCGAGGCCGCCCGGATGATCGGCCGCCAGGCCGGACAGCCAGGGCCGCCACCGGAGTGGGCTGAGCCGCCCGGCGAGATCGGAGTAGACCTCGAAGGCATCCCCGCGCCCGAACCACTCCTCGCCGAAGCGGACGGCCAGCCCAAGTTGCACGACCGCGTAGCCGACCAGAAAGCCGCCGACGACCAGCGGGTCCGCCCGGTCCGGCGCGACCAGCTCCAGCCACACGAAGGCAAGCAGAGCAGCGGCGGCAGCCCAGCGAACGGGCCCAGCGGTGTCGGCTGAAGCAGAGCTGCCGGCCTCCGGCTCGGGCCGGCGGATTCGGTCCAGGCGCAGGAGCCGGAAAAGGGTTCGCAGGGGATTCAGCGCTCGCCAGGCCGGGCCGAAAACGATGCTCAACGGGATCAGGCCGACCCACAGCCACACGTAGAGCGCGTGGGCCGCCGGGTTCGATGCGTCGCGCGGGCCGAAGAACGCGTCGGCCACCAGAAAGACCGACAGCGCGAGCGTCCCGAACTGCAGAGGCGGAAGCCACCACCGGGAGCGCGGGTGGCGCTCGAATACGGGGGACAGCCGGGCCCGGCGCCACAGAAAGGCCGAACCGAGGAACGAGACGACCACGGTGGCGGCGCCGGCCTGCAGGACCAGGTCGAGCGGCAACGGCAGGTCGGTCGACTGGCCGACGCCGTGGGCGAGGACGCTCATCGCACCTCGAGCTGCACCAGCAGGGTGTCGGGGTGGGCCTCGACGTCGAAGAGCCCGGCCCGGTCGGCGGTGAAGGCGGCGCAGCCGGGCGCGTCGTATTCGCGGTCATAACCGTGGATATGCACCGGCAGCACCCGGTCGGCGGTCACCTGCACCTGGACGGTGGCGCCGAGCGGGATCGAGACCCGGTGCGGCGCGGGGTCGGCGCGCCCGTCGAGCACGGCGGCGGTCACGGTCACCGTCCCGGTGGCGGCGGGGGAGGCGCAGCCGGCGACGGCGTGCGCCGCGGGAGCTTGGCTGCAGCCGGCCAGCAAAACCACTGCGACCAGGGCAACGGTGCGTTTCATGCGGCTTCCTGACGAGCTGCGAGCGTACGCAACACCGCCGCCCCCGCCACCGCGGCTCCCGCGCCCCCGCCCAGCGCGACCACCACGAGAAGCCGTTCGAGGACGGCCGGCCCGGCGAACGGCAGCACCGAGCGGTGGAAGGCGGTGACGTCGGGCAGGACGAAGACCGCGGTCAGCGCCGCCCCGGCGCAGACGGCCAGCAACCCGGCCGGCTTGCCGCGCACGACCGCGACGAACCCGCCGGCGATGAGGGGCCAGGCGAGGAGGTTGATCCCGGTCGCGTTCACGAAGGTTCCGGCGAACGGCGCCGAGGTGACGGCAAGACTGGACCCGATCACGTGCGCGAGCGACGCCGCCATCGCACCCAGCCCGATCCCGGCGAGGACGAGATCGGCGCGGTGCACCCGCCGGCACAGCAGGGGAACGGCTACGGCGAGTAAGAGGGTGAGCGCCCACCAGGGCAGGAACGGCGGCGGTGCGGTCCAGTCGAAGACGCCACGCACGGTGACCGGCGTGCCGCCGGCGTCCACGGTCAGCGACCAGTCGCCGGCGGCCCGGCGGCCGGCCGGTGAGCTGAGCGGCTCGGCCCAGGTCAGCGAGTCGCCGGGCGCGACGGTGGTGCCGGCCGCCGTTACCGCGACGCCGGTCCCGTTGACCAGGCGCAGCTTGGCGCCGCCCTCGACGGCGGTCACCGACAGGCCGGGGACCGGCGGCGTGAGCGAGACGACCCGGCTGCGGGCATCGGTGGCGACGAGCCCGCCGGCGTGTGCGGACGCGGGCGTTCCCCACCCCAGCACGAGCCCGATCGCGACGAGAACGAGGAGGCAGCGACGGATCACTGGGCGGAGACGGCCTCGGCGCTCGCGGAAAGCGGAGCGACCGGTGCCGGCGGGCGGACGTTCCGGGCGACCAGGACGGTGCCGATGCCGGTCAGGGCCGTGTAGGTGAGCAGGCCGCTGACGATGTGCACGTTCCAGCCGACGCCGATCTCGATGTCGGCGACCAGCAGCAGCGAGCCCCACACCAGCGGCGGCGCGACCAGGCCGAGCAGCACCCACGCCCCGGAGGCCGGCAGCGGCACGATCGGCGCGACGACCCGGGCGAGCAACTCGGTGCCGAGGGCGGCGAGCGCCACGGTCACCGGCATCCACCACGGCTCGCCCTCGAGGAACATCAGGTGCATGGCGAAGGCGGGCAGGGCGACGAGCACGGCCGGCACGCCGATCGGCAGCCGCCAGCGGCGGCCGATCAGGATGATCGGCAGGAACAGCAGCACGGTGGTGAACAGGAAGCCGTGCATCATCTGGGCGTCGGTCGAATAGATGCGTACGGGATCGTCGCCCTCGCCGAAGAAGATGGTGCCGAGGATGTTGGCGTGCAGCGAGTAGATGTGCAGCGGCAGCACGGTGAGCAGCGCCGACACGGTGACCAGCGCGCCGTCGGCGATCGACAGCCGGTCGCCCGGTTGGACCGCGGTCATCAGCGCGGGGCCGGCCGCGACCAGCACCATGCCGAGGATGATGAACTCGTGGCTGGGGCTGACGAAGATCTCCAGGCCCTGCTCGATGCCGAAGATGTTGTGCCACAGCGTGTCGATGCCGCCGCCGACCAGCAGGAACGCCATGCCGAGCATCGGCACGCGCAGCGCGTTGGGCAGCGCCAGCACGGTCCGGTAGGTGGGGATGGTGGGCAGTCGGGAGCGCAGCAGCCAGACCAGGGTGAGGCCGGAGACGGCGATGCCGGAGTAGAGGACGGCGTGCCACGGCGTCCAGAACGTCTCCAGCTCGGGGGTGGTCGCGTGCGCGTAGGCGTCCAGCTGCAACCCGGTGACCAGCCATGCACTGGCCACCAGCATGATCCAGCGTTCGCGCGCGGAAAATGACACCACGACCCGCTCCTCAGGTAGTCCCGGACAAGCCCGACCAGGGCCAACCTACATTCCCCCGGGTCAATGATCCGTCAACTGGCCGTTCACATTCGACGACCGGACGGTGTCCATGAAGATCAATATCCCAGGGTGCTCTGCCGGGGGATCAGCTCGTGCGGGGCGCGCAGTTCGACGCCGGGGATCGGTGCGTGGCCGGCGATGCGCAGCAGGAGCCGGTCGACGGCCAGTTGCGCTATCGCCTTCTTGTCGGGGGAGATGGTGCTGATCGTGGGCTGGCTGTAGCGGCCGTCCTCGATGTCGTCGTAGCCGATCACGGCGATGTCCTCGGGCACCCGCAGCCCGCGGCCGAGCGCGGTGTGGATGGCGCCGGAGGCGACCAGGTCGCTGTAGCAGAAGACGGCGTCCGGCGGGTCGGCCCGGTCGAGCAGGGCGGCCATCGCGGTGGCGCCGTCGATCCGGTTGAAGCGGGCGGTCCCGATGATCAGCGACTCGTCGACCGGCAGTCCGGCCGCCTCGTGCGCGGCGCGGAAACCCCGGGTGCGCAGCTGGGCGGCCTCGCCGGTGGGGTACGGCTGGTCACCGATCGCGGCGATCCGGCGCCGGCCGATCGCGATCAGGTGGGAGACCGCCTCGGTCGAGGCCGCCACGTCGTCGATCCCGACGTGGTCGAAGGTGCCGTCCGAGACGCGTTCGCCGAGCACGACCAGGGGCAGGTCGGGGTCGCGCTGGGAGAGATCGTTCTGGGAGAGGCCGAGCGGACTGATGATCATTCCGTCGAACAGGAAGCGCCGGGAGCCGCGCCCGATGAGCTCGCCCTCGTGCTGCCGATCACCGTCCGTCTGGTCGATGAGCACGTTGTAGCCGACCTTGCGGGCGGCCGGGATGATCGCCTGCAGCAGCTCGGCGAAGTACGGCGTGTCCAGATAGGGCACCACCACGACGATCTGCCCGGACCGGCCGGTGGCCAGATTCCGGGCGAGAACGTTGGGCCGGTAGCCGAGTTCGGCGATCGCCGCCTCGACCTTGGCCCGGGTGCTGTCGGTGACTTTGGCGTAGCCGTTGACCACGTTGGAGACCGTGCGCGGGGAGACGCCGGCCAGCTCCGCGACGTCACGCAGCGTAGTTTCTCGCAAGGGTTGCCTCCCCGTTCAGGCGGGCGCGGGGCGCCTGCGTAACGAAAGTATTTCCGTGACGTTGCCTCTTGCCAGACCCGAAAGGTCGAGGCATAGTCCTTTGCAGCGCTGCAATTGGAACTTACATCACACATCACCGGCGAGTGGTGAGCTCCCCCCACCCTCGGCATCCACCACAGATAGCGCACCCCCACCCCGAACCGGACATCACGGTCGGTAATCTAACGTGCCCGAAATGCCCGGATCCGGTGCCCAATCTAGAGGAGGCCAGGAATGCGCCTGAAGAAAACTCTCTCCGTCGTGGCCCCCGTCGTTCTCGCTCTCGGTCTCGCCGCCTGCAGCGGCAGCGACGACAGCGGCAGCAGCGGAGGCACGGCGGCCAAGCCCACGAACTGCACCAACAAGATCGTAAAAGAGGACGCTCCGCGCGTTCTCGTCTGGGCCTGGTACCCGAACATGGCCAAGGTCGTCGACAACTTCAACAACCAGCACACCGACGTTCAGGTCTGCTGGACCAACGCCGGCCAGGGCCAGGACGAGTACTCGAAGTTCCAGACCGCCGTCTCGGCCAAGAAGGGCGCGCCGGACGTCGTCATGCTCGAGGCGGACCAGCTGGTCGGCTTCGAGATCCAGGACGCGCTGGTCGACCTTTCGCCGTACGGCGCAAATGATGTTAAAAAGAACTTCAGCGAGGGTGCCTGGAAGGACGTCTCGCAGGGCGACAAGGTCTACGCGGCCCCGATCGACGGTGGCCCGATGGCGCTGATCTACCGCACCGACGTCTTCGCCAAGTACGGCATCACCAAGCCCCCGACGACCTGGGCCGAGTACGCCGCGGACGCGGCCAAGGTGAAGGCGGCCGGCGGCCCGCCGTTCGGCGACTTCGCCAGCAACGTGCCGGCGGTGACCACCGCGCTGATGATCCAGAAGGGCGCGACGCCGTTCGCGTACGACCTGTCCGACAAGCAGAACATCGGCATCAAGGTCGACGACCAGGCCACCAAGGACGTGCTGAACTACTGGGCCGACCTGTCGACCAAGAAGCAGATCGGCAAGGAGGACCAGTTCACCACCGACTACGTGGCGGGCATGGTCGGCGGTAAGTACGCCACCTACGTCTCGGCCGCCTGGGCGCCCGGCTACCTGACCGGCGCCGGCGTCGGCAACGGCTCGTCCAAGGGCAAGTTCGCGGTGGCGGCGCTGCCGCAGTGGGACACGGCCAACCCGGTCTCGGTCAACTGGGGCGGTTCCGCGTTCGCGGTGACCAGCCAGGCTTCCGACAAGGCCGCCGCGGCCAAGGTCGCCCTCGGTCTGTACGCCGACGAGGCGTCGCTCACCGACGGCTGGAAGACCCAGACGATCTTCCCGCTCAACCAGAGCGTGCTGAAGTCGGACGATTTCATCAACGCGAAGGTCGACTTCTTCAACGGCCAGACGGCGAACAAGGACATCTACATCCCGGCCGAGAACGCCTACAAGGGCGCGGTCTACAGCCCCTTCACCGTCTACTACTACGCCCAGCTGCAGGCGCAGATCGTGAAGCTCAACGCCGGGCAGACGACCGGCGACAAGGCGGCCACCGACCTGCAGGCAGCGCTGGTCACGTACGCCAAGAGCCAGGGTTTCACCGTCAAGTAGCCCGTAGGAGCCGGGCGGCCGACCGCCGCCCGGCTCCGCGGTAGGGAGCGTCATGGCCAGCATCGAGACACCGCCGACCGCGCTGAGCGCCGGCGCCGTCGTCCCCGACACCCCGGCGGCCCCGGGCGGCCGTCGCGGATCGGCGCGGCGCCACTGGGTCGGCTGGTTCTTCATCTTCCCGTTCCTCGTCGTGTTCGTCGCCTTCCTGGTGGCGCCGCTGGCCTACGCGGCCTACCTGAGCCTTTACACCAAGGGCCTGGCGACCGGTACGACGTTCGCCGGGATCGACAACTACAAGCGCGCGTTCACCGACCCGTCGTTCCTGCACGGTTTGTGGTTCGTGCTGAAGTTCAGCCTCGTGGTGATCCCGCTCCAGGTGATCGTGGCGTTGTTCGCGGCACTGTTGCTGGACGAGGTCGTGGGACGCCTCGCGCGTTTCGCCCGGTTGATCATCTTCCTCCCGTACGCAATCCCGGTGGTTCTCGGCTCGTTGATGTGGGGTTTTCTCTACAGCCCGAGCTTCGGACCGATCGAGCAGATCTCGACGCTGTTCAATGTGCAGGCGCCGTTCCTGCTCAGCCAGGGAAACATCTTCTACGGGCTGCTGAACGTGGTCACCTGGCAGTGGGCCGGCTATTACATGATCATCATCTATGCGGCGCTGCAGGGCATCGACACCTCGATCTATGAGGCGGCGCGGACCGACGGCGCCACCTCCCGGCAGATCTCGCTCCGGATCAAGATTCCGCTGATCACCCCGGCGCTCGCCCTCATCCTGGTCTTCGCGCTGATCGGCACCCTGCAGTTCTTCGTCGAGCCGAAGGTTCTCGGCCCGATCGCGAACGGCACCATCACGCCCGACTTCACGCCGAACATCTACGCGGTCACCCTGGCCCTGCAATATGCGCAGTTCAACTACGCGTCGGCCATCTCGTTCTCGCTCGGTTTCGTGGTGTTCGTGGCCGTGGCGATCTTCATGTTCGTTACTCGCAAGCGAGGGAGCCTCTTCACATGAGTGAGACCCCGCGTCGTATTCCCCGGCACATCTGGGGGAAATTGCTGCTGCTGGCCCTGATCTGTTATTTCCTGGTGCCGGTCTGGTGGCTGCTGGTGGCGAGCACCAAGAACGCCGAGGGCCTGTTCTCCGGCAGTGGCGCGCTCTGGTTCAAGGGTGGCTTCCACTTCTTCGAGAATTTGCACGACCTGTTCGCGTACAACAACGGCGAATTCCTGACGTGGCTCGGCAATTCGGTGCTGTACGCGCTCACCGGCGGCATCGGCTGCACGATCATCTCGGTGCTGGCCGGCTACGGCTTCGCGAAGTTCAAGTTCCGCGGCCGCAACATCGTGTTCGCCGCCGTCCTCGGCTCGGTCGTGGTGCCGCTGACCTCGCTGGTCATCCCGACCTTCGTGATGATGACCAACATCGGGCTGATCGACACGATCTGGGCGGTCATCCTGCCGTCGCTGCTGAGCCCGTTCGCGGTCTACCTGATGCGGGTGTACGCCGCCGCGTCCATCCCGGACGAGTTGCTGGACGCGGCCCGCATCGACGGCGCCGGCGAGCTGCGCACCTTCTTCAAGGTGGCGCTGCCGCTCATGCGCCCCGGCGTGATCACCGTGCTGCTGCTCTCGGTGGTCGCCACCTGGAACAACTTCTTCCTGCCGCTGGTCATGCTCTCCACCTCCAAGCTCTACCCCCTCACCGTCGGCATCACCCTGTGGACCACCCTGGCCAGCTCCAACAACGGCGGCGGTCAGTCGCTCTGGAACCTGATCATCGTCGGCTCGCTGGTGTCGATCATCCCGCTGGTCATCGCCTTCCTCACCCTGCAGAAGTACTGGCGGGGCGGGCTGGCCGTGGGCAGCCTCAAGTAACCGGGAGAACCGTGCTTTCCGCTTCGTTCCGCCTCGACCCCGCATTCACCATCGCGCCGGTCTCCCGCCGCACCTTCGGCTCGTTCGTCGAGCACATGGGCCGCTGCGTCTACACCGGCATCTACGAGCCCACGCACCCGACCGCCGACTCGGACGGCTTCCGGCAGGACGTTCTCGCACTGACCCGCGAGCTCGGCGTGTCGACGGTGCGCTACCCCGGCGGCAACTTCGTCTCCGGCTACCGCTGGGAGGACGGCATCGGCCCGGTCGCCGACCGGCCGGTCCGGCGCGACCTCGCCTGGCACAGCCTGGAGACCAACGAGGTGGGCATCGACGAATTCATGCGCTGGGCGGGCAAGGCCGGCGTCGAGGTGATGTACGCGTTGAACCTCGGCACCCGCGGGGTCGCCGAGGCCCTGGACGTGCAGGAGTACCTGAACCACCCCGACCGCACCCGCCTGGCCGAGCTGCGCCGATCGAACGGTGCCGACAAGCCGTACGGGATCTCGATGTTCTGCCTCGGCAACGAACTCGACGGTCCTTGGCAGACAGGACACAAGACCGCTTACGAGTACGGGCGTCTCGCGGCCGAAACCGCACGGGCGATGCGGGCCGCCGAGCCCGACCTGGAACTCGTCGCCTGCGGCAGTTCCAGTTCCTCGATGCCGACGTTCGCGGCGTGGGAGGCGGAGGTTCTGGAACTCACCTACGACCAGGTCGACTACATCTCGGCGCACGCGTACTACGAGCCGCTGGACGGCGACATCGGCAGCTTTCTGGCGTCCGCCGTCGACATGGACCACTTCATCAACAGCGTGACCGCCACCGCGGACAGCGTCGGCGCCAAGCTGAAGAGCAAGAAGCGCCTGAAGATCTCGTTCGACGAGTGGAACGTCTGGTACCTGACCCGGTTCCAGGCCACCCGGGAGACCGAGTGGCAGGTCGCCCCGCCGGTGATCGAGGACAGCTACAACGTGACCGACGCGGTCGTGGTCGGCAGCCTGCTGATCTCGTTGCTCCGGCACAGCGACCGGGTGACCGCGGCCTGCCAGGCCCAGCTGGTCAACGTGATCGCCCCGATCCGCACCGAGCCGGGCGGCGCGGCCTGGCGGCAGACCATCTTCCACCCGTTCGCCCTGACGTCCCGCCTGGCCAAGGGCGACGTCCTGCGGGTCGAGCCGGCCGCCCCGAGCTACGAGACGGCCCGCTACGGCGACGTCCCGCTGATCGACGCGGTGGCCACCCACGACCCGGAGTCCGGCGACGTGACGGTCTTCGTGGTCAACCGCTCCCAGGACGCTCCGGCGACCTTGACGGTGCCGCTCGCCGGCTTCGGCGCCGACCTGCAGGTCGCCGAGACGTGGACCGTGCACGACGACGACCCGAACGCCACCAACACGGCCACCGACCCGGACCGCGTGGTCCCGCACGACCTGGCCGGAGCGACGGTGACCGACGGCGAACTGCGGGCAACCCTCGCTCCGGTGTCCTGGAGCGCGATCCGGCTCACCCGCACGGCCTAGTTGTCGTAGTCTGGCCGACTTCCCTTTTCCCGGAGGTGCGAGTTGGCCGAATACCCGCCCGAGGTGCGCGAGCGCCGCGTCGGAACCCCTGAGCAGCAGAAGTCCCGCCTGGTCGGCGAACGCCCGGGGAGCTGGCAGCGCATCGTGATCGAGGACTACGACCCGTCGTGGCCCGAGCGATTCGATGCTGCCGGCTCCCTGATCAGGTCGGCGCTGGGCCCGGCGGTCATCGCGATCGAGCACGTCGGTTCCACGTCGGTCCCCGGCCTGCCCGCCAAGCCGGTCATCGACATCGACCTCACGGTTGCCGACACCGAGGACGAGGCGTCCTACCTGCCGCCGCTGGAAGAGATCGGCTTCCGCCTGATCCTGCGCGAGCCCTGGTGGCACGGCCACCGCATGCTGATCCCGGCGGACGCTTCGGTCAACCTGCATGTCTGGCCGCCGAGCTCACCCGAGCTGACCCGCCACCGCCTGTTCCGCGACTGGCTGCGCACCCACCCCGACGACCGCACCCGCTACGCGGAGACGAAGCGGCGCGTGGCCGACGAGACCGCCGACCGCCCCGGCGACTACAACATGGGCAAGAACGACGTGATCGACCAGATCTTCGGCCGGATCTTCAGCGCAGGCCGTTGAGGATCACGTCCAGGATCCGACCGCGGGCGGCCGCGCTCTCCCCGGCGTACTCCATCGCCTTGGAAGTGCCCGCAAGCAGGCCGATCAGCTCGGGCACCTCAAGATCTTGGCGCACCGCGCCGGATTCCTGCGCCCGGCGCAGCAGCGTGCCGAGCGCCGCCCGCAGCCCTTCCTGCTTCGGGATGTCGATGCCGGCCGAGGTGAGCAGGCCGGCGAGGGCGTTCTTGACCTCGCTCTGATCGACCGCCTGGCGTAGGAAGGTCGCGAGCGCCTGGCCGGGATCCTCGTCCTCGGCCAGACGGGTGGCGTCCTCGGTGAGGCGTTTGCTAAGCGGAGTGAGGACTCTATTTGACATGGAGGTCGGCGATGACGCCACGAGAGGTCTTTCAGAAGCTCAGCGACGGGATCGGCAGCGGGGAGTGGTCGTCGCTGCATCTGCTCTATGCCGAGGATGCGGACGTGGAGATCCCGTTCGCGCCCGCCCGGCTCCAGGGGCGGGAGGAGGTGCGGCAGCACTTCGCGCAGCACGCCGGGACGGTGGCCCTGGAACCCCGCGACCTGCGGGTGTACGTCACCGATGACCCGGAGGTGGTCGTCGCGGAGTGGAAGTATGCGGTTGGTGGGCGGCTGCTCTCCAACATTCAGGTGCTGCGGGTCCGCGACGGGTTGATCGTGGCGACCCGGGATTATCACGACCATCGGCAGCTCGCCGAAATTCTTCGCGGGTGAGTGTCGAAAGCGGTAGGCCCCGGCTCGTACAGGTGATGAAGGAAGGGAGCGCACCATGCGTCAGTACCTGCTCAGCATCTATCAGCCCGACGGACCTCCGCCGCCGCCCGAGGTTCTCGGACCGATCATGGCGAACCTCGGGAAGCTCAACGAGGAGATGAAGGCCGGCGGGACCTGGGTCTTCGCGGCCGGGTTGCACGCGCCGGAGAGCGCGACCGTCATCCGGGACTCCGGTGGCGAGCCGGTGCTCACCGACGGGCCGTTCACCGAGGGCAAGGAGCACCTGGGCGGCTTCACCGTCATCCAGGCCGAGGACCTCGACGAGGCGCTCGACTGGGGCGGCCGGATGGCGGCCGTGCTCGCACCGCTCGCGATCGAGGTCCGTCCGATTCAGTGAGCACCGAGATCGAGCGGATCTTCCGCGCGGAGTACGGGCGGGCCGTCGCCGTCCTCATCCGCTACTTCGGGGACATCGAGCTTGCCGAGGAAGCGGTGCAGGACGCGTTCGTGACGGCCGTCCGGCGGTGGCCGGAGCTGGGCATCCCGCCCAGCCCGGCCGGCTGGATCATCACCACTGCCCGGAACCGGGCGATCGACCATCTCCGGCGCGAGTCGGAACGGCCCGCGCGGGAGGTGGCCGCCGTGGTCTCTTTCGGCGAGGAACCGGACGACATGCTTCGACTGATCTTCACGTGCTGCCATCCGGCGCTCGCGCCGGCCTCCCGGGTGGCGCTCACCCTGCGGCTGATCGGCGGTCTGACCACCGCCGAGATCGCCCGCGCCTTCCTGGTGCCCGAGCCGACCATGGCCCAGCGGATCAGCCGGGCCAAGAGCAAGATCCGCGACGCCGGCATTCCCTATCGAGTGCCGCGCGACGCGGACCTGCCGGTCCGGCTCGGCGCGGTCCTGGCGGTCCTCTACCTGATCTTCAACGAGGGGTACGCCCCGAGCGGCGGCGAGCTTGTTGCGCGTACGGAAATGACCGCGGAAGCAATTCGCCTGGCCCGCCTGGTCGTGGTCCTGATGCCGGACGAGCCGGAGGCGCGCGGCCTGCTCGCCCTGATGCTGCTGATCGAGTCACGCCGCCCGGCCCGCACCACGGCCGGTGGCGACCCGGTGCTGCTGGCCGACCAGGACCGCACGCTCTGGGACCGGGACCTGATCGCCGAGGGCCGGACCCTGGTGCGGGCCTGCCTGCGCCGAGGCCGCCCGGGCCCGTACCAGATCCAGGCCGCGATCAACGCCGTGCACAGCGACGGCGAGACCGACTGGCGGCAGGTCCGCACCCTCTACGACCAGCTGCTGGCAATAACCCCGACGACGGTGGTGGCGCTGCACCGGGCGGTCGCGGTCGCCGAGGTGGACGGCCCTGGTCCCGCGCTGCGGATAGTCGACGACCTGACGTCGATGAGCGGCCGCCACCACGTGTGGCACGTGGTCCGCGCCGACCTGCTGCGCCGCCTGGGCCGCCCGGCGGAGGCCGCCGAGGAGTTCCGGACCGCGGCCGACCTGGCCGGAAACGCGGCCGAGCGGCGCTTCCTGCTCGGCCGCGCCACCGACCTTGACGCGGCCGCGGGCGTGCGGTGGCGGCCACCGCCCACGACCACGCCCCCCGAATAAGACACCGAAAGAATCGTCGACGCAACAGTTCTGTCGGCATGCCGCAACCGGCGTCCGTGATCTGCTAACTCCGAGGTCTCGGGCGAAATGCTGCCGTAGCTCACAGCGACGCAGCGCCGTTGCGTCATGGCGCCGGCGGACCGGTCAGGAGGCCCGATCGGGACATCGGGCAGATCAACCTCCCCCGTCGGGAGATCAGGTTCCAGGGGCTCCACGGCGAGAGAAGTACGTCGCCGCCCGGCCAGGAGAACGGCATCGCGGCCAAATCAGGACGCTCCTCCCGGCCGGTTGCCAACCACCCAGGTCTCTTCCGAAACCAGCCCTGCGCGAAACCCCGTTGGCACCACAACGGATCCGCATCGCAGCCTCGCACTACGGAACGCCGACGCCGACCAGCCAGGCGTCGGCGCCACCTCGAAGGCGGACTGAGCGCTGCGAACGCCTCAATCGTCAATTCTGCGGTAGATTGGTCACCAACCGTGCATGCGGTGTCGCTGACAGTCGGAAGGCCAGGGCACATGACCGATGGCGCTGATGATCCGATCGCCGTGAAGCTCGGGTATCTGTTCAGTGCGAACGACACCGACCAGGACGGATTTGTCGACTGGAGCGACTATGAGCGCCTGATCAGTCACTACCTGAACGGATACGGCATCGTTGCGGAGGACCGCCGGGCGCATGCCCTGCGCGCCGCTTATCAGAAGTACTGGTCGGAGCTGCTGCAGCAGGTGGACGGCGTCGATCGGCTGTCGAAAGAGCAGTTCGTGCTTGCGAACCAGGCCGCCGGCGTCGACCGGAGCCGGTTCACCATGGCCGAGGTGGTCCCGCAGGCGATCTTCGACGTGATGGACACCGACGGGGACGACACCATCAGCAAGCCGGAGTACAAGGTGTTCCTGGAGGCGTGGGGTGTGTCGGACCTCGAAGCGCTGAACGTCTTCCTGGAGTTGGACACCGATGACGACGGGCGGATCAGCCGCGGCGAATTCATCGGTGCCATCCGGGATTTCTTCACCTCACCCGAGCTCAACTCGCCCGGCAGCCTCTTCTTCGGCCACATCGAACACTAGATCGCCGGGTCCCACGAAGGGTGCCGGCCGGCCGGGGTCCGCAAGCAGCGGGCGTACTTGGCCCGATAGACTGGCCGCGAAGCCGAGCACCGCCTCGGGAACTTCCGGACCGCCGGCGCGGCACCGCCCGCGCACTGCATCGATGGTCCGGTCCCGCCATCACCGAGGTAGACATGACGAACGACCTGCCCAGATTCGGCCGGGCGGCACCGACGATCGCCGTGACCGACCTTTCCCGGGCGCTGGATTTCTACGTCGGCGTGCTGGGCTTCACCAAGACTTTTGAGAACGGCGACCCGGTCGGCTTTGCCATCGTCGAACGCGACGCCGCACAGTTGCACTTGACGCTGCAGCCCAAGCACGTCGCCGGTACGGCCAACGTGGCACACCTGCTGACTGCCGACGCTGAGGCGCTCTACAAGTACCTGTGCGCCCACCGCGTCCGCATCATCAAGCGGCTGCGCGATGCCGACTACGGAATGCGGACGTTCGTGCTCGCCGACCCCGACGGCAACCGGCTGGACGTGGGCGAAGACCTGGATTAGTCGCTGACGCAGTCGTCGATGGAAAGAACGACCGTATCGTTCTGCAGCAAATCGAAGTCCCAGGGCTTACACCCTGGATCGAACGACTCGATCGACGGCTCCATCTGCAGGAACAGTTCCCGAGCGGCCGCAAAAGGGGACCTGCGATCTCGGTCGCATAGTGCACCCAGCTCTGGCCGCGGCCCGAGGACGCGATCTCTGACGGTGGCCGTTTGAACAGTCTTGCGTCTCTACCCACGACAGCTGTTAGCTGTTCTTGACGGTAGGGACGTTGCTGTTCAAGCGCGTGTGCCGCGGCCGGCCTCTTCAAGACGGGCATTTGTGTGCAGGATGTATGGACCGTCTCCTTGGGCGATGAGACGGGCAAGGTGCGGCTGAGGTTGCGCGTCGGCCCGCCGCGCCCGCTGGTGGCTACGCTTACGGAGGCGGAGCTGGCACTTGTGGCGCCCGTATTGCCGGAAGTCGCCGAGGTGGTGCGCCGGGGCGACTTCAGCCGGATCCGGTTGGGCACAGCGTTTCACGACGCGATCGGCCGAGATCCGTTCCGTCAGGAGAATGCGGTGGTCCGCCGCGACGAGTCCAGTTGGTCGTGGTGGAAGACTCTTGGGGCGGTCGTCATAGGTGTGGGTTTCGCCCAGGACGACAGCTTGTGGAAACAGATCCTTGGCTACGGTTTTGCGGCCCTCGCTCTCGGTGATTTCGTCGGAGATGCCTGGCGTCGACTGCGACGATGGCACCGAACGCGGCGGTAACACTGCTGGGTGCCGCGGATGCTGCCATGGGTCGCCGCGCGATGACAGCGGCAAAACAGTATGACGCACAGCGCGCAAGCCATTGCCCGAGGCTCGCCGAAAGATGCATTTTCTACACGTCCAGGTAGGCTATGCTGCGCTTGCTGATCAATCGCGCGAAGCGGATGACGGCGTTCAGTAACCTATCTACATGTCGTCTCCGCGGGCGGCAGGCGCCAGGTTGCCAGGCCGCCCTCCGCCGCCAGATCGGGCCCGCGATCGCCTACGTCGTTGGGTTTTGGCTATCGGTGCCTATGCGGGCATCCGCCATTGGCTGCTCGTGCGTGGAACAGCGCTGCTAGCCATGTTTGCCTCGCTTTATATAGCCAACGGCGTGGCAACAGGTTGGAAGACCGCCTATGACGTAGCGATAGGTATCACCTCTCCGGGGGACAAGATCGTCGTGGCGCCGGTGCTCGCATGGTTCCTGTCAGCTGCTGGCTGGCTCGCCGTGCCCGCCGTGTGCGGCGCGGTGGCAGGCATCGTCGTCAGCATGGCTGTCGAGGGCCGACGTCAAAGGCCCATTGGTGAGGCTCTGACCAAGCCGGGCGAGCCTCTACGATGACCGCTGTCACGATTCCCCCGTTGAAGGATCTTCTGTACGAACAATGCGGTTTCATTATCCCGGTCTCATTTACGCTGGATTTCGTCGGGCTACACGGCGACGACTGGTTGCTTGCCGAGCGCGACTGGGAGGACATAGTCGCCCTGGTGCTGGACACCGACGCAGTCGATATGCAGGCCAGCGGAAGCCGTGCAATCAGGCAGGCAGTTGAGGCGGCCGCCGCGTTCCTCCACGACGACGAAGTGTGGCCGTGGTGTCCTATTTGTAGGCGAGGAACCGGCGCCGAAGACGAGGTGCGGCATAATGAACCCTGATCCACGTCGCCGGCCGCCCGGTAGTTTCCGCGCGCTTAGCGAACGTCTTTTGCGTAATGCTTTCCCAGCAATGGAACGGGAAGCGGTAGAAGGTTATCTGAGACGGTCCGATGCAAGGGTCCGTCGAACAAGAGTACGTCCGGTATCCTCGCCTCCGGCAATACCGGATCCGTCAGATTTCGCCAGTCCCGTGGTGCTCGTCGTTGACGATGAGGAGGACCTGCGCGACATTATGCGGCGGATGCTCGAGCGCCGAGGCTTCAGCACGCTCGTTGCCGCTAGCGCCAATGAGGCACTGCAATTGTGTCGCGATCATCCGGGTGCGATCGACATTGTTCTGGCCGATCTCGGATTGCCAAATATGGGGCACGAATTCGCCGATTCGGCGGCCGTTCTCCGACCGGATGCTCGAACGGTTTTCATGTCTGGCCTGCCCCGAGATCTCGCCATCGCCGAAGGAGTTATAACCGAATACGAAATGTTGATGAAGAAGCCTTTCTCGACTGAAGAATTGATCGATGCCCTGCGCGCTCTCTCTGAATTTTCAACCAGGTGGAAACCTTGATTTGAATGTTCAGAACAAACGAAGAATTCGGTTCGGCGCAGCCGTGAGCCGAGCAGGCGCACGGGCTGATCGCCCGCCGAGCCGCCCATCGGCGCCGGGTGGCTGAGAGGTCAGATTCCACCCGCATACCCGGCAAGTATTACTCGCCGTGGCGAGCGGATCGCGGATCCGGATGCATCGTCGCCGCGGCCGCCGGCTGCCGCCGCACTCCGTGCGCTGGTTTGCGACCTAGATCAACACAATTTCCAGGATTTCGGGGCCGTCCAGCCTCGTTGAGGCACCGACATCCTGGAAATTGTGTTGATCATGAATGCGTCCGCTTTTCGGCATGACAGCGCACCCTTGTGACGTCAACACGTGAGCGGCGCTGTCCGAGTCAGTTGTCAGAAACGGCTTCGTAGCCGTAGCCATCCGTAGGCGCCAGGGCCAGGAGCCGGTCGAGTACGGGTTCTGTGTTGGTGCCCCACATCTTCGAGACCACCCAGGTCTTGTCGCTGTCGTGCAGGGGCGCGTCGATGAACCACCGGCCGAGCCGCTTGCGGGATCCGGGATAGGCACTCATGAAGGCCTCCGCCAGCGTCTCGCCGGCGAGTGTCCCGTCCACGGACAGAACCCGGGACCGAGGTACTGCTGTCGCGAGGTCTGCGGCAGGCACCCCTGCTTGGTGCAGCGCGGTGACCATGGCCAGTACAGCTCGGCGCTTGCGCAGCGGTTCGCTGCGTCCGGCCGGCGTGATGATCTCGTACGGAGTCCAGTCCCTGTTGTCGGCACCGGCCGCTCGGGCCTGGGTTTGCCGGCGCCGCAGCTGGACGGTGAGTTGGCTTGCCTCCGGCAGTGGGATGACCTGCTGTACATCGAGCAGCAGGCGGTTGTCGACCTTGTACGGGGTCAATCGGACACAGCGCATGTCGAGCCCGTAGACGTCGTTGAGCCACAGCACCGTCGTGGTGATCTCCCGATCGAAGCCGGCCGCGACGAGCACCACCCGGACCTCCCGGCTCAGGACCGTCTCCTCGCCGCCGACGTCCTCGAGAAACTCGGCGAGACGGATGCGGGCCTCTTCGACCGCGTCCGGTTCCACCTTCGCGAGGAACAGTTCGTAGTGTTCGACGAGGTCGTCGAAGGTCATGACCGAGACCATCGCGGCGTACCGCAACGCCTGCAATTCGAGGTGGCCGCCATCGGTAGTGCGCTTCAACTCGATGACCACGATGTGTCCCGCACGATCTACGCCGAGTAGGTCGATACGGCGACGGGCGTCGGCGAAGGCGCCGAACTCCTCGGAGACGACCAGTACGTCGTCAACGATCATGTCCAGCTTCGCCCGCAGCAGCCGTTGAAGATCGGCACGCTCGAGGATCTGCTCGGCGGCGAACGTGGTCGACGGAACCTCGACCAACTGGTCAGTAGTCATCTCGAACAGCGGCATCCGTACATCCTGCCGACCGCGAACCTCCGAAGGAAGCCATTCCCTCGGTACACCGCGTGACGAACTGGAGCGCCGGACGAGGCGGATGGCCTGGTCAAGACTTCGTAGCAGCCGCCGGTTCTTGCCTTCGTGAACTGCCAACTATGTGGACCGTACGCGGGCAGTCGCTGCCATCCAGCAACGCATGTTCATCGCGAAAGACAGACAACGCTGGACTGCTACACCTCACGCTCGGTGACCAACGTCGATGGACGCCTGTACGCGCGCAGCGGCAAATCAGTTCACTCGGCTCGGCCCCACGGAAAATAGAAGTCGAAACCCGTGGTCTCCCGCCCGAAGTAGTCAGGCCCCTTCTTGCTCACTATCGATATTCTCGTCGCCACCACTGCGCCGCTTCGAATTTCCGTACGTTCGAATCCCTTTCTGAGCAACGCGTCGATAACCGACTGAAGACCGTCTCCGGTCATGACGAAGTCGTCGAGTAGCAGTAGGCGGCGCCCCTTGAATCCAGCAATACCATCCGGCAGGAACAACACGGCCTTGGTGCCACGTACGGCCTCGTGGCCAGGCAGTTCGGCACTCTGGTCCGGCTTACCGAGGTAGGCCGCCGTGACGACGGGGACCTGCGTCCGCAACTCTCGTGCAACCAGGTGGGCGACAATGGCGCCACGCTCGCTCAACGCGAGGATGACCTCCGGCGTGAAGTCCGACCTGTCGACCGATCGGGCAAGGTCTGACGCCGCACTTCGGAAGCGTGGCCAGTCCAGATCTCGCTCTCTTTTATTGAGTTGCTCCGCTCGAACCGCCTGCCAGATAGCAAGCCCAAATCCGATTAGCGTTGTTGTGACGAGGACGGCACTCCAGGCCTCAGCAGCCATTGGCCAACTCGTTCGGGTACTCAAACTTGCTAGAGTCCCTTTTCCTGGTGACCATCAGCTCATCTTATCGACGATGTCAATGCAATCCTCGCTGACGTACCGAGCGGAATGATCGAGTGCGCTGTCATCGGCCAGATCCGGGGGCCGTCGCGCTGGGTGGTCGGCGAAGCGGGCCGATCAGCTCTGGTGGCAGGTAGTTCGCCTCTTCGGTGACAACAAACGTGCTTTGCCCGAACCGATCCCCCGGGTCACTCAGCCTCCGAGGTGCCAAGTGGCGTGCTTCGTCTCATCACCGGCGGGGTCTGGGCGTGGTCGGGCCGGTGAAGTGGTGGCTCCGCCGGCGGAGGACCGGGTTTCAGGGGCGGTGGGCGCGGATGATCGCGGCGTGCATGTTCTGGGCGTAGGAGCCGGTGAAGTCGACGGTGGGGTCGACGAATCCGGCGGCGGTCAGGCCGTCGAGGTATTCGCTGCGGGAGAGTGCTCCGGCGATGCAGGAGGACCAGTCGCCGACGACGCCGCGCTGCTCGGGGGTGAGGTGGTCGTCGGCGACGACGTCGGAGATGCCGATGCGGCCGCCGGAGCGCAGCACGCGGTGCATTTCGGCGAAGACGGCGGGCTTGTCGGCGGACAGGTTGATCACGCAGTTGGAGATGACGACGTCGACGGAGGCGTCCGGGAGTGGGATGTCCTCGATGTGGCCTTTGTGGAACTCGACGTTGGTAGCGCCGGCCTCGGCGGCGTTGCGGCGTGCGAGTACGAGCATTTCGTCGGTCATGTCGAGGCCGTGGGCGGTGCCGGCCGGTCCGACGCGGCGAGCGGAGAGCAGGACATCGATGCCGCCGCCGGAGCCGAGGTCGAGGACGGTCTCGCCGGGGTTGAGGTCGGCGACCCGCAGCGGGTTGCCGCAGCCGAGGCTGGCGCGGAGGGCCGCGTCGGGGAGTTCGCCGCGCTCGTCGGCGCCGTAGAGGTCGTCGTTGCCGCACCGGTCGCCTTCGGCGGCGCGGGTGGCGGCGTCGGCGTAGCGGGCGCGAACCTGTTCGCGGATCGAAGCACCGTCGCCGCTGATGTCGGTGGCGGTGCCGCAGCAGGTGGCACCGGAGGCGACGGCCTCGGTCTTCGCGGCGCTGCCGCAGCAGGAGTTCTCGGCGGTGGCCTCGGCTGGGGTGCCGCAGCAGGGATCGGTCGACGCCGGGGCCTGGGGAGCGACGGCGGTCGGCGCGGGTGCGCCGCAACAGCCGGTCGCGGCGGCAGTTGCCAGCTTGTCGGCAGCGTCGGTTGTGTCGGTCATGGTGGGTCTCCTTCGAGGGATGGTCAGCGGGGGCCAAGGGTGGTGTGGGCCTGCCGGAACGCGCGGTAGCGGCGGCCGCGGTCGGCCGCGGTGGTGACCTCGGCGCAGCCGTCGCAAAACCG
Organism: Paractinoplanes durhamensis; assembly: GCF_016862175.1. Taxonomy (GTDB): domain Bacteria; phylum Actinomycetota; class Actinomycetes; order Mycobacteriales; family Micromonosporaceae; genus Actinoplanes; species Actinoplanes durhamensis. The sequence goes on along the minus strand of NZ_BOML01000067.1, from coordinate 15,391 downwards.
GACCCCGGCGGTCGGCGCGGCGCGGCGGAGAAGGCGGATCAACATGGCGGCCTCCTGCGGCTCCGGCAACGGTTTCGATAACCGTCGGATTCGACATTTGTCGAATCCATAGTTGCTCGCGGTTTCGATACATGTCAAGCTCGACGTACTCCCGGGTCGGCCGGCACCCGTAGCTCGAGCTGCCACTGGCGCATTACCGGCGACAGAGATCCGGATGCTCGTATCGGCCCAACTCTTTGCCTCGTGGTCCGGACCGCACCGGCGGCTGATGTGCCCGCAACCGCTCGTCGGCCCCCGTGCGCCAGAGCAAGTGCTCCCGTCCTGCCCTACCGGGTGGAGCGCATTATCGGCGGCAGATCCGGTTACCGCTCGCTCAAGATCGGCGCGGTCGGCTGATGCGGGTCGCGATGCCGTCGAGGAGGGCGTCGAGTCCGACATCGAACTGCCATTGCGGGTCGTCCTTGTGGGCGGCCTCGCGGATGTAGCGCTCGAATGTGGGGTAGCGGCCGGTGTTCAGCAGCCAGGTCATCCGGCTCGCGAGGCCAGTGCGGGATTCAGCGCCGTCGGTCCAGCCTTGGTCGGCCATCAGCTGTCTTAAGCCGAGTTCGTTGCTGGTGGCGCCATGCACGTAGGCGGTGACCGTGCGGAAGATGCTCATCGACGTGTCAGCGTCGATTCCGGCACCGCGCAGCGCGGCGAGCGCTCGTTCGGCCAGAGCCATCCGGGCGGGAGTCAGTTCGAACACCGCCCGCGTTGCGGGGAGTTGCGTGAGCCATGGGTGTTCGAGCACGAGCGCGCGGACGCCGCAGGCGAGGGCTCGCATGGTCGTTCGCCAGTCGGTGGCTGCGGGCAACTTCACTTCACCGTAGACGTGGTCCACCATCAGCTCGAGGACGTCGTCCTTGCCCTCCACGTGCCGGTAAGCGGCCATCGGGGCCACGCCCAGATCTTTGGCGAGGCGGCGCATGGTGATGGCGCCGAGCCCGTTCGTGTCCGCGATGCCCACTGCCACCGTGGCGATTCTCTGCACAGTCAGGGCGGGCCGTGCTTGATGGGCGGGGTCGCCGGGCCGGTCGAGCCGTTCCCACAGTGACATCAGGTCACCTTCTCACTCGTGTGTACAACGTATCCAACCATGTGTACGTTGTATTTATGAGCGTACGTAGTACACGAGTGTTGCTGGCGCTCGGCGCGGCCGGCCCGGTGCTGTTCGCCGCGACTTTCACGATCAACGGAGCGATACAGCCCGGCTACAGCTCCGGGCACGACACCATCAGCACTCTCAGCCTGGCTCAGTACGGCTGGGTTCAGATCGCCAACTTCGTGCTGTACGGCGTCCTCACCCTGTGCTTCGCCGAAGGGCTCCGCCGTTCAGCGGCATTGCGGACCTCGGCCTACGCGCTCCTCGCCCTGGCCGGCTTGGGCCTGATCCTCATCGGTCCGTTCCGCACCGATCCTGTTCTGGGCTTTCCACCCGGCGAGCCCACCGTCGTCACCGCCACCGGCGATGTCCATAACACGGGCGCTCTGCTGGTGTTTCTCGCCTTCCCGGTCGCCGCCGTCGCCGCGCTGCGCCGTCCGCTCGCCGGCTGGGCCTTGTTCTCCATCGGCTGCAGCACGGCGTCGCTGATCGCCCTTGCGGCCTTCTTCGCGGCCGTCACCGCCGCGCACGGTCAGGACGGCGGGAACTCACCGGCCGGTCTCTACGAACGACTGCCCGTCCTCTTCATGGGTCTGTGGCAGGCGGCGTACGCGATGCGCGCCCTGACCGGCACCACGAAAGCTGAAACCTCGGCTAAGACAGAGCGATCCGCTCTTACGCGATCCTGAGACGAGGCCGACCAGATCAGCGCGACAGTGACCTGCTGTCGCGTTCGGCGCTATGGGCTGGGAACGCCTCGTCGGCTACCGAGGCGTGCAGATGAGCCCGGGGTGCTCACCAGTCCAGGAGCACCAGCTCCGAGCAGAAGCCCGGCCCCATGGCGAGCATCATGGCCGGGTGCCTCGTGGCACCGGGGTCACGGGTCGCCAGCGTCTCCTGCAGGACGTGCAGTACGGACGAGGAGGACAGGTTCCCTACCGACGCCAGGCTGCGTCGCGTCACGTCGAGAGCGTCCGGTTTCAGACCCAGGGTGCGAACGATGGCCTCGATGACTTTCGGACCGCCCGGGTGGGCGATCCAGGTGTCGACGTCGCTCACGGCCAGCCCGTGCGCGGCGAGGAAGGTCTCGACGTCACCCTTCAGGTAGGTGTCGACGATGTCGGGGACCGTGGCCGCGAGCACGAGTCGGAAACCGGTCTCGCCGATGTCCCAGCCCATGACCCGCTCGGAGTCCGGGTAGAGCCGGCTGCGTGTCGCCCGCACCCGGGGCGCGTGGCCGTGCCCGGCCGTCGCCGCGCGCCGTTCCCCGATGACCACGACGGCCGCCGCGCCATCGCCGAACAGGCCGGAGCCGACCAGGTTCGCCGTCGAGGTGTCGTCGCGCTGGAAGGTGAGCGAGCACAACTCGACCGACAGGAGCACCGCCACGTCGTCCGGACGGCCCTCGAGGTAGTCGTGGATCCGGGCGATGCCGGCCGCACCCGCGACGCATCCCAGTCCGAACAGCGGCATTCGCTTGACGTCGTCACGCAGCCCGAGCCGGTGGGCGATCCGCGCGTCCAGGCTGGGGACGGCCAGCCCGGTCACCGAGGTCGTCACGATCAGGTCGACGTCGGACGGCAGCAGACCGGCAGCGGCCAGGGCCGCGGCAACGGCGTCCGCACCGAGCCGGCGGCCCACATCGATCGATTCTTGACATCCCGGAACCGTATCGTTGTCGATCACTGCGACAGGTGTCACGGCTCGGCGAAGGAACCGTCGGGCCCGCGCCGGGCCGGGAAGACTAATGTCGGGCTCGTGGAGTTCGGGCGCGCGGTGGAGCTGGTCGAGGAGGGTGGCGCGCTCGCGCAGCTCTGTGTGCTGCGTGATGGCGAAGTGGTTCTCGATCGGGCCTGGGGTGTCGATGCCGACACGCCGTTTCTGCTGTTCTCCGCCGGGAAACCGTTCATCGCCATGGTCGTGCACCGGCTTGCCGGGCAGGGTGCCTTCGACCTCGATGATCCGATCGCCCGGTACTGGCCCGAGTTCGGGGCTCAGGACAAAGGCGGGATCACCATCCGGCATGTGCTGCGGCACCGCTCGGGACTTCCGTACGCAAGAAGTGTGCGTGGGGATGCACTTCGCGCTACCCACTGGGGTTTGTCTGTTCGCGCGCTGGCGCGGGCCCGGGCGCACAGCGCTCCGGGGGCCGTGCCCGCCTATCACATTCTCAGCTTCGGGTTTCTTCTCGGCGAGGTCGTGCGGCGGGTGACCGGGCGGCCGCTCGCGGATGTCTTCCGGGACGAGATCTTTGCGCCGGCCGGCATGCGGCACACCCGGATGGGCGGGTCGCGGGTGCCGGTCGAGGGTGGGCCGGCGGTGCCGCGGGCAATGTTCAACCGGCGGGCGGTGCGGGACGCGGTGATTCCGGCCGCGACCACGGCCGGCACTGCGCGGGACCTGGCCCGGTTCTACCAGGCGCTGCTCGACGACGGGAGCTGGCACGATGCCACCACGCCGACCAGCGAAGGGGAGACCGACCTGCTGTCGGGGATGCCGATCCGCTGGTCGGAAGGGTTTCAGCTGGGGCAACCCGGGCGGCAGCGCTACTTCGGGAGCCTCAGTGACCCGCTCGCGTTCGGGCACAACGGGTCGAACGCCTGCTTCGGGTGGGCGGATCCGTCGCGGGGGCTGGTCGTCGCCTACCTGACCAACCGGCTCGGTGGCGGGCCGGGGCGGTCGCCGTTCCAGTGTGCGGTCAGCGACGCGATCCTGGAGGTGTCGTGATGGAGGCGCAGCTCGCGGCGCTGCGGCCGGAGCTCGTCGGGTTCGCCTACCGGATGCTCGGGTCGCCCTTCGAGGCCGAGGATGCGGCGCAGGAGACGATGCTGCGCGCCTGGAAGCACGGCGGCGACTACGACCCGGCCCGCGGCTCGGTGCGCACCTGGGTCTACCGGATCGCCACCAACGTGTGTCTCGACATGCTGCGGTCGGCGCAGCGGCGGGCCCGCGCGGTCGACTTCGAGGCCACCATGGTGCTCGGCGCGCCGCTGCCCGAATCGACCTGGGTGCTGCCGATCGTCGACCGGGTGCTCGACCCGGCCGATGTGGCGGTGCGGCGGGACACTGTGCGGCTCGCGTTCGTGGCCGCCCTGCAGCATCTGCCGGCCCGGCAGCGGGCGGTGCTGATCCTTCGCGACGTGTTCTGCTGGCCGGCCGACGAGGTGGCCGGGCTGCTCGACACCACCGTGCCGTCGGTGACCAGCGCGCTGCAGCGGGCCCGGGCCACCCTGCGCACGACCGGCCTGCAAGCGCCGAGCCCGCTGTCCGACGAGGCGAAACGGTCGCTGGTCGAGCGCTACGCCGACGCCTTCGAGCGGGACGACATCGCCGCCCTGGTCGCGCTCCTGCAGGCCGACGTGATCAACTCGATGCCGCCGTTCACCTGGTGGATCCGGGGCCGGGAGACGGTGGCGACGGTGATGGCCAACTCCGACGGGTCGTGTCACGGTGCCCGGATGGTGGCCGAGGCGGCCAACGGCGGGCTGGCCCTCTGGCAGGAGCGGCCGACCGGGCCGGGCGGGTCGTTCGAGCGGTTCGCGCTGCTGGTCTTCGAGTTCGGCGACGAGCTGATCTCCGAGGTCACCACGTTCCTCGGCTACCGGCCGGATGTCGCCGGGCAGCCATGACATAAGCCTGGATGATCAATCTCAGTCACGTCGCGTTTGCCCTGGCTGCCGTCCTGCTGCTGATCTTCGAGGCGCGCCGGGTCGCGGCCCGGGAACGCGCCGGGGTGAGGGAACCCGGCCGGTGCCGGGCCGGTGACGCTGGGGTCATACGATCGGGGGGAATGACCACGACGGCGATCATGGGGAGTGTTGGATTTGGAGACGTTGGAGTTCCAGGCCGAGGCCCGGCAGCTTCTGCAGCTGATGGTCCATTCGATCTATTCGAACAAGGACATCTTCCTGCGTGAGCTGATCTCGAATGCCTCCGACGCGCTCGACAAGCTGCGTCTGGCCACGCTGCAGGACGGGCTCGAGGCGGACACCTCCGATCTGCACATCGAGATCGAGGCCGACACCGAGGCGCGCACCCTCACGATCCGCGACAACGGCATCGGCATGACCCACGAAGAGGTGGTCGAGCTGATCGGCACGATCGCCAAGTCGGGTACGGCGGAGCTGCTCACCAAGCTCAAGGAGGCCAAGGAGTCGCCGGAGCTGATCGGCCAGTTCGGCGTCGGGTTCTACTCGACGTTCATGGTCGCCGACAAGGTCGAGCTGGTGACCCGCAAGGCCGGCACCGAGGGCCACGGCACCCGGTGGGAGTCGGCCGGCGAGGGCACCTACACGATCGACGACGCGCCGGACGCGCCCGTGGGCACCACGGTGACCGTCCACCTTCGCCCGAAGGACGAGGAGGACGCGCTCTACGACTACGCCGACGAGTGGAAGATCAAGGAGATCGTCAAGCGATACTCCGACTTCATCTCGTTCCCCATCAAGATGCGCTCGGGGGAACAGGTCGACACTCTGAATTCAATGAAGGCGTTGTGGGCGCGGCCGCGCTCCGAGGTGACCGACGAGGAGTACCACCAGTTCTACCGGCACATCAGCCACGACTGGAGCGACCCGCTCGAGATCATCAACATGAAGGCGGAGGGCACCTTCGAGTACGAGGCGCTGCTCTTCCTGCCGTCCCGGGCCCCGCACGACCTGTTCCAGCGGGACTCGCCGCGCGGCCTGCAGCTCTACGTCAAGCGCGTCTTCATCATGGACGACAGCAAGGAGCTGATCCCCGACTACCTGCGCTTCGTCAAGGGCGTGGTGGACGCGGCCGACCTGTCGCTGAACATCTCCCGGGAGATCCTCCAGCAGGACCGGCACATCCAGATGATCCGCCGGCGCCTGGTCAAGAAGGTGCTGTCGACGATCAAGGACCTGCTGGCCAACAACCCGGAGAAGTACGCGACGTTCTGGCGCGAGTTCGGCAAGGCGGTCAAGGAAGGCCTGCTCAACGACCAGGACAACCAGAAGGCCATCCTCGACATCGCCACCTTCTCGTCCACGGCCGGCACCGAGCCGACCACCCTCGCCGCCTACGTGGAGCGGATGAAGGAGGGCCAGGAGGAGATCTACTACCTCACCGGCGACTCCCGGTCCCAGGTCGAGAACTCGCCGCACATGGAAGCCTTCCAGGCGCAGGACTACGAGGTGCTGATCCTCACCGACCCGGTCGACGAGATCTGGGTCGAGGCGGTGCCCGACTTCGACGGCAAGAAGCTGCAGTCGGTCGCCCGCGGCAACGTCGACCTGCCTAAGGACAAGGAAGAGCCGGAGCCGGAAGGCGATTTCGCGCCGCTGCTCACCTTCCTCAAGGAGAAGCTCGAGGAGCAGGTCAAGGACGTACGCCTGTCGCACCGGCTCACCACCAGCGCGGCCTGCCTGGTCAGCGACACCGACGACATCACGCCGGCGCTGGAGAAGATGTACCGGGCGATGGGCCAGGACGGCCCGCGGGTCAAGCGGATCCTCGAGCTCAACCCGAACCACCCGCTGGTCAGCGGCCTGCGCACGGCCCACGAGACCAGCGCGGACGATGACGCCCTGCCGGAGACCGCCGAGCTGCTGTACGGGACGGCACTGCTGGCCGAGGGCGGCGACCTGGAGGACCCGGCCCGCTTCGCGAAGCTGCTCGCGGACCGGCTGGCCAAGACCGTCTGATCAGCGGCGACCGAGGGCCGCGAGCCACGCTCGCGGCCCGGAGTGCCGGACTCGCACGCCGGCCACCCGGCTCGCGAAGCAGATCGCTTCCGGGAGGCCGGCGTCGGCGAGTGCGACCGCCAGGGCACCGTGGAAGGCGTCGCCGGCTCCGGTGGTGTCGACCGCCTCGACCGGCCGGACCTCGACGGCGCCGGCCTCGCTGCCGCTGAACCAGTTGATCGGGTCGGGGCCGTGCGTCACCAGCACGTGCGGTGCGCCGATCGCGGTGGCCAGCGCCTCGTCGGTCGGCGCGGCCTCGGCCGGGTGCCGGAAGGCCGCCGACGCGGCCACCACCTCGGCGAACGGCAGGATCTCGGTGAACACCGGGCGCCAGGTGCCGGCGTCGACGATCAGGCGGCGTGCGCTGCGCGCCGCCGCCACGGCCAGGGCGGGGTGATGCCCGTCGACAAGCGTCAGGTCGGCGTCGGGCAGACCCTTTTCCGGTACGCGGACCAGCAGCTCACCGGCGTTGCGGCTGACGATCGTCCGCTGTCCGGTGCCGCTCAGCACGGTGATCGCGGAGACCGGCGGCGGTGTCGTGGAGCCGGCGGCCGCGTCGATCACCCGTACGCCATGAATGTGCAGGTCGGTGCGGATGAGGTCGCCCAGCGGATGGGCGCCGATCGCGGTGACCAGAGTGACCTCCGCGCCCAGCGCGGCCGCCGTCACGGCGGCATTCGCGGCCGGTCCGCCCGCCGCGACATCGAAGCCGGTGGCCTGCGCCTTCTCGTCGATCCTGGGGATCCGGTCGACCTGGTAGAGGAGGTCCACCGTGGCCAGACCGGCGCAGAGCAGGTGGGTCACGTCGAGAGGTTTTGGAAGAACGTGCCGATGCCTCGGAACGCTTCGGCGATGCCGTCGCCCAGGCTGCGGGCGACGTCCGCGGCCGGGCCGGGGCTGGTGCCGATGTAGAAGATGAGCAGGATGAGCAGGATCCAGCCGAGTGCCTTCTTCATGTCGGCCTCCCTCCACGACCCGTGGGCTATTACATGATCGTGGCATGCCCGCGCACGCCCCTCGCGGATCTTCACCCGCGCGGCGTCGTTCCAAACAGATCTCGGGCGTTGTGCCACAGCACCGCGCGCAGCCAGTCGTCGCCGAGATCGAGCCGGGCCAGCGACTCGAGCTGATGGGCGTACGCGTAGGGGATGTTCGGGAAATCGCTGCCCAGGAGGACTTTTCCGGCCAGGCCCAGGTCGTGCAGCCGGGGGCGCAGACCGGCCGGGAAGGGTGCCATCTCCTCGAAGAAGTCGGTGAACGCCATCGTCGTGTCGAGCCGGACCCGCTCGTAGCTCGTCGCCAGGTCGAAGAAGCCCTGGTATTCGGGGGCGCCCATGTGCGCCACGATGATCGCCAGCCCGGGGTGCCGCTGGAGGACCTCGCCGATCGGGGCGGGGCCGACGAAGCCGTGCGCGACCGGGCCGGAGCCGGCGTGCACCACGATCGGCGTTCCCGTCTCGGCGAGCAGGCCCCAGACCTCGTCGAGTTGCGGGTCGCGCGGGTCGAAGCCGCCCACCTGCAGGTGCAGCTTGACGATCTGGGCGCCGCGGTCCAGGGCGGCCCGGGTGTATTCAACAGCCGACGGCTCGGGGAAGAACGTGGCGCTGGCCAGGCAGCCCGGGGTGGTGGCGGCGAAGTCCAGGCTCCATCGGTTCAGGTCGGCGGCCATGTCCGGTTTATGGGCGTAGGCGAGGGCGCTGAATATCCGTACGCCAAGCCGGTCGAGGGTTTTGATTCTTTCCGATAAATCGGATTTGTACCGAATTGGCCACTCGCGGCCGATCAGTGGCCCGGCGGCGGCGAAGTGGTCCCAGACCCGGCGTTCCATTCGCGGCGGGAGGAAATGGGTGTGCACGTCAGCCAATCCAGGCAGCCCGAGCGCGCGCCAGAAATCAGGCACTTCCTCGTCGATCACCGGACCATCTTCCCCCGCTGGAAACCCTGAGAGCACGCTGAGGAAAGTGACAGTAACTAGAAACTGAGGGTTACTGTCAAAACATGGTTACTTCCAAGTCGCGCTGGTACGCGCTGGCCGCCCTGGCCCTCAGCACGCTGGCCATCGGTCTCGACACCACGATCCTCAGCGTCGCCCTGCCGACGCTCAGCCGCGATCTGCACGCCTCCACCGGCGACCTGCAGTGGTTCACCAACTCCTACCTGCTGGTCCTCGCCGCCGTGCTGCTGCCGGCCGGCATGCTCGGCGACCGCTTCGGCCGCAAGAAGCTGCTGCTCGGCGCGCTGTTCGTGTTCGGCGCCGCCTCCGCCGCGTGCGCCCGGGCGGCCGGCACCGGCGAGCTCATCGCCGCCCGCACCGCGCTCGGCCTCGGCGCCGCGGTGATCATGCCGCTCTCCGGTTCCGTGCTCACCGTGCTCTTCAAGGACAAGGAGCGATCGCGGGCGCTGGGCATCTGGCTCACCGCGAGCGCGCTCGGCATCCCGCTCGGCCCGCTGCTCGGCGGCTGGCTGCTCGACAACTTCTGGTGGGGCTCGGTCTTCCTGATCAACGTGCCGCTGATCGCGGTCGCGCTGGTCGCCGTCACGCTGTGGGTGCCCGAGTCGCACGGCGACCGCACCCGCCGGTTCGACCCGCTCGGCGTGCTGCTCTCGGCGTCCGGCCTGGTCGCGCTCACCTACGGGATCATCGAGGCCGGCGACCGCGGCTGGTCCGACGCCCGCTCGCTGACCACGATGATCGCCGGAGTGCTGGCCCTGATCGCGTTCGTGGTCCGGCAGCGGACGGCCAAATTCCCGCTCGTCGACCTGGATCTGTTCCGGTCGCGGCAGTTCACCGGCGGCGCCGTGCTCGCCACCGTGGCCAGCTTCGGCATGCTCGGCCTGATGTTCTCGCTGCCGCAGTTCTACAGCGCGGTCGAGGGCCAGGACGCGTTCGGCTCCGGCCTGCGCCTGCTCCCGGTAATCGGCGGCCTGCTGGTCGGCGCCCGCACCGCCGAGAAGATCGCCGCCCGGATCGGCAGCCGCCTGGTGATCGCCGGCGGCCTGGCGCTGATGACCGCGGCCCTGCTGCTCGGCGCCACCACCAGCGCCACCAGCGGATTCGGCTTCATCGCGGTATGGGTGAGCCTGGCCGGTCTCGGTCTCGGCTTCACCCTGCCGCCGTCGATGGACGCGGCCCTCGGCGCGCTCACCCCCGAACGCAGCGGCGTCGGCAACGGCCTGATCCAGGCGATGCGGCAGGTCGGCGGCGCGATCGGGGTAGCCGTGCTGGGCACCGTGCTCAACGGCGCCTACCGCGACGCCCTGCCCGCCGCGGCCGGCGATGCGACCCGGGAGAGCGTGGCCGCCGGCGTCACCGGCGACCCTGCGCTTCTCGGCGCGGTCCGCGCCGCCTTCACCCACGGCATGGACGTCTCGCTGGTGGTGGCGGCCGCGGTCGCCGCGGCCGGGGTGGTCCTCGCGCTGGTCATGCTGCCCGGCCGCACCCCGCCGCCGGCCGCGGCCGTGGAGGCCGAGCGGCTGACCCTGGCAGAATCGGGGCTATGACCTCGTCGCTGCCGGCCGGTTTGCGGGAACGCAAGAAGGCGAAGACCCGGCTCGCCATCCGCGAGCACGCAATGCGCCTCTTCGAGGAGCAGGGGTACGCGGCGACCACCGTGGACCAGATCGCGGAGGCGGCCGAGGTCTCGCCGAGCACGTTCTTCCGATATTTCCCGACAAAGGAAGACGTCATCCTGATCGACGACTACGACCCGGTGATCGTCGAGGCCATCCGCGACCAGCCGGCCGGCGTCCCACCGGTGACCGCCCTGCTCGAGGGCATGCGGTCGGTGTTCCTCGCGCTCACCGAGGAGGAGTGGGCGAGCGAGCGCCGCCGCCAGCGGATCTTCCAGGCGGTGCCGGAGTTGCGGGCGCGGGCGATGAGCCAGACCGTGATGGCGATCGACATGCTGGCCGGCACCCTCGCCGAGCGCGACGGCCGCACCGGCGACGACCTCACTTATCGGGTCATCGCCGGTGCGATGGTCGGGGTGGTCATGGCGATCACCCCGCCCGGCACGGCGACCTTCGAGGAGGGCGACTTCCGACGCCTGGAAGAGGCGCTGCACATCCTCGAGGAGAACTTCCGCCTGCGCTGAGGCGGCTTTCGCCTACGCGAGCGTGGCTTTCGCCTACGCGAGCGCGGCCTTCGCCGCCGCGAGGATGCGGTCGGAGATCTCCGTGCCGGCCGTCGCGCGGGCGAGCACCATCGCTCCGACCAGGGTGCTCACCGCCGCGAGGTCATCGCCCAGCCAGCGGGCATAAAGATCAATTCCGCTTGCGTACGCTGCCAGAGCGGCGTTCCCCTCGTCCTCGCGTGCCATGTCGCCGCTGAACCCGGCGGCCGGACAACCGGCGCCCGGGTCGTCGCGGTGCGCGGGGGAGAGATATTCGTCGAGGAAGGTGGCCCGGTCCAGCCCGCCGAGCTTGCCCCTCAGCTCGTCGAAGGCCTGCCCGACCGCCTCCGCGACCAGCGCCTCCTTGGAGGCGAACTGCTTGTAGAAGCCGCCGTGGGTCAGCCCCACCTCGGCCATCACGTCGGCCACGCTCACCCCGGCCACGCCGCGCTCGCGAAACAGCCGGGCCGCCGTCTCGACGATCCGCTTCCGGTTCTCCTGCGCCTGCGCCTGCGACACCCGTCCCATGAACCTGAGTATAGATGGCGTGTGTCATCTATTACCTTGCGGCCATTAGATGCTGGCCGTAATCTAATCGGCATGGACATCACGAACTCGGTAGCCGTAGTCACCGGCGCCAACCGCGGCCTCGGCCGTCACCTCGCCGCCCAGCTGCTCGAACGCGGCGCCAAGGTCTACGCCGGCGCGCGCGTGCTCAGCAGCGTCGACCTGCCCGGCGCCATCCCGCTGCAGCTCGACATCACCGACCCGGCGTCGATCGAGCGCGCCGCCAAGGCCGCCCCCGACGTCACCCTGCTGATCAACAACGCGGGAACCTCGCTCGGCCAGCCGCTGATCGGCGGCGACCTCGACCTGATCCGCCAGGAGATGGAGACCCACTACTTCGGCACGCTCGGCGTCACCCGCGCCTTCGTCCCGGTGATCGAGGCGAACGGCGGCGGCGCGATCCTCAACGTCCTGTCCGTACTGTCGTGGTTCCACCCGGCCGCCGCCGGCGCGTATTCGGGCGCCAAGGCCGCCGGCTGGGCGATGACCCGAGCCGTCCGCGACGAGCTGGCACCGCGCGGCATCGAGGTGGCCGCCCTGCACGTCGGCTACATGGCCACCGACATGGCGGCCGGCATCCCCGCCGACCAGAAGACCGACCCGGCCGTGGTCGCCCGCCTGGCCCTGGACGGCCTGGCCGCCGGCGCCCCGGAGATCCTCGCCGACGACGTGACCCGCGGCGTGAAGGCCGGCCTCAGCGCCTGACCCCTTCGGCGGCTGACTGGTTGTGCGACTTGGCCTCCGCCGGGCCGTGTTTCAATCCGTCCATGATGCTCGCCGGCCGCCGCATCCCTACTCAGCGGATGCCATGGCTGGCACCGGGCGCGGTGCTGCGCCGGCTCGCCGAGATGCGGGCGGCCGGCGGGCACCGGGCTGCGGAAATGCTGCTGGACGCGATCGGCGCCAACCGCGCCCCGCACGAGGTCGCCGCCATCCTCGAGGCCCTCAGCGAAGCCGGCGACACCCCCGACGCCGACCGCGTGCTGACCACGGCGTGCCGCCGCCCATCGACCGAGGTGGCCGCGATGCTCGCGGCGCTGCCGCCCGCCCGCCGCGCGACGTTCCTGACCCACGCCCGGGACGCCAGCCAGGTGGTAGCCGTGACCGCCCTGCTCGACCCGGCCGACAGCGACGCCCTGCTCGACGCGGCCGTCGCCCGCCCGGCGAGGGCAGATTCCGAAGTCCCGAGCCCTGCCCGGCCCGCCGAGGCGGATGACGTCCGCGGCTGGCCGGCCTGCACGGCCGGCCTGGTCACCGCGCTGCGGGAGGCCGGTCGTGGGGAGCAGGCCCGGCAGTTGGCCGGGCGGGTGGCGGCCGGGTGCCGGGACGTGCCCGAGTTTCTGGAGCTGATCGGGGCGATCCCCGTCGACGACGTGCTTGCCACGGTCGCCGCCCGGCGTGCACCCGACGAGGTCGCCGCGATCGCCGCGCATCTGGAGACCTCAGGCGCCGAGGCGGCCGGGCTGCTGGCCCGGGCGGTGCTGGCCGAGGGTGCGGCCACGATCGCGGCGGTACTGGCCCGGCTGGACGAGACCGGCCAGGCCGCGGCGCTGCGGCGGATCCTGCAGCGCCTCGCCGCCACCCCCGCGGGCGTGGTCGTGCAGGTCATGGCCGAGCTGGTCCGGGCCGACCGGCGGGCGCTGTCCCGGGCGGTCGCCACCGCGGTTCCGGCCGGCGCGCAGTGGCCGGCCCGGGTCCTCATCGACCAGGTGGTGGCGTCCCCGGCGCACGCCGCCCGGCTCGCCGGCCTGGCCGATCCCGGCCGGTTCGCGGCCGAGCTCGTCGCCGAGCCGGCCGGCGTCGTCGCGGCGGTGCTCACCCGGGCCTGCGCGGCCGGGGCCGGCGCGGTCGTCGACGCCATCCTCGACGAGCTGGCCCGGGGGACCGGCACGGTCAAGTGGATCGCCCGGCTGTGGCACCTCGACCCGGAGCCGGCCGCGTCCGCCGGCCACCGCCCCGACCTGGTCGACCGCTTCCTGGGCCTGGTAGTCCAGCACCGCTCGCCACGCCAGGTGGCCGACCTGATCCGGGAGCTCGACACCGGCGACGGCGGCCCGATCGCCGCCCGGATCGTGCGGCTGCTGCTCGACGACCCCGGCCGCCGATGGGCCCGTCCCTACGTCGGCCACCTGCTCGGCGACTCACCGCGCGCCGCCGACCTGTGCGGCGACTGGACCGGCGACCGGACCACGCTGGCCCGCGCGGCCGCCGTCGACGAGTTGCGCCGCCTGCTCCCCGAGCCGGACCCGGCCGACGGCTGGCAGCCGACCCTGACCCTGCGCCCCGACGAGCGACCGCTGTGGCTGATACGACTCGGCGACCTGGAGGCCGGTTCGCTGATCGGCCTGAGCGACCGAGGCGTGCACTGCCACAGCGCGCCCCGCCCGCCGGGTCCGCAGTCGCCGCGCGAGTTCCATGTCGACTATGAACAGTTCGCGCAGCTCACCTTCGCCTTCGCCGAGGACGCCCAGCGCATCCGGATCGGGAAGGAGGACTCCTTCTACTACTGGGCCGCCGGCAACGCGGCCGACGCCGAGGCGCGCGCGGTGACCGCCCTGCTCAACCAGGTCGCGGCGGCGGTGCGGGCGATCTGTGCGGTACGGCTGGACGAGCCGCTCGGCCCGTCCGCGTCCGGCTGGTTCACCGCGGCCGGGGTCTGACCCGGGGTATGCCCGCACGTGCTTCAATGCGTTCATGAAGGTCGCCGCCAGCGTTCCGGATCAAGACCTGCCGTTCCTTCAGTCCCTCTACGAATGGTTGCGGCGCACGAACGGCCTTGCCGTCACCGCCGAGGCGAGCGCCCGGCACCAGGGTGCCGCCGAGATCGTCAACATCGTGCTGAGCAACACGATCGCCCTCAGCAGCTTCGTCGTCTCGCTGCGCGCGTGGCTCGGCACCCGGCCCCGGAAGCCACCGATCACCGTTGAGGTCAACGGCGTCCGGATCACCGTTCCGGACGGCTCGCCGGAGAGTCTCGCGGTGCTGGAGAAGGCCCTCCGGGCGGCGCTGGATGACGACGCCGAGTGAGGACCCGCCCCGGCGGCTGCCCGACCCGCTGCGGTCCCGGGCCGTCCTCGTCGGACCGGCCGAATACCAGCACCTGAGTCCGCTCGCCTCGATCTCGGCGAACGTGCACCGCCTGCGCGAGCTGCTCACCGACGAAACCGTGTGGGGGCTGCCGGAGAGCCACTGCGTGACCCTGACCGACGCCGCGTCCAGCGACGACGTCCATCGTGCGCTTCTCGCGGCCGGCCGGGAGGCCGAGGACACGCTGGTGTTCTACTTCGCCGGGCACGGATTCCTGCAGCACACGTCCGCGCGGCTGTTCCTGGCTCTCGGCAACGCGGAGACCGACTCCACTCTCGGGGCGATCGAGTACGACCGGATCAAAGAAGCCGTGCTGAGCAGCGAGTGCCCGTCGAAGGTGGTCATCCTCGACTGCTGCTACGCCGGGAACGCCACACTGGCCGGGCCCAACGAGTTCGCCGACCAGACCGTGGTCGACGGCACCTACCTGCTGACCTCCTGCGGCGAGAACAGCCTGTCGGTGTCGCCACCGGGCGAGCAGTACACAGCTTTCACCGGGGCGCTCGTCCGGTTGCTCGACGAGGGGATCCCGGGCCGGCCCGATCTGCTCAGCACCGCCGACGTCTACTGGTGGCTGCGCAACGAGCTCAGCGGCACGGATCGCCCGGTGCCGATGCAGCGGTCCGGCAACCGCGGGCACCACATCGTCCTCGCCGTCAACCGGGCGCTGTCCCGTCCGCCGGCGGTGACCGAGCCGGTCGAGCCGGTCGAGCCGGTCGAGCCGGTCGAGCCGGTCGAGCCGGTCGAGCCGGTCGAGCCGGTCGAGCCGGTCGAGCCGG
>NZ_BOML01000066.1 GCF_016862175.1 Paractinoplanes durhamensis | reverse complement strand
CCGGTCGAGCCGGTCGAGCCGGTCGAGCCGGTCGAGCCGGTCGAGCCGGTCGAGCCGGTCGAGCCGGTCGAGCCGGTCGAGCCGGTCGAACCGGCTGTTCCGGCGTTGCTGCCGTCCATTCGCCCGGCCTGGCGAACCTTGCCCGTCCTGCTCCACGACCTGGCCGGAATGCGCGCCGCCGGTGACCAGGCGGCGGCGGGGATGCTGCTCGACGAACTCGGCGCGCTGCGCAAGCCCCAGGAAGTGGTCGGCATTGTCGACGCGCTGGACAAGGCCGATGCCGCCGCTGACGCCGCGCGGGTGCTGGCCGCGGCCGTCCGGCGGCCCGCACCCGAGGTAGCCCGGATCGTCGGTGTCCTGCTCAAGATCGAACGGCCGGACATCCTCGATCGGCTCCGGGCCGCCGCGGCGGGGCTCGACGCCCCCGACGTCGCCGCGCTCGCCGAGCTGCTCAGTCCCGACCAGCGCGATGCGCTGCTGGACAGGGCAGTCGACGACCGGTTCGGCCGGCCGGCCGCGATGATCGAGCTGGTCTCGACGCTGTCGACCGCGCCGGCCCTGGACGGCGTGCTCGACAGCCTGCTGGAACGCACCGCGGCGCGGATCCCGGCGTTTGACGCGGCCGTGCTCGGCGACGTGCTGCGCGAGGCGGGCCGCGGGTCCGCCGCCTTCCGCGTCTACCACGCCGCCGTGGAGGTCCTCGCCGGGCGGCCGGCCGCCGACGTGACCGGTATCGCTGCCGCGATGCACACCGCCGGTCTCGCCGATCAGGCCCGGGCGCTGATCGGCCGCGCGATCCAGCGATGCGGCGACGTCCCCGCCATCCTTGCCATGCTCGACGCCGTCGAGGGCAGCCCGCTGCCGAACGCCGTCGACGACACCATCATCCGGGCGGCGACTGTCCTGCCGGCCGAGGAGC
Organism: Paractinoplanes durhamensis; assembly: GCF_016862175.1. Lineage (GTDB taxonomy): Bacteria > Actinomycetota > Actinomycetes > Mycobacteriales > Micromonosporaceae > Actinoplanes > Actinoplanes durhamensis. The sequence goes on along the minus strand of NZ_BOML01000066.1, from coordinate 124,154 downwards.
TACTGCGGCTGGCGCGCGAACTCTGGGTCGCGGAGCGCGACGACGCGGCCGGTGACCTGCTGGCCTGGGCGGCGGTCGCGCGACCCGCCTCCGAAACGGCCGTCTACCTGGTCAATCTCCATGAAGCCGGGCGGCTCCTCGATGCTCGCCGGGTCGTCGAGGCGGTCGGCGAGCGGGACGAGTCGGAGATCGCGGGTTTCATGTCGTTCCTGGTCAGCGCCGACGCCGACGCGTTGCCGGTGTTGATCGATGTGGTCCTGGCCGGTGACGCGGGCAAAGCCGGGCGGGTCCTGGTCGAACTCGACCGGTCGCGCCGGGCCGTTCCGATCCGGCACTTCGTCGAGCACACGACGCGGGTTCCCGCCGAAACGGTGCTGGCGGTGATGTCGGAGCTCATCCGAGCCGACCTGCGGTCGCTGTCCCGCCGGGTCGCCGCAGCATGCGATGCGGCGTTCCGGGTCGACTTCGCGTGGCCGTATTCGCTCACCGGCTCGGCGAGTCGGACGACCGTGTTCACGGCCCGCGCTAAATTGATAATCGACTTGGCGGTCGGGTCGCCGACGATTGCCGCGGCTGTCCCCGTGCTTGTCGGCAAGCACCCCTGGGGTTCGCGTGACTTTGCCGAGTACCTCACGGCAGAGCCGCCCGGGATCGTGATCGCGGTGCTCACCCGGATGACCGTGGCGGGCGACGGCGCCTACCTCGATGCGATCCTGGTCGAGGTGGCCCGCAAGGACGACGTGGTCCGGTGGCTGTCCCGGTTGTGGCACGTGGCTCCCGAGCCGGCCGGGACGGGAGGCCGGCGGCCCGATCTGGTGGATCGGTACCTGGACCACGTCGTCCGGCTCCGGACGCCACGCCAGATCGTCGCGCTCCTGCACGAACTCGAGGCCGGGCACGGGCCGTCGATGGCTGACCGGATCGTCGAGATGCTGCTGGACGATCCGGGCCGAAGGTGGGCGCGAGCGCTCATCGGAGTTCTCCTGGGCGAGTCTCGATGGACGGAGTCACTCACCAAGGGCACGTCCGTCGACCGGGAGTTGTCGTCGCGGATGGCCGCGGTCGAGGAGCTGGTACGCCAGTTCGATCCAGCACGGAAACCGGTCGCCTACACCGTCCCTGCGCGTGTCGTCATCGGCAACGAGACCAACATGATCCGATACGGACCGGCTCCGCTCATCTCCCTGGATCAGTGGAAGTGGGAACGCCCGGGCGAGCACGACGAGCGCGCCCTGTGGCTGATCCGGCTGGGCACCCCGCAGTCGGCCGCTTTCGTCGGATTCAGCAACCGTGGTGTGTACTGCCGGTTTCCGGGCCGACGAGCCAATGGCTCGGTCCGGAGAGCCGATGGAAGGCGTGCCCGGCCGAACCGAGCGGTGGTCCCAGCCAAGGACTTCTATGTCGCCTACCTGAGTTTTGCCGGGTTGAGATTCGAGGCGGACGGGTTGGATATCAACATCGAAAAGCCCTGGACGCGACGGCGTCTACAGCCGGACCAGTTCTGGGCGATCCCGCAGGCCGACCCAAACTTGATCAACTGGCTCACCGGGCTCCTCAACGCGTTGGCCATGCGAGTGCGGGAGGTTCACGCAGTGGACCCCGACAGGCCACTGGGTCCGTCGCGCCGACCGGCGAGCACCTGACGACCGGCTCGTTCGGCGGTCAGCACCTGCTCGGTGACGCCGGGGTCGAGGCCCGGTTCGCCGCTGGCCACGCCGTATGCCTCGCGGAGCGTCAACAGCAGCAGCGCCAGTCGCCTTGCCTCGCCGGTGGCGTCGCTCCGATCGCGGCGCAGGGCGGTGGTTGCCGTCGTCACCTCGTCGATCGCCTCGTCCAGGTGGCGGGCGGCGGCCCGGTTGCGGACCAGGGCGGCGGCGATCAGACCGAGCGCGCACCCCAGCAGCGTCTGCACCAGGCGGTCGCCGATCAGGTCGGCCGCCGGGGTCGGCTTGCCGAGCTCGCCGACCAGCAGCGCGAGCGGGGTGATCGCCAGCATCGCCAGGCCGTAGTTGCGCACGACCAGGAGCTCGGCGCAGACCTGAGCGATCGCGATCGCCGCGACCAGGGTCCAGTGGTCGCCGGGCAGGGCCACGGCCGCGCCCGCCAGGAACAGGCCGATCGTGGTGCCCGCGGCTCGCTGGATCGACTTGTGCAGGGTGAGCCGCAGCGAGTCGGCCTGCAGCACCGCGACCGCGGACAGCGCGGCCCAGTAGGGATGGCCGAGGCCGGTGACGTGCGCCAGCACGCCGGCCGCCGCACCCGCGGCCAGCGCGCCGAGCGCCACCCGGGCCGCGGCCGGCCACACCGGGCCGGGCCGCCGCGGGCCGGGCTCGCGCAGCAGCAGTGCGTAGATCCGGCGGCCCAGCACCTCGTCGGTCTCGGCCTGCTCGGTCTCGGGCACCGGGGCCGGACCGCGACGGGCGACCTGGTCGGCCAGCGACCGCAACGCGGCGGCGGCCTCCGGGCGGTGGCCGTGCACGCCGCTCAACTCGGTCTCGGCCCGGGCGATCAGCAACGCCTCGGCCGGGCGGTCCGGCGGCACCGCCCGCCAGGCACGCTCGATCGCGGCGGCCGCCTGCTGCCGCGCCAGCAGCCCAGCCGTTCCGGCCGGGGCAGTGCTCAGCGCGGCGGCGGCGCGCAGGGCGCGGGCCACGGCCAGACGCATCGGGGCGTCCCGGTCGATGAGCGCGCCGGTCATCGCGATCAGCCACGCCAGCAGGGCGGAGCCGGCGCACAGCAGCGGGTGTCGCCACAGGTCGGTGGGGGTGGCCGGCATGGCGCTGGTTACCGCGGTGGCGAAGGCGAACATCAGGCCGCCGGGCGGGCCTACCCGGAAGCGGCCGCACAGCAGGGTGGCCGCGCCGCCGACCACCGCCACCGCGGCCGTGCCGAACGGCTCCGGCTGCGGGGCCAGGGCCGCGGCGGTGCCGGCGAACACGCCGGCGATCAGGCCGGTCGCGGCGGCGGTCAGCACCCGGGCTCGGCGGGGGTAGGGCTCGTCGCGGGCATACAGGGCGGTGAACGCGCCGAAGGTGGCCACGCCGGCCCAGGCCGGATGGCCGGCCGCGACCAGCACGACCAGCGGGATCGCCACCGCCAGGCCGGCCCGCAGGGCGAACGCCCAGGCGGCATCGACCGGGCGTACCTTGGCCGCGGCCTTGACCTCCGGCATGATCGACTTTCCCATTTGTTCCTTTTACCCTGCGAAGATTCAAAGCCTCGTGGTGGGGGTAAGCGCGTGCGCATGACGCCCCTCGCTGCCGAGGCCATCACCGATGCCGGATCCGGTCAACTTGTGCTCGCCGCGGTGCTCGGCATCGCGGTCGTCATTCTCCTCATCGCCTGGGCCAAGTGGCATCCGTTCCTGGCCCTCATCCTCGGCTCGGCGACGCTCGGGCTGGTCGCCGGCGCCTCGCCGGGGGCCACCGTCACCTCGTTCACCACCGGCCTGGGCAGCACCGTCGGCAGCGTGGGGCTGCTGATCGCGCTCGGGTCGATGATCGGCGCCTTGCTGGCCGACTCCGGTGGGGCGGACGGGATCGTCAACCGGATCGTCGACCGGGTCTCCGGGTCGGCGCTGCCGTGGGCGATGGCCGGTGTTGCGGCGCTGGTCGGCCTGCCACTGTTCTTCGAGGTCGGCGTGGTGCTGCTGGTGCCGATCGTGCTGCTGGTCGCCCGGCGCACCGACATCGGGCTGCTGCGGGTCGGCATCCCGGCGCTGGCCGGCCTGTCGGTCCTGCACGGCCTGGTGCCGCCGCACCCCGGACCGCTGGTCGCGATCTCCAGCCTCAACGCGGACCTCGGTCTCACCCTGCTGTTCGGCATCATCTGCGCGATCCCCACGGTGATCATCGCGGGCCCGGTCTTCGGCAACTTCATCGCCAAGCGGGTGCCGCTGCCGGTGCCGTCGCTGCTGGCGCGGGCCGACGCGGCGGTCGCGTCCGGCGACGAGGACTACGCCGAGGACGCCATCGACGCCCGCCCCGAGCGGCGCGACCCGGGGTTCTGGCCGGCCGTGCTCACCGTGCTGCTGCCGATCGTGCTGATGCTCGCCCGGGCGGTCGGCGAGCTGACCGCGGACAAGGGCAACCCGGTGCGGGACACCCTCGACGTGCTCGGCAACCCGCCGGTGGCGCTGCTGTTCGGCGTGCTGCTGGCGATGTGGACGCTGGGCCACCGGGCCGGGATGGACCGGCGCGCGACGAACGCGGTGCTCGGCGGGTCGCTGCCGCCGATCGCCGGCATCCTGCTGATCGTGGCCGCGGGCGGCGGCTTCAAGCAGGTGCTGGTGGACGCGGGCGTGGGCAACATCGTCGCCGACGCGGCCAAGGACGCCAACATCAACGCCCTGCTGCTGGGCTGGCTGGTCGCGGTCGGCATCCGGATCGCCACCGGCTCGGCGACGGTCGCCACGATCACCGCGGCCGGCATCGTGGCACCGCTGGCGGCGACGCTGGACAAGCCCGAGGTGTCCCTGCTGGCGCTGGCGATCGGCTGCGGCTCGCTGTTCTTCTCACACGTCAACGACGCCGGGTTCTGGCTGGTCAAGGAGTATTTCGGGATGACCGTCGGCCAAACGATCAAAACCTGGTCGGTGATGGAGACGATCATCTCGGTGGTCGGGGTGATCTGCGTCTTCCTGCTGAATCTGGTGGTTTGACCGAGGTTTCGACGGGCTGTCAGTGGCAAAGGTTGTAGGAGTCGCCGGGCGGCCGCTCGGTGGGAATCTCCGGAAAGGAACGCAGACCATGGCGATCTCCGTGAACCTTGACGCTCTGCTGGACAAGGCTTACGAGTCGACGCCCCTGGCCGAGTTGACCGATGCTCCCGTCGCGGCTCTGGCCGGGGTCAGCGAGTCCGATGCCACGGCCCTGGCCCAGGCGTTCAACATCAAGACCATCGGTGACCTGGCCGGGAACAAGTACGTGAAGGTGGCGCAGGCGATCTCCGAGCTTGGGCGTCTGGCCAAGTAAGTAACGCAGGCAAGTCGAAGGCGGCAGGCGCATCGCGCCTGCCGCCTTTGCCATGTTCATGACCGTGAGTGGGACGGGTGAGCAGGCGGGTTCTACCGCTGCTGCGGTTGGTCACCGCGTGGGGCGTACCCATCAAAGGTTTAGCCGAAGGCGTATGTCAGGCAGCCGACGAAGATGGCGACCACAACGAGTACGATCCGCAATCGGGTCTCCGACATGCTCGGCAAGCTCGGCGTCGCCACCCGTGAGGAGGCGATCGCCCGCTATCGGCGCCCGGACCGATGAGAATGCGCCACCCCGGTCGTATCCCCTCCCGAATGGTTTGTCGGAGGAGGGGTTGTGGACGAGAAAGTGCTGCGTACGGCGGTTGTCGCCGAGCGGAATGAGCTCGCGGTGATGCTCGGTGCGCTTGGTCCGGAGCAGTGGGGCGCGGCTTCGCTGTGTGCCGGCTGGCGGGTGCGTGAAGTGGTGGCGCACATGACCATGCCGTTTCGGATGTCGGCGCCGAAGTTTGTGGTGGAGCTGGCGCGCGATGCCGGGAATTTCAACCGGATGTCGGATCGGGTGGCCCGGCGGGACACCGCCCGGATCAGTGACGCCGAGCTGCTCGCCTGTCTGCGGGACAACGTCGAGCATCCGTGGCGGCCGCCGGGTGGCGGGACGATGGGGGCGCTGTCGCACGACGTGATCCATGGGCTGGACGTCTCGGTGGCGCTGGGGCTTGACCGGCGGCCGCCGGCCGGGCGGGTCGGGCTGATCCTGGACGGGATGCGGGAGCGCAATCTGAAGTATTTCGGGGTTGATCTGACGGGTGTCCGACTGGAGGCGACCGATCTCGAATGGGCCTTCGGGTCCGGGGCGCCGCTTCGTGGCACCGCCGCTGACCTGCTGATGGTGGTGTCCGGGCGGCGGATTCCGGGGTCGCTTCTGGAGGGTACGGCGGGCGCGCGGTTCACCGGGTGAGGTGCGGGGCGGGCGTCCATCTCCTAGCGTCGATGGTGTGCCTGACGATTCGCCGATCGGCCGCGCACCCGTGCAGCGGCCGCCGCACGGGCGGGCGAAGGTGGGCCGGGCCGTCGGGAAGGCGCGGCTGCCCGCCGAGGACGTCACCAGCCTGATCCGCGCCGAGTCGCCGGAGCCGCCGCCGGTGTTCGTGGACCCGAGCGGGGCCCGGCGCCGGCGGCTGCGGTGGGCGACCTACGCGGCCGGACTGCTGCTGGTTCTGGTCCTGGCGGCGGTGTGGGTGAGTCAGCTGACCGGGCCGGCGGCGCCGCCGGCCCGGCCGTCCTGTTCCGCGGGGGCCTGCACCCGGTGACCGTGTACGGCGGTGCGCCGGCCCCCTTCGATCCGGAGTCGACCGGGCAGATCCCGGCCGTCCGGCGCCGCCGGCGGGTGCTGCGGGTCCTGCTCACGCTGGTGGTTCTGCTGCTGCTCGGCACGGTGGTGCTGGTCGAGGTCTACACCGACGCCGGGTTCAGCCCGGACGGCACCGATCCGCGGTCGTCCCGGGACTCGGCGGTGCCGCCGGCCGTGCTCAACGGCGGGCCGGTCATCGACTTCTCCGGCGACACCGCCACATCGGCGCGGATGCCGGCCAAGACTCTCGCGCTGACCTTCGACGACGGGCCGGATCCGGCCTGGACCCCGAAGATCCTCGACGTGCTGGCCCGGCATCACGTGCCGGCCACCTTCTTCGTGGTCGGGTCGGAGGTGGCCCGGCATCCGGAGCTGGCCCGGCGGATCAAGGCCGAGGGGCACGAGATCGGGGCGCACACGTTCACCCACCCCGACCTCGCCTCGCTGCCCGCGTGGCGTCGTGACCTGGAGAACTCGCAGACGCAGCTGGCCATCGCCTACACGACCGGCCGGTCGACGTCGCTGCTGCGGCCGCCCTACTCGTCGTTCGCGGATGCGCTGACCGACGGCGACTACGCGACCGTGCGGGCGGTGGGGGAGCAGGGCTATCTCACTGTGCTCGACGACGTGGACAGTGAGGACTGGAAACGGCCCGGGGTCGACGCGATCGTCCGCAACGCCACGCCGCCGAACGCGGACGGCGCGATCGTGCTGTTCCACGACGCGGGCGGGGACCGGTCGCAGACCGTGACCGCGCTCGACCGGCTGATCCCGCGGCTGCAGCGGGACGGCTTCCGGTTCACCACGGTCACCCAGGCGATGGGGCTGCCGGCCGACCCCAGGGCCGGTGCCGCCGACGTCTGGCGCGGGCGGGCTCTGGTCTGGACCGTGCGCGCCGCCGACGGGGTGCTCCGGCTGCTGTGGGTGCTGCTCATCGTGGCCGGCGGGCTGATCCTGATCCGCACCCTGGTCCTGTTCCTGTTCGCCTGGACGCACGCCCGGCGGCGGCGTGCCCCCAGCTGGTCGTGGGGACTGCCGGTGACCGCGCCGGTGACGATCGTGGTGCCCGCCTACAACGAGGAGACCACCATCGCGCCCGCGGTGAGCTCGCTCGCCCGCTCCGCCCACCCCGGGGTAAAGGTGCTGGTCGTGGACGACGCGTCCACCGACGGGACGACCGCCGCCGTCGACGCGCTGAAGCTCGGCAACGTCCGGGTCGTGCGGATCCCCAGCGGCGGCAAGGCGACCGCCCTCAACACCGGGGTGGCGCTGTGCCACGACGACCTGATCGTGATGGTGGACGCCGACACCGTCGTCACCCCGGACGCGATCCACCAGCTCGTCCAGCCGTTCGCCGACCGCCGGGTCGGCGCGGTCGCCGGGAACGTGAAGGTCAGCAACCGGCGCGGGCTGCTCGGCAAGTGGCAGCACATCGAATACGTGATCGGCTTCAACCTGGACCGCCGGCTCTACGACACGTTCGGCTGCATCCCCACCATCCCGGGGGCGCTCGGCGGGTTCCGCCGGTCGGCGCTGTCCGACGCGGGTGGGCTCAGCACCGACACCCTGGCCGAGGACACCGACCTCACCATGGCGATCCAGCGGGCCGGGTGGAAGGTCGTCTATCAGGAGTCGGCGCGCGCCTACACCGAGGCGCCGGCCACCATGCGGCAGCTGTGGCGGCAACGCTACCGGTGGAGCTACGGCACCATGCAGGCGATGTGGAAGCACCGCCGGGCCGTGCTCGAACCCGGCCACTTCGGCCGGGGCGGGCTGCCGCTGATCGCCGTGTTCACCGTGCTGCTGCCGCTGCTCGCCCCGCTCATCGACCTGATGGCGGTCTACGGCGTGCTCTTCCTCGACCGGCAGGTGACGCTGCTCGGCTGGCTGGCCGTCCTGGTCATCCAGATCCTCACCGCCGTGCTCGCGTTCCGCCTCGACCGGGAAAAATTAGGTCCGCTGTGGACGCTTCCGCTGCAGCAGATCGTCTACCGGCAGCTCATGTACCTGGTCCTTCTCTCCTCGGCGCTGGCCGCGCTGACCGGGCGGCGGCTCGGCTGGCAGAAGATACGGCGCACCGGAGATTTCAGTTCCGCCCCGAGTGGGTAGAGGGGAGGGCATGCCTGTCCCTGGAGAGATACTCGGCGATCGATACCGCCTGGACGACCGCATCGCGGCCGGCGGCATGGGCGAGGTCTGGCAGGCCACCGACACCGTGCTCGGCCGGGACGTCGCGGTCAAGACGCTGCACGCGGGCCGGGCCGGGGATGCCGGCTTCCAGACCCGCTTCCGGCACGAGGCGCGGGCGATGGCGGTGCTGCACCACCCCGGGGTGGCCGACGTCTACGACTACGGGCAGAGCGGGCCGGACGCGTACATCGTGATGGCCCGGGTCAACGGCCAAGCTCTCAACGAGCGGATCGCCGAGCGGGGCCGGCTCAGCGCGGCCGAGACGATGTCGATCGTCGCCCAGGCGGGTCGCGCCCTCGAGGCCGCCCACCAGGCCGGGATCGTGCATCGCGATGTCAAGCCGGGCAACCTGATCATCCAGCCGGACGGGACCGTGGTGCTCGTCGACTTCGGGGTGGCCCGCTCGGCCGAGTCGGCCGCCCTCACCGGGGCGCGTGAGGTCGTCGGGACGGCGCTCTACATCGCGCCCGAGCAGGTCTCGAAGGAGACCACCGGGCCGTCCGCCGACGTCTACGCGCTCGGCGTGGTGGCCTATCACTGCCTGGCCGGGCATCCGCCGTTCATGGGGGACAGCGCGATCGCGGTGGCCATGCAGCACGTCAGCGAGGAAGCGCCGCCGTTGCCGGGCGACGTGCCGCCGACGGTGGCCGCGCTGGTTGCCACGGCGATGATCAAGGATCCGGCCGAGCGGTTCGACTCGGCGGCGGCGATGGCCGACACGGCCGAGCTGGCGCTGGCCGAGCAGGCGGTGGGGGCGGGCCCGCAGACGACCGCGATCCTGGCCGCCACTCCGGCGCCGGCACGGCCTCTTGCTCCGCTTGCTCCGCTTGCTCCGCTTGCTCCGCTTGCTCCGCGCAGCGGAGACACCTCGGTGCTTCCGGCCGTCTTTCCGCCCGGGCCGGGCGGTTCCTCCGGAGGAGGCGGCGGCCGGCGTACGGCGTTGCTCGCGGCCCTGGCGTTCGTCATCATCGGCACGGCGGTGGGCGTGTTCGCGCTGTTCAACGGTGGTGGGCTGCCCGGTTCGACGCCGCCCGCGCAGTCGGCGACGACCAGCCCGAGCGGAGCCAAGGCGCCCGCGGCCGAGACGACCGGCAAGCGCAACAACAACGGCAACCCGGGAAAGGTCGCGGCCACCAAGACGGAGAAGCCGGCCGAGACGACCGCGCCGACCCCCTCGGCGACCCCGAGCAAGGAGCCGACCACGTCGGCCACCACCGCCGCGCCCGAGGAGACCACCGCGGCGCCGGTCGAGACCACGGCCGGGACGGACAACTCCGGCGACTCCGGTGCGGACAATTCGGGCAGCGGCGGCGGCGAGGCGGAGGTCGGCGTGACGGAGAACGCCGCCGCCACGCCAACCCCCTGATATTTCCCGAAAAATCAGCCGATGTGGATCCAGACGTCGTCGAGGCTGCCGTGGAACTGGTCGTTGTCCGCGCCCACGCCCTTGCCGCCCACGCTGAACGGCAGGTTCGACATCACCGCCAGGTCGATCGGCACCGCCACGCTCGTCTTCACCTGATCGTCGACCACGACCGACAGCGTCGGCCCGGTGCGCCGGCATTCGAGCGCGTGCCACTTCCCGTCGGCGATCGATTCGCGGCTCCGGGCGATGTGCACGATCTTCTCGTCCTTGCCGCCCATCCCGCAGCTCGGCTTGCCGGACACCCCGTCGACCTGCAGCTTGTACTGCCCGCCGCCGGTCGAGTAGCCCTTCTGCATGATGTTCTCGCCGCTCGCGGTCTCGGCCGCGGCCAGCAGAACGGTCGCGCCGTAGCGCAACGGCCGGCTCCCCGGGTTGAGGTCGGCGGTGTCGGCGGCCTGCAGCACGAACCGCGGGCAGGTGGCCCCGGTGCACTTGGGCGGGAAGGTCAGCGCCTGCCCGGTGCCGTGCGCCGCCAGGGTCACCTTGCCGCCGTTGCGGGTCACCGCCCGCAGCAGGTGCTTGTGCCCGGAGCCGTCGTCGAACGTCCCGTCCGCGATGGTGGTGTCGAAGTTGTAGGACGCCACGTAGTCGTTGGCGGGCAGCACCGCCCCCTCGGTCGGGTGCGCCCCGCCGAACGACACGTACCGCTTGCGGGCCGCCCCGCTGACCAGGGTGAAGTCACCGACCGCGCTGATCGAGCCGAGCGCCGCGCTGGTGGCCAGCTGCCGGGTGCCGGCGACCCCGTTGGCCTGCGGCGACCATTCGAGCAGGTTGCCCTGCGCGTCGATCGCGGCGAGCTTGCCCCGGGGCACCGAGCCGTCGGTGCAGACGCCCTTGATCCCGTTGTTCGAGGTGGTGCAGGCCTTGTCGAAGTGCCCGCCCACGTAGGTGACGCCGTCGAGGGTGGCGATCGCCTGCGCGTCCCCGTCGAAGACCCGGGTCCAGCGGATCTCCCCGGTCCGGGTGTAGGCGACCGCCCGGCCGCCCTGGCCGCCGAGGGCGGCATAGACGCCGGCCGGATCGGCGGCGAGCGCGAAGACCTGCGACACCGGCTTGGCGACCAGGGTCTTGTCGAGTACGCCGGTGACCGGGTCGACCGCGGACAGCCGCAGCGAGCTCACCCCGTTGGTCTTGTGGAACCGCCCGCCGAGGTAGACACGACCGGTCGTGTAGGCGAGCGCGTTCACCGTGTCGTCGGTCGTCGGCGCCCACGCGTCGAGGGCGCCGGTGGTCAGGCTGAACGCGGCCAGGTTCGTCCGCGGCGTCCCGTCCACCGCGGTGATCCGGCCCGCGACGTAGAGCCGGCCGGACCCGACGACCAGCGCGCTGGGCTGCCCGAGGACGGTGTGCTTCAGCGCGGTGAGCTGACCGGTGGTCGCCCCGAGCCCGGCGACCGCGTCCCGGTTGGTCCCGTTGACCGTGTCGAAGTCGCCGGCCGCGTAGACGACGTCGCCGTCCACCGCGATGGCGCGCACATTGGCGTCGGCGGCCGGGCTCCAGTCGAGCAGGGCACCGGTGCGGGCGTTGAAGGCCGCGAGCCTGGTCCGCGTCACGTTCTTGCCACCGGCGTTGGCACTGGTGAAGTTGCCGCCGACGTAGACGGTGTCGCCGCGATAGGCGACCGCGTAGACCGGACCGTTGAACGACGGCGACGCGACCGGGTCGGAGGAGACCACCCCGGCCAGGGCGGCCCCACCGACCGCGGTGAGGACCGTGGCCACACCGGTGATCAGAACGCGTCGGACGGCTGATTTACCGCTTTTTCGCATGTTGGGCACATTGTGCGCTAACGCCGTTCTGTCGCCGGGGGATGCGTCGCCGAACGGGTGGCAAATCGGGCCGATCGGAGTAATCCCCCATGTTCCGATCGCCAGGGGTCAATGTCCCTACCGGCGGGTATCTATGCTTGTCCGCACGCGTACGCGAGCTAGAGGGAGAAACGCTGTGCCGCATCGTCGCCTCGCTGTCCTGCCCCTCGCCTTGATCGCGACGGCGGGCCTGACCGCCGGCTGCGCGATCGAGCTGAAGCCCGAGTCCCTCCCCGTCCCGTTCAGCGTCGCGCCGACCCCGTCGGCCTCGGCCGGCGTCCCGGCCTATGTCTGCACCGCCGCCTACAAGATCCTCACCGACGGCGCGGTCCGGCTGGCCGGTTACCTGAGCAGCTCGTCCGACTCGGCGAAGGACGGCATGCGCGACACCTTCACCGAGATGGCCGCCAAGCTCGACGCCGAGGCGGTCCGCACCCCCGACGCCGACCTGAAGCAGGCCCTGTCGGCGGTGTCCGCGGACCTGAACACCGCCGCCAAGGGCGCCGACCCGAAGTCCTACGTGAACGGTGGTTTCGTCACCGTCGGTCAGAAGCTCGACGGGGCCTGCGCCGACGCCTGAGCGGCGGCCGGGGTCAGTCGCCGGCGGCGGGCCGGCAGCAGGACCGTCGGGTGGGCGATGCTCCAGGCCGCGCCGGCGCAGATCAGCTCCTTGATCCGGGCGGCCGGGCCGCCGGTGATCGCGGACGGCTTGGCCCGGTCGTCGCGGGTCACCGGCTGGATGATGCCGTCGTGCCGGCCAAGGCTGATGCACTGCGTGTAGTAGGGGATCGGGCTCTCCGGCACCTTCCGGCCGGTCAGCCGGGCGGCCAGGGCGTCGGCGGCCTGCCACGCCATCGGGATGCCGGACCCGCAGGCCATCCGCAGCGGCTTGCCGTTGACGCCGATCGCGAAACCGGCGTCGCCCACCGCGTACACGTCGGGGTGCGAGACCGAGCGCATGGTGCCGTCCACCTCGATCTGGCCGGTGGCGGTGACCTGCAGGGTGGTCGCGGCGGCGATCGGGTGGACGGCGAAGCCGCCGGTCCGGACGGTGACGTCGGCCCGGATCTCGCCGTCGCCGGTGATGTCGGTGTCGTCGTGGACGGTGATGTTCAGGCGGGCGAGGGCGCCGCGCAGGTGCTGCTGGGCCTTCTCGCTCAGCCAGTCGCCGAGGGCGCCCCGGGTGGCGATCGACACCCGCAGGTCCGGCCGGCTCTCGGCGATCTCGGTGACGGTCTCGATGCCGGTCAGCCCGCCGCCCACGACCAGGACGGTCCCGCCGGCGGGCAGCTCACCCAGCCGGTCCCGCAGGCGCAGGGCGGCGGGCCGGCTCGCGACGTGGTGGCCGTCCTCCGGTCCGGCGGCGGTGCTGCCCAGGGCGTAGACGAGGGTGTCGTAGGAAAGCTCGCCGTCGCTCAGCTGGACCGTCCTGCGGTCGGGATCGAGGCCGGTCACCCGGGCCTCGCGGACGGTGACGCCGGTGCCCGCGTAGACCTCGGACAGCGGGCGGGGCCGCAGGGTCTGGCCGGTGGCGAGCTGGTGCAGGCGGACCCGCTCGACGAAGTCGGGTTCGGCGTTGACCAGGGTGATCTCGACGTCGTGCGGGTGCAGGCGACGGGCCAGGCGGCCGGCGGCGTGGGCGCCGGTGTAGCCGGCGCCCAGGACGACGATGCGGTGCTTCATGGGTCACTCCTGTCGGGTGAGGTGCGCTCGGTCCTTGAACCGGACGGCGGCGCGATTCCTGACAGGCGCGGCTATGACCTGGGTCACCAGTCCCGGGCGAGTGGCTCGCCGCGCTCTTCCGCGGCCCAGCTTTCGTTGAAGCGGGCCAGCTTCTCCGGGTTGGCCTGGATCAGCAGGCCGGCGATGTGGTCGCCGTCGACCTCGAGGGAGATGACGCTGACGATCCGGTCGTCGACGGCGACCAGCAGCGCCGGGCCGCCGTTGACCTCGGCGGCGTGCATGGCGTAGCTGTCGCCGGTGATGAAGCGCCCGAAGACCTCCGGCTTCACGAACTTGCGCAGCAGGCGGGCGATGCCGAGCGCCCCGATCAGCGGGGTGGTGCGGGCCGGGACGTGGCCGCCGCCGTCGGCGATGCTGACCGCGTCGTCGGTGAGCAGCTTCAGCAGCGGCTCGACGTCGCCGCTGAGCGTCGCGGCCAGGAACTCCTCGACGATCTTCCGGGCCGCGGCCGCGTCGGCCCGGACATGGGCCCGGTCCGTGGCGACGTGCTGCTTGGCCCGGTGGTAGACCTGCTGGCAGTTCGCCTCGCTGAGGTCGAGCAGCACCGCGATCTCGGCGTGCGAGTAGCCGAACGCCTCGCGCAGCACGTACACCGCGCGCTCGTTGGGGGAGAGCCGCTCCATCAGGGTGAGCACGGCGATCGACACCGACTCGCGCTGCTCGGCCGTCTCGGCCGGCCCGAGCATCCGGTCACCGGCCAGCACCGGCTCCGGCAGCCACTGCCCGACGTACGTCTCGCGCCGGGCCCGCGCCGAGGTGAGCTGGTTGAGGCAGACGTTGGTGAGGGCCTTGGTCAGCCACGCCTCGGGCACCTCGATGTGCTCGCGCCGGGCCGCCTGCCAGCGCAGGAAGGTGTCCTGCACGGCATCCTCGGCGTCGCCCGCCGAGCCCAGCAGGCGGTATGCGATCGCCTCCAGGCGAGGCCGGAACCGCTCGAAGAGATCGATCTCGCGCGAACTGACCGCCACGCCGTCACTGTAACGCGGCGGTCACCACCATCCGGTGATGCTCCGCGGTCAGCCCTTTTCCGTCCTCGCCGAAGCCGCCGACCGCACCGAAGCCCGCCTCGCCGAACCAGTCGCGCAGCTCGGGAAAACCGAAGAGCCGCTTCAAAAAGACCAATGTGCGGGTACGCCCATCGCGGATGACCGTGCGCTCGACCTCGAAGCGCCCGGTCAGCGGGTCGAGGTGGTGCCGGTCGACGAGCATGTCCCCGTTGTCGAGGGCCGCGGTGACCCGGGACGGCGTGTACGACGCCAGGAACTTCACCAGATTGTCGAGATCCATCGCGATCCGCCCGCCCGGCCGCAGCACCCGCGCCATCTCCCGCAGCACCGCCCGGTTGGTGTCGTCGTCGAAGTAGCCGAACGCGGTGTTCCAGTTGACCACCCGATCGAACCGGTCCGTCCAGTCCGGAAGCGCCCGCATGTCCCCGAGGACGTAGTCGATGTCGGCCGCCCCGTCTCTTCCGGCCCGATCGAGGAACACCGCCGACGAGTCGAGCCCGGTGACCCGGCACCCGCGCGCGGCAAGGGCGCGGGCCATGACACCGTGCCCGCAGCCCACATCGAGCACGCTCATCCCGGGCTCCAGCCCGAGCAGCCCCCAGACGAGCCCGGCGGCATCGGAGTGCGCCGTGCCGACCAGCGGCCCGTGCGTCGGCGCGGCACCTTTCGCAAAGAAGTGCAGATAGTCGTCCTCGTACATGGCCGCCGCGTCGAAGAGATCCGCCGTCATGAACTCCACCGTAGGCCTAGGGTCGGTCGCATGCGCTTCGTGTGTCGCTGGCGGGACGAGACGCCGTTCAGCAAACGGGTCGTCACCCTGCCCGACGCGACCGTGCTCGATTGGTTCCGCCGCGGCTGGGACTTCGACGATCCGGAGGGCTGGGTCGAGAGCGAGCTGGGCGGCGACGTGTACGGCCTCGATTCGATCTTCGAGGAGGCCCGCGAGCAGAGCCTGTCGCCGCCGGACACCGTCGACGAGCTGCGCGAGTTGCTCCACGAACACCTGTGGGTCGAGGGCGAGCCGGAGGACTGCATCCGGCTCGGCGAGCACGCCCTGCGGGTGCGCACCGACGACGACGAGGTGGACCTGGCCTACTACTTCATCGACGACGAGGCCGTCGCCGCCTCGCCCGACCGGCTCGCCTACCTGCTGCACGACTCCTGGCCGCTGCCGGCCGGTGCGGCACCGGCCGGGGCGGAGTTCGACCCCGGCGTGCCGGTCCGTATCGCGCCTCCGGCCGGGCCGGATCGGGTCTATTCGGTCCGGCTGTCCTGGCCGCATCACGAAACCGGGACCAACCTGGACCTGGCCGGGGCCATGGTCTTCCCCGGTCTGCTGCCGGAGCTCGCCGGGTATCTGCGCGGTGTTGACGACCACAGGGTCGCCGACGCGCGACTCCTGCGCGCCCTGGTCGAACCTCCGAGCGGGCCGCCGTCGCGAACGCATGCCGCAACGAGTGCGGCGACAACCGGTCCGCCGCCGGAATCCCCGCCCGGCGACGCGAATGCGGAGTCGGCGCTCCGGCGATACGCCGGGCTGGCCGGCTACGACCCCTCGCCGGCCGACCTGGGCAAGGACAACCCCAGGTCGCTGATCAGCGCCGATCCGCACATCGTCCAGGTCGCCCGGCACATCGACGACTTCTTCGGGTACGACCAGTGGTTCCTGTTCGACACCCGCTGGGCGGCCGCCCACCCGGATCTGGCCCGCTCGCTGCTGCGCTATGCGGCGCACTGGGATCCGTTCCAGCTCTGAGCGCCGGTTTCGCACGCCTGCAATGCGCACCCTTCCGCATAGTGGTCGCCGGTCGCGTAACTGTTCAGCTGGTTGCTGCGCCGGGTTGATGCCGTCTGTCAGCCGATGCCGTCTGTCAGCCGATGCCGTCTGTCAGGCGATATGTCGACGGGCCGGATGTGCTGGATCGCAGGGCGTCTTTCGGGAAGCCGCATTCGCGATGTTTCATGAGGATGGTGGCGATGGTGATCGCGTGCCGAAGTGAGGCAGGCTTCCTGGCCCGATTTCCTTGATTGCGGCCTGTGCACGCGGGTCAGGATTTTCGATTTTCTTGATGTCGGGGCCTTGGGCGTGCGAGGAGAGCCCGTTTCCCTGGATGTCGGCCGCTGGCTGCCGGGGCGAGACCCCAATTTCCGCGAAGTCGGTAGCTCCGGCTCCGGCCGATCTTTGAGCAACCGCCTGACCTGCGCGACGTTCGGCCGAAGCCATGCGAACAGTGACGGGTCGCGGGCATCGTCCAGCCTCGTGGACTGGCGCCTGCATGATGGGATTCCTTCCACATCGTGACCAGGGTCGGCGCCCGATAGACCGGCATGCCGCATATATCCGGCGTCGACGGCCCGGTTCGGCTAGATCTTGTGGACTTGCCGTCCGGACCGAACAGCAAGTCTTCAAGGTCGGTAGCTGGTTACGGAAAGGCGCGGCGCGCAGCGTAGGCCCGGGCTGGCGGGCGCGGGCGCAGAGTGCGCGGGCACGAGCGGCCCGGGTGCGGGCGGCGGCAGCAACCGTGGGTGGGCACGGACGGGCATAGCGTCCCAGCTGGGCCTGCCGCCCAGCCTTGGCGGTGGCAGTGACGGCGGGTGGGCAGGGGCGGGGATGGCGTCGCAGCTGGACCTGTCGCCCAGCCTTGGCGGTGGCAGTGACGGCGGGTGGGCAGGGTGGCGGGCATGGCGTCCCAGCTGTATCCGTCGCTCAGCGTGGGTGGCGGCAGTGACTGCGCTGATGGGCGAAGCCGGCGGAACATCCTTCACGTGCGGCAGCGACGCAGCCGGGTGGTGGCTGCGTCGCTGTTTTCCTCCGGTGGTGGGGTGTCAGGCCGGGCGGCGGGGGAGCCACAGGGCGGCCACGGCGCCGGCGGCGACGATGGCGGCTCCGACGAAGACGGCCGGGCGCAGGCCGTCGACGAAGGTCTGGTGGGTGGTGTAGCCGCCGTAGGAGCTGAAGACCGAGGCCAGGACGGCCACGCCGGCCGCGACGCCCAGTTCGCGGATGGTGTTGTTGGCGCCCGATGCCACGCCGCGCTGCTGTTCGGTGACGCTGGCCAGGGCCATCGTGCTGATCGGGGCGAAGGTCAGGCCCATCCCGACGCCGGCCATCGCGAACGCGATCACCAGGTCGGAGTAGCTGACGGTGGCGGTGGTGGCCAGGCCCATCCAGAGGATCGCGCCGGCCAGCAGGACCTGGCCCGCGAAGATCAGGTTTCGCTGGCCTAGGCGGTCGCCGAAGATGCCGGCCAGCGGGGCCACGATCATCGGGGCCATCGTCCACGGCAGGGTGCGCAGGCCCGAGTCGAGCGGGCTCAGGCCCTGCACCACCTGGAAGAACTGGGCCAGCAGGAACACCGCGCCGAAGGTGCCGGCCGAGAAGGTCAGGGTGACGATGTTGACCAGGCTGAAGCCGCGGGTGCGGAACAGGCTGAGCGGCAGCATCGGGGTGGTGTTGCGGGCCTGCCAGAGCAGGAACGACGTCATCAGGACCGCGCCGGTGATCAGCATGCCGAGGACCCGGGCCGAGGTCCAGCCGTGGTCGGGGCCGTCGACGATGCCCCAGATCAGCAGCAGCATGCCGCCGGCCGACAGGAGCAGGCCGAGCGGGTCGAGCCGGCGGGCGCCGCCGCGGGACTCGTCGAGCACGGTGACGGCCAGGATGACGGCGACGACGCCGACCGGGACGTTCAGCCAGAAGATCCAGTGCCAGTCGAGGCCTTCGACGACCGCGCCGCCGACCACCGGGCCGACCGCGACGCCGAGGCCGCTGATGCCGCCCCACGCGCCGACCGCCGCGGTGCGCAAGCGGTCGGGGACGGCCTGGGCGAGCAGGGTCAGTGCAAGGGGGGCGACGGCGGCGCCGCCCAGGCCCTGGATCGCCCGGGCCAGGGTCAGCTGCCAGCTCTCGGTGGCCAGGCCGGCGGCCGCCGACGCCAGGGTGAAGACGGTGATGCCGGCCAGGAACATCCGGCGGCGGCCGATCCGGTCACCCAGCGCCGCGGCGGTCAGCAGGAACGCGGCGAACGGCAGCGTGTAGGCGTTGACGAACCACTGCAGGTCGGTGAGGGAGGCGCCCAGGTCCTCCTTGATCACCGGCAGCGCCGTGCTCACCACGAGGTTGTCGAGGGTGACCATGAAGGTCGGGATGCCCACGGCGGCGAGGACCGCCGCCAGCGGGCGAGGCTTGCGCTGAGCGGGAGGCGTTGCGGCCTTCGGGTGTACGGCGGTGGTGGACATCGGGTGCTCCCCAAGAAAGTTGTTATCGACTGATAACTACGAGATCCACGTTAGTTATCGACTGATAACCTGTCAACCATGACCCGCACCCGTCTCACCGCGGAGGAACGGCACGAGCAGCTCGTGACCGCCGCCGTCACCGCGTTCAGCCTCGGCGGTTACGCCGGCACCACCACCGACCAGGTCGCTCGCCTGGCCGGTGTCTCCCAGCCGTACGTGATCCGGATCTTCCGCACCAAGCAGGAGCTGTTCCTCGCGGCGGTCAATCATGCCGGCGACCGGATCGAGGCGAAGTTCCGGGAGGCGGCCGCGGTCGAGCCGACCCTGGCCTCGCTCGGCGACGCCTACGACCAGCTGCTGGCCGAGCGGGAGCTGATCGTGCTGCTGCTGCACGGGTTCACCGCCGCGGCCGACCCGGCGATCGGCGACCCGGTGCGGGCCTGTTTCGGGCGGCTCTACGAGACCGTGCGCGAGGTGACCGGGGTCAGTTCAACCGAGGCGCGCGAGTTCTTCTCGGTCGGCATGCTGCTCACCTGCCTGGGCGCGATGCACGTGATCGGCCCCGACCCGGTCCCGCAGCAGCCCTGGATGACCGACCTGATGGCCACCTGGGCGCACAAAGGCTAGATGTTGTGCCTGGTGTAGACGGGTTCGCGCCAGCCGAGCATGGCCTCGGTCATCCGGACGGCGTCCACCGATGCGGCCACGTCGTGCACCCGGACGATGCGGGCGCCGCGCATGATGCAGAAGACCACCGCGGCCAGGGTGCCGGACAGGCGGTCCTGCTGGGCGGCGTCCAGGGTCTCGCCGATGAAGTCCTTGTTGCTCACCGCGGCCAGCAGCGGATAGCCGATCGCGGCGATCTCGTCGAGGCGGCGGGTGACATCGAGGGTGTGGTGGGTGTTCTTGTTCAGGTCGTGGCCGGGATCGATGATGATCTGGTCGGCGCGCACGCCCCGGGACAGCGCCAGCTCGACCCGCTGCCGCAGGAACGCGCCGACCTCGGCGGTCACGTCCTGATACTGCGGGCTCGGCCACGGGGTGCGCGGGGCGGCCAGGCTGTGCGTGATCACCAGCTGGGCGTCGGTGCCGGCCACCGCGTCGGCCATCGCCGGGTCGCGCAGGCCGGAGGTGTCGTTGATGACGCCGGCGCCGGCCGCGATCACCGCGCGGGCCACCTCGGGGCGGAACGTGTCGACCGAGACCACCGCCAGGTCGCGGGCCGCGGTCACCACCGGTAGCACCCGGTCGATCTCCTCGGCCGCGCTCACCTCGGGGCCGGGGGCGAACGGGACGCCGCCGATGTCGATCCAGTCGGCACCCTCGGCGGACGCCTGCGCGACCCGCTCCAGGGCCCGGTCGAGGGCGAACGTGCTGCCCCGGTCGTGGAACGAGTCGGGTGTCCGGTTCACGATCGCCATCACCGCGACCTGGCGGGCGAAATCGAATTTGCGGCCGCCGATGATCCGTGTTCCGTCGTTCTCGTCGCTCACGATCGCGAGGTTAACAGCCTGTACATGAGCAGCTGGGAGCTGCCGCGCTGCGGTTGTGGAAGTTGCCACGCGTACATCAAGAAGGTCTTAAAGCTCTTGGGTTGCCTTCAGGCCGGCCTCGGCCGCGCGGTGCAGGAAGTCGGTGATCACCGCGAGTTGCTCCGGGGTGTAGGCGTCGCAGATGTCGTCCATCGCGGCGTTCGCGCTCGCGTAGAGCGCGACCACCTCGGCGCCGCGCTCGCGCCGCACGCTGAGCACGGTGGCCCGGCGATCGGCCGGATCGCGGTCGCGGGCCACCCAGCCGGCCTTCTCCAGGCGATCCAGGACGCCGGTCATCGTCGCCGGGTGCACGCCGGCCAGCTTGGCGAGCGCGCCCGGGCCGATCGGGCCGTGCATGTTGAGCAGGTTGAGGCAGTCGTAGTCGATGTCGCGCAGCCCCAACTTGCCGCTGACCTGGTGGTTCAGCGACGCCAGCCGCACGGTGGTCTCGCGCAGCGCCTGCTTGACGCCGTTGGTGAGCCGGCGGCGGTGACGCGCCTCCGAAGATGATACGGAACTCATATAGTTTGAACCCCAAAGGAGATGTTATGGTTTCCATACTAACTGGATGACCTGGGGAGGATGGCCATGCGGCTCACCATTGTCGCCGCCACCGGCGGAATCGGACGGGAACTACTTCGGCAGGCCCTCGCGGCGGGGCACGACGTGACCGCGGTGGCGCGCAGCCCCGAGAAGATCACCGAATCGGTGCGCTCGGTCCACGCCGACCTGGCCCATCCCGACGTCGACGCGCTGACCGAGGCGGTCAAAGGCTCGGACGCCATCCTGTCCGGGCTCGGCGCGCGCACCACCGGCGAGGCCGGCGTCGCCTGGCGGGGGACCGCCGCGCTGGTCGAGGCGGCCCGGCGTGGCGGCGTGCGGCGGCTGATCGTGGTGAGCGCGGCGCCGATCGGCACGGTGCCGTCGCCGGAGCGGCCGGACCCGCCGCGCTACGACCCGGGCGACGGCTTCTTCATGCGGCACCTCGGTGCGCCGTTCACCCGGCGGGCGTTCCGCGAGCACTACGCCGACCTGGCCCGGATGGAGGACGTGGTGCGGGCGAGCGGTCTCGACTGGACGATCAGCCGCCCGCCGAAGCTGACCGACCGGCCGCTGCGCGGGCGGTACCGGACGGCGGTCGACCGCAACGTGCGCGGTGGCTTCTCCATCTCCCGGGCCGACGTGGCCCACCAGATGCTCGCCTGCCTCGATCAGCCGGAAACGGTGGGCCACACGATCGGGGTCGCTCAGTAGATCTCGGCCAGCACCGTCGGGGTGGAATCCTGCTCCCAGGTGCCGGCCAGGTACAGCGGGCCGGCCGGCGGTTCGTCGCTCAGCACGCGGCGCACCTCGACCCGGATGTTCTCGGTGACGACCACCGCCGGATCGCCCTCCTCGACCCGGACCGCCGTCCCGGCCGGCTCCGACGACAGTGCCCAGCCGCTGCCGCGCACCCGCATCGTCGGGTCGCGGCGCTGCGGGCCGTCGTCGGTCTCGAAGATCTCCTCGGCCTCGTGCCCGCCGGTCCGGATCGTGGACGTCAGGGTGGCCAGGTAGACCGGGTCGGCGACCGCGTCGTAGACCCAGCGGGTGCCGAGCACCGAATGCTCGGTGGTGCCGATCAGGCGCTGCTCGGCGTCGTCGAGGGCGGCCGCGCGGTAGGTGAGCGGCACGTGCACGATCGGCCCGCCCTCCGCCCGGACCAGGAACATCTCCACCCCGACCTCGCCGTCCGGGTCGTCGAATCGGCAGGCGCCCACCCGTTGAAGGTCCTTCAGATCGTCCCCGGGGTACCAGTGGCGGCCGGGAAGCCAGGCGGAAAGCAACTCGAGTTTGGTCGGAGTGAGGGTGGCCCGGTGGATAGTCGCCATGGGCGGACTCTAGGCGATCGTCCCGATACGTGCTGCTGCGACCCGGTGGTGTTAACGCCCACATTGCCTGGTCGCCGCGGGCCGCCGACCAGCGCGGAGATGAATTCTTCGTTCCGTGTTGGAGATCGTTTCCGAACCTGACGTAGGGTTTCCGCGTGTCCGACGCGCCTGTGCTCGGTGACCTCGCCACCCCGGTGACGGTCATCGACGCCGACACGGGCGTCGGTGAGATCGAGGCGTTGATCCGGGCCGACCCCGAGTCCCTCGGCCTGGTCGCCGACGACCAGGGCATCCTCCATGTGCTCGACCGGGCCTACCTGGAGTCGGTTCTCGCCGGGCGGCTCGGCTACGGCCGGGCATTGCTGTTCCGCCGGCCCGCCCGCTACCTGCTGCGCCGCCCGGCCCTGGTCCTGCCGGCCGCCACCGCCTGGGTCGACGCCGCCCGCGCCGTGCTGGAACGCCCCAACTCGGCCAAGGCCAACCCGGTCGTGGTCCGGTTCGACGACGGCCGGCTCGGCATCGCCCCGGTCGGCCCGCTCGTCGAACACCTGAGCCGCCGCTACGAGACCCTCGCCCAGCAGGACATCCTCACCGGCCTCGGCAACCGGCGCCGGCTCACCGAGGTGGCCGGCGCGCTCCTGGCCGGCACCGGCCGCCAGCTCGCCCTGCTGCTGCTCGACCTCGACCGGTTCAAGGAGATCAACGACGAGCTCGGCCACACCCGCGGCGACGAGCTGCTGCGGCAGGTGGCGGCGGTGCTGGCCGCCGAGCCCGGCTTCGACAGCGTGTTCCGGCTCGGCGGTGACGAGTTCGTGCTGCTGGCCGACGACTCCGAACACCTCGAGGAGACCGGGCGCAGCCTGCTGCACGCCATCCAGGGCCCGTTCACCGTGGCCGGCGTCCCGATCACCGTCGAGGCGTCGATCGGCATCGCCCGCACCACGACCGGCCGCCGTGACCTCGGCGACCTGCTGGCCGGCGCGGACACCGCGATGTACGCGGCCAAGCAGCACCGCACCGCGGTCGAGCTGTGGCGCCCCGAGCTGGCCGCCTCCACCGACCTGCGCCTGCAGGCCGAGCTGCGCACCGCCATCGACCAGGGGCAGCTGGTGCTGCACTACCAGCCGCTGGTGGACGCCCGCACCGGCGCGGTGGTCTCCCTGGAGGCCCTGGTCCGCTGGGACCACCCCCGGCACGGCCTGCTCGGCCCGGCCGCGTTCCTGCCCGGCGCGGAACGCTCCGAGGTCATCCAGGCCCTGACCGACCGGGTCCTCACCGACGCCGTCGCCCAGGCCGCCCGCTGGCACCGGGCCGGTTGGCCGGTCCCGGTCGCGGTCAACCTGCCGGCCCCGGTGCTGGCCCAGGACCGCATCGTCGACGTCATCGCCGGCCTGCTCGACGAGCATCGGCTGCCGGCCTGGGCGCTGATCGTGGAGATCACCGAGAGCGCCGTGATGACCCGCCCGGACCGCAGCGCCGACCACCTGCGCAAGATCCGCGAGCTGGGCGTGCGGGTCGCGATGGACGACTTCGGCACCGGCTACACCTCGCTTGCTCTGCTCACCCAGCTGCCGCTGGACGAGCTGAAGCTGGACCAGGCGTTCGTGCACGGCATCCACCACGCCCGGGAACGGGCCATCGTGGAGGCGGTCGCCGCGATGGCCAAGGGCCTGCACCTGACCCTGGTCGCCGAGGGCGTGGAGGACCAGGAGACGGCCGACATCCTGACCGCCGCCGGCTTCGACGTCCTGCAGGGTTACCACTTCGGCCGGCCTGTCTCACCCGACCAGCTCGCGGGCCCAGTCGACGGCCACCTCGGGGTCGGTGCCGGTGGCGGCGTAGAGAGCGTCGATCAACAGCCACAGGCGGTCGGCCAGTAGTGGTGGTCGGCCCAGCTCGGTGACCAGGGCGTCGATCTCCTGGCGGGTGTCGTGCAGGTAGGCGCGGGCTATCCGGGCGGGCTCGTCGTCGGTGGCCGGGAACTCGGTCAGGTAGTTGCGGAAGGCGCAGCCCCGGTAGTCGCCGCGCCGGGTCCAGGCGGCCACCTCGGACACCAGGGCGGTCAAGCGGTCGGCGGGTGAGCCTGTCACCGCGGCGGACCTCTCCCGCTCGGTGCGGACCTGCGTCAGGTACGCCGCGGTCAGCGCTGCCTTGCTCGGGAAGTGGCGGTAGAGCACGCGCACGTGCTGCGCGCGCTCGCCGAGCGCAACCATCTCGATCCGGCCGAGATCGACGACGTCATCGGCGGGGTCGTCGGGCAGGTGGGGGAGCAGAGCACCAACGCCACCCGGCTCGCCGTTCTCGCGGCCGGCTTTCCCGAGTCGGTGCCGGGCGTCACCGTCGACCGGCAGTGCGGCAGCAGCCAGCAGGCGCTCAGCTTCGCCGCCCAGGGGGTGATCGCCGGCTCCTACGACATCGCGATTGCGTCCGGTGCCGAGTCGATGTCACGGGTGCCGATCGGCAGCTCCGCCTACGTCGACGGGGAGCGAGCGGACGTCGGCGGGCCGGGCGTCGCGCAGCGTTACCCGGGCGGGCTCATTCCGCAGGGGATCAGCGCCGAGTTGATCGCCCGGAGGTGGGGATTCAGCCGCGCCCGGCTCGACGAGTTCGCGGCGGTCAGCCACCAGCGGGCCGCCGACGCGTGGAAGCACGGGCACTTCGACACGCAGATCACGCAGGTAACTGATCTTGCCACCGACGAGACGGTCCGGCCGGGCACCACCGTCGAGATCCTCGCCGGGCTCAAGCCGGCCTTCGCCGACCCGCGCTGGATGCAACGCTTCGGGGAGATCGACTGGAAGGTCACCGCCGGTAACTCCAGCCCGGTCAACGACGGCGCCGCGGGCCTGCTCGTCACCACCGGTGAGATCGCCCGCCGGCACGGATGGCGACCGCGGGCCCGCATCCACACCGTCACGGTCACCGGCGACGACCCGATCATGATGCTGACCGGGATCATCCCGGCCACCGCCAAGGTGCTCGCCCGGGCCGGCCTCGGCCTCGGTGACATCGACGCGTTCGAGGTCAACGAGGCGTTCGCGTCGGTCGTGCTGGCCTGGCAGGCGGAGACCGGCGCCGACCCGGCCAAGGTCAACGTGGACGGCGGCGCCATCGCCATCGGGCATCCGCTCGGGGCCAGCGGCACCCGGCTCGCCACCACGCTGCTGGGAGTTCTGGAACGCACCGGCGGCCGTTATGGACTACAGACCATGTGCGAGGCGGGTGGCACGGCGAACGCTTCGATCATCGAACGCTTGGACCTTTAGAACATAGTGGCGGGTATGTCGCCGACATACCCGCAACTTCTCGCCCGCACCCACGGCTTCCGGCTCGGCCGCCCGCAGCGGATCAGCCTCACCCCGGACGGGCGGCGGGTGCTCTTCCTGCGCTCGCGCGGCGGCGAGGATCCGGTGCGCCGGCTCTGGCAACTCGACCTGGAGACCGGGGCGGAACGCCTGCTCGCCGACCCGCTCGCGGCGGGCGCGGCGGAAACCGCGCCGACGGCGCAAGAACAGGTCCGTCGGGAGCGGGCCCGCGACAAGGGTTCCGGCATCGTCGATTACAGCTTCGATCTTGATGTACGGGTTGTCGCGTACACGGTGGCGCAAGAATTGCATCGTGTCGATCCGTGGACCGGCGAGGGCGCCCGGATTCCGGCGCGTACGCCGCTGACCGACGCCGTGCTCAGCCCGGACGGCACCGCCGTCGCCTACGTGCACGCCGGTGCGCTGCGACTGATCGGGGCCGACGGTACCGGCGACCGGGCCCTGGCCGAACCGGAGTCGCCGGACGTCACCTACGGCCTGGCCGAGCACGTGGCCGCCGAGTCGATGGACCGCAGCCGCGGCCACTGGTGGTCACCGGACTCCGATCGGCTCGCCGTGTGCCGGGTCGACAACGCGCCGGTCGGCACCTGGTACCTGAGCGACCCGACCCACCCGGAGACCCCGCCGGTCGCCCATCGCTACCCGGCCGCCGGCACCGCGAACGCCGTGGTCAGCCTGCACATTCTCGACCGGGACGGCGGCCGGGTCGACGTCGACCTCGGCTGGGTCGGCTACGAATACCTGGTCGCCGTCGGCTGGGACGCACACGGCCTCCTCGCCGTGCTGCAGAACCGCCCGCAGACCGTGATGCGCACCGTCGCCGTCGACCCCGGCACCGGCCAGGTGCGGACCGTCGCCGAGAGCCGGGACGCCGCCTGGACCCAGATCGTCCCGGGCGTGCCGGCCCGCACCGCCTCCGGTGCCCTGATCGGCACCGCCGACCTGGGCGACACCCGCCACCTGACCGTCGACGGCGAGCCGGTCACCCCGGCCGGGTTGCAGGTCGCCGAGGTGCACGGCTGCGACGGCGACACCGTCCTGTTCGGGGCGTCCGAGGAACCGGCCGAACGACACCTGTGGACCTGGAACCCGGACGACGGCGTCGAGCGGGTGACGACCGTGCCCGGGCGGCACGCCGGCATCCGGGCGGCCGGCACCACCGTGGTCAACTCGGCGACCCCGGACGGGCACGCGGTCACCGTCGCCGGGCGTACGGTCAAGGATCTGTCGGCCGCGTCCCCGACCGTACCCACGGTGTCGCTCCGGAAATCCGGGGAGCGTGCGTTGCGGACGGCCGTGCTGTTTCCGGCCGGCTGGCAGGGTGAGCGGCTTCCGGTGCTGATGGATCCCTATGGTGGCCCGGCCGCGCAGCGGGCGGTGGCCGACCGCGACGCCTACTACGTGTCGCAGTGGTTCGCCGACCAGGGGTTCGCCGTGATCGTCGCGGACGGACGAGGGACCCCGGGCCGAGGACCGCGGTGGGAACGGGCCATCCGCGGCGACCGGTCCACCCTGCTGCTGGAGGACCAGGTCGACGCGCTGCACGCGGTCGCCGCCGAGCACGACGAACTGGACCTGACCCGGGTCGGGATCCGCGGGTGGTCGGCCGGCGGCTACCTGGCGGCGCTGGCCGTGCTGCGCCGCCCCGACGTGTTCCACGCGGCGGTCGCGGGCGCGCCGGTCACCGATCATCTGCTCTACGACACGCACTGGCAGGAGCGTTTCCTCGGCGATCCGCGTCGGGACCCGGATGCCTACCGGAAGTCGTCGCTGATCGACGACGCGGCCGGCCTCGAACGGCCGCTGATGCTGATCCACGGGCTGCGCGACGACAACGTCTATCCGGTGCACACGATGCGGCTGTCCGCGGCCCTGCTCGCCGCCGGCCGGCCGCACACCGTGCTGCCGCTGCCCGGCGCCGGCCACATGGGGCCGGACGTGGATCTGCTCACGCCGCAGCTGCGGTTCCTCCGCCAGTCACTGAACATCAACTGAACGGCGTCGCCGCCTCCGCTCCACAGTGGATCCACAGGTTCGGCGGCGGGGGCTAGCGTCGGCCGGTATGAGCGGGGGGCTACGGGTGGTGATCGTGTCCGGCGGCGGTGGGGTGCTGCTGGACACGCTCGCGTTGCGCCCCTGGTGGCAGCAGCATGACACGTCGTGGGTGGCGGTGCGCGGCGCCGACACCGAGATCGCCCTGGCCGGCCTGCCGGTGACCTGGCAACCCGACCCGACCGCGTGGCCGCACCTGTTCGCCGCGGCCTGGCGGGCGTTCCGGCTGCTCGGCCACTCCCGCCCCGACGTCGTGGTGTCGGCCGGGCGGCGGCTCACCGTCCCGTTCTTCGTGGCCGCGCGGCTGCGCCGGGTGCCGACGGTGTGGCTGGAGACGCTCACCCAGACCGGCAGGCCGTGCGGAACCGCCCGGGTCAACGCCCGGCTCGCCCGGGTCGTCCTCGTGCAGCGGCCGGAGCGGGTCGCGGCCCACCGGGATGCGGTGCTGGTGGGCGAGCTGTACTGATGGCGGGCATCCTGGTCACCGTCGGCATGGGTTCGTGGGCCTTCGACCGGCTGATCCGCGCGGTCGAGCCGCTGTGCGCCTACCACGACGTGTTCGTCCAGACCGGCGCGTCGCCGGTGGTGCCGCCGTGCCCGCACGCCCGCTGGGTGCCGCTCGACGAGATGCGCCGCCGGTTGTCCGACGCCGACATCGTGATCACCCACGCCGGCAGCACGGTCCGCCTCGTGCAACGCCTGGGCGGGGTGCCGATCGTGGTGGCGCGGCGGCGGTCGCTGGCCGAGACCGGTTCGGACCGCCAGGAGCAGTTCCTGCACGCCGAGGAGCGGATCGGCCGGGTGCAGGCGGTCTGGGACGTGGACCAGCTGGCCGCGGCGGTGGCCTCACACGCCGTGGTGGCCGCCGACATGCTCGAGTCCCGCCCGCTGCCACCGGCCGTCTCCGACGAGGACCTGATCGCGACGGTCGACCGGGTGACCCGCCGGCTGCTGGGCTGATGCGGTCAGGTCGACGATCCGGTCCACCCGGTCGAGGCCCGCACGGCGGTGGGTGAGCAGGAGGACGGTACGGCCGGTGGCCGCGCCCAGCAGGTCCGCCATCAACGCCTCGGCCAGCTCTTCGTCCAGGCCCTCGGTGGGCTCGTCGAGGATCAGGATCTCCGGGTCGGCGAGCAGCGCGCGGGCGGTGGCCAGCCGTCGGGCCTGCCCGCCGGACATGGTGGTGCCGCCGGTGCCGAGCCAGGTGCCGAGGCCGTCCGGCAGGCCGTCGAGCCAGCCGCCCAGCCTGACCCGGTCGAGGACCGCACGCAGCTCGGCGTCGGTGGCGTCCGGGCGGGCCAGACGCAGGTTCTCCCGGACGGTCGAGGCGAAGATGTGGCCGGTGTCGTCGCCGACGAGCACGATCCGGCCGCGCGTCGCCTCCTCGGGGAAGGTGCGCAGGTCCCGGCCGTCTCCGGCGGTGATGGTCCCGGCCCGCGGGTCGAGCAGGCGGGCCAGCACCGCGCCGAGCGTGGACTTCCCCGAGCCGGAGCGGCCGGTCACCGCAACGTGCGCACCGGTCGGGAGGTCAAGGTCGAAGCCGCGCAGGACCGGTTCCCGGGTCGGATCCCAGCCGGCCGAAAGTCCTCGGACGGACAGATCGCCGATCGCTGGTCCCTCCTCCCGGGCTGGGTCTCGGCCGGTCGTGAGGCCGGGGGCGGCCGCGTTGGCGGTCGCGGGTACCTCGTCCTTGGCCGGGTCCCGGGCGGTCGTTTCGCCGGTTGGCAGTACCTCGTCGGATCGGGGCGGGAAAGTGGCGGGAGTGGGGGTGGCGCTCAGGGCGGCCAGGCGGGTGGCGGCTGCGGCGTCGCGGCGGCGGGCGATGGCGGCGTCGGGCAGGGTCAGGATGGTTTCGCCCAGTGCTACGACGGCCAGCAGGAGGACGGCTGCCCACTCCGGGGAGAGTGCGGCCCGGCTCAGCGACCACGCGGTGCCGGCCACGGCGATACCCCAGCCCAGGTGGGCGGTGGCGGTGGCCAGGCCGGTCGAGCGGGCGGCCCGGGACTCCAGGACGGCCAGGGTGCGACTGCGGTCCTCGGGCACGCGGCTGCCGGTCGGTAGTTCCTCCAGGCCGTCGACGGTTTCCACCATCGCGTCGTGCAGGCGGGTGCGGGCCGTGGCAGTGGCGGTCTCCTCGCGGGTGGTCTGCCGGGCGGCCAGAGCGGGGGCCAGCACGGCCGCTATCGCCAGGCCGACGATCAACGGGAGGGCCAGGGCCGGGGCGATGGCGACGGCGGCCGGCAGTGCTACGACCAGGGTTGCAGCAGCACTCCATGCCGGTAGCCGGCCGCGGAGCAGACCGTCGACCCGGGCGTCCACGTCGGCGGCCGCCCGGTCGAGCAGGTCGCCGCGGCGGCGCAGGTTCGGGCCCGGGGTGCGAGGGACCAGGGTCGCGTAGACGCGGGACCGCCGGGTGCCGAGGCGGGCGAAGGCGATGTCGTGCGAGACCAGGCGTTCGAGGTAGCGCAGCAGCGGGCGGGCGACGGCACTGCCGCGCACCAGCACGACGGCGGCCGAGAGCGTCAGGACCGGCGGGAGGGTGGCGGCCCGCACCAGGAGCCAGGCGGCGGCACCGGTCAGCACCAGCCCGGCGAGCGAGGAGCCACTGCCGAGGGCGACCGCCACCGGCCACGGGAAAGAGCGACGCGCTGCCGAGCCGATGGAATGCGGCTGCCGTGCGGCGCCGGCGGTTCCGAGATCGGCTCCGGCTTGCGGGTCGGGTCCGGCTTGCGAGGAAGGCCCGGCTTGCGAGGAAGGCCCGGCTTGCGAGACGGGTTGGGCCGACGAAGGGAGCGCGGGCGGCTCCGCCGGGTCGTCGGGCGAGGTCCGGAGCGCAGGCGCCGGTTTTGCCGGCGCTGGGGCGGTGAGCAGGATGATGCGGTCGGCGGCGGCCATCAAGGCCGGCCGGTGGGCGGCCACGAGGACGGCGCAGCCGGCGTCGGCGGCGGCCCGGAGCTGGGCGAGAACCTGCTGCTCGAACTCCGGGTCGAGGTGGGCGGTGGGCTCGTCCACCAGCAGCGTCGCCGGGGAGTCGGCGGCGCGGTGCAGCAGGGCGGCCAGGGCCAGACGGTGCCGTTGACCGGCGGAGACGCCGGAGCCGTGCTCGCCCAGCGGAGTATCCGGGGTGAGATCCGCCGCCAGCCCGACCATGGCCAGCGCGGCAGCAGCGGCGCCGGCGGGGAAGAGGTCGGCGACCGTCCGGGCGTGCGGGAGGGTGGGCCGCTGCGGGAGGTAGAGCGTCTCCCCGGCGGTGACCGTGCCGGTCATGGCCGGGTGCAGACCGGCGATCACCCGCAGGGCGGTCGTCTTCCCGGCCCCGGACGGTCCGGTCAGCGCGACGATCTCGCCGGCCGCGACGGTGAGGGCCGGGAGCTGGACGGCGTCGGAGGCCGAACCGGGATAGCGGGCGCGAAGCCCGGACACGGCGACCCCGACTGGCCACGGCATGGCGGCCCGCTCGCTGCCGAACATGTCGGCGGTCAACCGGATAGGGACCCCGGCGGCAGGTCGGCCGGTCGCCGCAAACTCAGTTGGGGTCGGGCCGGCCTGTGCGCGCAGCGCGTCGGCAGTGGTGGTGCCTCGCGGCCGGGTGGCGGTCGCGGGGGCGCTGGTCAGGATCTCGTCCACGTCGGTGATGACGGCGGTGGCGTCGGTGGCTGCGTGGTAGCGGGCGGCCATCTCGCGCAGCGGGCGGTAGGCCTCGGGGGCCAGCAGGATCACCAGCAGCGCCGGGGCCAGGTCGAGGTGGCCGGCCGCCACCCGGAGGCCGGCCTCGACCGCGATCAGGCCGACCGACAGGGTGCCGACCAGGTCCAGGGCGGTGGACGACAGGAACGCCACCCGCAGGACCCGCAGGGTGGCGGTGCGGTGCCGGTCGGTCAGGGTGGCGATGGTGGCGGTCTGGCGGTCGGCCCGGCCGAAGATGCGCAGTGTGGGCAGGCCGCGGACCACGTCGAGGAAGTGCCCGGCCAGGCGGGCGTCGGCCTGCCACCGCGCGCGGGCCCGGGCCTCGGTCGCCCAGCCGATCAGGGCGCCCAGCACCGGGATCAGTGGCAGCGTGACCAGCGCGATCAGGGCCGACGCCGGGTCCACGACGGCCATCACGACGATGACCAGCGGCGGCAGGAGCACCCCGAGCACGACCGACGGCAGGTAACCACTGCACCACGGGCGGAGGGACTCCAGTCCGGTGGTGAGCACGGCGGTCAACCGGCCGGCGCCGAAGGCCGCCACCCAGGCCGGCCCGCGCTGCGGCAGGGCGCGCAGCAGGCTGCGGCGCAGCTCGTCGGTCACCTTCGCCGCGGTGTGCACGGCCACCACCTGCTCGGCCCAGGCGAGGGCGGCGCGCACCGCGTACGCCCCGGCCAAAAGCGCGACCGCCCACCCACGCTGTGCCGCGATGATGAGGGTGAGCGCCACGGCGATGGCGATGGTCGCCGCCGCCTGCCCGGCACCGAGCAACGCCAGCGCGGCAACACCACCCCGGCTGCTGCGGGCATGGCTGAGCAGCCGCGGGTCGATCGGCCCGCGCCCGGCCCGCCGGCCGCCCGATCGCTGGGCCCGGCCGCGGGACCTGAGGCCGTGGGACCTGAGGCCGCCGGACGTGGTGGGCGTCGGCAGCGGGAGCTGGGCCTTGGTCATCAGGGGACCCGTTCGCTGGCTACCCGGCGGCGGAAGACCACGTAGGAATAGGCCTGGTAGACGAGGACCCCGGGCAGGATGATCACGCCGAACTGGGTCAGCAGGGTCAACGTTGAGGGGGTTGCGGCGGCTGCGCTCATCGTCAGCGACCACGAATCGTTCAAGGTGCTGTGCAGAACCACGTTTCCGTGGGCGGTCAGCACCGCTACCACCGTGCCGGCCACCGCTGCCGCCGTCGTGGTGAAGGCCAGCGCCTCCCGGCCGTGCCGGGCCAGCAGGCCCGCGGCCAGGCACAGCGCCGCGGCCGCCAGGACCAGGCGGGACGACACGCCGATGCCGGTGACGACCAGGACGGCGGCGCCGCCGGTGCCCAGAAGGCGGGCCAGGTCGCGGGCCCGGCGGCGGACCGGCCCGCTGGTGCGCAGAGCAAGGAAGGTGGCGCCGAGCAGCACCGCGGCGAACAGCGCGGCCACCGCGCCCACGGCCGCCGCGGGGGTCAGCACCGGGCCGAGGCTGCGACCGAGGCCGCTGCCGCGGACCGCGGCATCGGGGCCGAGCGCCAGCCCCTGCACGAAGACGGCCAGCAACGCGCCCCAGAGCAGCACGATCGCGGTCGAGCTGGCGGCCAGGAACAGGTCGCAGCGCCGCCGCCAGCGTTCCCCGTCGCCCTTGCCGCGGAATTCGAGGGCCACCCCGCGCACGGCGAGCAGGAGCAGCAGCACCGCCATCGGCAGGTAGAGGCCGGAGAGCAGGGCGCTGTACCAGGCCGGGAAGGCGGCAAAGGTCACGCCGATCGCGGCGACCAGCCACACCTCGTTGCCGTCCCAGAACGGCCCGATCGTGCGGACGATCGCGCCCCGCTCATGGTCGGAGCGGCCCAGCAGCGGCTGCAGGAGCCCGACCCCGAAGTCGAAGCCCTCCAGGACGAAGAAGAGCACCCAGGCGAGTACGACGATCCAGAACCAAAAGGTGATCACGGCGATGTGGGTCCCCTCAGTAGACGGGCGCGGGTTCGGGGGCTTCGGCGGCCACCGGAGCAGGGCGCAGCGGCTGGCGGGCGATCTGGCGGATCACCTTGAACCACACGACGGCGAGCACGCCGTAGATCACCGCGAAGCCGATGAGCGAGGCGAGAACCTCAGGAGCGGTCAGGCCGGGGGAGATGCCGTCGGCGACCTTCGAGATGCCGAAGGCGATCCACGGCTGGCGCGCGGTCTCGGTGAAGATCCAGCCGAGCGTGTTGGCTGCCGCCGGCAGCAGGGGGATCAACGGCAACC
Source organism: Paractinoplanes durhamensis (assembly GCF_016862175.1). Taxonomy (GTDB): domain Bacteria; phylum Actinomycetota; class Actinomycetes; order Mycobacteriales; family Micromonosporaceae; genus Actinoplanes; species Actinoplanes durhamensis. The sequence continues at coordinate 90,713 of NZ_BOML01000066.1, read as the reverse complement.
AGCGGAGCAGCCAGGCGGGAGCGTCGCGCTTCTTGCGGGTACGCCACAGGTAGTACGCGGCAATCACCGCGGCCAGCATCCCGGCGCCGATCATCAACCGGAACGACCAGAAGGCGACCGGGATCATCGGCACGTACGAGCCGGGGCCGTACTGGGCGGTGTACTGGGCCTGCAGGTCGTCGAGGCCCTGCACGGTGGCGGTCGGGCTGCCCTTGGCCAGGATCGACAGCAGCCATGGGATGTCCAGCGAGAAGTCCGGCAGCGGCTTGCCGGTGGTGAAGATCGAGAACGGCGCGCCGCTGGTCGTCTCGTACAGGGCTTCGGCGGCGGCCATCTTCATCGGCTGCACCTGGGTGATCACCTTGCCGAGGTGGTCGCCGGTCAGCGCGGTGAAGGCACCGCCGGCCACCATCAGCCAGGCGCCCAGCCGGGCCAGGATCCGGTGGGCCGGTTCGGCCGCCATCCGCCACGCCGCGATCGCGAGCAGCAGCGCGCCGCCGACCATCGCGGCGCCGGCCAGGGTGTGCGGGAACGCCGCCAGGTTCACCTTGTTGAGCAGCAGCTCGGTGAAGGACGTGAGCCGGGCGCGGCCGGTCGCCGGATCCAGGGCGTACGCAACAGGGTTCTGCATGAAGCTGTTGGCGGCCAAAATGATGAAGGCGGACAGCACCGTGCCCAGCGAGACGACGACGATCGTCGCGGCGTGCAGAAGAGCCGGCAGGCGGTCCCAGCCGAAATACCAGAGCGCCAGGAACGTCGCCTCCAGGAAGAACGCGAGCATCCCCTCGATGGCGAGGGTCGGGCCGAACACGTCGCCGTAGAACTTCGCGAACGCGCTCCAGCCCATCCCGAACTGGAATTCCTGCACGAGCCCGGTGACCACGCCGACCGCGAACGTGACGATCAGCAGCTTGCCGACGAACTTCGTCAGATCAAGAATCTCCGAGCGGCGGGTACGCAACCAGGTGATCTCCAGTCCGGCGGCGACCGCGGCCAGGCAGATGGACAGCGGTACGAAGAAGTAGTGGTAGATCGTGACGACCGCGAACTGCAGCCGGGTCAGGTCCAGCACGTCCATGAGGCCCCCTCTACGACGTTTCGTAGTAGATACTACGACGCGTAGTACGACGTCGTGCAGTAGAGTGGGCCACATGGCATTGGGGGACCTGGAACGCGAGGTCATGACGCAGTTGTGGGATGCGCCGGAGCCGCTCACGGTGCGCCAGGTGTTCGAGGCGCTCAGCCGCGACCGCGACCTGGCCTACACGACCGTGATGACCGTGCTCGACCGCCTCGCCAAGAAGGGCGTCGTCGTGCAGCAGAAGGCCGACCGGGCCTACCGCTACACCCCGGCGCAGACCCGCGAGGAGATGACCGCGTCGGTCATGCTCGACGCGCTGCGCACCACCGAGGACCAGGACGCCGCCCTCGCCTACTTCGTCGGCCAGCTCCCGCCGGATGCGCTGGCGGCGGCTATCGAGGCTGCCAAGAAGAGGTGACCGCGCTCCTGCTCGGCGCGCTCGGGCTTACCCTTTCGCTGGTCGTGCCCGGCATCCTCGCGCACGCCGACTGGCCCGACCGGGCGCCGGCCGCCGCCGTCCTGCTCTGGCAGGCCATCACGCTGACCGGCGTGCTCTGCGCGCTCGGCGTCGTGCTCGCCGCCCCCGAGGAGCTGACCCGCACGTCCGGCCAGCCGGTCGCCGCCGCGGCGCTGGTCGCGGCCCTGCTGATCGCCGCCGTCATCGTGCTGCGGCTGCTCTGGTCGCTCTACGGCGTCACCCGGCGGTCCCGCGCGCGCCGGGCGAAGCACCGGATGCTGGTCGACCTGCTCGACCGGGTCGAACACCGGGAGGAGCTCGGCGTCGACAACCTGCGAGTGCTGCAGGGGGCGCTGCCGCTCGCCTACTGCGTGCCCGGCCGGGAAGCCCGGGTGGTGCTCAGCGACGGCGTACTGAAGGTGCTGAACCGGCCGGAGGTCGACGCGGTCCTCGCGCACGAGCAGACCCACCTGCGGCACCGCCACGAGGTGGTGATGGAGTCGTTCACCGCCTTCTACCGCGCGGTACCCCGTCCGCTCCGGAGCCGGGCGCCCTTGGACGCCGTACACCTGCTGCTGGAGATGGCGGCCGACGATGCCGCGAGTCGCCTCGCCGGCCCGGCGCCGCTGCGGGCCGCGCTCGAACGTCTGGGCGATGCCGTCCCCCTTGCGGAGGATGCCGCACCTGACCCAACGGGTGATGCCCGGCGTCGGCGGCTGGCCCGGCTGGCCACGCCGCACCACCGGTCCGTCGCCCTCAACGCCGTCGTGACGGCTGCCGCGCTCGGCCTGCTGGTACTACCCACCGTGATCCTCGTGGTGCCCTGGCTCGACGTTGCGCTGGACACCTTCCCGCTCTAGTCACTGTGCGTAGTGCGGACCGTGCGGGCAGTTTCCTCGCGGTGGCCGCTTCAGTTAACGACTTGATCCGGAGTACGGTGGTCCCCGGTTCGGCAGCCCCCCATCGTCCGTCCGGATGATCTGACGAGCCACCGCCCAATCGCCATGAGCGAACCGGGGACCCGAGCAGTTGGGGTGAAGCCGTGCAGTCTGCGGCCGGGCGCGCTTCCCGCCCGAACCCGTCAGCTAACCCGGTCGGCGGCCCGAGGGAAGAAAGGACTACGCACCTACGTGAAACGGATTGGGGCGCACCGCGCCGCAGTTCTGCGCAGTCTCGTCTGCGTCCTCGCCGCGGCCGGGATCGTCTTCACCGGACCGTCCGTAGCGAACGCGGCGCCGTCGTCGCCGGCCAGCGTCGAGGCCCAGATCGACAAGCAGTGGAACGACCTCGAGCCGGTCATCGAGCAGTACAACGACGTGCACGGCAAGCTGCTCAAGAACCAGACTCAGCAGAAGAAGCTCGCCTCCCAGATCACCCCGCTCCAGGTACAGGTGGACGTTGCCCTGTCCCAGGTGCGTGGCCTGGCGACGGACGCGTACATGCAGGGTGCGCCCAACGCGTTCAACGCCATGCTCATCAGCGGGTCGCCCACCGGGCTGACCGCCAAGCTGACCTACCTCGATCAGCTGGCGCGTCACCAGCAGGACCAGATCGCCGGCGTCGCCAAACTCCGTGACCAGTACACGGCGACGAAGTCGGACCTGGACGTGCTGACCACCTCGATCGCGGCGCGCGACGCCGACCTGGCCAAGAAGAAGGCCGCGATCGAGAAGAAGATCAACGACCTGCAGAAGCTGCGGATCCAGGCGTACGGGGCGGCCGGCGAGGCCGACGGTCCGTACAAGACCGGTCCGTGCCCCGTCACCTACTCCAACGACAAGGGCGGCCGAGCGGCGCAGCGGGCTTGCGACCTCATCGGTAAGCCTTACGTCTTCGGTTCCAACGGCCCGAACAGTTACGACTGCTCGGGTCTGACCCAGGCGGCGTGGGCCAGTGTCGGCGTTTCCCTCGAGCACTACACGAAAGACCAGTGGAACGAGGGCAAGGCGGTGTCACGCGACGAGCTTCAGCCGGGTGACCTGGTCTTCTACTATCCGGGCAGTCTCCATCACGTGGCCATCTACATCGGTGGCGGCATGGTGGTGCACGCTCCGCACACGGGCGACCATGTGCGGATGGCAACGATCGAACGAGGCCCGATCGCCGGTTATCGGCGGCCAGGCTAGGTCTGTTTTGCGGAAAAGGGTCGCCCGATTTGCCTCGGGCGACCCTTTTACTGTCAGCCCTCGACGCGGTGCGTGGTCCAGAACGAGGTCAGATCGGTCGTGGTGGCGGCCTGCGCCGCGGCCTTGAAGTCGGCCACCGTGGAGACTCCGTACCAGTGGCCGGCGGCGTACGACTTGAGCAGGTTCGTCATTGCCGTGGTGCCGATCAGGCGGCGCAGATCGTGCAGCGTGCACTTGCCGTAGCCGTAGACCACGGTGCTGTAGCGGCTCGAATGCGCGTCCCAGTAGGCCATCGAGTTGGTCAGCTTCTCCGCCGTCGACTGCCAGGTGATGCCGCAGCCGCTGCCGGTCTTGTTGAAATACAGATCGGTGGCGTAGTCGGTGAAGCCCTCGTCCAGCCACGGCGTCGTGTATTCATCGTCGCCGACGATCCCGTAGAACCACTGGTGCGCCAGCTCGTGCGCGAGCGCGGTCGTGCTGATCACGTCGAGCACGAACCCCGGATACTCCATGCCGCCGAACCAGTAGCCGTTGTCCAGGACGACGTCGGCCTCGCCGTAGGGGTAGGCGCCGAACCGGCCCGAGTGCGCGTCCAGCGCGGCCTTGGCGGTGCTGAGCATCGAGTTGGCGTTGGTGGTGCTGATCGAGCTGACCGAGTAGACGTTGACCGCTACCCCGCCCGCGGTCGTCCCGGAGATCTTCTTGAACGGCCCGGCCGCCCAGGCGAACTCGCGAACCTTCTTGCCCACCGCCGTCGTTACCGTGCGGCCGCTGGAGCCCGCGACGTCGGTCGACGTGCCGGTGGCCGGCACCGAGAGCGTGCTCGGGTGGTCGAGGCTCACGGTGTAGTCCGAGGCAAGAGCATAAAAAGATTCACCATTATTGGTGTACGGGTCGAGATGCCACCCCGCCGCATCGCGGACGGCCAGCACCGGAATGGCATTGCCGATGTAGTAATAGCTGCCGTTGTGGCCGAACCGGTCGATTCCCTCGGTCACCGTGATCGACACGTCGAAGCCGATCGTGCCGCTCGCCCCCTGGACCAGCGGCGCCGGCAGGGTGATCTTCAGGGCGGTGCAGCTGACCTCGGGGGAGCCCGCGGTACCGCCGGTGACGTTGGTGACCTTGATCGGCAGCGTGGTGCAGGTGCCGTGCGCGTTGTCCCACAACCGCAGGTAGACCTCGCCGAGCGCGACGGCGGAGGCGTTGGTGAAGGTGACGCTCTCGTGCCCGGTCCAGACCCCGCCGGTGGCGTTGCTGGTCAGGCTGATCGAGTACGCCGGGGTCGCCGGGGTACGGGTCGCGTCGGTGGCCGCTTGCGCCGGGGTGGCCGGCACGGCAATGCCCGCAACAACCGCGAGCAGAGCCGGCACAATTCGTCGAATCATTTGACGAGCTTGAATGTCTCTCTAGGTCATGGGCAACGGAGGAAACCCTTGCCTGTGATGCGCGTAGAGCTTGCCCAGCAGAGCGGTGAGTTGATGCCGCTCATCATCATCAAGCGGCGCAAGCAGCGCATCCTGAATCTTTTCCGCCGCCGCCGAGAGCTCCTCGGCCCGCTCGACCCCCGCGGGCGTGATCGAGATCAGATAGCGCCTTTTGTCGGACTTGTCGACGCTCCGCATCGTAAAGCCGAGCGCTTGAAGCTCGTTGAGCGTCGCCACCATGTCACTCGGAAAGATCCCGGTCCGGCGCCCGAGGCCGGCCTGGCTGGTGGGCCCGTCAACATGAAGCGAGGTGAGCACGCGGTAGTGGTAGCCGCGCCCACCGGTCGACGCAAACCCTTCACTGACCAGGCGCCCGGCAAAGGCAGCAGTCTGAGTAAGAAGCCAGCTGGGCAGTTGCTCCACCCGAAAAACCTAGCAGTAGCCGCCCTGACGTTCGCCTGCCTAACGTTTGTTGGTGTGACGAACGTTAGTTGCCACAACGTTAGACGAACTAACGTTAGTGCGACTAACGTTCGGGGCATGAACGAATCTGCGGTCCACGTTCCCGAAGCTGACCTTGACGACCTGCGGGTCCGGCTTTCCCGCACCCGCTGGCCCGACGAACTGCCCGGCTCCGGCTGGGACTACGGCATTCCCCTCGACCGGGTCCAGCACCTTGCCGCCGCCTGGGAGAAGTACGACTGGCGGCGGCACGAGCGCCGGCTCAACGCCTTTCCGCAGTTCACGACGACGATCGACGGGGAGAACGTCTGGTTCGTCCACGTCCGTTCGGCGAACCCCGATGCGTTGCCGCTGATCCTCACGCACGGCTGGCCGGGTTCGCCGGTTGAGTTTCTTGACCTGATTCCGCTGCTCACGCCGCACTTCCAGGTGGTCGTCCCGGCTATCCCGGGCTTCAGCTTCTCCGGGCCGACCCGCTCCCGCGGCTGGGGCCAGCAGCGGGTGGCGCAAGCTTGGGCGACGCTGATGGCCGATCTGGGTTACGACCGCTACGGCGCCCAGGGCGGCGACTGGGGCTCCGGCATCTCGCGCCTGCTGGCCGCCCACGCTCCCGAGCGCGTCGTGGGCGTACACGTGAATTACCTGCCGTCCGGCGGTCCCTACGACGGCCCGCTCAGCCCCATCGACCAGGCCCGCCTGGAGAAGACGCGCGCCCTGGCGGCCAACCGGCACCCGCATCAGATCCTGTTTTCCAAGACACCGCAGACCCTGGCGTACGCCTTGACCGACTCGCCCGTCGGCCAGCTCGCGTTCCTGGCCGAGAAGTTCACCACGTGGGCCGACCCGGCGCACGCGATCCCGGACGAGACGATCCTCGACGATGTCATGCACTACTGGCTGACCCGCACGGCCGCCTCCTCATCTCGGCTGATCAAGGAGAGTGGGCTGGGCGCCGGCCCGATCCCGTGCCCGGCTCCCCTTGCCGTCGCGGTGCTGCCGGCGGACCTGGTTCAGTCGATTCGGCCGCTCGTGGAGCAGCGTCACGACGTACGCCAATGGTCTGAATTTTCGCGTGGCGGGCATTTCGCCGCGCTGGAGGTTCCCGAACTGCTCGCCGCCGATGTCGTCGCCTTCTTCGCGGGGCTCTGACGGCGCCGGAAACCTGTCAGGGGGTGCGGGCATAATTCGGTGTCATGAGCGACTCGCCCCTGATCGACAGTCTGGTCGCCGCCGTCGAGGCCCGGCCCGACGATCTGCCGCTGCGCCTGCACCTCGCCGAGCTGCTGGTGGGTGCGGGCCGCGGGCCGGAGGCGATCGGGCACGCCGCCCAGGTCCTGGCCCGTGACCCGGCCAACGCGACCGCCCAGCGGTTGATGACGTCGGCGCTCAATCCGGTGGCCGAGCCGCCGAAGGAGGACGAGACCGTCGACTGGGCGGCGATGGAGCAGGATCTCGGTGACATCGTGCCGCCGCGGTTCGCCAAGGCCGCCGATGATCCCGATGCCGTGCAGGGGCATGCCGACCGCACGTTCGACGTGGAGACCTCGACGATCACGCTGGCCGACGTCGGTGGCATGCAGGAGGTGAAGAAGCGGCTCGAGGTGTCGTTCCTCGGGCCGCTGAAGAACCCGAAGCTCCGCAGCCTGTTCGGCAAGAGCCTGCGGGGCGGCCTGCTGCTCTACGGGCCGCCCGGCTGCGGCAAGACGTTCCTGGCCCGGGCGGTGGCCGGGGAGATGGGGGCGGCGTTCATCTCGCTGTCGATCACCGACGTGCTCGCCATGTGGGTGGGCAGCTCCGAGCGCAACCTGCACGACCTGTTCGACTCGGCCCGCGGCCATGCGCCCTGCGTGCTGTTCCTCGACGAGATCGACGCGCTCGGCCACAAGCGCAGCCAGCTGAATTCGTCGTCGATGCGGACGGTGGTCAACCAACTGCTGACCGAGCTCGACGGGGTCGACGGCAACAACGACGGCGTCTTCGTGCTGGCCGCGACGAACGCGCCGTGGGACATCGACTCGGCCCTGCGCCGGCCTGGCCGGCTCGACCGCACCCTGCTGGTCCTGCCGCCGGACAAGCCGGCCCGGGCCGCGATCCTGGAATATCACCTGCGGGACCGCCCGGTCGCCGGCGTCGACCTCGGGAAGGTCGCCGAGGCGACCGAGCACTTCTCCGGCGCCGACCTCGCGCACGTCTGCGAGACGGCCGCCGAGTTCGCCATGCGCGACTCGATCGCCACCGGCGAGATCCGGATGATCTCCCAGCAGGACATGGTGGCGGCCGCCCGCGAGGTCCGGCCGTCCACCGACGCGTGGTTCGCCACGGCGCGCAACGTGGCGATGTTCGCGAACGAGTCGGGGGAATATGACGACCTCGCGGCGTACCTCAAGAAGCGCAAGCGCTCTTGACCGACTTCTACGCGCAGGCGCAGCGTCTGGCCCAGGTCGGGCGGTATGAGGAGGCCGAGCGCACCGCTCGGCACGGGCTGGCGGCCGCGCCGCACGACGGGCCGCTGCTCACCCTGCTGGCGTCGGTGTTGCGCCTGCGCCGGGAGTACGCTTCGGCGCTCGCCACCGTGTCCGCGGCGATCGAGGCGGACCCGCAGTCGGCGGACGCGCACGCCGAGCGGGCGGAGAGCCTGATCCTGCTGATCCGTTCGCGGGAGGCGGTCGAGGCGGCCACCGAGGCGGTCCGGCTCGCGCCGATGGACCCGTCGGGGCACCTGGTGCTGGCCCGGGCGCTCGCTTCGGCCCGCGACCACGAGCAGGCTCGCCGGGTCGCCGCGCACGGCCTGTCGATGGCGCCGCGCTCGGTCGAGGCGCTGCTCACGGTGGCCGACGTGGAACGCGACGCCGGCCACCGGGAGGCGGCCACGGCGGCCGCGCGCGCCGCCCTGGCGATCGACCCGGAGAACGCGTACGGGCGGTGGCTGATCGCCATGCTCGACGCCGAGCGGCTGCAGGTCCGCCGATCGATGCGCGGCCTGCGGGACGTGGCCCGCGACAATCCGGCCCGCCCCGACCTGATCTCGATGACGTGGCCGATCCGTGGCGTGCTCAGTGGACTGCGCCGCGGCCTGGCCGTCGGCGCCGTGCTGGTGTGCCTGTTGCTGGTCGCCGGGCACTGGTGGGCGCACGCGGCGCTGTTCGCCCGGGTCCTGTCGGCCGTGCTCGCCGCGGTGCTGGCCGGGTTCACCGCCCGGGTGCTGGTGCCGGCCGGGCGGCTGCCGTGGCGGTGCCTGCCGCTGCTGCCCCCGCTGATGCGCCGGGCCAACATCGGCGGTCTCGCGGCGGTCGCGCTCGCGGTGATCCTCCTGGTGGCGCACGCCGTCACCGGATGGTGGGCGTGGGTGCTGCTCGCCCTGCTGATGGCGCCGGTGATGTGGGTGCTGAGCTGGCTGGAGCTGCTGTCGGCCGGCTTCGACGACCCCGGCTACCGGCAGGCGTTCCGCGACCTGGGCGGTGAGTTCCGCGACTGGTGGCGAACCACCAAGAAGGACCTGCGCGAGGCCTGGTCGGACACCCCGGGCCCGGGCGAGCCGCGCTGACGAGCGACTGCCCGGGCCCTCGTCAGGTCAGCAGTTGCGCAGCTCCGGGGACTGGTTGAGGAGCTGGCCGCGCGGGGACACGAACGCCTGGTGGCGCTCGCTGCCGACGGCGTCGAAGGAGAAGGCCGCCACCCGGTGGCAGTTCTGGAAGGCGAGCTTCGCGCCGAAGTGGCGCTCGAGGCCGCCCCGGATCGCGTCGCTGGCCAGGGCGCGCAGCAGTTGCCCGCGCTCGGTGTCGCTCGGTGGGGGCACCTCGTGGTCGGCGAAGTCGCCGCCGGTCGTCCGCAGATCGGTCATCACCCTGCTGACGACCTCCCATGCGTACGGCAGGGATTCGCGCACGCAGGCCACGAACTCGGCGTCGGAGACGTCGCCGCGCTCGGCGATGGACAGCAGGTCGGGGGAGACGTTGAGCGACATGGTGGTTCCTCTCAAATCGGTCAGTTAACCGGGCTGCTCCATCTTGTTGGAAATGATTCCCATTAGCAAGTAGGGGTCACTCGTTGGGTAGGCTGGTGGCCAGTGGAGTCGGAAGGCGGGTGGCCCTATGCGTCCCGACAAAACCGGGCGTCCCGACAAGACCGGGCTCGACTGGCCCGCCTGCCGCAACGCTCGCGACCTCGGCGGACTCCCCACGGTGGACGGTGCGGTCACCCGGTCGGGTGTTCTCTTCCGCGCCGACGGCCTCTTCCGGCTGACCCCGGCCGGCGTCACCGCGATCCGCGCCGCCGGCATCACCCGCATCCTGGACCTGCGCTGGCCGTGGGAGTGCGAACGGCATCCGAGCCCGTTCGCCGGCGACCCGGCCTACATGCACGTGCCGCTGCTGGAGGACGAGCTTTCGTACGACCCGCCGCACGACACGTACGGCCCGATGCTCGACCACAACGGCGACCGCATCGCCCGCGCGTTCTGCGCCCTGGCCACCGCACCGCCGGGCGGCGTCCTGATCCACTGCCACGGCGGCCGCGACCGCACCGGCGGCCTGGTCGCCCTGGCCCTGGCGGTGGCCGGCGTGACCGAGGAGGCGATCATCGCCGACTACGGCCGCAGCCCGGACACCTCGCCGGCCGCGATGGCCCGCACCCTGGCCCACGTCGACGTGCTCTACGGCGGCCCCGAGCCCTACCTGCACCAGATCGGCGTCCCGCCCAAGGCCATCGATGCGGTCCGGAACCGGCTGCGCCGACCTCATTGACAAAATAGTTTTGTACGTCCAGGATTCCTTTTGTGATGAGGGATCTGCTCTACCTGGAGCGCGTCGAGCAGGCCGAGACTCTGCTCAAACCGCAGCGCATCGAAGTGCTGCGGCAGCTGGCCGAGCCTCGCTCCTGCACCGAGGTGGCCGCCCGGCTCGACCAGACGCAGCAGCGCGTCTACTACCACGTCAAGCGGCTCACCGAGCACGGGCTGGTCACCCAGGTGGCTGAGCGCCGGGTGCGGGGCATCAACGAGGGCGTCTATCAGGCCGCCGCCCGGGCCTACTGGTTGTCGCCGCGGCTCGTCGGGCGGATCGGGCTGCCGCAGCGCCGGGACGAGGCGAGCCTCGGCTACCTCCTCGACCTGGCCGAGGAGGTGCAGTCCGACGTCGCGGTCCTGCACGACTACGCCCGCGCGGGGGAGCCGGACCTGCCGTCGCTCGGCGTCTCCGGCGCGATCCGGGTGCGGCCGGAGCAGCGCCCCGAGTTCATGGCCGACCTCAAGTCCGCCCTGCAGGACCTCTTCACCAAGTACGGCGGCGCCGACGGCGATGCGTTCAAGCTCGCCGTCGCCTGCTATCCCCACCGCGAAGAACGTGAAGAAGGAGAAGGCTGATGGCCACCCTGAAGAAGCGCATCCGGATCGCCGCCGCGCCGGCCGCGGTCCACCGCGCCCTCACCGACCCGGCAGCGTTGCAGATCTGGCTGGCCGAGCGAGCGGAGGTGGAGCTGCCCGGCCGGTACGAGTTCTGGGGCCGGTTCACCCCGGACGGCGAGGCGCCGCGCCAGCGCCTGCTGTACGCCGACGACAGTTCGTTGAGCTTCGAGTGGGAGCTCGACGGCGTCACCACGGTCGTGTCGATCGAACTGGAAGCGGAAAACGAGTCGACCCTGGTCACGCTCACCCAGACCGAGGTCATCGGCTGGCCCGAGATGCTGACGACGGCCGGTGACCGCGCCGTCATGCACACCTACTGGGCCCTCGCCCTGGCCAACCTGGCCGACCACGTCGAGGGGCGGCAACCGGTCGCGCTGTGCGACTTCACCACCCCCGAGATGCACGAGGAGCTGCTGATCGACGCCGACCGGCTCGCGGTCTACGCGTCGCTGAGCGAGCCGGAGCAGTTCTCCCGATGGGCCGGCATCAAGGTCGAGGCCGAGCTGGAGCCGGGCGGCCGCTGGGCGATGGGCGGCTTCGAGGCCAACAGCTACCCGGCGCACGTCGTCGACATCGAGCCCGGCCGGTCGATGTCGATCGACTGGGGCGAGATGGTCCAGTCGTGGGAGCTGGACGACTCGGACGGCAAGACCCGGCTCACCTTCGTCCACAGCGGATTCGACAAGGCCAAGCCGCCGTACGACGGATGGATGGGCTCGCTCGCCGGCCTGGCCGAGCTGCGCCGCTTCCACGAGGTGGCGGACTGGCGCATGCGATGGGTCGAGGTGCAGGTGGAGGGCCTGCCGGAGGACCTTATCCAGACCGGGTGACGGGGCCGGGCGTCAGGGTGGCGTTCCACTTCTCCTCGATGCGGCCGAACCGCCACACCAGGAGCGCCACCACCCAGGTCGCCACGAACAGGCCGACGATCACGAAGCCCACGTAGTTGAGGTCGAGGCGGCCGATCGCGGCCAGCGGGCCGGACGTGATGCCGAGCTTCTCGGTGAGGATCGAGTCGAGCTCGATGGTGCCGATGATCAGGGCCACCGCCACCGACAGCCCGGTGATGGTGAGGTTGTAGTAGACCTTGCGGACCGGCTTGGCGAAGGCCCACCCGTACGCGTAATTCATGAAGACGCCGTCGATCGTGTCGAGCAGGCTCATCCCGGCCGCGAAGAGAATCGGCAGGGTGAGCACGGCGTACCAGGGGAGGGCGAACGCGGCCGCGCCACCCGCCAGGACCAGCAGCGAGATCTCGGTGGCGGTGTCGAAGCCGAGGCCGAACAGCAGGCCGATCGGGTACATCTGCCACGGCTTGGTGACCGCGCCGGTGGCCCGGGACAGGATGCGGTTGAGGAAGCCGCGGTTGTTCAGGTGCTGCTCCAGCTCGGCCTCGTCGAAGTCGCCCCGGCGCATCCGGCGGAACACCTTCCCGATGCCGACCAGCAGCACCAGGTTGATGATCCCGATGACGTAGAGGAAGACGCCGGAGACGCTGACCCCGATCACGCCGGTGACCTGCTGCAGGCGGGACGAGTCGCTCTCGACCTGGCCGGCCAGCGACCGCACCCCCAGGCCGAGCAGCAGGCACAGGGCGAACACGACGCTGGAGTGGCCGAGCGAGAACCAGAACCCGACCGACAGCGGGCGGCGTTCGCCACCCATCAACTTCCGGGTGGTGTTGTCGATGGCGGCGATGTGGTCGGCGTCGAACGCGTGCCGCATGCCCAGGGTGTACGCCGTGACCCCGAGCCCGACGCCGTAGACCCCGGCCGCCCCGACCTGGTAATGCGCCGGGACGATGACCAGGAACAACAGGCCGAAACCGGCCACGTGCAGGAGGAGGACGAACGCCGACATCCCGCCGATGCTGAAAAGACCGTGCCGCCGCGGATCTCTCATTGCCCCCACATCCAGCAGTCTTGTTGTTGCCAACCTGTGGCAACAACCCAAGTGACGCGCTTCACGCCGGCACTGATTCGGCGCGGGGGCGCCACTGGATGGGTCAGGGCTGGCGACTCCACTGCATGGACAGCCCGGTCAGGGCGCGCGACGTGCGGATCTCCATGGCGGTGCCGAGGATGGTGGCCCGGTCGAACACCAGGGGGGTGTCGTCCAGCCCGTACGTCAATCGGTCGGAGACGAAGACCGGCGTGCCGGCCGGGTGGTTGAGCAGTTCGCCGGTGGCCTCGTCGAGGACGCCGGGCCGGATCGCCTCGGTGGCCCGGTGCACGACGATGCCGCGGTCGGCGAGCGCCGCGTAGAGCGAGGTGCCGCTGAGGTCGGTCTCGGCCAGGCCGTTGTCCCGGATCCAGGACAGCTGGTGCACGGCGGGCCGCCCGGCGACGAGCCGCAGGCGTTCGAGTCGAAGCACCTGCGGCACGTCGCCGAGCTGGGCGGAAACCGCAGCGGGTGGCGTGCCGACCGCCTGGCCGAGGATCAGCGTGCTGACCGTCTGCCCCTGGGCGCGCAGGTCCTCGGCGAAGCCGCGCAGCGAGTCGAGCCGGTAGGCGGCCCGCGGCTCGGCCACGAACGTGCCCCGGCCGGCCTGCTGCGAGAGCAGACCGTCCTTCTCCAGCTGCTGCAGGGCCTGGCGCAGCGTGGCGAGGGTGACGCCGTACGCCGAACTCAGCTCTTTCTGGGGTGGCAGTGCCGACCCGGGCGGCAGCTCCCCGCCGCGGATCTTGGCGGCGAGGTCGGCGGCGATCGTCTGGTACTTCGGCGTGCGCGGGGCGGTCAGCGGATCCTCCAAGGTCATGGCTCGCGCCACGACCCTAGTCGAGCGCCGCGCGCATCGCGGCGAGGTCCACCCCCAGTTCGCCCGGCGTGGCACCGTCCAGGATCCGGCGCATCAGGGCCGCCCCGACCACCACCCCGTCGGCGACCTGCCCGGCCTCCGCCGCCTGGGCCGGGCCGGAGATGCCGAAGCCGACCAGCACCGGCAGGTCGGTGACCGCCTTGGCCCGGGCGGCCAGGGTCGCGGCCGAGCCGGCCAGGGTGGCGCGCTCGCCGGTCGTGCCCATCACGCTGATCGCGTACAGGTAGCCGCGGGCGCGGCGGGCGATCTCGGCGAGCCGTTCGTCGGTGGTGACCGGCGCGACCAGCAGGATCAGCGCCAGCCCGGCGTCGGCGGCCGCCTGCTCGACCTCGGCGACCTCGTCGACCGGCATGTCGGAGACGAGCAGTCCGGAAACGCCGGCCTCGGCGAGGCGAGCGCAGAAGGCGGCCGGCCCGGCCCGCACGACCAGGTTCGCGTAGGTCATCACGACCAGCGGTACCCCGACCCTGGTCGCCGCCAGGTCGGCCAGGATGGACGCCACCGTGGCCCCGCGGGCCAGCGCGTGGTCGGAGGCCTGCTGGATGGTGACCCCGTCGAGCATCGGATCGGAGAACGGCAGGCCGATCTCGATCGCGTCCGCGCCGGCCGCCTCGAACGCGTGCAGGTAGTCGGTCCAGTCGGCGGTGATGCCGCCGGTGAGGTAGGGGACGAGGGCCTTGCGTCCGCGCGCGACGCCGGGAAGCAGGTTCATCGCATGTCCTTGTCGCCACGGCCGGACAGGGTGAGCACGACCGCGGAACCGGTCGGCAGGTCGGGAGTGCCGGCCGCGCGTAGCACCCAGGCCACCGCGTGCGCCGACTCGAAGGCGCAGATGATGCCCTCGGTGCGGGCGAGCCGGCCGACCGCCGCGACCACCTCGTCGTCGGTCGCGGTCCGGTACTCCGCGCGCCCGATCGCGCCGAGATGCGCGTGTTCCGGCCCGATGCCGGGGTAGTCGAGCCCGGCGGCGATCGACTCCGCCTCGGCCACCTGGCCCTCGGCGTCCTGCAGGACCATCGAGCGGGCGCCGTGCACGACGCCGGGCGCGCCGCTCGACATCGCGGCCCCGCCGGCCGCTTCCACGCCGACCAGCCGGGCCGGGGTGTCGACGAAGCCGGCGAACGTGCCGGCCGCGTTCGAGCCGCCGCCCACGCAGGCCACCACCACATCCGGGGTGAAACTCGCCTGGCGGCGGGCCTCGGCGCCGATCACCCGCTGGAACTCCCGCACCATCCACGGGTACGGGTGCGGACCGCCGACCGAGCCGAGCAGGAAGTGCGCCCGATCGGTGTCGGCCACCCAGGCCCGCATCGCCTCGTTGGTCGCGTCCTTGAGGGTGCGGCTGCCGCTGGTGACCGGCACGACGGTGGCGCCGAGCATCTCCATCCGGTGCACGTTGAGCCGCTGCCGCTCGATGTCCCGGGTCCCCATGTAGACGGTGGCGGACAGGCCGAGCAGGGCGGCCGCGGTGGCGGTGGCCACGCCGTGCTGACCGGCGCCGGTCTCCGCGATCAGCCGGGTGCGGCCCATCCGGCGGGCCAGCAGCGCCTGGCCGAGCACGTTGTTGATTTTGTGGCTGCCGGTGTGGGCGAGGTCCTCGCGCTTGAGCCACAACGCGATGCCGAGCTGGGCGCCGAGATTGAGCGCGGGGGTGAGCGGGGTGGGCCGGCCGGCGTAGACCGCGAGCAGGTTGTCGAGCTCGTCGCGGAAGGTCTTGTCGGCCCAGGCCTCGGTGAACGCGTCGGCCACCGCCGCACAGGCCGGGATCAGGGACTCGGGAACGTAGCGGCCGCCGAAATCGCCGAAGCGACCCGCGACCGGATGAGGCATGAGAGACACCCGCCACCTCCAACAGTTATAGAACTCTCCCCCGCAGTGTTGCACAACGCGGGGGAGAGTTCTAGAACTATTTAGGCGGCTGCCTCGTACAGCTTCTCCGGCGTGACCGCTCCGGCGAAGACCCGGCCGTCATCGGTCACCAGCACGCTGAACAGCGTCCCGGCGAAGACGTGGCCCTTGCCCCAGCTGCCGCTGGCGGCCGGCAGCATCCCGATCAGGCCCTGGGCCTGCTGAGCCTCGGCCGGGGCCGAGCCGTCCGACTTCGGCAGCTTCGCCGAGACGATCGACGTCCAGCCCTTGCCGATGACCTTCGGGCCCTCGGCGAGCTGCGGCTTGGCCGCCTCCGCCTTCTGTGCGGCGGCCTTCTGCTGCTTCTCGATGTCGGCGACGCTGCCCTCGGTCACCTTGGTGCCCGGCGGGGCCTTGAAGACGAACTGCTCGGCGTCCGGCACCGCGAAGCTGATCTGCTGGAACGCGACCCGGACGGCCGGGCTCGTCGCGTTCTTCGCATACACGTCCACCCGCAGCGGGATGTGCTTCTCGGCGTCGATCGCCAGTCGCACCTGGCCGATCAGCGACGCCGAGTCCTTCGGGCTGAGCACCAGCTCGTAGGCATCCCGGCCGGCCACCTTCGCCGCGCCGGTGGTGCTCACCGCGGTGGTGTCGTCGATCGCCGCGAGCGCCGCGTCGGCCGCCTCCTGCGGCGTCTGCGGCAGCGCCGACGGCAACTGCTCCTGGTGCGACGCCGCGCCGGCCGGGATCGTCAGGTGACTGGCGGTCTTGTCGGCGCTCTTCCACACGTACACGTCCGGCCCGTTGCGGATCACGTCGGTCTCACCCGACGTGCCGATCAGGGCGAGCCGCGCCTTGGTCTCCCCGGCATACCAGACCCGGGCGGTGTTGCTGCCGCCCAGCAGCGAGGTCAGATCGCCGCTGCTCTGGGCCAGGCTCCCGAGGGCACCGAGCCCGAGGTCGGCGCTCTCCACGATCGTTCCGGACAAGCCGTCGACCTTGGCGTTCTGCACGTCGACGAGCAACTGAGCCGCGCTGCGCTCCGGCAGCGACGAGTCCGCGCTCGCCACGAGCGTGCCTGCCACCGCGCCGCCCCCGATGACGACGACCGCCGCAGCGGACGGTACCAGCCAGCGCAGAGCCGGCCTGCTGAACACGGACACGATGTCCACCTCCCGTTGTTCTCTGCCCCCAACTGTGCGGCGCGAGCGCTGTGACGGCGCTGAGAGCTTCCCCTAAGGGTGGCACCCCCCATGTAAAGGTATGCATGTGCGGTTGCTGGTGGTGGAAGATGAGGCGCGCCTCGCGGCGGCGCTGCAGCGTGGCCTGCAGGCCGAGGGCTTCGCGGTCGATGTGGCGGGCGACGGCCAGGACGGGCTCGAGATGGCCCGGCACGGCGGGTACGACGCGATGATCCTCGATGTGATGCTGCCCCGGCTCAGCGGCTACCGGATCGTGCGGCAGCTGCGGGCCGAGCGCAACTGGGTGCCGGTGCTGATGCTGTCGGCCAAGGACGGCGAGTACGACCAGGCCGACGGCCTCGACTGCGGCGCCGACGACTACCTGACCAAGCCGTTCTCCTACATCGTGCTGCTGGCCCGGCTGCGCGCCCTGCTGCGCCGGGGCGCCCACGAGCGGCCGCCGGTGCTCAGCCACGGCGACATCGAGCTCGACCCGGCCGAGCGCCGGGTCCTGGTGGCCGGCGACGAGGTGGTGCTGACCACCCGCGAGTTCGCCCTGCTGGAATACCTGATGCGGCACCCCGGCGAGGTGGTCAGCAAGATCGAGCTGCTCGACCACGTGTGGGACGCCGCGGTCGACACCGCGCCGAATGCGGTCGAGGTCTACGTCGGCTACCTTCGCCGCAAGATCGGCCGGGACCGCCTGGAGACGGTGCGCGGCGCCGGATACCGGCTGGCGGCGGTCTAGTGCGCCGGCCACGCGAGCTCAGCCTGCGGGCGCGGCTGCTGTGGCTGACCGTCCTGGTGGTCACCGCCGGTCTCGCCGCCGGCGGCATCCTGCTGGTCGGGGTGCTCAACTTCGCGCTGCTGCGGGCGGTCAACCAGGAGGCCCTGGAGACCGCCACCGGCGTGGTCAAGCTGGTCGACCAGCATCAGCTCGTCGAGGTGATCTCGGTCAACCCGGCGATGCAGGTGCAGGTGATCGACTCCAGCGGCGGGATCCTGTCGTCGTCGGCGGGCGCCGATCGGATCGTGTCGATGCTGCACGACGACGAGCTGGCCGGCATGAAGGACGGCGACGTCAAGCAGATCCCGGGCAACCGGATCGGGCTGGGCGACGGCGACGCCCGGGTCGTCATGAAGATCGCCGGGGCGCCGACCAACCCGGTCCGGGTGCTCGTCGCCCGCTCGACCGACGACCTCAACCAGGGCGTACACATCCTGCGGGTGACCCTGTTGATCGCCTTTCCGTTGCTGGTCGGCATGCTCGCGGTGATCATGTGGCGGATCCTGGGCGCCGCGATGCGCCCGGTGGCCGCGCTGCGGACCGGCGCCGAGGAGATCACCGGCGGCACCCGGGAGGGCCGGCTGCCGCTGCCCGAGTCGCGCGACGAGATCTACCGGCTGGCGGTGACGCTCAACGGCATGCTGCACCGGCTCGACGCGGCCCGGGCCCGGCAGCGGGCGTTCGTCGCGGACGCCGCGCACGAGCTGCGCAGCCCGCTCACCAACATGCGCACCGAGCTGGAGGTGGCCCAGCGCCTGCCGGACACCGACTGGCAGGCGCTCTCCACCGACCTGCTCACCGACGTCGACCGGCTCAACCGCCTGGTCGACGACCTGCTGCTGCTGGCCCGCTCGGACGACGGCGCGCCGCCCGGCCGCTCGGCCGCCGCCCGGATGGCCGAGGTCGACCTGGGTGTCCTGGTCGCCGACGTGGCCTCGCGCTACGCCAACGTCGGATATGTCCGCAAAGAGGTGACCGCCACCGTCGAGCCGGACGCGATCGGCCGGGTCCTGGCCAACCTCATCGACAACGCCGAACGGCACGCCCGGGAGAAGATCGAGGTCGAGGTGGCCGACGAGGGCGGCTGGGCCCGGATCACCGTCACCGACGACGGCCCCGGCATCCCGGCCGCCGATCGGGAACGGGTCTTCGACCGTTTCACCCGCCTCGACGACGCCCGCGCCCGCGACGCCGGCGGCTCCGGCCTGGGCCTGGCCATCGTCCGCGAGCTGGTCCGCCGGCACCACGGCACGGTCACGCTGGGCGACGCGGAACCCGGCCTGAAAGTGGACATCCGCCTTCCGAGGTAACCCGGAACTTTTCGGGGCGTACCGCCGACCAACGGGACGTGCCCGGCACCGGGCGACGACCCACCCGGAAGGCAACGACACCGATGTCCCTGCTCAAGCGCTCGGCCCTGGTGGCTGCCGTAGTCGGCGGCCTGACTCTCGCGCTGGCCGCCCCGGCCTCGGCGCACGTCACCGTGAACCCGAACACCGCCACTCCCGGTGGTTACACCAAGGTCACCTTCCGTGTCCCCAACGAGACGGACACCGCGAACACCACCAAGGTCGAGATCAACCTGCCGGTCGACCAGCCGATCGCGTCCGTCTCGCTCAAGCCGCTGCCCGGCTGGACCGCGGAGGCCGTGCGCTCGAAACTGGCCACCCCGATCAAGGCGCACGACACCGAGATCACCGAGGCGGTCACCAAGATCACCTGGACCGCGCAGGCCGGCTCGGAGGTCAAGCCCGGCCAGTTCCAGGAATTCGACGTCTCGCTCGGCCCGCTGCCCGAATCCGGTCAGCTGATCATCAAGGCGCTCCAGACGTACTCCGACGGCACCATCGTCCGCTGGATCGACGAGCCCACCACCGACGGCTCCGAGCCCGAGCACCCGGCCCCCGTCCTCAAGCTGGCGGCGGCGACAGCCGCGGCTCCGGCGGCCCTCACCCCCGACTCCGGCACCCCCGCGGCGGATGACGGTCCGGATGCCGTCGGCATCGCCGGCCTGGTGGCAGGCCTGCTCGCGCTGATCCTCGCCCTGCTGGCCCTGCAGCGCACCGGCCGCAAGCCGGCCGAGGAACCAACCCCGGTTGCGGAGACCAGGGTTTCCGTCTGACGCTTTTTGATAAGTACGACGTGGCTGAGTCCACTGGTTGACGGCAGCGGCCCGGGTGCAACACCGGGCCGTTGCGCCACCATCGCGTGGGGTGCGGCGCAGTCATTCGACCGAAGCGCCCCGGCGACCACCGGCGCGACGATTCGGGTGTTCACTTCACACGGAATCGGGGCACCACATGTCGACCGTCGTCTTCATCCACGGACTCTGGCTGCACTCCACCTCCTGGACCGCCTGGCGCGACTACTTCGAGGCGGCCGGTTACCAGACCATCGCGCCCGAGTGGCCCGGCACCCCCGCCACGGTCGCCGAGGCCCGGGCGACCCCCGACTCGAGCGCCAACCACGGCATCGAGGACGTGACCCAGCATTACCTCGGCATCATCGAGACCCTGGACGAGGCCCCGATCCTGATCGGCCACTCGTTCGGCGGCATGATCGCCGAGAAGATCCTCGGCCTGGGCCACGCGGCCGCCGCGGTCGCCATCGACGCCGCCCAGATCAAGGGCGTGCTCCCGCTGCCGCTGTCGGCCCTGCACGCCACCCTGCCGGTCTTCAAGAACCCGGCCAACATCCACCGGTCGGTCGCGCTGACCGCGAAGGAGTTCCGCTACAGCTTCGGCAACGCGGTCAGCGAGGAGGAGTCCGACGCCCTCTTCGAGCAGTGGACGATCCCGTCGCCGGGCAAGCCCCTGTTCGAGGCGGCCGCGGCCAACTTCGCCCTGCACTCCCCGGCCAAGGTGAACACCGACAACGAGGACCGCGGCCCGCTGCTGCTGATCGCCGGCGGCAAGGACCACACCGTCCCCGAGGTCATCACGAAGGCCACCCAGAAGCAGTACCGCCACTCCAGCGCGGTGACCGACCTGATCGAGTTCCCCGACCGCGGCCACTCCCTGACGATCGACAGCGGCTGGGCCGAGGTCGCCGAGACGAGCCTGGCCTGGCTGCGCAAGCAGGGCCGGTAGCCGTCCGGGGGCCCGGGTCAGGACGCGTAGCGCTGCTCGGCTCGGGCCCGGGCCTTGGCCGCCTCCACCTCGCGGTTCTTCGGCGGGGCGTTGGTGGTCAGCTCCGCGAGCAGCTCGGCGGTGGCGGCCGTGACCGCGGCCACCGCGCGGTCGAAGGCGGCCTGGTTGACCTGCGACGGGCGGGTGGCACCCGCGACCTTCCGCACATATTGCAGAGCGGCGGCCTGAATCTCGTCGGCCGTGGCCGGCGGCTCGAAGTTGTGCAGCTGATGGATGTTGCGGCACATTGCGTCTGATCCTCCCGGGGCGGCGGAAACTTCGCTCAACCTACGCCGGGCGTACGACATTTTCCCGCCGCTTCGCCCGCCACCGAAGCGTCCCGGTCCTACCGTTCGCCCCATGACCGACTTCCGCGCCCTGCACCGTCCCGGCACCCCGCTGCTGCTCCCGAACGCCTGGGACGTGGCGTCCGCCCTGGCCCTGGCCGAGGCCGGCTTCGCCGCGATCGGCACCACCAGCCTGGGCGTGGCCGCCGCGGCGGGCCTGCCCGACGGCCGGGCCGAGGGAAGCGCGGAAACCCAGACCCTGGTCAGAGCTTTGAAGGGCCGCCTCCCGATCCCGTTGACGGTCGACATCGAAGCCGGCTTCGGCGGCGGCCCCGACGAGGTGGCCGACCTGGCCGAGGCCCTGTTCGAGGCGGGCGCGGCCGGCATCAACATCGAGGACGGCCGCCCCGACGGCACCCTGACCGCGCCGGCCGCCCAGGCCGAACTGATCGCCGCCATCAAGGCCCGGACCCCGGCCCTGTTCGTCAACGCGCGAACCGACACCCATTGGCTCCCCGGCGCCACGCCACCAGACCTGGCCGAGACCCTCACCCGGGCCCGCACCTACGTGGAGGCCGGCGCCGACGGCATCTTCGTCCCCGCGGTTGCCGCCGACGCCGAGATCCGCACCCTCACCACCGAGCTGGCCGCCCCGCTGAATGTCCTGCTTCTGCCCGGCATGACCGTCCCGCATCTGGCCGGCCTGGGCGTGGCCCGGATCAGCACCGGATCAATGCTGTTCCGCGCGGCCCTGGCCGCGGCCGTGACCACCGCCAGGGCAATAGCGGCAGGAACGCCGGCCGCCGCACCCGCCATCACCTACGCCGAGGCGAACGCCCTCGCCGCGCGCGACCCCCGCTGACCGAGCCGAGGCCGGAGCCCGCACCTTCACCTGCCGTAGCACCCGATCGTCGTCGTCGCCGTTCGGCGTTCCCGGCCTGCTCGCCGATCTTGGAAAGTTTGTGGCTGAATCGGGCGGCAAGTCATCAAGATCGCCGCTTCAGCGCCTCCGGGGCCATTGCAGGCGACGATTTGTGGCGGTTCGAGCCGCTGTGGACGGCGGGTCGGCGCCAGCACCGTCACCGCCCGCCGATCTTGGAAAGTGCGAGGGTGAAACGAACGGAAAGTCATCAAGATCCGCCGCCCGGCCGGCCCACCCGTGGTGCTCCCGCCGCTCGACGCCGACGACGTCGTCGCGGGCTGGCGGGAGCGCCGGGGCTGATCAGCCCGCGACCTTCAGGGGGTCGCCGGTGAGCGTGTCGCAACGCACGTACGCAAGCTTGATCTTGGCCTCGGTGAACCAGAGGATCGGCAGCGTCAGCGGCGGCGGGTTGTCGGGGGTGAAGACCACCGGGATCAGGCCGAACAGGTTGCCCTTGAATTCCGGGGTGTAGAACTTCACGTTGTCGGTGGTGGTCAGCGACGCGCTGGTGATGACCGTCTTGCTGCCGTTGGGCTCGTCGATGCTCAGCGTGAACGGCTTGTTGGTCGCCTTGTCCATGCTGAACTTCAGCGCCTTGTAGGTGCCGCCGCCGACCTTCGGCATGTCGACCACGCCGTCGTAGGTCGAGTTGTACATGGTCAGCGAGTCGACCTCCATGAGGCCGGGCTCCTTCGCCACGTTCGGGATGTCGTCGGCGCTGGCCACCTTGCCGTAGACCCGGGCGCCGAGGCAGGGGATCTCGCTGCCGGTGGCGGTCGGCTCGACCGTCGCCGAGCCGGTGGTCTTCGTGGGCGTGGCGTCGGTGGCGGTGGTGGTCGGGTCGGCCGTCGCGGTGGTCTCGTCGTCGGCCGGCGTGGTGGTGGTGGCCGTCGGTTCCGGTTCCTTGGTCTCGGTGGTGGCCGACTCCGACGGTGACGGCGACTCGCTCGGGGACGACGTCTCTTCGTCGTTGAGGCCGAGCAGGTTGCTGACGCCGTCGATGAAGTCCCCGATGCCGTCGACGATCACGTTGCCGCTGCTGTCGTCGGCGGCCGACTCGTCGGTGCCCGTGCTGGTCGCGGTGGCGGTGGCCGTCGCGGTGGCGGTCGCCTTCTTCGCGGGGGTGGTGGTCTTCTTCGCCGCTGCCGGGGCGGTGGTCTTCTTGGCGGCGGCCTTCGACACGGCTGCGGCGGCGGTCGTGGTGGCGGCGGTGGAGCGGGAGGGCAGGCCCTCCGGGCACTCCGCGGCGCTGGCGGTCAGGTTGCTGCCGGCGACCAGGGTGGCGATGACCGCGACCGGGACGAAGCTGAGCGCGATCGCCTTCTTGCGGTTGCCGGTCAGGCTGCCGCTCAGCCGGCTCAGACCGGCCCGCGGCCCCTCGGCCGGGACCGCGGCGAACGACTGGATGGCCGGCCGGACCGGGTGCTCGTGCGGCCGATCGTCGTGCCCGGCGATCTCGATCCGCTGAGTCTGGTCGATGTCCTCGTTCGGCGGGCCGAAGATGTCGTCGCCGTGGTCGCGCGGCTCGTCCTCGTCCTTGTCGGTGGGCTCACCGGTGGGCGGGGCGCCCTGCAGGCCGTCACCGGGCCGGGACTTCGGCGGACCCCAGGCGATCACCAGCGCGCCGCCGAGGATGCCGAGCAGCATGCCGATGAAGAAGCCGCCGAGGTTGAGGCCGATGAACGAGTAGAGCGCGGCGAGCAGCCCGACGATCGCGTAGAAGAGGCGCTGCTGCGGGGTGACCCAGATCAGGATGCCGGCGATCAGCAGGATCAGCGGCAGCAGGTAGGAGAGGAAGCCCTGCGGGCCGAGGTGCACCTCGAGGCCCCCGAGGGACAGGTTGGCGCTGAGGTAGAGCTCGACCGCCGACAGGATGAGGAACAGACCGCCCCAGAACGGGCGGTGCCGCCGCCATCGGCGGAACTTGCCCCAGATGTTGTCGGTCGCCACAGGTCCTCCAGCTATATGTGGTGCGAAAAGCTATGTGGGGGTGCGAAAAAGGCCGTACATGAACGGGGCTCGCGGGTCATCCCGCGAGCCCCACACGTCAGATCAGCTGAAGCATTCCTGACCGTTGCCCACGTAGAGCTTCAGGCTCATACCGGTGAGCTTGAAGGTCGACGCCGAGGTCGAGTACGCAACCTGCTTGAGGTTGTCGATCGTCACGCCGTCGGCCTGCTGGCCGAAGCCGCCAACCGCGCCGTGCTCGGCGGCCGGACGGCCGTCCTTGGTGAGCGTGGACGCGTCCTGGCCGATGTCGATGTTGGTGAACGTGGCGTCACCACCGAGCTCGGACATGCCGATCAGCAGGTCGGAGGCCTCGACAGGCTTGCCGTCGGCCTTGCCTGCTTCGATGCGAAGAACGATCGGCCCCGCCGCCACGGTCTGGCAGAGGTTGGTGATCTTCGCGGACTTGATGCCGGACATCGCTGCCGGAACCACGCTGCCGTCGGCCTTGCCGAGGGCACCGCTGTACTGGGTGAAGCCGGTGCCTTCAAGCTTCGAGGCGGAAAGCTTGAACTGCGTGCCCGACACCGAGAAGCTGGCGGCCAGCGCACCCGACGCGACGCCCGCGATCAGTGCTCCGGCGACCGCACCCGGGATGACAGCGGCGATGGCGAAGCGGCGCCAGTTGGTGCGCCCTTCTCCCTGCCCGCTCAGCGCATCCTTCACGGATCCTCCTATGGATTCAGACTGCTCGCACGGGTCCCCACCTGCATGGGCTCGCATCGACGGGCGACCCAGTCGATCTTCCGCCATCAGTGAGGTCCGTCGATGCCGTCGTTTACGTGCGGGAAATGTTGCCGCCCCAGCTCACGGACTACAAGTGGCAGACCTACCAGTCAGTAACCCAAGTCACTGGATTCTGATCACGCTGAGTGACGTTGATCATCGTGGGGGTCGGAATTCCATCCCCAATCCGGACAGATCGATGCTTGGTGTCCGGTGTGATGGTCACCACGTGTATAGGGGTGCCTGGAGGTTACGGATCGGTAACGAAACCCAGGTAGATCTCAGAATCCGGTGCTACCGACTGAAAGGCGTACGTCAGAAAGGAACTTGCGGATGACCAACCCCTCCAACCGAACACCCGGACGCCGTCGCCGAGGCGCCCTGGCGCGGTTCAGCGGAGTGCTCGCGCTGATCGGCGTCCTCGTGGGGGTGGCGGCCATCCCGACCGGCACGCTCGTCCTCGCCGGGACCCACTGGGCCGACAAACAGAAGGACGAACTGCCCGAGCAGCTGCTGAGCCCGGCGAGCGCCCAGGTCACCCGGGTCTACGCCAACGACGGCAAAACCCTGATCACGACGTTCTACGACGAGGACCGGCACGACGTGGCCCTGGGCCAGATCTCCACGGTCATGCAGAACGCCATCGTGGCCGCCGAGGACGTGCGGTTCTTC
Source organism: Paractinoplanes durhamensis (assembly GCF_016862175.1). Taxonomy (GTDB): domain Bacteria; phylum Actinomycetota; class Actinomycetes; order Mycobacteriales; family Micromonosporaceae; genus Actinoplanes; species Actinoplanes durhamensis. Next base: position 65,380 of record NZ_BOML01000066.1, on the reverse strand, counting down.
CAGCACGGCGGCGTCGACGTGAAGGGCGTCGCCCGGGCGCTGGTCAACGACGCCCGCAAGGGCACCGCCGAGCAGGGCGCCTCCACGCTGACCATGCAGTACGTGCGGAACGTGCTCAAGGAGGACCCGAGCCTGACGGCGGCGGAGCGGGCCGCGGCGACCGAGGACACCCCGGCGCGCAAGCTCAAGGAGATCAAGTACGCGGTCGCGCTGGAGCAGAAGCTCTCCAAGCAGCAGATCCTGCAGAACTACCTGAACATCGTGTATTTCGGCGACGGCGCGTACGGCATCGAGGCGGCCGCCCGGCGCATCTTCGGCACCACCCCGGCCAAGCTCGACCTGGCCCAGGCCTCGCTGATCGCCGGCATCACCCAGTCGCCGGACGCCTACAACCCGGTCAGCAGCGGCGACCAGACCAAGGCCAAGGTCCGCCAGGAGTACGTGCTGAGCGCCATGGAGAAGGCCGGGATGATCACCGCCGCGCAGCACCGGGCGGCCACCGCCGAGAAGCTGAAGTACTCCGGCAAGACCCAGCCCAACGGCTGCGTGGACGCGGCCGGCAAGACCAACGGCTGGGGCTTCTTCTGCGACTACGTGCAGCGCTGGTGGGACACCCAGGCCCAGTTCGGCTCGACCACCACCGAGCGGGACGCCGCGCTGCGCCGCGGCGGCTACACGATCGTCACCACGCTCGACCCGGACGTGCAGCAGACCGCCTCCGAGCAGTCCCGCGCCGTCTACGGCCTGAACAGCAAGAAGGTCCTGCCGATCGCGGTCGTGCAGCCGGGCACCGGCAAGGTCCTCGCGCTGGCCGTCAACCGGAGGTACTCGACCGCGAAGGGCACCCAGAACACGGTGAATCCGCTGGTCAGCGGCGGGACCGGGGTGACCGGCTATCCGTCCGGGTCGACCTTCAAGATGTTCACCATGCTGGCCGCGCTGGAGGCCGGGCAGCCGCTGAACTCGGGCTTCGACTCGCCGTCGAAATATCAGACCGAGTGGCCGGACAGCGGCTCCGGCAACTGCAACGGCTACTACTGCCCGGGCAACGCCAACCCCAGCTGGATGGACGGCTACCGCACCATGTGGAACGCATTCGGCCGGTCGGTGAACACGTACTTCGTGCACCTGGAGGAGCAGATCGGGCCGGCCGCGGTGGTGGCCGAGGCGAAGAAGCTGGGGATCAGCTTCGCCGCCAAGAGCGACGCGGAGATGGCCGCGACCAGCGCCGACAGCTGGGGCTCGTTCACCCTCGGCGTCATCGACACCACCCCGCTCGAACTGGCCTCGGCGTACGCGACGGTGGCGTCGGAGGGCACCTACTGCTCGCCGCTGCCGGTCTCGTCGATCACCGCCTCGGACGGCGCGAAGGTGACCGTGGCGAGCAACTGCAAGCAGGTGCTCGACGCCGACGTGGCCCGGGCCGCCACCGACGCGGCCCGCTGCCCGGTGGGCCAGCAGAGCAGCTTCGGCAAGTGCGACGGCGGCACCGCCACCTCGGTGAACTCGATCTTCAACGGCCGGCCGGTGGCCGGGAAGACCGGCAGCACCGAGGACAACAGCACCGAGACGTTCGTCGGCTTCACCCGGGCCGCGGTGGCGGCCGGCATCGCGGCCGACCCGGCCGACCCGTCGAACCACGTGGGCAGCGCGGTGCAGGCCCAGGTGATCGTCGGGGTGGCGAAGGCCCTGCGGGTGGCGTCGGGGGACGACTACGACGATTTCACCACGCCGAGCAGTGCGATCGCGTTCGGCGGCTGAAAACTCAGTAGTGGGTGGTCACCTGCCGAAAATATCCAGGTGACCACCCACGAGCAGGAGCGGATCGCCGCCCTGCACGAGTACCGCCTGCTCGACCTGCCCGCGGGGGACGAGCTGGAGGCGGTCGTCCGGGTGGCCGCGCAGGTGGCCGGGGTGCCCAACGGCACCCTCAACCTGATCGACGAGAACCGGCAGTGCCAGCTCACCTCGACCGGTTTCGAGGGCGGCATCTCGGCGCGGTCCGACTCGATGTGCGCCGTGCACTTCGAGCAGGGCGAGTTCGTGTACCGCCGGGATGCGAGCATCGACCCGCTCTTCCGGATCAACCCGTGGGTCACCGGCGAGCTCGGCCACGTGCGCTTCTACGCCTCGGCGCCGCTGATCACCCCGCAGGGGTACGCCCTGGGCTCGCTCTGCGTCTTCGACACCGAGCCCGGTGACCTGACCGCCGGCCAGGTGGCCCGCCTGCAGGACCTGGCCCTGGTCATCGTGGCCCTGTTCGAGCGCCGCCGGCAGGCCCGGGTCAACGGCGAGCTCGCCGTCGAGCTCGGCACCAAGCACTCCGAGCTGGAACGCGCCCACGCCGACCTGGCCGCCGCCAACGGCGAGCTGCGCCGCTCCAACGCCGAGCTGGAGCAGTTCGCGGCCGTGGTCAGCCACGACCTGGCCGCCCCGCTCAGCGTGGTCAACGGCTACCTCGAGGTGCTCGGCGAGCGGCACGCCGCCGACGAGCAGTCGGCCCGGTGGATCGGCGCCGGCCGGCGCGCGGTCGGCCGGATGTCCGGGCTGATCACGTCCCTGCTGTCGTACGCCCAGGCCGGCCACGCCCCCTGCCGGTTCGAGCCGGCCCGCCTCGGCGACCTGGTCGAGCTGGCCCTGTCCGACCTGGCCCCGCGGATCGACGGCGCCGTCGTCACGGTCGAGGGTGACCTGCCCGAGCTCGACTGCGACCCCACCCTGATCCGGCAGCTGCTGCAGAACCTGATCGGCAACTCGCTGAAGTACCGCCACCCGGAGCGGCCCTGCCGGATCACGATCGGCGCCGAGCGGCGAGACGGCGAGTGGATGGTGCGGATCGCCGACAACGGCCGCGGCATCCCGCCCGATCAGCGCACCCGCGTCTTCGAGATGTTCGCCCAGGTCGACCCGGCCGCTCGCACCGGGCACGGCGTCGGCCTGTCCACCTGCCAGCGGATCGCCGACCGGCACGGCGGCCGGATCGCGGCCGCCGACACCCCGGGCGGCGGCACCACCGTCACGTTCACCGTGCCGGCCACCGCGGCGGTCGCGGCGGGCCGGCGATGAACCTGCGGCGGCGGGTCGCCGCCGGTTTCGTCGTCCTGTGCGTGCTGTTCCTCGCCCTGGTCACCCTCCAGCTGGTGGTCGGCGACCGGTTGCAGACCCGGCACGCCGAGCGGGCCACCCGGATCGACTGGATGTTCGACGCCAACCGGTCGGTGCTGCAGTTCATGACCGACGCCGAGACCGGTGTGCGCGGTTTTCAGCTCACCGGCGACAACGCCTACCTCTCTCCCTACAACAGCGGCCGCAGCGGCGCCGCGGTCGAGCTGGACCGGCTTTCCGTGCGGGCTGATGATGCCGGCATCGAGCGCCTGGTGGCCGCGGAGAGCGCGGCGATCCAGGAATGGCTTTACGCGTACGCCGTCCCGATCGTCAACGCCGGGGTCGCCGACGTGGACGCCGACCGGGCCGCGCGGGGCAAGGCGCTCTTCGACGACATCCGCACCGCCAACGCGGCGGTGACCGCGTCGATCGGCGCCGAGCGCGAGCAACTGCTGGTCGCCGACCAGCAGACCACCAACCGGGTGCAGCTGCTCTTCGCCGCCCTCGCCGTGCTCGTGCTGATCACCGGCCTCGGCATCGCCTACCTGCATCAGCGGCACCTGCTGCAACCGGTCGAGCACATCCGGCACACGCTGCGCCGCCTCGCCGACGGTGAGCGCAGCGCGCGCGCCGAGCCGACCGGGCCGGCCGAGATGCGCGCGGTGATCGGGACCCTCAACGACCTGGCCGCCGAGATCGAGCGGCTGCTCAACGCCGAGCAGGCCCGGGTCGGCACGGTGGAGCTGCGCCAGCGGGTCGCGGCCGAGCTGCGCACCGAGCGGGAGGACCCGACCGAGAACGGCCGCCGGCTGGCCCGGATGATCGCCACCACGCTCGGTGCCGACACCGTCTACGGCCGCTACAGCGTCGGCCGCGGCGCCACCTTCGCGGTGAGCTGGCCGGAGCATGCGCCCGAGCTGGACACGGAGGTGATCCGGCGGATCCGGGCCGGTCAGCCCGGCAAGGCCCGGGACGTGCCCGGCATGCCCGGTGGCATCGCGGTGGCGATCAGCGGCGACGACGACTGCCCGCCCGGGCTGATCCTGCTCAGCCGTCCGGCGCGGCCGGACTGGACCGAGGACGAACGGGCGGTGGTGGCCGGGCTGGGCCGCGACATCGACCACTCGGTCCGCCAGCAGCGCCTGGCGCTGCGCCAGTCCCGGCTGATCAGCGAGCTGCGGGTGCTCGACGAGCAGAAGGACGTCTTCGTCTCGACCGTCACGCACGAGCTGCGGACGCCGCTGACCAGCATCCTCGGCTACACCGAGATGCTCGCCGACGGCGAGTCCGGCGAGCTGACCCCGATGCAGGAGCGCAGCCTCGCCGCGATCCTGCGCAACGCGCACCGGCTGCAGGCGACCGTGGGTGACCTGCTGCTGCTGGACCGGGACAACAAGGAGATCGGCGTCGAGGCGGTGCCGGTCGACCTGGCCGCGATGCTCACCGGCGTGCACGGCGAGCTGGCCGCGGCGGCCCGCACCAAGCGGGTGGACGCGGTGCTCACCGTCGACGAGGCGTGGGTGCGCGGCGACGGCGTCCAGCTGGCCCGGGCGCTGCGCAAGCTGGTCGACAACGCGATCAAGTTCACCCCGTCCGGCGGCCGGTTCGAGCTGCGGCTGCACGCCGACGGCCCGGACGCGGTCATCACCGTCACCGACACCGGCATGGGCATCCCGGCCGACGACCTGCCCGGCCTGTTCACCCCGTTCCACCGGGCCGCCAACGCGATGGACCAGGCGGTCCAGGGCACCGGCCTGGGCCTGGCGATCGTGCGCAACATCGTCACCGAGCACGGCGGCACCGTCACGGCCCGCTCCGAGGTCGGCGCGGGCTCCACCTTCACCATCGTGCTGCCCGCCCTGCGTACCGCCGTGGAACAGGCGGCTTAGGTCCGCCCTGCCCGCTCCAGCGCGGCCCAGATGCGGTCGCGGGTGAACGGCAGGTCGGTGAAGCGCACCCCGGTGGCGTCGCGCAGCGCGTTGGCCATGGCCGGCGACACCGGGTTGAACGGGCTCTCGCTCATCGACTTGGCGCCGAGCGGGCCGATCGCGTCGGCGGTGTCGGCGAACAGCACCTCGGTGCGCGGGGTGTCGGCGAACGTGGGCAGGTGGTACTGCCGGAACCCGGCCGTGGTCACCCGGCCCTCGTCGTCGATGTCGACGTGCTCGGCCAGGGTCGCGCCGAGTGCCTGCGCGACCCCGCCCTCGATCTGGCCGCGCAGCTGCAGCGGGTTCAGCACGGTGCCGGCGTCGGCGCTGTGCACGCTGGCGAGGATGCGCGTCTCGCCGGTCCGCGGGTCGACCGCGACCCGGAACCACTGGGTGTTGAACGCGACCGACCGGGGCGTGCCGTCGAAGCTGCCCTGGCCGGTGATCGGCTTCGCGGCCCGGGCCGCGATCTCCTTGAGGGCGGCCTCGTCCGGTTCGCGGCCGCCGGCCGCGTCGAGGATGGCCGCGCGCAGCTCGGCGGCCGCCCGCAGCACGGCCTTGCCGGCCACCACCACCCCGGTGGAGGCGAACGCGCCGGTGTCGTGCCGGACCACGTCGGTGTCGGACTGTTTCAGCACGATCCGGTCCGGGGTGGTGTGCAGCTGGTCGGCGGCGATCTGGGCGTGCACGGTGGTGCTGCCGTTGCCGAACTCGGCGGTGCCGAAGGCCAGCTCGAAGCGGCCGTCCGGCAGCAGGGTGGCGGTGGCGTCGGCGAAGTGCCCGCCGGGCGGCCCGGCCGCGATCATCGCCATCGCCATGCCGTCGCCGACCAGCCACCCGTCCGGCACCGGCGGCACCGGGGTGCGGGCCGCCGCCCGGACGTGCTCCAGGCACTGGTCCAGGCCGTAGCTGGCGATCGACAGGTCCTCGACGTGGTCGCCCGGGGCGAGCAGCGGGTCGCCGGCCCGCACGATGTTGCGTTCGCGCACCGCGATCGGGTCGAGGCCGAGCATCCGGGCCAGCTCGTCGAGGGCCGACTCGACCGCGAACGACACCTGCCCGAGGCCGTAGCCGCGGAACGCGCCGGCCGGCACGGTGTTGGTGTAGACCGCATAGGCGTCGGTCTTCTTGTTCGCACACTGGTAGACGGCCACCGACTCGTGGCAGCCGTGGAACATCACCGAGGGCCCGTGATTCCCGTACGCCCCGGTGTTCGACACCACCCGCATCTGCATCGCGGTGAGCGTGCCGTCCCGCCGGGCCCCGACCTTGAGAGTGACGCGGAACGGGTGCCGGGTGGTCGCCCCGATGAACTGCTCGGCCCGGGTGTACTCCCACTTGACCGGCCGGCCCAGCCGCAGCACCGCCAGCGCGACCAGGTCCTCGACCAGCATCTCCTGCTTGCCGCCGAAACCGCCGCCGACCCGCCCGGCGATCACCCGCACCTTCTCGGCCGGCAGGTCGAACAGGCCGGCCACCGCCCGCCGGGTCAGGAACGGGGTCTGCGTGCTGCTGCGGAGGACGAGGCGGCCGTCGTCGTCGAGCCAGCCGACCGCGCCGTGCGTCTCCAGGCTGGCGTGCTGCACCCGGGCGGTGCTGAAGGTCTGCTCGTAGACCGCGTCGGCCGCGGCGAACCCGGCCTCGACGTCGCCCATCTCGGCGTGCAGCTCACCGATCACGTTGCGGTCGACGCCGTGCAGCAGCGGAGCGCCGGGCGCCATCGCCGCCTCCGCGGTGAACACCGCCGGCAGCGTCTCGTACTCGACGTTGATCGCCCGGCAGCCGGCCTCGGCCGCCGCCTCCGAGGTGGCCACCACGGCCGCGACGCGCTGGCCGAGGTAGCGGACCACCTCGTCGAGGACGCGGGTGTCGGCCGGGTCCTCGGACGCGGTCTCGTGCTGGGCGGTGGAGAACAGCTTGCCGGGGTCGTCGGCGTGGGTGAACACGGCGACGACGCCGGGCACCGACAGCGCGGCCTCGGTGGTGATCGCCGCGATCCGGGCGTGCGCGACGGTCGAGCGCAGCACCTTCAGGTGCAGCACGCCCGGCACGTCCAGGTCGAACGTGTAGCGGGCGGTGCCGGTGACCACCTGCGGGCCGGCCGGCGCCCCGAGGTTCGCGCCGACCGCGGCGCCGGGGGCCGGCTCGCACACGTTGACCACGCCGGCCACCGCGTCGGCGATGGCGCGATAGCCCGTACACCGGCAGAGGTTGCCTTTGAAAGAGCGGGGGAGATCGGCGCGCTGATCGTCGGTGAGGGCCGCGGTCGTCATGATCAGACCGGCCGTGCAGAAGCCGCACTGGAAGCCCTGCGCGTCGAGGAACGCCTGCTGGACCGGGTGCAGGCCGTCGTCGCCGGCCAGGCCCTCGACCGTGGTGACGGCCCTGCTCGCCGCCCGGAACGCCGGGTAGACGCAGGAATGCACCGGTTTGCCGTCGACGTGCACCGTGCAGGCGCCGCAGTCGCCGGTGTCGCAGCCCTTCTTGACCCCGAAACACCCCTGTTCGCGCAGGTAGGTGCGCAGGCACTGACCCGGCCGCGGAGCCTGCTCGTGCTCGGTCCCGTTGATCCTCATGCGTCCCTACCTTGAGGAGAAAGCGGAAGACCAAAAACGCGATCATGACACTCGCTTCGCTCGGTCATGCCGCCAACTCCCGCCGGATCTCCTCCGCATAAAGCCTGGTCATGTGGCGCCGCCAGGCCGGTAGCCCGTGGATGTCGGACATGTAGGCCTCGTGCGGGATCCGCTCGCTCAGCGCGATCTGCACGACCTCGGCGTCCGGCATGCCGCGGAAGCGCAGAACATACGGCCGTTTCGTCGCCGCCGTCACGGTCAGCACCAGCCCACCGGTCTCGGTCACCCGTCCGATCAAAAGCACACCCGAGCGGCCGTACGGGTGGAGCGAGCCCTGCCGCAGGGCGAAGCGCGCGGTCAGCGCCGCCACCGGCACCGTGATCGAGCGCAGCAACTCGCCGTCGGCCAGCACGGTGACGCCGTCGCCGGTCACGAAGTCGGCCACCGGCACCTCGCGGCGGGTGCCCGGGCCGAGCAGCAGGCAGGTGCCGTCGAGGGCGGCTCCGAGCGCGATCATCGGCCCGGCCGGCAGCGCCGCGCACAGGTTCCCGCCGACCGTCGCCACATTCCAGATCTTGAACGAGGCCAGGAACGCCTGGCAGCACTTCGTGGCGATCTCGTGGCCGCTCGCGGCCAGCTCGGCGATCGTGCAGGTGGCCGCGATCTCCAGCGATTCGTCGCTCAGCGTGAGGGCCGGCCAGCCGGCCGCGGTGAGGTCGAGCAGCCGGCTCAGGTGTGGCCGTGGCTCGGCGAACAACGCCGTGCCGCCGCCCAGCCAGGCGTCCCCGGGCCGCCACTGACCCGGTCCGGCGGGGCTGATCACTTCGGCGACAGTGTTCAGATCCACGCACGTACGCTACGCGGATTGTGTTTCAGATCTTCGCACTCACCCGAGGATGAGCACGGTGAGCACAACAGAGAGCAACCAAGCGCCGTAGAGCTTGATCGGTCTGCTCGGCACCTCGACGTCCGGGGGTGGGGGGAGCGGGCTGATCGCGAACGACTGGTTGCGGGCCACCCGCAGGGCCGCCACCAGCTGGTCGGCGCTGCGCTGGCTGGCCGGTTTCGGCCACGGCGGGGGCACCGGGACGGTCAGCACCGACTCGCCCGCGGTCAGCAGCACCGTGCCGGCGTCGTCGTGCACCACCGCGCTGTCGTTCGCCCACGGCTGCCGGTCCGGGCCGCGGAAACCGAGCGCGGCCACCCCGCCCGCATGCCAGCGCAGCCGCGGGCGCAGCTGGGCGCGCCAGCCGAACTCGTACCCCACGCCGCCCGCCACCGCCGCGGCCACCGCCAGCGCCGCCGCCGGCAGCCCGGCCAGCTGGGCCAGCTCGCCCGCCGCCAAGGCGGCGCCGAGCCCGATCGCGACCGTGGCCGCCCAGGCGCGGGCCGGCGCGATCCGGTGCTCCCGGCACTCGAACGCGTCCACCCGGTCGGCCGGCAGCAGCGCCTCCGGGTCGACCAGCTGCTCCTCGTCGTCCTCCAGCTCGCGCGGCAGCCCCTGCACCACGTCGTAGGCCACCTCGATCACCTCGCCGACCGGCCCGACCGGCACGTGCAGCCGGCCCTGCACCTCGACCGTGCACCAGGCGCCGGGCCGGGGCTCGCCGTAGAGGGTGGCCGGCAGCGTCGCCGGGTCCTCGTCGTCGGCCGGCCAGGCGGCGTCCTCGGCCACGTCGAACGCGAACTCCCGGGCCAGCAGGCCGCCCGGCTCGGGCAGCAGCACGTGCACGTAGCCGGGCTGCTCGACCACCCGCACGGTGTGCATCGGCTGCGGGGTTCCGAACAGTCTGCGCAGGTGGGAGCGCTGCTCGACGGCCCGCGCGATGAACGCGCAGCCCAGCCCGAACGCGCCGATCACCGCGGTCAGCGCCTCGACGCCGGCCCAGTGCGCGAGGACCGCCACGAAGCCGGCCGTGGCCAGCGTGAGCAGGGTGAAGCCGGCGGCCTCGGCCGGGACGGCGACGTGCGGCAGGCCGGCCGGGGCGGGTGGCTGGCGGCGGGGGACCGGCGCGGTCAGCGGGGAGCGGTCACGGCGGGTGAGGGCGATGGCGACCAGGGCGTACACCCAGCCGACCAGGGCCGTGACCACCGAGCCGGCCAGCGACGTCCAGACCACCGCGGCGAGCACTCCGGCCCAGGCCGCCGCGCCGCGATGGGCGTACGCCATCAGGGCCGGCGCGATCAGCACGCCGAGGCCGATCCACCGGGCCTCGGGGGCCGGATCGCCGGGCCCGCCGAGTATGCCGAAGAGCAGCAGAAAGGCCACCACCCCGGTGACCGGCACGAGTCCCTCGACGCGCAGCAGCCGACCCATGCCTCTATGGTCGGCGAGGATTCAGGCAAGGGGAGGCCGAATGACCGAGTTGCGCCGCCGGCTGGACACCCGGGACGCGGTCGTGGTCGGGCTGGGCGCCATGCTCGGCGCCGGGGTGTTCGCCTCGTTCGGGCCGGCCGCCCGCGCCGCCGGCGGCTGGCTGCCGCTGTCGCTCGCGCTCGCCGCGGCGGTCGCCTACGGCAACGCCATGTCGTCGGCCCGGCTGGCGGCCCGCTATCCGGCCAGCGGCGGCACCTATGTGTACGGGCGGGAACGCCTCGGCCCGTTCTGGGGCTACCTGGCCGGCTGGATGTTCGTGGTCGGCAAGACCGCCTCCTGCGCGGCGATGGCCCTGACCTTCGCCGCCTACGCCGCACCGGGTTTCGCGCGCCCGGCCGCGGTGGCCGCCGTGCTCGCCCTGACCGCGCTGAACCTGTTCGGCGTGCAGCGCTCGGTCCAGGCCACCCGGCTCATCGTGGCGGTCGTCCTGGTCGTGCTCGCCGCCGTGGTGACCACCGCGTTCGCGGGGGCGCCGTCGCCCGGCCTCGGCGGCGCCCTGCACCCGCTCGGCGTGCTCCAGGGCGCCGGCCTGCTGTTCTTCGCGTTCGCCGGCTACGCCCGGATCGCCACCCTGGGGGAGGAGGTCCGCGACCCGGCCCGGACCATCCCGCGGGCCGTCACGATCTCCCTCGCCGTGACCCTGATCGTCTACACCCTGGTCGCGTTCGCGCTGCTGGCCGCGCTCGGCCCGGAACGGCTCGCGGCCTCGGTGTCGCCGCTGGCCGAAGCCACGCCCGGCTGGCTGGCACCGGCGGTCCGGGTGGGTGCGGCGGTGGCCGCGCTCGGCGCACTGCTCGCGCTGATCCTCGGGGTGTCCCGGACCGGGCTGGCGATGGCCCGGGACGGCTTCCTGCCGCGCGCCCTGGCCGTGGTGGATGCGCGTTCGGCCGTCCCGCGCCGGGCCGAACTGGCCGTCGGGCTGGTGGTCGCGGCGCTGGTCGCGACCGTCGACCTGCGCGGCGCGATCGGGTTCTCGTCGTTCGGTGTGCTGCTCTACTACGCGATCGCCAACGCGGCCTGGCTGTCGCTCGCGGCCGGCCCGGCCCGCCGCGCGGGTGCCGTCGCCGGGCTGGCCGGCTGCCTCCTGCTGGCGTTCACGCTGCCGTGGCGATCGATCGGCGTGGGCCTCGCGGTCGCCGCGGCCGGCGCGCTCTGGTACTTCTACGTCGCACGCAGAGCTAGGCGGCCGTGATCCAGCGTTGCTCCGTGCGTTCTACGATCCGGCCGTCGATCCTGATCTTGCGGGTGGCCGTCACCGGGGTCTGCCAGACGCCGGGGGTCCGTTGGTACCAGGTACGGCAGCCCCTGGTGGCCGGGTCGAGGCTGGTCCGGTTGATGCAGTGCACCGCCTCCGGCGACCGGTAGGGGTCGCGGGGCATCGGCCAGGCCGACCGGCTGCGGTTCAGCACCGGCTCCATCGCCCGGTAGTAGTTCCAGGCCATCTTCTGGTAGCCGTAGTCGTTCGGGTGCTCCCGGTTCCACATGTCGATGCCGCGCACGTCGCTCTGGTCGACCAGGTGGAAGCGCGACCCCTTGCTCGCCACGATCCGGGTGACCGCGGCGTTGTAGGCGGTGGTCCGGCGCATCCGGCTGCCCACCTCGCGGTAGTCGGCGATCCCGACGATCTTCGCGACGAACACCTCGGCGGCCGGCCGGTCCTCGGCGATCCGGTCGAGCAGCTCGTCCAGGTGGGTCGGCGCGTCCGGGACGCCGCGGACCATGTCGTTGGTGCCGATGTGCAGCAGGATCACGTCCGGCTCGTACGTCTCCAGCCACTCGTCCACGTGCTCGCTGAGCTGTTCGATCGTCCAGCCCCGGTGACCCTCGTTCGCGTCCTCCGGTCCCCGCCCGGCGGTCAGCGAGCCGACGTAGTCGACCGGCAGGCCGGCCTCGATCAGCCGCCAGTACAGGGCGTAGCGGTACCCGTCGCCGGTCTTGGAGCCGACCCCGTAGGTGATCGAGTCCCCGAGCGGCATGACCTTGAGCCGGTGCACTCTTTCCGCGGCCGGGCTGGCCGAGGCGGCCGGCGCGAGCAGCCCGACCAGCGAGGCCAGGACCACGTACAGGGCGAGACGACGCATCACGAACCGCCTGATCGGTCTGGAGCGGTGGATCTCTGACGGTTCACCCGGCTTCGCAACCGAAGTCGCACCGGGCGTGTGTGATACCCCTGGGGTGTGACAGCTGGGATCGAGATCGCACGGCACTACTACCGGACCGAGGTGGCCCCCGGGCTGACCGGGGTGCCGCACGCCGCCGCCCTGCTCGGGCCGGGGTCGGAGGTGCTGGGGTATGACGACGAGGTGTCGACGGACCACGACTTCGGGCCCCGGGTCCAGGTGTTCTATCCCGATCGGGACACCGCCGGCGCGTTCTTCGCCGCCCATCTGGGCTTCGACCCCGGGGACGGGGTGACCGTGACGGACTGGCTGCACACCCCGACCCAGGTGCTGGCCAGCCTGACCCGCGGTGCCGTCTTCCACGACCCGTCGGACGAGCTGGGCCGTCGCCGCCGGGCGCTCGCCTGGTACCCGGACGACGTCTGGCGCTACGCCCTCGCGGCCGGCTGGCTCAAGATCGCGCAGGAGGAGGCATTCGTCGCCCGCACCGGCTCGACCGGCGACGACCTGGGTTCCCGCATCCTCGCCGCCCGGCTGGCCCGCGAGCTGATCCGGCTCGCCTTCCTCGTCTCGCGCGCCTGGGCGCCGTACGCGAAGTGGCTCGGCCGTGCTTTCGCGGACCTGGAGATCGCCGCCTCGCTGGGCCCACCGCTGGCGGCCGCGCTGAACGCGGCGTCCTGGCAAGAGCGAGAAGCAGGCTTGGGTACGGCCGGAAGCGTGCTCGCTGCCGCCACCAACTCCCTCGGGCTGTGCCCGCCGCTGGACCCGGCGCCGCGCCAGTTCTACGAGCGGGACATCCAGGTGCTGGATGCTTCCCGCTTCACGATCGCCCTGGCCGCCGAGATCACCGACCCGGAGCTGCGGGCGCTGCTCGACCGGGTCGGCGTCCGGCATGGGGTGATCCCGCGCCTGCCCGGCACCATCGACCAGGCCGTCGACTCGACTGACCTCCTGTCCAACCCGGCGCTGTTCCGGGCGGTGCGGCTTACCCCGCCGACAACTCGTTGAACTCGTTCGCGACCTCCTGGCCGGAGAGCGCGGCGATGGCCGCCATGATCTCGTCGGTGGCTTTTCGCCGGGCCGGCCCCTGCTTGCCGTCGGCCGGGGGAGTGAAGACCAGCGGCTTGCCGAAGTGCACGATGACCTTGCCCGGCTTGGGGAAACTCGCGCCGACCGGCTGGATCTTCTCGGTGCCGATCAGCGCCACCGGGATCACCGGCGCCCCGGACGCGATCGCCAGCCAGGCCACCCCGGTCCGTCCCCGGTAGAGGCGGCCGTCGCGGGACCGGCTCCCCTCCGGATGAATGCCGAACGCCCCGCCGTCCTTGAGCAGTTTCAGCGCGACCTCGAGCGATTCCTGCGCGGCCCGGAAACCGCCACGCGACACCGGAATGGCATCGATCCCGGTCAGGAAGTTGCGGGTCACCCACTGCTTCGCGCCGCCGTGGTCGAAATACTCCTGCTTGGCGATGAACGACACCCGCCGCGGCGCGGTCAGCGGCACGATGAAACTGTCCACGAACGACAGGTGATTGGCCGCGACAATGACCGGCCCGGTGCGTGGCACATTGTCGGAGCCGTGCACCTCCGGCCGGAACACGACCTGACTGACCGGTCGCAGGAGAGTGCGCAGAGTTTCGGCGAGCATCTAGGTGGTCACCCTTCCCAGGTGGGTATCGACGGCGGCCACGAGAAGCGGTTCCGGATCGTCGAACCCGGTCACCACCTGCAGTGTTCCCCAGTGCCAGAGCTGAGCGATGCCGTGCAGGGCGGCCCACAGGGCCGCGGCCTGCGCGGTGGGTTGGGCACCGCCGGCACGTTTCAGCATTTCCACGAGTACGCCGAACAGGGGCGTACTTTCCTCACGAAGTCCGATGTTGTTACCGCGTAGCAGATCGTGCCGGAACATCAGCGCGAACATGCCCGGTTCGGTGCGGGCGAACTCGACGTATTGCCGGCCGAGCGCGAGAAGTGCGGCCCGCGGCCCGGCGGTGTGATCGCCGATGGTCGCCGCGACGAGGTCGCCGAGTTTCCGGTAGCCCTGCCGCGCGATCGCCGCCAGCAATGCCTGATGGGTCGGGAAATAACGGCGCGGGGCTCCATGCGAGACGCCCGCGCGCCGGGCGATCTCGCGCAGCGAAAGGGCGTCGGTGCCGGCCTCGGCCAGCAACTCCACTCCCGCGGCGACGAGGCGCGCCTCGAGGTCCCCCGAACTCATGGACGCTGTCTACCAGAGCAAGTAGACAGCGTCTACGGTGCTGTGGCTCGATGCACGCTTTCGTGGAGCAACTGCCGGCGTCGGTCGTGGTCGGCGGGGGGATCGCCGGCGCTGGCGGCGTAGCTGCCGCTGGCCGAGGACCAGGCGAACGCCATCGCGAGCACCAGCGCGAAGATGTCGAACGGGTCGCCTTCGCGGATGTGGCCGGCCGCCTGGGCGCCGGTGATGGCCGCGAGCTTCGCCTCGTCGCGGCTGTTGTCGCCGAGCCGGCCCGCCGGTCGTCGCTCGAGCCGCAGCCAGGCCGCCAGGCGGACCAGCTCGGGGTTGCGCAGGTTCTCGTCGTACATCCGGACCGCCCAGCCGGGCAGGTCGGCCGGGTCGAACGGGACGTTGCTCATCAGGCGGTCGGTGCGGTCGGCGATGACCGCGTCGAACAGGCCGTCCTTGCTGCCGAAGTAGCCGTAGAGCTGGGCCTTGTTGGTGTTGGCGGCGGCGATGATGCGGTCGACCCGGGCGCCGGCGATGCCGCGCTCGGCGAACTCCGCGGCGGCCGCGTCGAGGATCCGGCGGCTGGTCGCGGTGCCTTTGGCGCTGGTGGGCAGGGCGGGCATGCGGGCACTTTAACAAACAGACGAGTTGGTTTGTCTTTGCCGCTTCGCCTCGCTACGGTTGGCCACAGACCGAACAGTCTGTCTTTGGAGGAACCATGCGCACCACCACCGGATGGCAGAGCTCCGACCGTTCCACCGCGCTGCGGCGGGTCCCGCTCGAACGCCGCGACCTGCGCGCCGACGACCTCGCCGTGCGGGTCGACTTCTGCGGCGTGTGCCACAGCGACCTGCACGCGATCCACGGCCTCACCGGCAAGGCCACCGACGGGCTGGTGCCGGGGCACGAGTTCACCGGCACGGTCACCGCGGTGGGGCCGGCCGTGACCGGCTTCGCGGTGGGGGACCGGGTCGCGGTCGGCACCATCGTCGACTCGTGCGGACAGTGCCCGATGTGCGCGATCGGCCAGGAGAACTTCTGCTACCAGCGGGCGGTCAGCACGTACGGCGGCACCGACCGGATCGACGGCACCGAGACCAGGGGTGGATACAGCCGCGAGTACGTGTTGCGCGAGAAGTTCGCCTACCACCTGTCGGCGGGCCTCGACCCGGCCGCGGCCGCCCCGCTGATGTGCGCCGGCATCACCATGTGGGAGCCGCTGCGCGCGGCCGGCATCGGCCCGGGCAGTCGGGTGGCGGTGGCGGGCCTGGGCGGTCTCGGCCACCTTGGCGTGAAGCTGGCCGTCGCCCTGGGCGCCGAGGTCACGGTGCTGAGCCGCACCCCCGACAAGGCGGCGGACGCCCGCGCGCTCGGCGCCACCGACCTGCTGCTCACCGCCGACGACGACGCCCTGAAGCAGGCGTTCGGACGGTTCGACCTGATCCTCGACACCATCGCCGCCCCGCACGACTTCTCACCGCTGCTGAGCCTGGTCGCCTTCGAGGGCACGCTGAGCATCCTGGGCGCCCCACTGGAGACCACGGTCCGCATCATGGACCTGACCTTCGGCCGAAAGAACCTGACGTCCTCGGGCACCGGCGGCACGAAACACACCGCCGAGTTGCTCGCTTTCTGCGCCGAGAAGGGCATCACCGCGGACGTCGAGGTGCTGCCCTCGGCGCAGGTCGAGGAGGCGCTGACCCGCCTGGAGAAGGGCGACGTCCGTTACCGCTTCGTCTTGGACATGTCCGACCTCGACTGAACTTTTCTTTGCCACTCACGCAGAATGAAAGGCCAGGGCCAGCTTTGCTGGGCCCCGGCCTGGCCTCGGTGGGAACTGCGGTCCGTACCCACCACTCAGGCACGACATGAAGCTTTTGATCTGTGGTTTTGGGCTCGGCCCGGTCCCATTTCGGGACCGGGCCGAGTTGGTGGTTACGGTCCGCTGACGATGCTCGTTACTTGATGGCCGCTGTTTACGGCGGCGCCGGTGTTGTTGATGACGTGGCTGATGGTGCCGACGCCGCCGAGGGAAACCGTCACCATGTCGTGGAATTTGACGCCGGCGTTGACCGGGACCTCGAAGGCGCGGGCGTTGACGACCGCCGGATTGACGTTGAAGTAGGCGTAGCTGCCCAATCCCCACGCCTCGTGCGAGGTCACCGAATCGGCCACCTTGTACGCCGCCCAGCCCTGGGTGGAACCGTTCATGTAGGCGGCCTGGTTCGGCGGGTCGTACGGCATTTCGTTCTGGTAGAAGTAGGTCCGCCCGCCATTACCGTTCCAGATCGTCTGGTATTGCTGGTAATGCTCGACGAACAGGCCGTAGAACGTGACGTTCTGACCATTGACCACCAGGCCGGTCCTGGCCGGGTTGTAGGTCCAGCCGACCGTGTTCGTGCCGACGCCGTGGTCGGCCCGCCAGATCCACGCGTGGTCGCCGATCACGTTGTTGCTGTTGACCTCGACGCTGGTGGTGGCCTTGCCGGCGACCGCGCCGCCGATCCGCACGAACACGTCGGACAGCACGGTCGGGTTGGCGGCGTGCGACGCCGACGAACCGGCCGGGCCGACCTGCAGCAGGATGTTCGAGTTGGTGGTGCCCGCGTCGAGCAGGATGCCGGCGAGCCGCACCCCGTCGACGTCGGCGACGTGGATGGCGTCGACGCCGCCGGTGGGCTGGAACGTGGCGAGCCCGAGTCCGAGAACGACCGTGCCGGCGCGAGTCACGTTGAGTGTCTGGTTGAGCTGGTAGACACCCGGCGTGACGAGCAGATTCTTACCGGCGGCGAGGGCCGCGTTGATCGTGGACGCGGTGTCACCGGACTTGACCACGTAGAACGTGCTGATCGGCAGCGACGTGCCGGCCGGGGTGCCGGCCGCCCAGCTGGTGCCGCTCGCGTTGTTCCGCAGCGCGGGCACGAAGACCTGGTAGGCGCCGGCGCTGTCCACGTACAGGTAGGGCTTCTCGGCGATCACCGGCGCGGAACCGACCGTGGTGTACGGCGGGGACGGGAAACTCTGTGCCGGGGCGCCCGGGCTGCCGACGAAGACCTGGTTCCAGTTCGAGCCGGTCCAGCTGCCCATCTGGGTGTTGCGGGTGAGGAACTGCTGCTGCGAACCGGACTGGATCTGTCCGTCGATCTTCGAGTCGGCGATGAAGCCGCCGGACGACCAGCCGCCGTCGGAGAGCGCCAGGTTGCCGCGGACGTGCATGCGGCGGTAGGGAGCGGCCTGCGACACCGACCACCGGTCCAGACCGTCACCGGGGGTCACCGAGAGGCCCTCGGCGGAGCGCCAGAAGTTCTGCGTGGCGTTCTGCGAGCCGTCCGGCCACCAGTCGGCCTCGACGTGCACGTGACCGTTGATGGTCACCTGGTCGGGGGCGAGGCCGAGGCCGGCGACCTGGGTGAAGAAGCCGACGTTGGCGTCCACGTTGTAGCTGCCCGGCTTGAACAGCAGCGCGTACCGCGCGGTGCCGAACTGGTTGCTGACCTGCGCGTTGAAGACGCTGGTCAGCTTGCTCTGGACGGTCGACGCCGACATCGACGGGTCGAAGACGGTGACGTTCGGTCCCAGGTCCGGGTTGGTGGGGTTCGGCGGCACCGTGGTCGGTGACGTCGGTGACGTCGGCGGCGTGGTCGGCGTGGTCGTCCCTCCGGAGAAGGTCCATTTCTGGTTCGCCGAGCCGCCGCAATCCCAGAGCTGCAGTTTCGCGCCGTCGGCGAGGTTGTTGTCCTTGATGTCCAGGCACTTGCCGGACGCCGTGTTGACCAGATCCTTGGCCGCGTTCAACGACCACTTCTGACTGGCGACCGTGTCGTAGCAGTCCCACAGATGAATGACCGCGCCGTTGGCGGTGGAATTGCCGGCGACGTCCAGGCACTTTCCGCGGCCCTGCACCGAACCGTTGTCGGCCAGCGTCCAGGTCTGGTTCTGATTTCCGCTGGTGCACGCCCACATCTGCGGCTGGTTGCCGTTGGCGGTGGAACCGTCCGTGACGTCCAGGCACTTTCCGTTGGCCGAACTGACCAGCGTGCCCGACGAGGCGGCGAACGCATTGGTGATACCGACGATGCCGAGTGCGCCGACCACCAGGGTCATCACCGCGCCGGCCGCAATTCTGCGAGTTCTCATGATGCCCCTCAGGCCGGGTTGTTGGCGTGGGTCAGCGTCTCCCAGGCGACGAACAGATTGTTCGTCCCCTGCGGCCGGCGCGATTCGGTGTACGTCTGGGAATTGGTCATCGCGATGCCGAGCCGGGTGTGCAGCGCGTTGAACGCCACCTCACTGACCGGCCCGAGACCCTTCTGGACGCTGCCGCCGCAGATGGTGCCGGGCACCGCCGTACCGTTCTCGAACTTGGTGTGGAAGCCGAGCGCCTGCCGCACCCGCTCCTGCAGCGACGGCCACAGGTCCTCACCCTGGATGCGGGTGGTCTCCGCGACGTGACTGATCGCCGAGATGCCGTAGCCGGTGTGCACGAAGTCCCGGCACGTCTCCTGGGCGAGCCCGTCCACGAACGTGCTCTGACCCTGCCAGTAGCTGATCAGCTCGCTGGTGGTGTCGACGCTGCCGACCGGCGGGTACTTCGGCTGCGCACCGTCGGCGGTGATGTAGATGTAGGCCGCGGCCCGCGCCTTGAACCGGGTGATCGCCCGGTCGTAGCTCGCCTTGTCGTCGAGGAACACCGATATCCCGACGGCGGCCTCCATCATCGACAACTCCCAGTTGCCGTTGCTGGAGCTGCCGGCGATCACCACCGGCAGGTACACGGTGCGCAGCATCGTCGCGAACCGGGCCGCGTTGGGCCAGCTCGAGTACGTGTACTTGATGATCTCGGCGGCGCGCGGCCAGACCGATCCGGCCCAGCCGGTCTGCAGCGGGCCGTTGCTGTTGGTGTGCGTCTTGATCGTGGCCGACCAGGCGTCCATCAGCGCGATCGACTTCTGCGCGTAGGCCGCGTTGCCGGTGACATACCAGGCCAGCGCGTCGGTGTAGGCCGCGATCGCGTCCTCACGCTCGTCGGTGCAGCCGTTGTTCGGGTTGGAGTAGGAGCCGCACTCGACGGTCGCTCGCGGCTTGGGGGTGCGCGTGAGCGACGCGTACGAGCTGGCCTTCATCTGGTTGTAGGCGGCCAGCCAGGGCTGCGCGCCGGCGGCGACCTTCGCCTTGACGAAGTCGAGTTGGGCGCGACTGACCAGCACGCCCGGATGGCTGAAGGTGATCGGTGCGGCGTCGGCGGTCGCGAGGCGGACGCCGAAGGCGCCGCTGGCTGCGACCAAGGCCGTGAAAGCCGCTAAAAGGGCGCGTTTGCGCATGGGGGGATCTCCCGGGTGGGGATGGAAACCGGAAAGTGGGTTTACAGTTCCCGGTGCGCATCTGCCCGGTCAAGCCCAAATTGACCGACTTAAGACTTAGTTAAAGGTTCCGGAACAAGAGAGCGCTCTCAGCCTTCGTCGCTGTTGAAACCGGTTCCGGGAGTCAGCACGATCCGCTCGCCCGGCACGTCCGGCCGCGCCCACGCCCGCTCCACGTCGGCGAGCGGAATCGCCCGCGGCGTGACCGTGATCGTGCCGGTGCCGATCTCCTCGATCAGGGCCGGCAACTCGGCCAGGTAGGCCCGCGGCGACACCGCGCCCTGGCCGTTGCCCTGCAGCCGGAGGTTCGCCGAGCGCAGCGCCACCGACGGGAGCTCGATGGTCGGCCCGGCCACCGATCCGATCTGGATCCAGTCGAGCTGGCGGCTGCGGTCCGACCGGGCGGTCAGCAGGGCCATCATCGCCGCCGACGCCGGCCTGCCCCAGAGGTAGTCGAGCACGATGTCGACCTCGGCCGCGGCGGCGGCCAGGGCGTCCGGCCCGTCGCCGAGCGCGACCACCTCGTCGGCCGGCACGGTCGCGAGGCGCGCCGCGTCGCGGCCGGCGCCGACGATCCGGCCCGCGCCGAGCCGCCGGGCCACCTGGACGGCCATCGCCCCCGCGTTCCCGGTCGCGCCCAGGATGAGCACGCTCTGGCCCGGCTGGATCGGCACCCGGCGGCGCAGCGCGACCCAGGACGACATGGCCGGGTTCATGGCCGCCGCCACCTTGGCGACGTCGGCGCCGGCCGGCAGCGGCACCATCCGGCGCCGGTCGACCACGGCCTTCTCCGCCATGGTGCCGATGACGTCGTCGTCGGCCACGAAGTAGACGGCCGTGCCGTCCGCACGCCGGCCCACCCCGTCGATGCCCGGGATCATCGGCAGCGTCCCGCTGCTCGTGTAGTGCTGGCCGGTGGCCCCGGTGCGGACCCGCGGGTGCAGGCCGGCCGCGAGCACGTCCAGCACGACCTGCCCCTCCTGGACCTCGGGAACCTCGAACGGCAGGTAGTGCGGCGCCTCGTCGAACGAGGTGACGACCGCGGCGTGCATCTTCATGGTGACCTCCATCGGTTAGTACGTGACACAAACTAAGATAGTTGGTGGCACGTACTAAAACAAGTAGGCTCCCGGGTATGGCACAGATCAACACCGTCGACGGCCTGGCCCAGCTCTCGTTCCTGATCCAGGGCGCCCTCGAACGGCGGGCCGCCGAGCACGACGTCTCGCTCATCCAGACCCGGCTGCTCGGGGTGCTGCGCGATCGCCGTCCGACCATGCAGGAGCTGGCCAAACTCCTCGGCCTGGACAAGTCGAGCGTCACCGGGCTGATCGACCGGGCCGAGCGCCGCGGCCTGGTCACGAGGGTGCCGTCGCCGACCGACCGCCGGTCCTCGCTGGTCGACCTCACCGACCGGGCCCGCGAGCTGATCGTGGCGGTCTCGGCCGGCTTCGAGGCGGACGTGACCGCGATGGTCGGGCGGCTGCCCGAGCAGGACCGCACCGACCTGACCGACCTGATCGGCCGCCTCCTGACGGCGCACGCGGCCGCGCACGGCGTCGACCTTTTCGACACCACCGGTTAGGGTCGCCCGGGTGATCTATAAAACGACGAACATCTATCTGGAGGCAGTCGACCAGGCGTTGCCGGGTTTCGTGCGGGGCCTCTACATCGTCGGCTCGGCCGCGCTGAACGCCTGGCAGCCCGGCGCCAGCGACATCGACGCGATCATCTACACGTCCCGCCCGGCGTCCGGCGACGACCTGGCCGTCCTCGCCAAGATCCACCAGAACATGCCGCCGAGGCCGTACTTCGACCCGGTCTACCTGGAGCCGGCCCTGGCCGGCGAGTGGCCCATGCATCAGGAGCCGGCGCCGTTCGTGGTCGACGGTGCACTGCAGCCGGCCGGAAAACCATGCGGGGAGCTCACGCCGGTCGTCGGGCTGGTCCTCCAGAAGTACGGCATCCGGGTCCGCGGCCCGGAGATCAACCTGAAGATCGACCCGGCCGAACTGCTCCGCTACAACCTCGAGAACCTGCGCGACTACTGGCAGGCGGGGGTGGTCGGCGCCGACGAACAACTGGCCGCCATGGACCAGGCCGAGCCGGTCGACGCCGACTCCGTCGTCTGGACCGTCACCGGCCCCGCGCGCCTGCACCGCACGGCCGCGACCGGCGACATCATCGCCAAGACGGCCGCCGCCGGCTACCTGGCCGAGCTGTTCCCGCGGTACGCCGGCCTGGCCGCCCGCGCGGCCGCGCACCGGGCCGGGACGCCGCAGGTCTTCACGGTGACCGACCTGCGGGCCGCGATCGCGTCGGTCAACGAGGTGGCCGAGGACGCCTGGCGCCGATTCGGCCCGCTCACCACCTGAGGTCCGGCCCGTCCAGCCGGGTCATCGCACCAGCAAGGCGGTGAGCAGCTGGGTCAGCCAGGCACGCGCGGCGGGCATGTCGCCGTCCAGCAGGAGCTGCACCGTCACGCCGTCGTAGGCGGCCACCACCGCGCGGGCCGCCGCCGGCGCGTCGGCCAGGCCGGGCGGCAGCGCGAGCCGGCCCCGCATGCCGAGCAGGCGGCTCTCGATCGCCGTGCGCAGCTCGGCGCGGTGCGCGGCCAGGCGGGTGGCCACCTCGGGGTGGCGGGCCGCGTGCAGCAGGAAGTCGGTCTTGACCAGGAGCCAGTCGCGGTCCAGCAGTAAGGTGGCGGCGGTCCGGGCGATCACGGCGTGGATCGACGGCTCCAGCAGCGCCGCGTCGTCGACGGTCAGGGCCTCGGTCACCTGGGTGGCGATGAGCGCGGCCCGTTCGTCGTACAGCGCGAAGAACAACTCGTCGAGGGAGCTGAAGTTCGAATAGAAGGCGCCGCGCGTGTAGCCCGCCTCCGCGCACACGTCGTCGATCCGCGCCTGGCCGTACCCCTTGGCCGCGAACACCCGGAACGCGGCCGCCAGCAGGCGAGCCCGCGTCTCGGCCCGTCTCTTCGTCACCCGTACCGGTTCTTTCGCCCGCACCTGTCGAACCCTATCCAATCCATTCGTGTATCCGATACATTCCTGAATCGTGAATGCGGACGTCATCGTCGTCGGCGCCGGCCTGGCCGGGCTCGCCGCCACCCATGAGCTCGTCACCGCCGGCAAGCGGGTGGCCCTGGTCGACCAGGAAAATGCGGCCAACCTCGGCGGCCAGGCGTTCTGGTCGTTCGGCGGCCTGTTCCTGGTCAACACCCCCGAGCAGCGGCGGCTGGGGGTGCGCGACTCGGTCGAGCTGGCCTGGGCCGACTGGCAGGGCAGTGCCCAGTTCGACCGGCTCGACGACGAGGACTCCTGGGGCGTCAAGTGGGCCCGGGCCTACGTCGAGTTCGCGGCCGGCGAGAAGCGGTCGTGGCTGTCGTCGCTCGGGATGAGCTGGCTGCCGACGGTCGGCTGGGCCGAGCGGGGCAGCCTGCGGTCCGACGGCCACGGCAACAGCGTGCCGCGCTTCCACGTCACCTGGGGGACCGGCACCGGCGTGGTCGCGCCGTTCGTCGCCTCGGTGCTGAAGGCGGCCGAGGCGGGCCTCGTCACGTTCCATCACCGGCACCGGGTGGACGAGCTCATCGTCACGGCGGGCGCCGTCACCGGCGTACGCGGGAAGGTTCTTGCTCCGGACGACTCGGCCCGCGGCGTGACCTCCAACCGGGACGAGACCGAGGGTTTTGAGTTGACCGCGCAAGCGGTCGTGGTGACCACCGGGGGGATCGGCGCCAACCACGAGATGGTTCGCGAGTTCTGGCCGGAGCGGCTCGGCACCCCGCCGAAGAGCATGGTCACCGGGGTGCCCGCCTACGTGGACGGCCGGATGCTGGCGATCGCCGACGCGGCCGGCGCCCGCCTGGTCAACCGCGACCGGATGTGGCACTACACCGAGGGCATCCGCAACTGGGACCCGATCTGGCCCGGGCACGGCATCCGCATCCTGCCCGCACCGTCATCGATGTGGTTCGACGCGCTGGGCCGCCGGCTGCCCGACCCGTGCCTGCCCGGTTACGACACCATGAGCACGCTGCGTCACCTGCGCACGACCCCGGACATCGCCGGTCACGACCACTCCTGGTTCATCCTCACCCAGAAGATCATCCGCAAGGAGTTCGCCCTCTCCGGCTCCGAGCAGAACCCGGACATCACCGCCAAGGACCGCCGCGCCTTCGTCAAGGAGCGCATCCTCGGCCGGCAGGCCCCCGCGCCGGTCGAGGCGTTCAAGCGCAACGGCGCCGACTTCGTGGTCTCGGAGTCGCTGGAGGATCTCGTCGCCGGCATGAACCGGCTGACCGACGAGCCGCTGCTGGACCCGGCGCTGATCCGCCGCCAGATCGAGTCGCGCGACCTGCAGATCGCCAACCCGTACAGCAAGGACTCGCAGATCCAGGGCATCCACAACTCGCGCCGGTACCGCGGCGACCGCATCGGCCGCACCGTTGCCCCGCACCGGTTCCTCGACCCGGCGTCCGGCCCGCTGATCGGCATCAAGCTGCACACCCTGACCCGCAAGACCCTGGGTGGCATCCAGACCGACCTGGAGTCACGCGCCCTCTCCGCCTCCGGTACCCCGGTCCCCGGCCTCTACGCGGCCGGCGAGGTCGCCGGTTTCGGCGGCGGCGGAGTGCATGGCTACAACGCCCTGGAGGGTACGTTCCTGGGCGGTTGCCTGTTCAGCGGCCGAAACGCCGGCCGGGCGTTGGCCCGTTCGCTCTAAGGCCTCGCTCTAAGGCCTCGCTCTACGGCAGGGACCAACGTTCATTGGCGCGGCCGTCACAGGTGGTGACCGTGACTCCGGTGCCCGCGGTGGCGCCGCCGCTCGGGTCGGTCAGGCACTTGTTGTTCGACGCGTTGATCAGCAGCTGGCCGGACACGCGCCACTGCGCCGTCGTGCGCCCGTCGCAGCCGACGATGTGGACGGTGTCGTCGCCGACGACCAGCGCGCACATGCCCTGCACGCGCAGGGTGCCGTCGGTGGCGAGGGTCCAGCGCTGGGCGCCGGTGTCGTTGCAGTCGAAGACCTGGACGTGGTTGAACTCGATCGCGACGCCGCCGTTCAGGTCCAGGCAGAGGCCGTTCTGGCCGCGGATCGGGCCGGTGCGGGCCACCGCCGGCGGTTCGGGCGCGACCGCGTCGCCGGGCGCGATCACCGTCTTGCCGTCCTCCACGGTGCTGGTGACGCCCGGCTTCGCCGTCGCGGCCTTGCCGCTGGTCGCGGTGGCGGTCGCGCTCCGGCGGGCTGATTTGCTGGGTACGGCCGAGGACGGGGCCGCCGCGGCCGACGGCGTCAGGGTCGGCACGAGGCCGGTCAGCGCCGGAACGGGCGCCTCGGGCAGCGTGCTCGACGCGGCCGGCCGGCCGTCGGTGCGCAGGTTGGCGACCGCCGCCGCGGCCGCGCCGACCAGGACCAGGGCACACGCCGCCACCAGGACCAGCGCGCGATGGCGGAAGCGCCGCCGGGGCGGATCGGGCAGGTAGAGCACCGCGGTCGGGTCGTCGGAGCCCTCGAGGGCGCGATGGGACCGGACCTCGCGAGTGGTCGCCGACGGCCACGTCTGGGTAGACGTGTCGCCGTCACCGGCATCCACGTCCGCACGCAGGTACGGCCGGACGAGGAGCGGATCACGCTCCTCGTCGTGCTCGTCGTCCGTCACAAATCACCCGCCGCCATCGAGCTGGTCAGAGACGATCGATCGCCCAACCTACCCGGGACCCCGGGAGACATGCCCGGGCCGGAACATCCGACTTTCCGCGCGTTGCGGCCGTTGGGCTCGGCAGGGCACACACTGACCTGCGGCGATGGACGAACGGTCGGGTAGGCGACAACGAACGGCCGCAACGGACCTACACCTTTTCGGCAAACCGAGAAGATCCGCGCTGAACCTACCTTTCTGAATATCCGGGACGACACGGGCACCGGGCTACAGGAAGGCCACGCATGTCGCTCACCACCCGTCTGCTCGCGGCCGGTGCCGCGGGCCTGGCGCTCGCCGGGGCGCTCATCGCCCCGGCTCCGGTCGCCGCCGCCCCCGCTGGCTCGGCGGTCACCTGGGACCGGACCGGTGCCGTCGAGAGTCGCCGGGTCGATGCGGTTCCCACGCCGACGCTGCGCTGGTACTCCTGCTACGGCTGGGGCCAGTGCGCGACGGCGAAGGTCCCGCTCGACTACGACCGGCCGGGCGGCGAGCAGGTGAGCCTGGCGCTGCTGCGGGTGAAGGCCCGCGACCAGAAGAACAGGATCGGCAGCCTGTTCGTGAACCCGGGCGGCCCCGGCGCCTCGGCCGTGCAGATGGCCCTGGCCGCGCCGTACTTCATGAGCGACGCCCTGCTCGACCGTTTCGACGTGGTCGGCATGGACCCGCGCGGCATCGGCTTCAGCGAGCAGGTCAACTGCTTCGGCGACGTGGCCCGCCAGACCCCGGTGATGAACCGGCTCAGCATCGGCTTCCCGTGGGGCACCGCCCAGGAGAAGTCCTACATCAAGGCGGCCGGCCGCGTCGGCCGCGCCTGCTCGACCACCGGCCGGGAGCTGGCCGGCGCCATGTCGACGGCCGAGGTCGCCCGGGACATGGACGTGATGCGCCGCGCCGTCGGCGACAGCAAGCTCAGCTATCTGGGCTTCAGCTACGGCACCGCGCTCGGCCAGTACTACGCGAACATGTTCCCCGACCGCTTCCGGGCCATCGCCGTCGACGGCGTGATCAACCCGCAGGCCTGGGTGGGCACCGCGAAGACGGCCGGCCAGGTCCAGGACGACCGCCTGCACTCGGCGGACGGCGCGTGGAAGGCGCTGGCCGAGATCCTGCGCCGCTGCGCGAAGGCCGGAAAGACGAACTGCGCGTTCAGCGCGAGCCCGATGCACAACTTCCGGGTGGTCGCCGAGCGCCTCAAGAAGAAGCCGCTGGTCGTCGACGGCCTGACGGTCACCTACGCGTCGTTCATCAGCATGGTGCTGGGCGCGCTCTACGAGCCGGCCGCGGGCGCCGAGGTCACCGGCATGGCGGCCGAGATCTACCAGCTGACCACCCCGGGTTACACCCCCACCGCGGCGAAGCTGACCGCCGCCGGCGACCTGATCCGCCGGATGCGCAAGCAGGCCGAGGGCCGCGCGTTCCCCTACGACAACTCGTTCGACGCCTACTCCGCGGTCATGTGCACCGACGGCCGCCACCCCGCCCACGGCACGTCCTGGCCGAAGGCCGCCGCCCGCGCCGACAAGCGCGCCACCTACTTCGGCCGCGCCTGGGCATGGGCGAGCGTCCAGTGCGCCGGCGACCACTGGACGGTCCGCGACGAGGACGCCTACACCGGTCCGTTCACCAAGCACACCAAGCACCCCGTCCTGATCGTCGGAAGTTTCTGGGACCCGGCCACCAACTACGACGACGCCGTGTGGTCGTCGCACCTGCTGCCGAACAGCCGCCTGCTGTCCAGCGCCAACTGGGGCCACACCGCCTACGGCACGTCGGCCTGCGCCACCGGCGCCACCGACCGCTACCTGCTCTACCGTTCCCTGCCCGCGAAGGGCACCACGTGCGTCGGCGCCCAGCAGCCGTTCCGCACGCCGCTCGACAACGGCGACGACGCCAAGGCCCAGTCCACCGACGCCTTCGACCTGACCACCGCCACCCCGTCCGAGATCGCCGCCCACGGCCTCCCGGACGCCGACAACGCCAAGCTCCTCCCACCCGTCCGCTGACACCGCAAAACCCCACCGGATGCCCCGCCCACAAGGGCGGGGCATCCGCCGTTCCCAGGCCGCCCGCGGTCAGCGCTTCCAGAACGGCCTGCGGGTCGGGCCCTCCGTCTCCGGCTTGGTGGCGTCGCTGCCGAATGCGGTGAGCACCTCGGTGGCCCTTGCCCATTTCTCGTCCAGCGAGGCGTCGCCGGTCAGGAACGTGACCAGCTCCTGCAGCGGCTCGAACTCCTCGCCGGGCAGCGAGCCGAGCAGGACCGTGAGCCGGCTGGACAGGTCGTCCAGCAGGTCGCGTCGCTCGTAGGCGGCCAAACCGGTTGCCGCCCGCAGGCGGCCGGCCTCGGTCGCGGCGATCTCCCGCACCTGGTCGATCGTCGGCGCCGCACCGCCCGCCACCGCCTTGCCCGCCCGCAGCGCGGACGGCACGGTGGCGAAGCCCTGCGGTGCGAAGGACGGGCTGTCCGCCGCCCGCCCGACCGATCGGGCCCGCTTGGGCGGCGCACCGCCGGCCATCGGCGGGGCGAACTGCGGCCCACCGGGTGCGGAGACACTCGGCGGCGCCGGCGGGGCCGGACTCGCAGCGCTCATCCGGAGCATGGCGGGCGCGATGTCGCCGCCGGACTCCCAGCCGGAGGGCAACTCGACCGGCTGGGTGACCCGGCGGGTGTTGCCGCCCTCGTTGACCACCCGGCTGTCGACCGCCACGAACGCGGTGAACCGGCACAGCACCCCGAAACGCAGTGAGGTGGCGACGATCCGCTCCTCGAGGCTGCGGTCGCCCGCCGCATACGCATCCTCCAGGTCGCGCAGCCGGGCCCGCGCCCACTGGGCGGGGATCGCCGGCTCGGTGCGTTCGTGCACCTCGACCGTCGTGCGGAACTCCTGGTCGTCGCGGGTGCGGCCGGTGACCGTCAGGCTGCCGCCGGGCTTGCCGGCGAACCGCCCGGCGACCACCAGCGGCACCCCCGGGTAGAGGCCGGGCAGCCGGGCCGGGGTGCGCTCGTCGTCGATCAGGCGCAGCCCGGTGGCCTCGACCCGCAGGTCGGTGACGACCGGCGCGCCGATCCGGCGGTGGATGTGCTCCATCGCCGCATCCAGCCTGTCCTCGCTCTCCACCAGCTCGGCGCGGCCGGCCCCGAGCGCGGCCAACCGGCCCAGGAAACCGGCGTTGACCGCCCGGTCGATGCCGATCGTGTGGATGCGGGTGGCGCCGATCAGCGGCGTGACATCGTGGACGATCTGATCCTCGTTGCCCACCTGGCCGTCGGTGACCAGAACCAGCACCCGGTCGCGGCCCTCGCTCGCCCGCAGCAGCCCCAGCCCGTCGGTCAGCGGGGCGAGCAGCTCGGTGCCGCCGCGGGCCTCGGCACGGGCCAGATGCTCCACGGCGCGGAACCGATGGCGGTCGCTCGCCTCGACCAGCCCGGCCCCGAGGTCGGCCGGGCGGTCGATCTGGTGGTCGAAGGTGAGCACGGCGAAACGGTCGGCGGTGGTCAGCGTGTCGATCACCCGGGCCGCGGCCCGGCGGGCGGCCACCATCTTCCAGCCGCCCATGCTGCCGGACCGGTCGAGCAGCAGCACCACGTCCTTCGGGCGGGCCGCGGCGGTGCTCTCCGGCGGCAGCACGACCAGCTGGTAGACGCCCCCCGGCTCCTCGGCGTTCTCGTCGGGCACGGCGACCGCGGTCTCGGTGCCGCCCGCGTAGCCGATGCGCAGCACGAAGTCGCGGTCGGCGCGCTCGCCGGGCTCGATGCTCAGCGTGCCGTCGGTGTCGGTCACGGTGTGCAGGCTGGAGCGCACCTCGCCGAGGGTGAGGCCGGCCGGGTCGATGCTGACGCCGACGGACAGCCGCAACGGGTTGGGGAAGCCGGGCAGCAGCACCGGGGGAGAGATGCGTGAGGCATCCGGCACCGCGTCGGTGTCGGGGAGCTGGCCATCGCCCGCATAGGGCCCCGGCAGCGGGGTGCCGGGAACGTAGCGTGGGGCCACGACCAGCGGGAAGCGGAACGTCGCCGCACCGTCCTCGAAGGGCAGCGGGCCGACCAGCCGGAGCTCGATCACCACCCGCTCGCCGGGCAGGATGTTGCCGACCCGCATGGTGAACACGTCGGGCCGCTCCTCCTCGGCGATCGAGGCCCGCTGACCGGCGGCGATCGCCTGGTCGTACGCCTCGCGGGCCGCGCCCCGCTCCTGCAGCTCGGCCTCGACGGTGCGGTCGTCGGCGGTCAGCGTCATGCCGGTGACCGCGGCCCGGTCGGGCAGCGGGAACACGTAGGTGGCCTCGAGCGCGGTGTCGTGCACGTTGACGAACTCGGTCACCACCACGGTGCGGGCGATCAGCCCGCTCACCCGGGCGCGGACGTCGAGCCGGTCGAGCGGCAGGTTGCCGCGGTCGGTGTGCAGGTTGCCGAAGCCGGCATCGGGCAGGATGCGGATGCGGTCGAGCTCACCCGGGCTCATCGGAGTGACGGAAACGTTCATGAGGATCTCCCATCGATCAGGCCACGGGACTCGAGCAGGCGGAGCAGGGGAGCGGCGGCCGCAGCGATCTCGGTGCGGTCGTCGCCGGACGCAGGATGGGGCAGCAGCAGGATGGCGCCGCCGCCGAGGGTCACCCCGTGCACCGGGGCGGGAATGTCCCGGATCGGCGGCTCGGCCGGGGCGGCGCCGGCAACCAGTCCGGTAACCGGGCGGTCGGCCCAGAATCGCGGCCGGGGGGCGTGCTCGGGCGGCTCGTCGTCGGTGGCCAGGAGCTGGGCGGGAACTCGGGATGCGTCGGTCAGGCCCTCCGGGGTGAGCCAGACGAAGTCGGCCTGGATCTCGGCCAGGCTGCGGCCCTCCGCCTGCCATCGTTTGATCGCCACCAGCTGCTGCAGGTGGCGCGGACCGTAGAGCGCGGTGCGCCCGCGCATGCCGAGCGGGCGGTCGACCAGGCCAATCGTTGAATACCACCGGATGGCGCGGCGGTCGGGCACATCGCGGACACGGCCGTTGGGTGCGCCTGGGTATTCGGCCTCCAGGGCCTGGCGCACTCGATCGACCAACTCTTCCATCGTCCACATGCCGTGAAGCTTGACACTGTCATGGTGACAGTGTCAATGTCGGGCAGCGGACCGGATGAAGACGCCGAGGGAAGTCAGGAGGTAAGCACGTTGCCATGCGACGACGCGAGATCATGGGGGCGGCCGCGGCCGGCCTGGCGGGGGCGATGGTGAGCGGTTCCGCGGCCGAGGCGAGCGACCGCGACCCGCTGCGCGGTGCCCGGCAGCGACTGATCAGCCTTTCCCACGTCAACGACCCGGCCACCACCAACGTCTACCCCGGCGACCCGCCGTTCGAACTCGAGACCATCGCGACCATCGAGAAGGACGGCTTCTACCTCCAGTTCGTCCGCGAGGGCGAGCACACCGGCACACACTGGGGTGCGCCCGGCCACTTCAACGCGGGCGAGGCGCTCGCCGACGACCTCGACCTCGGCGACCTGTTCCTGCCGGCCGTGAAGATCGACGTGCGGGACAGATGCGCCCGCAACGCCGACTACGAGGTGACGATCGACGACATCAAGGCCTGGGAGCGGCGCCACGGCCGCATCCCCGACGAGTCCATGGTGATCATCTGGACCGGCTGGGACGCCAAGTGGGGCACCGACGCCTACTTCAACTTCGACGACGGCGGCACCATGCACCAGCCCGGCTTCGCGCTGGACACGGTGCAGTGGCTGGCCGGCACCGGGC
Source organism: Paractinoplanes durhamensis (assembly GCF_016862175.1). Lineage (GTDB taxonomy): Bacteria > Actinomycetota > Actinomycetes > Mycobacteriales > Micromonosporaceae > Actinoplanes > Actinoplanes durhamensis. Next base: position 34,264 of record NZ_BOML01000066.1, on the reverse strand, counting down.
GGATCGGTCACCGCGGCGGCACCGGCACCGACACGTTCAGCCCCGACGTCGGCACCGACACCACCTACGCCGTCTCACTGCTGGTCTACCAACGGCACCGGATCAGCCTGGAGATCCTGGCCAACCTGGCCGCCTTGCCGCCGACCGGAGCCCAGATCCTGTGTGGCGGCCACATCAACAAGGCCGGCGCCGGCTCCACCGCCCTGATCTACGGCATCCTCCCGTAGCGAAGCGCCGGAGCGCTGCCGCCCGGCTGGAGTGTGTCGTTGACGACGAGTCGATACGGGGCGTACTGGGAGAACTTCTCGGTCGGCTCGTCGTAGGCGATGATGGCCACCACCTTGGGGTAGGCCTTGAGCTCGGCCCACCGGCCGATCGGCACGATGCGCGCGCGGTGGCCGTCGATGCCGACCAGCGTGGCGTGCCAGTGGTAGACGGGGGTGGCGACGATCTCGCCGGGGGAGCGCCAGCCCTTCAGCGACGTGCCGTCGTTCAGCACCCGGTCGCCGAGGGTGATTCGGCCGATCCGCCAGCCGCCCTTGTTGACCGCGCCGTCGCTGACGTAGTGCAGGTTGAGCAGCACCTTCTTGCCGGCGTAGGCCTTCAGGTCGTAGCCGGCCGTCACCACACCGCCGCTCGCGCCGGTCAGCCCCCAGCCGAGCGGCCCGTACCGGGTCCGGTCGCCGGCCACCGGGTTGTAGGTCCGGCCGCCGTCGGTGGAGATGGAGACGAGCGCCCAGTCGTAGGACTCCTCGGTGCCGTACGCCGTCTCCAGCTTCAGCGTGGGCGATTTGGTCGCCGCCGGCACCGTGATCGGCAGGACCGCCTGCGAGTCGAGGTTGAGCTTGTTGCCGGAGAAGAGCGTGCCGTCGGCGATCGTCCAGCCGGTCGGCAGCGGCGGCAGGGTCTTCGCGCCGGTGAAGGAGACCGACCGGAGCGGCGTCGGCAGCGGCACGTAGTCGGCGCCGTTCGGCGGCGCGCCGGGAGTGTCGTAACTGGACGGATTGTCGAGGTTGACGGTGGAGCGCAGGCTGTCCGCGGTGACCCGGTCGATCGGGACGCCGGACATCTTGCCGCCCTTGCCGCCGACGACCTTGTCCACCAGCGTCATGGTCTGGTAGTCGTGCACCACGTCGTAGAGGGCGGTCCCGGTCGGCAACGCGGCCTGCACCCCGGCGAGACCCTGGCGGATGCCGTCCCGGTGCAGCAGCGAGATCGTGTTCGGCCCGAAGCGGTCGCTGAGGTAGAGCATGAACTGATAGGCGTTGCCGTAGTCGGCGAGCACCTCGGTCGGCGTGCCTTCGTCCCACAGGTTGAGGGAGTTCTGCGGCCCGCCGCAGATCTTCGGGTTCGGGTTGTATTTCGTCTTCACCGATCCGAAGCCCTGGAAGCAGATCAGATGGTTGTCGTTGCCCAGGTCGTCGACGCCGGCCCGGGCGTCGACGTAGCCGACCAGGGTCTGCGCGTAGTCGGACAGCCCCTCGTTGACCCAGCTCTCCTCCTCCGAGTCGGCGTAGTACTCGAGCAGGTGCTGCCACTCGTGGGCGAACGTGCTCTCGTACATCCGGGGATGCGAGGGGCGGCTGCTGCAGAGGTCGTCGGTCGGCTCGTCGGCCGGCACCGCGCCGAGCCGGTGCTTCCAGTCGTAGGCGTCGATCGTCATGACGTTGCGGTCGAACAACTCGTTGAGCTGCGCCGAGAAGAACCCGGCCACGTAGGTGACGGCCTTCGGGTAGTGGAAGTAGTTGTCGTCGCGGATGTTGTCGATCAGGGTGACCGTCTTGTCGCCGTCACCGGAGTAATCACCGTTGCGTTTCGCGTTGCTGCCGTCCCGGTCGGGCGGCGTGCTGAAGGTCGCGGTCTCCTTCGGATAGATCGTGTGGTCGAACTCGTGGATCAGGTCGCCGACCTGCCGGTCGGTGACCTCGACGGCGTTCTTACGGCAGTCGGCGGCCGGGAACGCGATGTCATCGGCCACCCACACCTCGATGTGCTTGCCGACGGCGCGCAGCTTGTACTTCTTCGGGTAATACCCGCCGGTCGTGTCGTCGAGGCCGAGCCACTCCCGCTCGGTGCCGACCGCGGGCGTGCCGGCTGCCGCCCGCCGCCCGCCCGGCCGGGAGCCGGTGCCGGGCCGATAGCGCGGATGTGAAGGCAGCGCGGCACCCCCGAGCGTGAAACGTGTCCGATCGAGCTCACGGGCGTCGCTGCCGCGAGCCACCGGTGCGGCCGGCGCAGACCCGGGCGAAGCCGAAGCCGGCACCGACAGGAGCGATGCCACAAGGGCCAGTGTGACAATTGTTGCGAAACGGACACGCTTCATGAAACTGGACGCTACCCGGGACCTGACCTGCGAGACCCCAACACGCGCTACTCGACAGTGCTTACTCGAACAGGGAGTGGTCCCCGTTGCCCTCGTCCCGGCGGCGGGCCCGCCGCCGGAGCTGCACCACGACGATGTCGATCACCGCGACGACGGCCCAGGCGGCCAGCAGCCAGCCGGGCAGCGTCCAGCCGGTGCGGAACAGCAGGATCGACAGAACCGTGCAGACCACGAGGCCGAAAATGGCGAGCACGAGCCGCAGGTTCAGCGGGCTGTACGGTTCGTCGACCGTGCCGCGCCGGCCGGGCGGCTGCGCTCCGATGGGCATGCCCGGAGCGTACCGCCGGCCGCCGCGACGGCGATCAGCTCACCTCCTTGCGGAACATGCGCCACCCGCCGAGCAACAGCGGCAGCGCGATCCAGGCGAGAGCGGAGACGGCCAGGTGGCCGTACTGCCCGGCGGTCATGTGCGGGGAGGACAGCGGCTCGGAGGTGACGCCCACGTTGAGCCAGCGGCCGGCGGCCCGCAGCGGCCGGATCGTCTCGGCCAGGATGCCCCACAGGGTGGGCAGACTGAAGTAGGCGACGATCGCCAGCGGCGAGCTCAGCAGCAGGGCGCCGAAGCCCATGCCCATCAGGACGAACAGCAGCTCGGTCAGCAGGCCCTGCCAGATCAGCGTGCCGGCGAGGTGCCAGCCGCCGTCGCCGCCCGTCGCCGCCCCGATCAGGTTGGCGGCGGCGCTGAGCAGCAGGGTGGCGGCGGTCGCGGCGGCCGACACGAGCACGCCCGCGGCGACCTTGGCGGCGATCACCCGCAGCCGGGCCGGGGTCAGCGCGAAGGTGGTCAGGGCGGTCCGCTGGGACCACTCGCCGGTCATCGACAGGATGCCCAGCACCGGCAGCAGGACGGTCGGCGGCAGCAGGCCGAAGGCGAAGAAGTCGGCGAACCGCAGCTCCTCGTCGGGGGACCAGCCGAGCTGGATCGCCGCCGTGCCGGCCGTGCCCAGGCCGATCAGGATGAGCAGCCAGAGGCCGGCCCGGGTGTCGGACAGTTTGCGCAACTCGACGACGGTGAGCCGGATCATCGGGTCAGCTCCAGGAATTTCTGCTCCAGGCCACCGGCGCCGGCCGGGCGCAGCTCCAGCAGGACCACGCCGGCCGCGGCCGCGGCCCGGCCGATCGTCTCGGCCGGCGCGGTCACCACGAACCCGCCGTCGGTGGCCGGGCTGAACGACAGGCCGGCCCGATCGAGCAGGTCGCGCAGCGCGGCCGGGTCGAGCGCCCGGACCAGGGTGCCGGCGGTGGACAGCAGCTCGTCGCGGGTGCCGCTGGCCACCACCCGGCCGGCGCCGATGACGACCAGGTGGTCGGCCACCGCCTCGACCTCGCGCAGCAGGTGGGAGGAGAGCAGCACGGTGCCGCCGCCGTCGGCGAAGTCGCGCAGCAGGCCACGCATCCAGAAGATGCCCTCGGGGTCGAGACCGTTGGCCGGCTCGTCGAGGACGAGCACGGTGGGATCGCCGATCAGGGCGTGCGCCAGGCCGAGCCGCTGCCGCATGCCGAGCGAGTAGCGCCGGACCCGTTTGCGGGCGGCCGAGGCGTCCAGCCCGACCCGCTCCAGGGCCGGGCCGGCCGCCGAGGTGCGGACGCCCATGACAAGCGCGGCCAGGGCCAGGACCTCGCGGCCGGTGCGGCCGCCGTGCTGGGCGGAGGCGTCCAGCAGGACGCCGATCAGGCGTCCCGGATTGCCGAGGCGACGGTAGGGGACGCCGCCGATGGTGGCGGTGCCGGTGGTGGGGGTGGTGAGCCCGCAGATCATCCGCATGGTGGTGGACTTGCCGGCCCCGTTGGGCCCGAGGAAGCCGGTCACCGTGCCGGGCGGGCAGGTGAACGACACGTCATCGACGGCGGCGTGACTCCCGTACCTCTTGGTGAGGTTCTCGACCGTGATCATGCGTCTCAGCGTGCCGGGAGAGCCCGCCGGGGCGCGTCGGCCGGAGGTCGACGCAGCCGTCCGATGGTCTATGCGTCCGTCGACTTTGGTCGATGAGGGAAGACGTCAGCGAGCCGGGGACAACGGCCACAACGGCTCCTGGGCCAGCCGCTCCGTCTCCCGCAACACCCGCAACACGTTCAGCCCGGCCAGCTTGTCGAGGTCGGCCGCGGACCACCCGCGGCCGGCCAGCTCGGCAAGGAGCCGCGGATACCCGGAGACGTCCTCCAGCCCGGCCGGAAGGTCGGTGGTTCCGTCGTAGTCCCCGCCGAGCCCCACGTGATCCACCCCGGCTACCTCCCGGGCGTGCTCCACCTGGTCGGCCACCTGCGCAATCGTCACCACCGGCCGAGGGTTCGCCGCCAGCCACGGCTGGAACGAGGGCGAGGCGAGCGGATCGCCGGAGGGCCACGACGGCACCGACGCCGGATCCTCGCCCGGCCGCGGCGCCCGCGGCCATGCACTCTGTTCGGGCAGCCCGAGCCGCCGCCACTCCGCGTCCGCTTCCGCGAACCAGGCCCGGTACTCGGCCGAGATGAACGGCGCCACGAACGTCAACTGGATCACGCCGCCGTTGTCCCGCAGCCGGCCCAGCACGTCGTCGGGCACGTTGCGCGGATGATCGTGCAGCGCCCGCGTCCCGGAGTGGCTGAAGATCACCGGGGCGAACGCGGTGTCCAGCGCCGCGTGCATGGTCTCGGTGGCCACGTGCGAGAGGTCGACCAGCATGCCGATCCGCTGCATCTCACGGACCACCGCGCGCCCCTCGTCGGTCAGGCCGCCGACTGCCGGGGTGACCGCGGCCGAGTCGGCCCACGAGGTGTGGTGGTTGTGGGTCAGCGTCATGTAGCGGACGCCGAGCCGGCCGAAGGCCCGCAGCACGCCCAGCGAGGTGGCGATGCTGTGCCCGCCCTCGATGCCGATCAGCGACGCGATCCGGCCCTCGCCGATCACCCGTTCCACGTCGTCGGCGCTGTAGGCGATGGCCAGGTCACCCGGGTAGGCCGCGGCCATCCGGTAGACGGCGTCGATCTGCTCCATGGTGGCGACGACCGCTTCCGGCTCGGAAAGGTCGGACGGCACGTACACCGACCAGAACTGGCCGCCCACCTGCCCGGCCCGCAGCCGGGGGAGCGAGGTCTGCACGCCCGGCCGGTTCTCGTCGAGCCCGTCGACCCGGTAACCGAAGCGGCCGCGCAACTGCATGGGCAGGTCGTTGTGCCCGTCGATGATCGGCGTCATGTGTCCCTGGCTACTCCGGGGGCGGCCCGGGCGCAACCAGAACGGGTGGAACCGCCGGACTAGCGTGGCGAAACATGCGGATCGCCGTGTTGTTCGCCGCCACGATCACCGCCGGGATGATGGCCGGGCTCTTCTACGCGTACTCGATCTCGGTGATGCCCGCGCTGCGCGATGCGGACGCCGCGGTCTTCGTCGAGGTGCTGCAACGCATCAACCGGGCGATCACCAACGGCTGGTTCTTCCTCTGCTTCGCCGGCACGCTGGTCCTGGCCGCGACCGCGACGGTGCTGTACGCCCTGTCCGGTCCGGGAAAGGTGCTGGTGCCCACCGCGATCGGTCTCGGTCTCTACGCCGGGCAGCTCGCCCTCACCGCCGGCCTGCACATCCCGCTGAACAACGCGCTCGACGCGGCCGGCACCACCGATCCGGCGGCGGCGCGTAGGGCGTTCGAGCCGCGCTGGGTGCCGTGGAACCACGTTCGTACGCTCCTCTGCACCGGATCTTTCGTCTCGTTGTGCTGGGCCCTGGTGCAGGCGTGACGCGGATCGACTCGTGAGTCAGGCCACTTGCTGTTCATCTTGGAGGTCTCCCGTGGCCCCTGCCGTTTCCGTATCGTTAATGCTCGGCCGTTGAGCATCACCCGCGGCCCGCGCGTGCGGAATCCCGTTGTCGCGCGCCCGATGCGGCCGACAGGCCGACGCGTCGAAGGGAGCCCGGCTTATGGCTAAGAAGTCGAAGAAGGACAAGAAGAAGGACAAGAAGAACAAGAAGAAGAAGTAGCTCTTCCTGTTCGAGACGGCGCGGGCGGTTCCGGATTCTCGGGGCCGCCCGTGTTGCGTCCCCGGCAAACCTCAGATGACCGGCGGCCTGCCCGATTTTTGTCTCCGAGGGCGTGCTGGTCGCACGCATCCGAGGCCTGGCGCGGAAAGGGGGTCCGATGACCACGGTCATCGGCGCTGCTGTCACCGTCGCCGCGCTCGCCGCCGCTCTGGCCTGTTTCCGGCAGGCGCGCCGGCGCAGCGGCCAGATGCGTCTCGCCTGGGCCTGCTTCGGCGTCAGCGCGGCCGTCGCCGGGCTCTTCGGCGGCACCCCCGCCGACCCGGCCCCCGGCTACCTCGTGCTCGTCGCGCTGACCTGCTTCGGGCTGTTCGTGCTGCCGATGCCGCCGCGGACCGGGATCGAGAAGCTGCGCACCACCCTGGACCTGGCGATCATCGGTGCTTCACTGACGGCCCTCAGCTATCACGTGGTGATCAGCATCCATCCGTCGGCCGGGATCGTCTCGCCGTATGCCATCGGCGACATCCTCCTCGGCACCGCCGGCCTCACCGCTCTCACCCGGATCAGCCGGGTCGTGCCCGGCCGGCGCGGGCTGATGCTGGCCGCCATCGCGATGATCGTCGTCGCGGTCTCGGCCGGGGCCGGCTACATCGGCGGGGAGGCGATCGGCGCGATCGGCTGGATCGCCGGTTACGCGGCTCTGGCGGTGGCCGCATCCGTGCGGTGGCCGGCCGAGAACCACGAGGCCGAGGAGCGGCGGACCCTGGCCGTCATGCTGCCCTACGCCGTCCTCACGCTCAGCCTGGTCGTCGGCCTCGCCCGGCTCGCGCTCGGCGGGCAGCCGAGCGCGGTCGGCACCTGGACCCGGTCGATCTGCCTGGCCCTGATCGTGATCCGCCAGATCTTCCTCCTGATCGACAATCGGCGCCTGGTCAGCGGCCTGGAGACTCGGGTGAGCGAGCGCTCCGCCGAACTGCACGCCCGCGAGCTGCGCTTCCAGGCGCTGGTGGACCAGAGCACCGACTCGATGGCGATCCTGGAGGCCGACTCGACGGTCCGCTACCAGAGCGAATCGGTCCAGCGGATCTTCGGTTACCCGGCGTCGATGCTGCTCGGCAAGCGCTTCGTCGAGCTGGTCGGGCGCAAGGCCGGGGCCCGGGTCCAGGCCGCGATCGACCAGGTCAAGGACGTCCCCGGGGCCACCACCGTCTTCGAGATCACCATCTTCCACGCCGACGGGCAGCCCCGCCTCGCCGAGATGACCATCACGAACCTGCTGACCGACCCGCACGTCCGCGGCCTCGTCTTCAACACCCGCGACATCAGCGACGCCGCGGAGCTGCAGAACCAGCTGCGCCAGGAGGCCTACTACGACGTACTCACCGGGCTGGCCAACCGGGCCGGCTTCCGGGAACGCCTCGCCGAGGCGGTCGAGCGCAACGAGCCCGGCCGGGTCGCCATCCTGCTGCTCGACCTCGACGGCTTCAAGGAGATCAACGACAGTCTCGGCCACGACGCCGGCGACCACCTGCTCGTGCACGTCGCCGAGCGGCTGCGCCGCCGGCTTCCGGCGCCGAAGGTGGTGGCCCGGGTCGGCGGCGACGAATTCGCGGTGATCGTGGAGGCGGACAAGGCCCGCGAGGAGGCCGAGCTGATCGCCATGGAGCTGCTGGCCACGCTCGGCGAGCCGATCGACGTCGACGACCGCGAGCTGCACATCGGGGCCGGGATCGGCATCGCGACCTCCGGCGACTGCCTCGACGCCGACCAGCTGCTGCGCGACGCCGACCTGGCCATGTACCGCGCGAAGGACGCCGGCGGCGGCGGTTACGCCACCTACCACCCGAGCATGCACGACGCCCTGGCGCGCCGCCTCGAGCTCGCCACCGACCTGCGCCTCGCCCTCGAACGCGACGAACTGCTGCTGCACTACCAACCCACCGTCGACCTGCGCAGCGGCGAGATCACCGGCTTCGAGGCCCTGGTCCGCTGGCAACACCCCACCCGCGGGCTGGTGCCGCCGCTCGAGTTCATCGGCGTCGCCGAGGCGACCGGCCTGATCGTGCCGCTCGGCCGCTGGGTGCTCGCCGAGGCCTGCCGCCAAGCGGTGGAATGGAATCGCCCGCTGAAGATGGCGGTCAATGTCTCGGTGCGCCAGTTCGAGGACGACGACGTAGCCGCGATGGTGGCCGAGGTCCTCGCCGAGACCGGCATGCCGCCGCACCAACTGTGCCTGGAGATGACCGAGAGCGTCCTGCTGACCGACACCGACGAGAATTTAGCCCGGATCGTCAGTCTCAAGGCTCTGGGCGTCCTGCTGGCCATGGACGATTTCGGCACCGGCTATTCGTCGCTCGCCTATCTGCGCCGTTTCCCGATGGACATTCTCAAGATCGACCGCTCGTTCGTAGACCGTCTCGGCGGCGATCCGGAGGACGAGGCCCTGGTCCGCACGATCGTCCGCCTGGCCGAACGCTTCGGCATGTCGACGGTCGCCGAGGGCATCGAGAACGAAACCCAGCTGGCCTTCCTGCAGGAAATGGGTTGCGACACCGCCCAGGGCTACCTGCTTTCCCGCCCATTGCCAAAGGCACAGGCCACCGCCCTCCTGAACGAGAACACCCCATTCTCCCTCCCCGCCGCACACCTGGCCTCCTAGGACGCTTTACAGCGTAGGAAACCCGGCACCGGGTCACGCACGGCGGTTTTCTCCCGCCTTTTATGAGTACGCGTGAAGGAGGCCCCGGTGCGCACGATGGACTCGCCGTCGGCCGTCACGCGCGGGACAGAAATGCCGAAGCTCCCGGCACGCCGGGAGCCTCAGCGCTCTTCAGCGGGTGCGGAGCTGAGCCAGCTCAGGGTGATGTGACAGGGGAACGCGGCCATTCCCTGTCGCTATGCTGAGCCGACGCAGGGGTGTCAGCGCTACCGCTCAGCTCAAGCCAAGGAGTCACCATGCGTTTCCTGATGATGCAGAAGCCGACCGACACCGCCCCCGACGAGAAGCTGTTCGCCGAGATGGCCGCCTTCGTCGAGGAGCTCACCGCGGCCGGGGTGCTGCTCGCCACCGGCGGCCTCGAGTCCGGCGGCATCCGGATGTCCTCGCAGGGCGACGAGATCACCGTGACCGACGGCCCGTTCGCCGAGGCGAAGGAGGCAGCCGCCGGTTTCGCCCTGATCGAGGTCGGCTCGAAGGAGGAGGCGATCGAGCTGGGCCGCCGCTTCCGCAAGATCGTCGGCGACGGCGAGAGCACCATCCAGCAGGTCTTCGGCTGACCCCATGCCCGATTCCGCCAGGCCCGACGTCCGCCGCACGATCGAAGCGGTGTGGAAGCTGGAGTCGGCCCGCATCGTCGGCGGGCTGGCCCGGCTGGTCCACGACGTCGGCCTGGCCGAGGAGCTGGCCCAGGACGCCCTGGTCGCGGCCCTGGAACAGTGGCCGGCGGCGGGAGTCCCCGACAACCCCGGCGCCTGGCTGACCACGGTCGCCCGGCGCCGGGCGGTCGACCACATCCGCCGAGCCCAGACCGCCACCGCCCAGACCGCCACCGCCCAGACCGCCGCGGCCGGGACGCTCGCGCTGGAGGAGGAGCAGGACGACGTTCTGCGGCTGCTCTTCGTGTGCTGCCATCCGGCGCTGGAGCGGGACGCCCGGATCGCGCTCACCCTGCGCCTGGTGGCCGGCCTGGCCAACGCCGAGATCGCCCGGGCGTTCCTGGTCGACGAGCCGCGGGTGGCCCGCCGCATCGCCGCCGCCAAGCAGATCCTCGCGGCCGAGGGAGCCGGCTTCACCCGGCCCGGCACCGCGTCGACGGCGGGCCGGCTGTCATCCGTACTCGAAGTCCTGTATTTGATCTTCAACGAGGGCTACTCGGCGACCGCCGGCGAGGACCTGATCCGGGCCGACCTGTGCCGCGAGGCCCTGCGGCTGGGCCGGATGCTGGCCGAGCTGGTCCCCGGCGAGGCCGAGGTGCACGGCCTGGTCGCCCTGATGGAGCTGCAGGCGTCCCGCGCGGCCGCCCGGATCGGCCCCACCGGCGAGCTGGTCCTCCTGCACGAGCAGAACCGCGGCCGCTGGGACCGCCTGCTGATCCGCCGGGGCTTCGCCGCCCTGCTGCGAGCCCGCGAGACCAGCAGCCCACCCGGCCCCTACGTGCTGCAGGCCGCGATCGCGGTCTGCCACGCCCAGGCCCCCACGGCCGAGGCAACCGACTGGCACCGGATAGCCAAGCTCTACGACGCCTTGGTGCGGCTGCTCCCCACCCCGGTGGTCCAGCTGAACCGAGCAGTGGCGATAGGCATGGCCTACGGCCCGGAGTTCGGCCTGACCGAGGCGGACGCCCTCCAGAGCATCCCGGCCCTGCGCGATTACTACCTACTCCCCGCGGTCCGCGGCGACCTGCTGTCCCGCCTGGGCCGCCCCGCAGCGGCCCGCCGCGAGTTCGAACGAGCCCTGCTGCTGACCCAGAACCGCGCGGAACAGGAGTTCCTGCACCGCCGCGCGACCGAGATGGCCGGCCAGAACAAGTCCCCGGCGGCGGCGGATGCCGCTGCGGCCGTCGATGCAGAGGCAGCTGCCACTGCGGAAACGCTCGGAGAGGCAGCGGCGGCGTTCCTGGCCAAGGGCGGCCTGGACCCGGCCACGCTGCGTTCTTATCGGCAGACCTTCACCCGGCTGCGGCGGGCGCTCGGCGACAGCCTGCTCATCGACGAACTGACAGCCGACGTCGTGGCGACGGTGTGCACGACCGCGTGGGGGAGTGCCGCCCCGAGAACGTGGAATCGGCATCGAGCCACCATCCGGTCCTTCGGGGTTTGGTGCGGCCGTCCGGAGATCGCGACGGAGCTGATTCGCCGCGCGGAGAAGGCGTCGCCGCCCGGCGGTGGCCTGCCCGCGGCCGGCCTGTCCGGCGCTGACCTGACGGCGCCGTGGGCGGACTCCCGGCACCCGCTGCGGGAGCGGGTCTTCTGGCTGCTTCTGCATGAGTCGGCGGCGCCGGTGAGCACGGTTCTTGCCCTCAACGTCGAAGACCTGGACCTTGACGATCGACGCGCGCGGGTGGGCGGCCGATGGGTGACCTGGCGGGCTGCGACCGCTCGGCTCGTGCCCGACCTGATCGCGGGGCGCGCGTCCGGGCCGCTATTCCTCACCGCTCGGCGGCCGGCCCCGGATGCGCCGGCCGACCGCTGCCCGCACACCGGGCGGGCCCGGCTCTCCTACGAGCGGGCCGAATACCTGTTCAAGCGGGCCACCGGGCACACGCTGAAACAGCTGCGGACCGCGGCCCGATAGGGTGCCGGTCGTGAGTGAGTCGCCGCGGCGGATGGTCCGCGAGTTCCATGAGGTTTTCGGTCTGGCCCATCCCGATCGCCCCGGCCCGATCTCGCCGGAGCTGGCAGGGGTTCGCCAGCGGCTCCTCGACGAGGAGGTCGGCGAGGTGGCTGAGGCTGCGGCGGCGGCCCAGCTCGACCCGTCGCCGCAGCGCCTGGCCGACCTGGCCCGTGAGCTGGCCGACGTGGTCTACGTCGCGTACGGCACCGCGATCAGCCATGGCATCGACCTCGACGCCGTGATCGCCGAGGTGCACCGGGCCAACATGAGCAAGCTCGGCGCCGACGGCCGTCCGATCCTGCTCAACGGCAAGGTCCAGAAGGGCCCCAATTTCCGCCCGCCGGATGTCAGCGCCCTGTTCAGCCACTGACGGCTACGGCTGACCACCGGCAGCCCCGGGCCCGGAGGCCGATCCCGGCGCGGGGGTCGGGACGGGTGCTGGTGCTGGTGCCGGGGCGGCCGGGCGGGAGCGGAAAGCGCCGGTTGCGGCGGCGGTCAGCAAGCCTGCGACCAGGCCCCAGAAGGCGGAACCCACGCCCAGGAGCTTGAGGCCTGAGGCGGTGGCCAGGAAGGTCACCACGGCTGCCTCGCGCCAGCGGTCGTCGGTCAGGGCCGAGGTCAGGGAGCTGCCGATCGTGCCGAGCAGGCCGATGCCGGCGATGCCCAGGACCAGGGCGGGTGGCAGGGCGGTCAGCAGTGCGCCGACCGTGGCGCCCAGCGCGCCGATCACCAGGTAGAAGATGCCGGCCCAGACGCTGGCCAGGTAGCGGCGGCGCGGGTCGGGGTGGGCCGCCGGGCCGGTGCAGATGGCGGCGGTGATGGCGGCCAGGTTCAGGCCGAACGCCCCGAACGGGGCCAGCACGAAGTTGGTGGCGCCGGTCCAGCCGATCAGCGGGGAGACCGGGACCTGGTAGCCGTCGTTGCGCAGGACGGCCACGCCGGGCAGGTTCTGCGACGCCATCGTCACCACGAACAGGGGGAGTGCCACGCCGATCGTGGCCTGCCAGGAGAACGCGGGGGCGGTGAAGATGGGTTTCGCCCAGGCCAGCTGGATCTCGGCCACGTGCAGGGAGCTCGTGATCGCGGCGACGGTGACGCCGGCGGCCAGGGCGGCGAGCACGGCGTAGCGGGGGACGAAGCGCCGGCACAGCAGGTACGTGGCGAACATGGTGAGGACCAGGGCCAGGCTGTTCTGCATCGAGGAGAACAGGCCGATGCCGAACTGGACCAGCACGCCGCCGAGCAGGGCCGCGGTGAGCGGAACCGGGACGCGGTTCATGATCCGGGCGAACCAGCCGGTCGCGCCGGACACGGTGATCAGCGCGGCCGAGATCAGGAACGCGCCGGTGGCCTCGCGGAGCGTCACGCCGTCCAGGCCGGTGGCCAGCAGCGCGGCGCCGGGGGTGGACCAGGCGGTGACGATCGGGGCTCGGTAGCGCAGGGACAGGCCGATGCAGGTCAGGCCCATGCCGACGCCGAGGGCGAGCATCCAGGAGGCGAGTTCGGCGTCGCCGGCGCCGGCCGCGCGGGCGGCGCTGAAGACGATCGCGGCCGAGCTGGTCACGCCGACGATCGTGGCGAGCAGGCCGGCGGTCACGGCGGAGAGGGGCGCGGCCCTGGTCAGGACGTTCATGTAAGGGGCGATGCTAACGGAGGAGCCCCGCGCCTTTTCCGGCGCGGGGCTCCAGTCGTGACGGGGTGAACTAGCTGGTCGCCGTCGCGGTGAGGTCGTAGACCGTGGTGCTGCCGACGGTGGTGGACGTGTAGTGGGCGGCCACCCAGGTGGCGATCTGGGAAGCCTCGGTGGTGCTGCCCCCGGATCCGCCGCCGCCCATACCGCCGCCACTGGCGATGAAGTAGTGGATCTGGCCGGCCGCCACGTACGCCTGGAACTGGGCGAGGGTGGGGCTGGCGTCGCTGCCGTTCCAGCCGCCGAGGGCGATCACCGAGGTGCCGCTGTCCAGCTCCAGCTCGGCGGCCGAGGTGGCGCCGCTGATCGCCGCCGACCACTTGGTGGTGCTGGCCTTGAGCAGGGCGGTCAGCTCGGTGCTGCTGGTGCTGCCACCCATGCCGCCACCGCCGGGGCCGCCCTGGGTCGACGTCGAATCGGTGGCCGAGGAGCTGGACGACCCGCTGTCGCTTGAGGAGCTGCCCGGCGCGCCGGTGCGGTTGGTTGCCCCGCCACGCGTACCCATGCCTCCCATCCCGGATTGGCCCGACGGACCGGAGGTGGGAATCGAACCGTTATGGGCGACGGTGGCGGTCGAGGCCGCATAGGCGGCGCCGGAGGCGCCTGCCGTGAGAATCGCGGCAACCAGCGCAACCACCGCGAAGCCCCGCAGTTTCTTGGCCGGAAGCAGCAGCACCAGGGCGAACACCACGCCGAGGGCGAGTGACGCCCAGCGCAGGGCCGGCAGCCAGTCGGCCCGGCCCATCAGGACCGAACCCCAGACCGCGGTGGCCAGGATCATCGCCGAGAGCAGGGCGCGGGCCCAGGTCTTGGCGTGGTAGAGCCAGAGCACCCGGCCGCCGATGGCCACCATCGCGGCGATCGCGGGGGCGAGGGCGACGGTGTAGTACGGGTGGATGGTGCCGCTCATGTAGGAGAACGTGATGCCGGTGACCAGCAGCCAGCCGCCCCACAGGATGACGCCGGCCCGGGCCCGGTCGGTGCGCGGCGCCGTCCAGGTCAGCGCGAGCACGGTGACCAGGGCTATCAGCGCGGCCGGCAGCAGCCAGGAGATCTCGGTGCCCATCGAGCTGCCGAAGAGCCGGCCGATGCCGGTGGCGCCGCCGAAGCCGGTGTTCTGGCTGCCGCCGCCACCCCCGCCGTTGCCGCTGCCGCCGAAGATCCGGCCCAGGCCGTTGTAGCCCAGGGCCAGCTCCCACAGCGTGTTGTTGGTGGAGCCGGCGATGAACGGCCGGGAGCTTGCCGGCCAGAGCGAGACCAGGGCGATGTACCAGCCGGCCGAGGCGATCAGGGCGACGCCGGCGATGAGCAGGTCGCGGATGCGCTTGCCGAGGCCGGTCGGCGCGGCGATCAGGTAGACCAGGGCGAAGGCGGGCAGGACCAGGAACGCCTGCATCATCTTGGTGAGGAAGCCGAAGCCGAGGAGTACGCCGGTCAGCGCCAGCCACTTCCACGACGCCTTCTCGACCGCCCGGACGGTGGTGTAGGCACCGGCCGTCATCAGCAGCACGAGCAGGGCGTCGGGGTTGTCGTAGCGGAACATCAGCACGGCGACCGGGGTCAGCGCGAGGGCCGCCCCGGCGAGCAGGCCGGCGTTCTGGCCGAACCAGCGCTTCACCGACGCGTACAGCAGGTAGACGCTGGCCACGCCCATCAGGGCCTGCGGGGCGAGGATCGACCAGCTGTTCACCCCGAAGATGCGGGCGGACAAGCCCATGATCCACATCGCGGCGGGCGGTTTGTCGACGGTGATGGCGTTGCCGGCGTCCAGCGAGCCGAACAGCCAGGCCTTCCAGCTCTGCGCGCCGGCCTGGGCAGCCGCCGCGTAGAAACTGTTGCCCCAGCCGGAGGCGCTCAGGTCCCACAGGTAGAGGACCGCGGTCGCGGCCAGCAGGACCAGGACCGGCCATCGCCGCGCGCGGCGTGGCGGTGGTGGGGATTCGTGCCGGGGTTCAGCTGCCCGCGGCCGTTCCATCAAGGTCGTCATGGAACCCAACCCTGAGGCGGGGTGCTACGTCCGCTCTGTGCTCCGACTGTGCGGATTCTATGAGGTCTTCCGACCCGGTCCGGAGGCCTTCATGCCTGTCATGCGACGGTTCGCCGACCCAGTGGTGAACTGATCGGTGGTCCGCTCCGTTTCATGCCAGGATGAGGACGAGAGTCCGGGTTCGAGCGGAGAGACAAGGCCAATGAGCGAACACGTTTCCGACAGCGCCGAGTGGCAGGACCTTCAGGGCCACGCCGAGAAGTTCTCGGCGGTCCATCTGCGCGACCTGTTCGGCAGCGAGCCGGGCCGCGGCGAGCGCCTCACCGCGACCGTCGCCGACCTGACCGTGGACTACAGCAAAAACCTGATCACCGACGAGGTGATCACCGCGCTGCTGGCGCTGGCCGACCGGGCCCGCCTCAAGCCGCGGATCGAGGCGATGTTCGCCGGCGAGCACATCAACGTGACCGAGGACCGGTCGGTGCTGCACACCGCGCTGCGGCTGCCGCGCACCGCGTCGCTGGTCGTGGACGGCCAGGACGTGGTCGCCGACGTGCACGAGGTGCTCGACCGGATGGGCGCGTTCAGCGACCGGGTGCGGTCCGGCGACTGGACGGGGCACACCGGCCAACGGATCAAGACCGTGGTCAACATCGGGATCGGCGGGTCCGACCTCGGGCCGGTGATGGCGTACGAGGCACTCAAGGCCTACAAGTCGCCCGAGATCGAGTGCCGGTTCATCTCCAACATCGACCCGACCGACCTCTACGAGAAGACCCACGACCTCGACCCGGAATCGACGCTGTTCATCATCGTGTCGAAGACGTTCGGGACGCAGGAGACGCTGACCAACGCGACCGAGGCCCGCAACTGGCTGCTCGCCGGGCTCGGCGGCGACCAGGCCGCGGTGGCCAAGCACTTCGTGGCGGTCAGCACCAACGCGCAGCGGGTCGCCGACTTCGGCATCGACACCGCCAACATGTTCGGCTTCTGGGACTGGGTGGGCGGCCGGTACTCTTTGCCCTCCGCGGTCGGCCTGTCGGTGATGGTCGCGGTCGGCAAGGAGCAGTTCGCCGACCTGCTCGCCGGCTACCACACCGTCGACGAGCACTTCCGCACCCAGCCGCTCGAGTCGAACGTGCCGGCCCTGCTCGGCCTGATCAACGTCTGGTACGACACGTTCCTCGGTGCCCAGTCGCACGCGATCCTGCCGTACTCGCAATATCTGCACCGCTTCGCCGCCTACCTTCAGCAGCTCACCATGGAGAGCAACGGCAAGTCGGTGCGCCTGGACGGCTCGCCGGTCGGCTTCCAGACCGGCGAGGTCTACTGGGGCGAGCCCGGCACCAACGGCCAGCACGCCTTCTACCAGCTGATCCACCAGGGCACCAAGCTGATCCCGGCCGACTTCATCGGGTTCTCCCAGCCCAACCACGACATCGGCGGCATGCACGACCTGTTCATGTCGAACTTCTACGCGCAGACCGGTGCGCTGGCCTTCGGCAAGACGCTCGAGCAGGTCAAGGCCGAGGGCAGCAGCGACACGGTCGCACCGCACCGGGTCATGCAGGGCAACCACCCGACCACCACGATCGTCGCGCCGAAGCTGACGCCGGCCGTGCTCGGTCAGCTGATCGCCCTCTACGAGCACATCACGTTCACCCAGGGCACCATCTGGGAGATCAACTCGTTCGACCAGTGGGGTGTCGAGCTCGGCAAGGTGATGGCCAACCAGCTCGCGCCGAAGCTGACCTCCTCGTCGGCCCCGGCGGACGACGACGACTCGTCGACGAACAACCTGATCAAGCTGTACCGGGCCGGCCGCGGCCGCTGATTTTCTGTCGTACCCACGGCCTAGGGTCGTTCTCATGGATGCGAGGACGGCCCTGGGCCTGCGGATGACCAGCCTGCTGCTGCGCGGCGGCGGTCCCACCACGGTCGAGGGCATCACCTCGTGGTTCGGCGCCATGCAGGCGCAGGACGTCAACAGCGTGCTGTGGTCCCTCGGCGCCCGGCTGCCCGGCTGGTCCCTGACCGACGTCAACAAGGCCCTCGAAGACCGTTCCGTGCTGCGCACCTGGCCGATGCGCGGCACCGTCCACCTCGTCCCGGCCCGTGACGCGCACTGGATGCTCGACGTGATGGGCACCCGCTCGCTGACCGGCGTAGCGAAACGCTGGGATTACCTCGGCCTCGACAAGGCGACCGCCGAGAAGGCGATGGACCTGCTCGGCTCCGCCCTCGCCGGCGGAAAACGCCTGACGCGAGCCGAGTGCCTGGTCACCCTCACCGACGGCGGCGTCGAGGTGACCGGCCAGCGGGGCTACCACCTGCTTTGGTACGCGTCGCAGCGCGGCGTCACGGCCATCGCGCCGCACGTGGGCAAGGACCAGACATTCGTGCTCCTCGACGAGTGGGTCCCGTCGCCGTTCACGCCGTCGCGCGAGGAGGCCCTGGGCCTGATCGCCCTGCGTTTCTTCCGGAGTCACGGCCCGGCCACCCGCAAGGATCTGGTCGGCTGGACCGGTCTGACCATGGGCGACGTCAAGACCGGCATCGGGGTCGCGGGAGACGCCCTGGTCACGGTCGACGTCGAAGGCGTTGAGATGATCATGGCCGCCGATCTTGAGGAACTGCCGGACACCGCATGGCTCGCGCTCCCGGGCTTCGACGAATACATGCTCGGCTACAAGGACAGGTCCCTGATGGCCTCCGCGTCGGACCTCGCGGCGATCATCCCGGGCGGCAACGGCGTGTTCCAGTCCACCCTCGTGCGCAGTGGTCGAGTGGTCGCCACCTGGAAGCGGGTGCTGGGGGCGAAGGGGGTCACCGTCACCGTCCTGCCGCTCGTCCCGTTCAAGGCCGCCGACCATCGCAAGGCCGCCGCGGCCCTGGAGCCGTTCGCCCAATTCCTCGGCGTCCCGCTAATAGTTAAGAACCCTTGATATTTACGAATGTGAACGCCACTATGTGAGTGCCGCGGGTCACGTTCGTCTTGAAAGGGGCAGCCATGGGTGTCCGTCGTCGGGTGTTGGCGCTGGTCGCAGGGTTGGCGGTGACGACCGGGGCGGTGGCCGTGGTCCTCGCCGGCGAGAGCACGTCGTTCGCCGCGGTCGCCTGCTCGGGCACCGTCTGGACCGAGGGGCCGACCTACACGGCCGGCCAGCAGGTCACCTACAACGCGCATCTCTACCAGGCGCTCGTCACGCACACCGCCTACGTCGGCACGGGCTGGAACCCGGCCGCGACGCCGTCACTGTGGAAGGACCTGGGCGCCTGCACCGGAACCCCGACGACCGCTCCCACCACGACACGGCCGACCACCACGCCCCCGACCACCACACCGACCACCGCACCGACAACCACGCCGCCGACCGGCTCCACCTGTGCGGTCAAGTCCCGGCCGGCCGGGAAGGTGCTGCAGGGTTACTGGGAGAACTGGGACGGCGCGTCCAACGGCGTGCACCCCGGCCTCGGCTGGATCCCGATCAACGACAGCCGGATCGCCCAGCACGGCTACAACGTGCTCGCCGCGGCCTTCCCGGTGATCCGCTCGGACGGCACGGTGCTGTGGGAGAACGGCATGGACGCCGGGGTCAAGGTGTCCACCCCCGCCGAGATGTGCGCGGCCAAGGCGGCCGGCGCCACCATCCTCATGTCGATCGGCGGCGCTGCGGCCGGCATCGACCTCAGCTCCAGCGCCGTCGCCGACAGGTTCGTCGCGACCGTCGTGCCGCTGCTCAAGCAGTACAACTTCGACGGCATCGACATCGACATCGAGACCGGCCTGACCGGCAGCGGCAGCATCACCACCCTGTCCGCCTCGCAGGCCAACCTGATCCGCATCATCGACGGCGTGCTCGCCGCGATGCCGTCCAACTTCGGCCTGACCATGGCGCCGGAGACCGCGTACGTGACCGGCGGCAGCGTCACCTACGGCTCGATCTGGGGCTCCTACCTGCCGATCATCAAGAAGTACGTGGACAACGGCCGGCTGTGGTGGCTGAACATGCAGTACTACAACGGCTCGATGTACGGCTGCTCCGGCGACTCCTACTCGGCCGGCACCGTGCAGGGTTTCACCGTGCAGACCCAGTGCCTCAACAACGGCCTGACGATCCAGGGCACCACGATCCGGGTGCCCTACGACAAGCAGGTCCCGGGCCTGCCCGCCCAGTCCGGTGCGGGCGGCGGTTACATGGCACCGTCGCTGGTCGCCCAGGGCTACCACAGCGTGAGCGCCATCAAGGGCCTGATGACCTGGTCGATCAACTGGGACGGCTCCAAGTCCTGGACCTTCGGTGACAACGTGAAGTCGCTGCAGGGCCGCTGACCCGGCCCGCAACCCCCGGCGCCGTCGCCCCGGCCGCATCCCCCCGCGGCCGGGCGGCGGCGCCGGCCTATCCCAGCCGGCCGATCAGCTCGCGCAGGGCCGCGCCCACCTCGGCCGGCTTCTCGACGTGCGCGTACTGGTGGGTGGCGCCCTCGATGACCCGGTGCTCGCCGCGCGACACCGACGCGGCGATCCCGGCGTGCAGCTCCCGGATGCCGGCCAGGGTCTTCGCGACCAGCTCCGGCGACCCGTAGGCGGCCCAGGCCGGATTGCCGGCGCCGGCGGTCAGCACGGTGATCGGCACGTCCGGCACCGGCCCGCCGTGGCGCACCTCGTCGTACACCTCGGACTCCAGGTTCGCCGCCTCGTACAGCCCGGTCCGCCAGTGCGTCAGGTGATGGTCGACGAGCTCCTCGCGGACGTCGGCCGGCCAGGCGGCCAGCAGCGCCGCATACGCCTCCCGCGCGGCAGCGATCTGCTCCGGCGTGAGGTCGGGCAGCTGCGCGGGATCCGGTTTCATCCGGTCGTTCAGCGCCGCCGCCTCCGGCGGCAGATGCGCGAACAGGTCCTCGTGGCCGGGATCCAGCAGCAGCATCCCGGCCACGTCGGCCGGGAACAGCTGCGCGAACCGGCGCGCGTAGACCGCGCCCATCGAATGGCCCACCAGCACGTACGGCCCGGGCAGCGGCAACGCCGCGTGCAGCTCGCCGGCCACGTCGGCGGCGCTGCGCGGCAACGGCACCGGATCACTCCAGCCGGTGCCGCCACGGTCGTAGAACACGTGGGTGACCCCGTCGGCGACCGCCGCGAGATTGAGGTAGTCGAGCCCGACCAGACCGGCGCCCGGCAGATAGACCACCGGCGGCCCACTCTCGCCGCGCAGATGGAACGCCAGCCCCCGCAGCATTGTTCTCATGGCTGCGAACATTAGCAGTCGTGCGAACATTACGGAATGGACCCCGTCGAGCTCCTCCTGCACCCCGTCCGGCTGCGGATCGTGCACGCGCTGTCCGGCACCGGCCGGACCGTCACCACCGCCCAGCTGTGCACCCGGCTGCCCGACGTCTCCCAGGCCACCGTCTACCGGCACGTCGGCCTGCTCGCCGACGCCGGGATCATCGAGGTGGCGGGGGAGCAGCGGGTGCGCGGCTTCGTCGAGCGCAGCTACCGCCTGGTCCGCGCCCGGGCGGTCGTCGACGCGTCCCGGGCGGCCTCGGCCACCGTCGACGAACACCGGCAGGCGTTCGCGACCGCGGCCGCGGTCCTGCTGGCCGAGTTCGGCTCCTACCTGGACTCCGGCGAGGCGGACCCGGCGCGCGACATGGTCGGCTACCGCCAGCACGCGATCTGGCTCAGCGAGCAGGAGCGCGACCGGCTCATCGCCGGCCTGCGCGAGGCGATCCTCCCGGTGCTGGCCAACGAGCCGGCCGCGGAGCGTACGCCCTACCTACTCAGCCCGATCCTGTTTCCGCTCCCGGCCGAGTAGACCCAGGACGATGTCGGTCACGTCCTCGGCGCAGCCCCACGACAGACTCACCCCGGCCCCGCTGTGCCCGTAGTTGTGCACCACGTGCCGGCCGTCTGCCTCTTCGTGCTCCAGGCGGATCTTCGGGCGGGACGGGCGGATGCCACCGCGGTGGCCGACCACCTCGGCGTCGCGGATCCAGGCGAAGATGTTGCCGCAGCGCTCGATGATCGCCGTGGCCACCGCCGGGTCGGGGGCCGGGTCGGCGATGCCGGGCTCGGCGCTGCCGCCCAGCAGCACCGTGTCGCCCTGCGGCAGCAGGTAGACCATCTCGCCCAGCTCCGGGGTGTGCTCGGCGAAGAAGTCGGTCATCCCCGGGTTGCGCACCGCGACCAGCTGGCCCCGGATCGGGGTCACCTCCGGGTCGGGCACCAGGTCGTGCGCCCCGGCGCCGCTGCAGTTGATCAGGATCGGCGCGTCGGCCTCGGTCAGGCTGTCCAGGTGCCCGCCGTACTCCAGGGTGCTGCCGGTCTCCCGGACCAGCTGCTCGAGGTGGGCCAGGTAGGGCGGCATGTCGATGATCGGCGCCCGGTAGTGCCAGCCGTGCACGAAACCGGCCGGCAGGTCACCCGGCTCGCACTCGCGGTAGCCGGGCAGGCCGCGCGCCCAATCCGGGGTGATCATCGGATCGCGGGACGCCTCGATGCCGTCGACCAGGCGTACACCCGGAAAGCCTTTCTCATGCATCTCGGAGAACACGTCGTAGCTGCGGGCCGCCCAGACGCCGACCCGCGGGTGCTCCGCGTAGATCGGGTCCCAGATCGCGCCGGCCGCGGCCGAGTTCGTATGGCCCGGGGCGTCCTCGGCCCGGATCCGGACCCGCAGGCCCTGCTGGGCCAGCCGGTAGCCGGTGGTCAGGCCGGACACACCGGCGCCGACAACGAGGACATCGGGGTCGGAGGGCACGTTTTCGACGCTAACGGTGATCGATGCAAGATCGTACAGTGTGAGGAAAATCTACGGCGACTGAAGACAACGGCGCTTCTGCCTTGTTCGTAGTCCTCGTGGGATGGTAGGAACTATGACCCATCGTCCTCGGTTGATGACTCACGGTGTTGCAATCGGCCGACCTTTGGGTTCCAATCGAACGGCTGGCGTCATGCGGCCAGGGACGCGCCGCTGATCCGTTCCGTGGCCGTCGAGGATATTGGGGGCCTTGGCGTGCTCATCGTTGGTGAGGTGCAGACCGGACTTCTGCGCGGGGGTGGTCCGGTGCCCGGCGATGTCGCCAGCACCCTGGTGGATCTCGTGGCCGGTGAACCGGTCCGGATCTCCGAACGACCCCGATCGCACGTGCGCGCCCCCGACAAACCGGTCGGCGTCGACTGCCCGCTCGGCCCGCCCGGCCCGGCGCGGCGGGTGCGCGGCATCGGCACCGCCTGGCAGCGGGCGGCGATCGTGGACGGTCACGTGGTGCAGGGCTCGGCGTACGCGACCGTGGTCCCCGCCGACGGCAGCAGCCGCCGCCCCTGGTCGCACTACCTGTCCCGGCCCGGCGTCATCGAGAGCGTCGGCCGCACCCGCTGGCCCGAGCTGGCCGGCGCGTTCGCCGTCGCGCAGCGCGCCCCCGACACCCTCGACCTCGGCGGCGTCGCCCGGCAGGCCGCCGACCGGGTGCAGCACAACCTGCGCGGCGCCGGCCGCCCGCCGCTGCGCGCGGCCCGCACCGGCCTGCGCTGGGTGGTGCTGGTCGAACCGTGCGACCCCAGCCCCGGCGGCATCCGCTTCGCGGTGCACGGCGACGCGCTGCGGGTGCTCAGCTTCAGCGTCGCCGAGGCCAGCGCGTCCCGGCTGGCCGCGATCGCCGAGGACCTCGCCCTGCACGACTGGCTGATCACCGTGATGCTGGAGGTCACCCGCAAGGCCGCGATCGGGGTCCTGCCGCGCGAGGAGGTGATCGCCCGGCTGCTGCCGGCCATCGACTACCTGCTGCATCTGTGGTTACCGCGGATGGCCGACGACGAGCTGGCCCGCGCGCTGTGGACGGTCCTGGAGAGCCGGGTCGGCTTCAGCCGGCAGTGGGACCTGCTGGTGCACCGGGTCCGCGACCAGCTGTCCGCGGGCACGGTGGCGGCGTTCTCCAGCTTCTCCTCGGCGATCCGGCAGTGAGCGGCGAGAAGGCAGCGAGCGGCGACGTGGCCGCGAGCACCGAGACCCGGCCCACCCAGCTGCGGGAGTCCTCCAGCGTCATCCGCACCGCGATGGTGACGGTGGCCAGTGGTGGCGTCACCTTCCTGATCACCAACGGTCTGCACCAGGACACCAGCATCTCGATCATGCTGTCCATCCTGATCGGCGGCATCGCGCTGATGGTCCGCTTCCTGGTCGACTTCGAGAAGCGGCTGCTCGCCGTCGAGCAGCTGGAGAAGGACGGGATGGCCGACGTCAAGCGGCTCATCGGCGACGCCTTCGGCGAGATCAGCGAAGCGACCGCACTGTTCGGCCTGATCGAGGCGTCGGCGCTGCAGACCGACCTGGTCACCCAGCTCGTGCGCAACTCGACGCAGATCTCCCCGAGCTCGCCGCCGATCGTCTACCAGTTCGTCCAGGCCAAGATCAAGGAGATGTCGGAGTTCCTCAAGCAGCTCGCCGAGGGCGGCACCGCCACCTACTACGGCGAGGACCGCGACTGGCTGCTCGGGCTGACCCGGACGGCCACCAAGAGCATCGACGCGATCAGCATGGCCGCGGTCGACCACGACCTGTGGCAGAGCGAGATCGGTCAGCGCTATCTCGACGCGCAGCGCCGCGCGGCCGGCGACGGCAAGCGGGTCCGGCGCATCTTCGTGCTCGACGAGCCGGAGATGGCCGACGACCCGATGCTGCGCCGGGTCTACGAGGAGCAGCGCGACATGAAGATCGACGTACGGCTGCTCGACTGGAGCAAGGTGCCGACCCCGCTGCGGGTGCAGGTGCGCGACCTGATCGTCTTCGACGACATCCTGGCGTACGAGACGACGCCGACCACCGGTGACCCGAGGCGGGCGCAGGTGGCCGAGACCCGCCTGGTCCTCACCAGCTCACGCGTCAGCGAGTGCGCGCTGCTCTTCGGGGAGCTGTGGGGTGTCGCCCGCGAGCTGCAACCGCTGGAGCCGGTGCACGACGGTCACAGGAACGCGTAGGAGATCCGCCCGACCGGCTCGGCCGGCAGCTCCAGGCCCTCGCTGCGGGCCCGCCCGGACACCTGGCCGTCCACCGCCGGCTCGATCCACACCTGGCCCAGGATGGTCCGCACGGCCAGCTCGATCGGTAGGAAGCGGCTGTCCAGCGGGGTGAACGTGCGGTAGGCGCGCAGTGCGGCGGCCCGCGGGTTCAGCTGGATGATCGCCGGCATCTCGTCCCAGTCCGCCGACAGCGCGGCCGGGTCGGCGACCGGGACCGGCTCGGCCACCGGCCGGCCCAGGTGCCGCAGCAGGCCGAGCCGTTGCAGCTGCCAGACCGCGGCCAGGAACGGGCACGACCACAGCCGGTCCTCGGCCGGGCCGCTCCACAACTCGACGTCCACGAAGATCGAATGGTTCTGCACGGCGCTCTGCCGCGGCGGCCGCCACCGGCTCGGCCCGGACATCGCCGACACGGTCGCCGCGGGGGAGCGCTCGCCGTTGCTGAGCCAGCCCGACTCGGTGGCCGGCGGCCGGCCACCGTTGACGCCCTCGGCCGGCTCGTCGACCAGATGCTCCTGCACCAGGGTGGCCAGGTCGACGTCGCCGGCCCGGGCGCAGCCCGACTCCCGCGCCACGTAGTCGATCTCCAACCCGGCCGACCCGGCCGCCGCGACCAGCGCCCCGACCACCTCGGGCGGGCTGGAGAAGCGGGTGAAGTAGTCGTCGATCAGGAAGCAGGTGCTGATCCGCGGGGTGCGGCGCGGCCCGACCAGCGCGGTGGCCTGGTCCACGGCGGCCTGCGCCCACGGCGCGACCCGCCGGAAGTGCTCGCGCAGCCGAGCCTCGCCAGCCCGGAAGTCTTCCATGTAGAGGTGGCCGAGCTCGATGGACAGGTGCGACAGGGCGACCGACTGCACGACCGGGGAGGCGCTCTCCTCGGTGAACAGATCATCGGCCGTCGTCACAGGCCCTCCCACGCGCTCACGTCGACGATCTTCTTGGCCAGCTCCTCGAGGGCGTTGACGGTGCGCTCGTTGGCGGTGCGGTGCAGCCACACGTCGTCGTTGGTGAGCAGCTGCTCCTGCCACTGCAGCACCGGGTCGAGCGGGATCTGGCCGAGCAGGTGCACCCGGCCGACCTTGTGGGTGGAGGCGAGATCCTGCAGGCGCTTGTTGCAGACGTCCAGCCACGCGAGCTGCTCGCCGCGCAGCCCGGCCTGGTCGGCGGCGGACGGGTCGAGCACGGCGGTGCGGACGTAGCGGATCTTCTCCAGCAGCTCGCCGCGGTTGTGGCCGTGCAGCACGCCGGTGTCCAGGATGCCCTGCGGGCCGTGCACCAGACCGCCGGCCGCGACGATGTGCTGCCTGGTCCAGCGGTGGAAGACCACCCAGCGGGCCTCGGTGTCGCGCAGCTGCGGCCGGGCGGTGGCTTCCAGAACGATCTCGGTGGCGTACGAACGGCCGGCGCTCAGGTCGACCAGCACCAGTTCGTACGTCTCGTCCAGGCGGACCAGCAGGTCGACGCAGCGCTGGACGACCTCGGGGGAGGACGGGAACTCGCCGCCGCCGCGGTCACCGGGCACCAGGGTCAGCCGGCCCGCACCGGCCGGCCGGTTGCGCAGCGACTCCCGCTGCGTCTCGGCCCAGATGTTGATGGTGCGCGGCTCCGGGATGCCGCCGGCCAGGTAGGTGTGCATCCCGTCGCCGTTGGTGCCGGCCTGCACCTCGGACAGGTCGAAGATGGCGCCGGAGGTGGGCGAGCCGAAGTCGAAGTCGAGGTAGCAGGCGTCCTTGCCCTGCAGCGCCTGCCGGTAGGCCAGGTTGCTGCTGGTCACCGAACGGCCGGTGCCACCCTTGTCGGACGTCGCGAAAATGATCATTATCAGGTCATCTCGACATTCGCCTTGCGGGCCGCGGACAGCCGGTCCAGCTTGCGCAGCACCTCCTCGGCCACCGCCACCGCCACACCCGGCCGCTCCCGGTAGACCGTGCGGGCCCGCTTCAGCTCGGCCCCGATCCGCTCCAGATCGATCCGCAGCGTCTCGCCGCGGGTGGTGGTGCCGTTGAGCAGCTCCCGGTCGTAGAGGTGGTCGGCCTCGTTGAGCAGGTCGGCGGCGATCTGCAGCAGCAGCTCACTGCGCAGCGGCAGCTCGTTGATCACGCCGGCCGCGTTGACCAGACAGTCGACCACGCGCTTCGTGTAATACCACGAGACCTGGCTGACGCCGTTCGGCAGATACGAGAAGGCGCCGGACGCCCAGTCCCACAGGCCGTGATCGTCACCGTGCCGGATGACCCGGTCGTTCAGGTGCTGCCAGATCGAGTCGGACAGGTCGAGCAGGCGGCTGCGGGTCGGCCCGTCGGTCGTCATGCTGGCCAGGTTGAGCGTCCGCTTGAACAGCGTGGGCGAGATGTCGGCGACCGTCCACTGCAGGATCGGCCCGCCGCGGGCATCGCTGCCCTCGAGCGGGAAGTGCAGGCCCGGATAGTGCACGCCGACCGCCGTCTCCGGCTCGGTCGAGCGGCGGGTGATCCGGCTGCGATTCGCCAGCTCCTCCAGCACGTCGGCGACCCGGCGCATGTTCGCGTTGGTGGCCCGGACCGCCATCATGTTCTGCATGACCATGCCGCTGATCAGCAGACTGAAGTAGTCGAACTCGATGCCGTCGGTGGCCCGCCAGGGCAGGTCCTCCAAGGGCCAGCGGCCGGAGCCGAACGTCGCGATCGTGGCCCAGTAGGAACGGGTCAGCTCGAACCGCAGCTGCAGCGACTGCGCGAGACGGGACTGCTCCGGGTCGAGCAGGCCGAGCAGCCGGGTGCGCTCGGAGGAGAGCGCCTGGATGGCGTCGAGGGCCACGGTGGTGAAGTAAAGATACGGAGCGTTCTGCGCCACGCCCTCGCGCTGCTCGCCCACGTCCGCCGTCGTCTCGATCTTCGGCGCGTCGTGCAGCACGCCCCACGACCAGCCGCACTCGAACAGGCGGTTGGGATTGTCGAGCTCGTTGCCCTCGGCGGCACCGGAACCGATGGTGACGTCGTCCCGCAGCCGGGCGTTGATCTCCCGCAGTGCCGAGCGCAGCTCGTCGATCACGACGTGGGCCGGGCGGCGCTCCTGGTTCACCGTGCGCAGCAGCTCCTGACCCAGCCTGCTCTCCACGGTGAACACGTTGACCGCGAAGCTGCGCAGCAGGCCGGCCATCGCCGCGGACAGCCGCCGGTTGGCCAGCCGCTCCACGTCGTCGACCTGCTGGAGCAGCGCGGGCCGGGTGACCACCTGGCGGAAGGTCTTGGTGAAGCCGATGATCGCGAGCGTCAGCGTCACCGAGATGGAGAACGAGTCGACCACGTCGAAGTCGAACTGCTCCTGCTCGATCTTCTCCGCCGGCACCTCGGCGCTGAAGTAGCTGCCGCCGGAGAAGATCGGCGTGCCGTCCTCCGCGGTATAGCGGTTGAGGTATTCGTTCAGGGCGCGCAGCAGCCGCTGCGGGATCTGCAGGTTGTCACCGAGCGGCTTGAGCGCCTCGAGGACGTCGTCGGTGACCGTGTCGGGCTGGTCGAGGCGGAACAGCGGGATCTCGGTGGCTGGCGCCATGATGCAGAGCAGCTGCTCGGCGTCGCTGATCGAATTGCTGCCGCCGAGCCCGTCCGGGGTCCACATGTCGTGATACGAGACCCGGGCCGTGGCCCGCCAGATGTCGAGGAGCTGTTGACGTGGCTTGATCTGCATCGGCTACCCATCCGTGGGTCTGCGTTGTCAGCTCAGAGTTGCAGCCGGGCGCTACTTACTCCGACCGTTACTTCTTCCGGCCGGTGGCGACCATCATCCCGCAGTAACCGTCTCGGAGGTCGTCACTGGCCACGGTCTGAATTTCCAGCCTGCGCGCAACGGGGTCAAGAGCCTCGCGGATGTCTTCCTCGCTGACCGAGCACGCCGGGAACCGCTTGTTGCCGACGAAGTAGCCCGAGGAGTTGCGCATGAAGGCGGCCGCGAACGGGGCGCCGGACACCAGCGAGTCGACGAACAACCGGGTGGCGCGGCGGAACTCGTCGTCCCGCGTCGTGATCGACTCGGCCACGAAGAACATGGTGCCCAAGTTGTACCGGTTGGGGCGCAGGTCGAAGACGTTGCCCTTGGTCACCTCGGCCCGGTCGGCGAGCAGTTCGAGCGGGCGGGTGATCCGGTCGTAGTGCCGGCGGCCGCTGGCGATCTCCGCCCAGAAATCCGACCACGAACTCTGCGGCTGCTCCAACGAGTGACTCAGCCACTCCCGGTTGGAGTACGCCCTCTCGAAGAGCGTCACGCGGAAGGAGTACGGCAACATGGCGAGCGCCGGGTAGAAGTTGGTGCCCGACCCGACGTCGATCGCGTGGCCGATGAACTTGTCCGGAAGGCTGGCCCCGAAGAAGTCGGCGATGATCTTGATGATCGCGGCGTCGTCCCAGCGAAGCGTGCCGTAGTTGTGCGCGAAGTAAGCCTGTGAGTCGAAGAGGTCCCAATCGACATCCTCGTTCCCGACCGGGTCGACGACATGGTCGGCCACCGCCGCTGCTACTGCGACGTGTGGGTCCTCGGCTGCCTCGGGCACAGGTATCCTCCGCCTCTCGGGGATTGGTTCAGCGGCCGAAGTTGCGAGAGGCGCGCAGAGTCGGCTGGTTCACTCAGGGTAACCCCCAGCCTAGTCGCGCGCACTCTTCGGGCGCTCGCGGTTTGCCGCATGCACATTAGGACATCGACTTGCGGTAGGAAATACGGCGCGAGGGTGTCGTCCGGATCAGAATCCGACTGTTATCACCCGTGACCTCCGGACCATGGCCTATATGGCTGTCCAACGTCGCCGTTGTTACGTCATCGTTGCCGACGCAATAATCTGATGTATCCGATCATCCGGTCCAAGGTCGTCCACATGGGCCATGCGCGAGATCAACATTCGTCGTTGGGTACTCGCATGACCTACCGCACGACGATGCCGTCATCACACTCCGTGCATCCCGGGCCCGGCCGAACCCGCGGCGTAGTGATTACCGTGCTGTCCGTGCTGCTGCTCGGCGCCGGCGCCGGCGCGTGGTATTTCTTCGGCGGCGGCGCTGATGACAGCGAACCGGTGGCGCTCGGCGGCGCCGGGCGCGACGGCGACTTCGAGTTCGTGGTGTCCGGAGTGAAGTGTGGAACCCCCACGGTCGGTAGCGGCGCCGCGGCGATCCGGGCCCAGGGCGTCTACTGCATCGTCGGCATCCAGGTGGCCAACCGCGGCGCCGCGCCGAGGCGCTTCGACGGCAGCGCCCAGAAGGTCCTCGACAGCAGCGGCACCGAGTACACGAGCGACACCGGCGCCGAGCGTCAGGCAAACCCCGTCACGTGGTACGAGGCTGTGGTCCCCGGCGAGGCGGTCAAGGGCCAACTGGTCTTCGACGTCCCCGCCGGCACGAAGCCCACCGAGATCGAGATGCACGAGACCCTGCTGTCCGCGGGCGTCCAGATGAGGCTCGCCTGAGTGGTCTGCTCTGACCGTGACCCGCCGCCGGTCGCGAAAGGGGCGCAACGGCCCGGTGTTGCAGGTGGCTTGCTCTGAGCAGCGCGGGACATATCCCACCGCGTACCTATAAAGGCTTTATTTCCGTCTTTGGGCGGCGATGATGGCGGCGGTGATCGCGCCCAGGGCCAGAACTACGACGAGACAGCACAGCAGGTGCCACGGCTTGATCGCTCCCATGCGGGGCACCCTATCGATCTCCGGCAAGCGGGTGTGACGCGCACCGCAGCGCAGGTTCTTTGAATTTGAAATAGTTGACCGGGCAAGCACGTTGTGCGGGGCAGTCGGTACGGCACCATCGAAGGAGCGGGTCATGCAGTTCGGGATCTTCAGCGTCAGCGATATCACCACCGACCCGACCACCGGTCAGACCCCGACCGAGGCGGAGCGGATCAAGAACATCGTCACCATCGCGAAGCATGCCGAGGATGTCGGACTCGACGTGTTCGCGCTCGGTGAGCACCACAACGAGCCGTTCTTCTCGTCCTCGCCGACCACGACGCTCGCCTACATCGCGGCCCAGACGTCGACGCTCCAGCTGAGCACCGCCACCACGCTGATCACCACGAACGACCCGGTGAAGATCGCCGAGGACTTCGCGATGTTGCAGCACCTGTCGGGTGGACGCGTTGACCTGACGCTCGGTCGCGGCAACACCGGACCTGTCTACCCGTGGTTCGGCAAGGATATCCGAGCCGGCATCCCGCTCGCCATCGAAAACTACTCGCTCCTGCACAAGCTGTGGCGCGAGCACACCGTCGACTGGCAGGGTAAGTTCCGCACGCCGCTGCAGTCGTTCACCTCGACGCCGCGGCCGCTCGACGAGGTCCCGCCGTTCGTCTGGCACGGCTCGATCCGCTCGCCCGAGATCGCTGAGCAGGCCGCCTTCTACGGTGACGGCTTCTTCGCCAACCACATCTTCTGGCCGGCCTCGCACACCCAGCGGATGGTCGCGCTCTACCGTGAGCGGTTCGCCCACTACGGCCACGGCGACCCCGACCAGGCCATCGTCGGCCTCGGCGGCCAGGTGTTCATGCGCAAGAACAGCCAGGACGCGGTCAAGGAGTTCCGGCCGTACTTCGACAACGCCCCCGTCTACGGTCACGGTCCGTCGATGGAGGACTTCACCCGGGAGACCCCGCTCACCGTGGGTAGCCCGCAGGAGGTCATCGACCGCACCCTCGGCTTCCGCGAGTACGTCGGCGACTACCAGCGCCAGCTGTTCCTGATGGACCACGCCGGCCTGCCCGTCAAGACGGTCCTCGAGCAGCTGGACCTCCTCGGCGCCGAGGTCGTGCCGGTCCTGCGCAAGGAGTTCGCGGCGCTCAAGCCGGCCCACGTGCCGGACGCCCCCACCCACGAGTCCCTGCTCGCGGCGAAGAAGGTAAACGCATGAACCAGCGTTCACTGGCGGTAGTCAGCGCCGGCTTGAGCCAGCCGTCGTCGACCCGTCTGCTGGCCGATCAGCTCGCAGCGGCGGCCGTCACCGCGGCCGCCGCGAGCGGCATCCAGCTCACGGTAACCGTCATCGAGCTGCGCGATCTCGCCCACGACATCGCCAACAACCTGCTCACCGGCTTCCCGCCGGCCGCGTTGAAGGAAGCGCTCTCCGCTGTCGAGGCGGCGGACGGCCTCATCGCCGTCACTCCGATCTTCACCGCGAGTTACAGCGGCCTGTTCAAGTCCTTCTTCGACGTACTCGACAAGGACGCCCTGGCCGACAAGCCGGTCGTGATCGCCGCGACGGCCGGCACCGCCCGGCACAGCCTCTCCCTCGAACACGCCCTGCGCCCGCTCTTCGCCTACCTGCGCGCCGCGATCATCCCGACGTCGGTTTTCGCAGCCAGCGACGACTGGGGCGCCGACTCGGCCGACGGCACGCTGCGCTCCCGCGTCGACCGCGCCGCCGCCGAGCTGGCCCGCGAGCTCTCCCGGCGAGACCCGGTGTCGGTAATCGACCCGTTCGCCCTGACGGTCAACTTCGAAGACCTTCTGAAAAACCCATAAGAGTACGGGCTGCACGAGTCCCGTGTTTCACGCAGCGACCTGCGTGAAACACCGGGCCGTTGCGCCACTTTCGCGTGCCGGGGCGGTTCCGCAGGGACCGCCCCTTTTCGGTGATCGTGCACGGGCATTGCACACACGGCGTGACTGCGCTGTGATGGTACGCATTGTCGTCGCCGGGGGGTCACCGTGCGTATAGGACTGAAGCTTCTGGTTGCCGTCGTGGCCGGCGCCCTGACATATGTGTTCACCGGCATCGGTGATCAGCAGATCCTGTGGCGTGCCGCCGTGGCGGTGGTGGTGGGCGCATTCGTGCTCGTGGCCGAGCTGATCCTGGAGGCGGCCGAGGCGTCGCGGCGCCTGGAGCTGGCCCGCCCCGGCTCGTCCCGGGCCATTCCCGAGCCTCCGCTGGACGGCCTCCGGTCCAAGAACGACCCCGACTGGCTGCTGGGCCTGACCGGTTCGGCGTCGGCGAGCATCGACGCGGTCACGATGGCGTCGTTCGGCGAGGGCGAGTTCTGGACGAGCGACCTGGGCCGGCAGTATCTGTCCGCCCAGCGGGCGGCGATCGACCGCAACGTCCGGGTCCGCCGCCTGTTCCTGCTCACCGAGCGGGTCCCCGACCCGTCCCGGCTGGCAGCCTTGCTGGAGCCACACCGGACGATCGGCGTCGAGACGAGGGTGATCCGCCCCGACGACATCTACTTCCTGCACCAGACCGACCTGGAAGACTTCATCATCTTCGACCAGAAGGTCAGCTACGAGTTCCACACCGCCCGAGTCCTCGACGACAGCGTGACCCCACCGATCGCGAGCGTGGCCCTGGTGGTCGACCCGAGGCTGGTGAAGAAGCGCCAGGAACGTTTCGAGGAGTTGTGGAGCCACGCAAGCGCGGTGACGACCCCATCGAAGTAGCCGCCGGTCCTGCCGCCCCGGCGTCTGGTGTCACCCGCCCGCCTCGAAGTGACGAGCGGCCGCCCTCCGTGACTCGATCACGGTCGACCCCGGGTAGTAGGAGCGGTCAGCCCAGACGTCGCGGTAGTAGCAGTCCCAGTAGCTGGCGACGCGCTGCCGGGTCAGGTCGATGAACTCCGAATTGTCGGCACCGAACCTCCCGTACACGTCGTACATCCGAGTCCCCGTGATGTCGACCTCCACGAGACTACGCCGAATGTCCAGCAGAAGGTCCGCGACATACTCGCCGACCAACTGCACAACGAACGGCGCCACCCACGGACGGCCCTCACCGATGATCGATCCCAGGTGGCGCCGGCGAACCCGCCCGTCATGGTGGCGCGTGTGGAGGCAGTGCGTGATGATCCGCTGGGTCTCCGGCAGCGTAGCCAGGTCGGCGGCATCCAGTTCCGGCCCGTAGCCTCCGGCAATAGCACCCCGAGGGCGTCAGCGTCGCCGCGCAGCGCACGGGGAACCGCATCGATCACCCACATGCCGGCGACGGTACGGCGGGAGCCGCCCCCAGCGCCGACCGTCGGACAGCATGCGCTGCCGGTGAGCACGCTGTCCCGCCGCCTGCGCCAGGCCGCCCAGCTCGCACTCCGATCGAGTCACGCGCCGCACCTCTCCAGCCAAGTCGCTGAAGGGCCGCACTCGCTCCGGCCGGCCGGTTCCGGCCGTGCGGTCGAGGCTCCGCATCTGCGGTTGGCCGCTGTTCGCAGATGGTGAATGTCGATCTACAGGGTGGCTCCGGCAGGCCGAAAACTGTCGTACAGGTGTTCCAAAATGGTCCCATGTTGGCCGACCTGCAGCAGCTCAGCGACGAGACAGCCAAACTCGCCGCAGCACCGCTATGGCCACTGACCGACCCTGAGCTCACCGACTGCCTGCACACCGCCTACCGCCTCGAACAGATCGCCGCCACCCTGCAGGCCCGCCTCGTCCACGAAGCCACCACCCGAGGCCTGCCCACCACCCAGGGCCACCGCACCACACGGTCCTGGCTGCGTTCCCAGCTCCGCATCGACCCGCAACCAGCCCGGGAACTCGCCGACCGCGCCACCCTGCTGCACCACCACCCCGCCATCGAACAAGCCCTGCTCGACAGCCACCTCAACGCTCGTCAAGCCACCGCGATCGCCACCACCCTCGAAGCCATCCCGCGCGACCTGGCCAACCTCGACCAGACCGGCCTTGACCAGGCCGGATCCGGACCGGTCGATCCGGGTGAGAGCGCCCGGATCGTGGACCAAGCCCAAAACACCCTGATCGAGATGGCCGCCCGGTTGCCCGCCTTCCAGCTACGCCGGGTCGGCGAACGGATCCTCGCCTACGTCGCCCCACACCTGGCCGACCAAGCCGACCAAGCCGCCCTCGCCCGCCAAGAAGCCCGCGCCCACGCCCGCCGCAGCTTCACCCTGTCCGCGCCGGTCAACGGCATGATCCACCTGCGCGGGACCCTGGGCG
>NZ_BOML01000065.1 GCF_016862175.1 Paractinoplanes durhamensis | reverse complement strand
GGGCCTCGGCGACGACCACCCCGAGACCCTCAGCTCAGCCGACGGCCTCGCCATCAGTCTCTTCGTGTCGGGTGACCGTGAACAAGCCCACCGACTCGCCAAGGACACCCTGAACCGCCGCCGACGCGTCCTCGGCGACGACCACCCCGACACGCTCAGCTCGGCCAACCACCTCGCGTTCATCCTCCGACAGTTGGGGGACTACGAGGGTGCCCGCCGAACCGACGAAGACACCCTCGACCGGCGCCGGCGCATCCTCGGCGAGAACCACCATGCCACCCTCGAGTCAGCCAGTAGCCTGGCCGCCGATCTCAATCACCTGGGTGAAGACAGGGCGGCCCAAGTGATTCTCGACGACGTCGCGATACGGCGCCGGAGCATCTCCGAGTAGTCAGCGGCGGGTGCGGTCCTGGGGGCGGCGTGGCCGTGGGGGCATGGCCATCATCGGCTCTTCGACCTCGGGGAGACCGCCGTCGGCCAGGAGCTGGGCTACCGGCAGGGTGGCGGCGCCCATCGCTACCGCGTCGATGCCCAAGGAGCACAGGTCGATGCTTGTCTGGGAATAGGGGCGTCGTAAGGCATGGCGGGCGGCGGCGTCTCGGATCTCCGGGAGAAAGCGCTCTCCGAAGATGGAACCCGCTATGCCGCCGATGACTATGCGTTCGGGGCTGAACAGGTTGATCAGGTCGGCTATGCCGGCGCCCAAGTAACCCGCCGTCTCGGTGAAGACCGTTACCGCCTCGGGGGCTATCGGGTCGGCGGTCAGCGCTCGGGCCAGCAACGTCTCGTTCTGGGGCTCGCCGGTTGCCTCGGAGAGGCGCTGGGTTATGCCTTCGGCGCCTACGTAGGCCTCCAGGCAACCTTTTGCTCCGCAGCGGCACAGCTTGCCGTCGTAGACCAGCGTCGTGTGGCCCCACTCGCCGGCGTTGCTGTTCGCGCCCCGATAACCTCGGCCGTCCATCACCACCGCGGCGCCCACGCCGGTGCCGATCATGATGATCACCGCGTGGCGGGCTCCCCGGCCGGCGCCGAACCACATCTCGGCCTGACCGAACGTCTTGGCGCCGTTTTCCACGAAGATCGGGACGTCGGTCGCCGCGCGCAGCATCGTGCCCAGCGGGACCGCCTCCCAGCCCGTTGACTGGGCGTCGACCACGCCGTCCTGGTCGACCACGCCGGGGACGCCCACGCCGAAGCCCAGCACCTGGGACGGCTCGATCTCGGCCTCGGTGATCACCGCGTTCAGGCCCTCGATCAGCAGAGCCGCCACCTGCGCGGGGTTGTCGTCGTGGTCGAACTCGGCGGCGGCCAGGCGGGTCATCGCCAGGTCGTACAGCTCCACCAGGATCTTGGTCT
Organism: Paractinoplanes durhamensis; assembly: GCF_016862175.1. Taxonomy (GTDB): domain Bacteria; phylum Actinomycetota; class Actinomycetes; order Mycobacteriales; family Micromonosporaceae; genus Actinoplanes; species Actinoplanes durhamensis. The sequence continues at coordinate 63,452 of NZ_BOML01000065.1, read as the reverse complement.
CGGCCACGTCCGCGCCGACCAGGTAGCGGAAGCCGGGGCGGACCCGCAGCAGCACCCTCGGGCGGCCGCCGTCCGAGCCGACCAGGCCGGCCTCCTCGACCAGGCCCTCCTCGAGCATCTCGCCGATCAGGTTGCTGACACTCGCCTGGCTCAGCGCCGTGGTGCCGGCCAACTGCTGCCTCGACTGGAGCCCGCCGTGGAAGAGGTCGGTCAGCAGGCTGGACCGGTTGGCACGGCGCACATCCCGCACCGTCGTTCGCCTGCTTTCCAAACCGCACCCCGTCCCTGTTGCTGTCGTTGCCCCGCCGGAAACTGTACGGCGGACTCGGCCTGGTGGCGTCTATGGTGCCCTCGTGAGCGACTATCTTGACGTCAATCGGGCCAACTGGGATGACCGCGCGCCCGCGCACGCCGCTTCCCCTAGTTATGCCGTGTCCCGGTTCGCGGACGACCCGTCGTTTCTCAGTGAGACGGTCACGTTCGATCTTCCGCTGCTGGGGTCCCTAACCCATCAGCGCGGGATCCACCTGCAATGTCACATCGGCACCGACACCGTGTCGCTGACCCGGCTGGGCGCGACGATGACCGGGCTGGATTTTTCCGGAAAGTCGCTGGCGGAGGCCCGCCGGGTGGCGGAGCTGGCGGGGGCCGACGTGCGGTTCCTCGAGTCGGACGTCTACGAGGCGGTCGCGGTGGCCGGCACGGGCTACGACTTCGTCTACACCGGGATCGGGGCGCTGTGCTGGCTGCCCGACGTCGCGCGCTGGGCCCGGGTGGTGGCCGAGTTGCTGCGGCCGGGTGGGCGGCTGTTCATCCGCGAGGGGCATCCGATGCTGTGGGCTATCGACGAAGAGGTGCCCGGGTCGGACCTTATCGTGAATTATCCGTATTTCGAGCGGAACGAACCCACGGTCTTCACCGAGCCGGGCACCTATGTGGAGACGGATGTGGCGTTCACCCACAACACGACCCACTCCTGGAACCACGGGCTCGGCGAGGTCGTCACCGCGCTGCTCGACGCCGGACTGACGCTGACCGGGCTGGTCGAGCACCAGTCGGTGCCGTGGGAGGCGATGCCGGGCCGGATGCACAAGCTCCCCAACGGCGAGTGGCAGCTCACCGACCGCCCGGACCGCCTGCCGCACACCTACACGTTGCAGGCGATTCGCACCGACTAGGGTTTGTCCCCTCGCTCCCACGTGATCGGCAGGACAAACCCTCAGCTTCAGCCGGAAGCCCGCGACGGCCCGGTGTTGCACTCGGGCCGCCGCCGCGGCGGGTTCGCGCGAGTGCGGTTGGGAGCCCCACGGCCTCGTACTATCCGCGGTGTTCGTTTAAAGATCGAAGCGGGTGGGGTATCCCGGGGCATCCCCATTACCGAGGAGACCCCCGATGCGCACAGGTTCGATCGGCGCCGTAATTCTGATCATCTGGCTGCTCCTGGGCGGTGTCGCCGCCTACGAACGTGGCTACTTCAAGGACGACGGTGCCACCAGCTGCGCCGAGGCCGGCACGGTGATGGTGACCATCGTGGCCGGTCCGCTCAATTGGCTCGGCGTCAACCCGAAGATCAAGTGTGACGTGCCCGCCCCTAGTAAGTAAGTAATTGAGCCGGGCGGCGACGCGAGACCCACCAGCTCCGTCGTCGCCCACCCCCTCTGTGTCAGATCAGCTTCTGCAACAGAGCGTCGAACGTCGCCAGCTCTGCCGCACTCAGCGGCGCGAACGACTCGGCCACCACCGTTTCGAGCACCTTCTGCCCCTCCGCCCGCAGTTGCTCGCCGCGCTCGGTGAGCTGGTGCCGCACGGCGCGCCCGGGGCCGGCGATGCGCTCGATGAAACCCCGCTCGACCATGCGGTTGGCCAGCGTGCCGAACCCCTGGTCGCTCTGGAAGGTCAGCTGCGCCAGGTCGTGCAGCGACGCGCCCGGGTTCTCCGCGATGTGCCGCAACGCATCCCACTGCACCAGCGAGATGCCGAAGCCGGCGAGCGCGGCGTCGCTCGCCCGGTGATGGCGATGCTGCAGCCGCTTGACGGCGAGTCCGATCTGCGTGATGGGCCGAGTCATGCCCCGATCCTATATCAGCTTGTTGATATCAACATGTTGATATAGCGTACGAGCATGCTCTTCACCGAACGCGGCAACGGCCGCCCCTTCCTGCTCCTGCACGGCGGCGCCGGCCCGGCCTCGGTCACCGCCTTCGCCGACCTGCTGGCCGCGTCGCACCCGGCCCGGGCGATCACGCCGACCCACCCCGGCTTCGACGGCACGCCCCTGGACAAGCCCACCGTCCGGGAGCTGGCGGCGCTGTATGCCGACCTGCTCGACGAACTCGATCTCGACGACGTCACCGTGGTGGGCAACTCGATCGGCGGCTGGATCACCGCCGAGCTCGCGCTGCTGCATCCGCGCCGGGTGTCCGCCGTGGTCATCGTCGACGCGGTCGGCATCGAGGTGCCCGGCCACCCGGTCGCCGACTTCTTCAACCTGACGTTTCCGCAGGTCGCCGAGCTGAGCTACGCCAACCCGGCCCGCTTCGCGATCAACCCGGCCACCATCCGGCCGGAGATCATGGCGGGCAACCGCAAAACCCTTGAGGTGTACGCCGGTGAACCGTCCATGATCGACCCGTCCCTCCGGCCGCGCCTGGCCGAGATCACCCACCCGACCCTGATCGTGTGGGGCGAGGCCGACCGGATCGCCGACGTGCACTACGGCCGTGCCTTCGCCGAGTCCATCCCGGGCGCCGAGTTCCTGGTCCTGCCCGGCACCGGCCACCTGCCCCAGATCGAGTCGCCGGAGCTGCTGCTGCCGGCGGTGTGGGACTTCGCGCGGAGCTGACGAGCGACCTGGGTCACCAGGCTGGACTAGAACGGCCACTCGGTTGAGGTATGGGCATGCCCGTATCGCCGGGGGGCCGTTTTTTGTTCTGCCGGGTAAGCGGAGGCATTTACCGCGAGGCGGTTACCCAGAGTGGCCCGATCGCCTCACAGGGACAGACCGGCTGGGCGGGCCCCTCGGGCCACGGTACTACGGGAGCATGCCGGGCGAACGATCCTCATGAAATAGGCGAAAGCTCGGCGATTCTTTCTCGCATTTTTTCTGAAGTTCACCCTGACGGGCTAATACAATCGCGCGGTATTGCGCACCGCACCGGTCGGGCGGTAACAACTGTCGGTCCTATCCCGACCGAGGGACTATGCGTCGGCTGTGCGCGCCGGTAGCTTTTGTGCCGAACGGGGAGCCAGCCACGAATTGTTCGATCAATTGGGCTGTCCGCACACGTTGTCCGTCAGTGAAGTCAGTTGTATGAAAACAAAGGGAAAGGCCTTGATGAAGACCCTCTCGATCGTCATCCCCGCCTTCAATGAAGCCGAGAACCTGCGGCCGTTGATGGCGACGATTCCGATTTCCGAGCTTCACCGGGGCGGCTGGAAGACCGAGATCGTGGTGGTCGACAACAACTCGACCGACGGCACCGGCGATCTGGCCCGGCACCTCGGCGCGCGAGTGGTCTTCCAGCCGACGAAGGGCTACGGCAACGCTTACCACGCCGGGCTCACCGCCGCCCGCGGCGACGTGATCGCGACCGGCGACGCGGACTGCACCTACCCGTTCGACGCGCTGCCGGGGCTGCTCCACGCGTTCGACCAGCACGAGGTGGAATTCCTGACCACCAATCGGCTGCTGCGGGCCAACCGGCACGCGATGAAGATCTCGCACACGCTCGCCAACCATCTGCTGAGCGGGATCAGCCGGTCGCTGTTCCGCAACAACGTCAAGGACTCGCAGTCCGGAATGTGGATCTTCCGGCGTTACGTATGGGAGCGACTGCGCGTGGAGTCGGGCGGAATGGCGTTCTCGCAGGAGATCAAGAATGCCGCCACCACGGCCGGCTTCCGTTTCTCCGAGGTGCCGATCGAATACCGGCCGCGCGGTGGCGAGGTCAAGCTCAACGCGCTGCCGGACGGGCTCGGTAATCTCCGTCAGCTGTTCCAGCACCGGTTCCGCAAGATCGTCCCGGTGCCGATGCTGCCGGTCCTGCCGCAGCCGACCGATCCGGCCCCCGCTGACGCGGCCCGCAGCGAGAGCCTGACCACGGCGTGACGCTCCGCCGCCGGCTGATGCTGGCGGTGCTGCCGGTCATGGCGGTGCTCGCCCTCCTGCCGGGCGTCCGGCTCGAACTGCGCCGCTCGTTCACCCGGCTGCCCACCGAGTACACCGAGTTGTATTTTCCGCGGTCGCCGACGGTGACCAACGCCGTCATCCAGGTGCCGGTGTCCCTCGTGCATCACGGCGCGGCGCCGTACACCTACGCCGTGAAGATCGCCGTCGCGGCGGTGCCCGGCACGGCCGAACCGGTCACCGCGAGCACCGCCGTGCGCGCCCGGCCGGACGAGGTCGCCGGCACCACGTTCGAATTCGCGCCCCCCGCGGCGGCGACCGGACTCCTCATCACGGTCACCCTCGCCGATCACCCCCAGTCGCTTCATTACCGGCTCTACGTCAAGGACGTCAAGGACACCCCATGACTTCACCGGCCGAACTGATCGTCACCACCAGCTGGGACGACGGCCACCGCCTCGACCCCCGGCTCGCCGAACTGCTCGACCGGTACCGCGTGCCGGGCACGTTCTACATCGCCCCCCGCAACATCGAGTTCGACCCGGCCGACCGGCTACCCGCCGCCGGCATCCGGGAGCTGGCCACCCGCCACGAGATCGGCGGCCACACCCTGACCCACCCCCGCCTGCCGCTGATCGCCGACCGGGCCGCCCGGGAGGACATCCGGGCCGGGAAGATCGAGCTCGAGGACATGATCGGCGATGCGATCGAGAGCTTCTGCTACCCGCGCGGCGAGTACGACGAGCGGCACACCGCGATGGTCCGGGACTGCGGGTTCGCGCTGGCCCGGACCGTCCGGCGGCACACCCTGAATCCGGGGAAGCCGTTCGAGTCGGGGACCACGGTCAACGCGTACGCCCATCGGGTCGACGGCCTGGTGGCGCTGCGGATGGCCCGGTTCCGGCCGCGGGCCACCAGCCGGCTGTTCCGGCACTGGGACGACCTGGCCAAGGCCTGGTTCGACACGTTCCTCGAGCAGGGCGGGGTCTTCCACCTCTGGGGGCACAGCTGGGAGGTCGACGCGCGCGGCGACTGGGAGCGGCTCGAGCGAGTGCTGGACTACATCGGCAACCGGCCCGGGGTCCGCTACGTCACCAACGGCGAGCTCGCCGGGGCGGGTGTGTGATGGCCACGATCACCCAGATCACGCCGTACTACCCACCGCATCTCGGCGGCATGGAACGCGTCGTCGAAAGCCTCGCCAAGGGGCTCGGCCACAAGCATGACGTCACGGTGCTGACCACGACGATCGGCGCCGGCTCGGCGCCGCGTCGCGCTTCCTTCCCGGGTGTACGGGTGAAACGTCACCGGTCGATCGAGGTCGCGCACACCCCGATCGCGCCCGGTCTGCTGTTCTCGCTGTGCCGCACGCCCCGGTCGGCGATCCTCCATCTGCACAGCGCGCACGCCCTGCTGCCCGAGCTGGTCGCGATCGTGGCCCGGCTGCGCCGCCAGCGGTTCCTGGTCCACTTCCACCTGGACGTGGACAGTTCCGGTCCGCTCGGCCGGCTGCTGCCGCTCTACAAGAAGCATGTCTTCGGACGGGTCCTGCGGGCGGCCACCGGGGTGCTGGTGCTGACCGACAGTCAGGCCGACTTCGTGCACGCCTCCTACGGCGTACCCCGGGAACGCCTTTTTGTTCTTCCGAACGGGGTCGGGGCCGAGCACTTCATGGCGCCGCGGCCCGCTCCCCCGGCCGGCCGGCCGCTGCACCTGCTGTTCGTCGGGCGGCTGAGCCCGCAGAAGAACGTCACCCGGCTGCTCGACGCACTGGCGCTGTGTGCCCGGCCGGTCCGGCTGACCGTGGTCGGCGACGGCGAGGAGCGGGCGATGCTCGAGGAGCGGGCGCGCGCGCTGCACCTGACCGGGGTGACCTTCGCCGGCTCCCGGCTCGGGGCCGAGCTGCGGCGCAGCTACGCCGAGGCCGATGCGCTGGTGCTGCCGTCCGACCGGGAGGGCATGCCGCTGGTCGCGCTGGAGGCGATGGCGGCCGGGCTGCCGATCGTGGCCACCGCGGTGCCGGGCAACATCGAGTTGCTGACCGGCGTCGCGGCGCTCGCCGAGCCCACCCCGGCCGCGTTCTCGGTCGCCATCGACGAGGTCGCGGCGGATCCCGGATGGTATGAGCGTCTCGGCCGGCAGAGTGCGACCGCGGCCCGCAACTACTCGTGGGACGTGGTGGTCCAGCGGCTCGACGACCTCTACTCCGAAGTTCTGACGTGAGTCAGGCGCTGCTCGAAACGTTCATCGTCGACACCCTTCGCGGGCGCGGCCGGCGCCGGCAGGGAATCAGCTTCGCCCCCGACGTCCTGGTCGACAACCTGGTCGACCGGTCCTCGCTGCTCCTCGCGACGTTCGTGGCGGTCGTGCTGAACCTGGCGTTCGGCGACTGGCACGCCGTCGCCGCCCTCACCGGCCTGTGGCTGCTGCTGGGCGCGCCGGTCATCCTGTGGTTCGCGGCGGCCCGCCCGTTCGTGTCCACCCGCGACGGACGGTTCCTGGTCGCGACCGGGCTGACCGTGCTCACCGACATCCTGGTCGCGCTGGGCGTCAACACCGTGCTGCCCTGGGTCGGCGTCGCGGCGCCGCTGCGCGCGGTTCCGCTGGTCATCGGCTCGGTGCTGGTCATCGTCGCGATGGCGGCGATCATCCCGGCCGGCGAGTCGGCCGAGAGCGTGCCGCTGCGGTCCGCCCCCGGCCTGTTCGCGGTGGCCGGCACCGGGCTGCTCGCGGTGACCCTGTCGGTGGCCGGCCCGACCCGGCTCAACAACGGCTTCGGCGGCACGGTCGCGGTGCTGGCGCTGCTGGCCGTGGCGGGGCTGATGACACAGCTCTTCCTGGGCCGGCGACGGCATCCGGCCGCGGTCACCGCGCTCGGCATCTTCTTCGTCGCGCTGTCCCTGCTGCTGCTGACGTCGCTGCGCGGCTGGTTCATCAGCGGGCACGACATCCAGCTCGAGTACGGCGTCTTCCAGCTCGCCCAGGAGACCGGCCGGTGGAGCATCGCGGCCTTCCGGAACCCCTACAACGCGTGCCTGAGCGTCAACCTGCTGCCGGTGTCGTTCGCCGAGCTGACCGGCATCCCCGGCACGTACGTCTTCAAGGTTCTTCTTCCGGTGCTCTTCGCGGTGGCGCCGGCCGCGCTCTACCGGGCGGTCCGCAACACCGCCCCGCAGTCGGTCGCGCTGCTGTCCGCCTTCTACTTCGTGGCGTTCCCGACGTTCTTCACCGACATGGCCTTCCTGACCCGGCAGGAGATCGCCTTCCTGCTGCTGGCCTGCGCCATGGTGGTGCTCACCGACTCAGGCCGGCCGCTGCGGGCCCGGCGGATCGCGGTCACCGTGCTGCTGACCGGCATCGTCCTGTCGCACTACTCGACGACGTACGTCGTGCTCGCCACCCTCGGCATCGCCTACCTGGCCGGGAAAGCAGTCCGGCTGGCCGGCCGGTTCCGCGGCCGGCCGGCGTTCCTGACCTGGTGGATGTTCGCCATCACGGCGGTGACCGCGCTGCTCTGGACCGGCCCGGCCACGCACACCAGCCTGCAGGCGCAGGTCACCACCCGGGCGGTGGTGCAGGAGTTGCTCGGCAAGCGGTCGGCGACCGGGTCGTCGGACACCGCGTACAGCCTGTTCGGCGGCGAGAAGATCAGCGCCGAGCAGCGGCTGGACGACTACACCGCGGACACCACCCGCTCCACCAGCCAGGCCCGCAAGGACGGCGACTTCCTGCCGCTCAAGGTGATCCGCAAGCATCCGACCGGCGCGGTCGAGCAGGCCGACATGCCGCTGACCTTCGTCGGCCGGCTCCTGGGGCACGCCGGGGTGAACGTGAGCACCGCGAACACCGTGGTGCGCCAGTCGGCGGCCCGGCTGCTGCAGCTCCTGCTGCTGATCGGCCTGGTCCTGACGGTGGTCGGCCGGCGCCGGATCTTTCGCGCCACCGCCGACCAGCTCACCCTGGGCGTCGGCGCGATGGGCGTGCTCGGCGTCCTCACCGTGCTGCCCGAGCTGAGTGTCGACTACGGCGTGCTGCGCGCCTTCCAGCAGGGGCTGTTCTTCTTCACGCCGTTCATCGCGGCCGCCTCGATCTGGATATTCCGCTGGGCCGGCCGGCGCGCCGCGGTCCTCGGATTCGGCCTGTGCGCGCTGCTCTTCCTGGATCTGGTCGGGGTCGTCCCGAAAGTGCTCGGCGGCTATCCGCCGCAGCTGCACCTGGCCAACTCCGGTCAGTACTACGACATCTACTACGTGCACCCGGAGGAGCGCAGCGGCATCGACTGGCTCCGGCAGCGGCCGCCCGGCGACGACGTGCAGACCGACTCGTACAACTTCGACCGGCTGCCGGTGGTGCTGAAAAAACGGGCCACCAACGACATCTACCCAACGCTCATCGGAAGCAACAGTTACGTGTTCCTCGGCTACACGACCGTCCGCAAGGACGAGGCGACGGTCTTCTACCGCGGCGACCTCGTTACCTACCGCTATCCGATCGACCTGCTGGATTCGATGAAGAACAAGGTCTACAGCAACGACGGAGCGGAGGTCTACCGATGAGGGTCCTGCTCGTCAGCCACTATTTTCCGCCGCATCTGGGCGGCATCGAGAACGTCGTGGAGCACCAGGCCCGCAACCTGGCCGCGGCCGGCGCCGAGGTGGTCGTGCTGACCACCGGCGAGCGCAGCGAGCTCGTGCCTCTCGACGACCGGATCCGGGTGCAGCGCATCGCGGCGTGGAACGGGTTCGAGCGCCGGCTGGGCATCCCGTTCCCGGTGCCCGGCCCCGGCCTGTTCGTGCACGCGGCGCGGTGGGCCCGGTGGGCCGACGCGGTGCATGTGCACGACACCGCCTACGTGACGTCGTGGGTGGGCGGCGCCGCCGCGATGCTGACCCGGACGCCGTTCGTGATGACCCAGCACGTGGCCCTCGTGGACCATCCGGCCCGGCTGGTCGGCGTGGTCCAGCGGGCGGTGCTGGCCTGCGCCGGGCGGGTCCTGCTGCGCCGGGCCGCCGCCGTGTTCGTGCTGAACGACACCGTCGCCGCGTTCGCCCAGGACAACGGCGCCCACCCGACGCGGGTGCATCACCTGCCCAACGGGGTGGACACCGGGGCGTTCACGCCGTGCGCCTCGCCGGCCGAGCGCCGCAGCCTGCGCGAACGGCTCGGCCTGCCGGTCGACCGGGTGCTGGTGCTGTTCGCCGGGCGGCTGGTGCCGAAGAAGGGGTACGACCTGTTGCTGGCGGCCGCCGGACCCTCCTACGACCTCGTCTTCGCCGGCGACGGCCACCAGGGCGTGCCCGAGTCGGGGCCGGGCACCCACCATCTCGGCCGGCTGAACGCGGGCGAGCTGGCCGACGCCTACCGCGCCTGCGACATCTTCGCCCTGCCGTCGACCTCCGAGGGGTTCCCGCTGACCGTCCAGGAGGCGATGGCCTCCGGCCTGCCCATCCTGACCACCGACGATCCCGGCTACGAGTCCTACCAGCTCTGCCGCCGGCACGTCCGGCTGGTGCCGCGCGAGGTGGCCGCCCTGCGCACCGCCCTCGCCGAGCTGGCCGGCGACCCGCACCTGCGGGAGCGGATGGGCCGGTGGTCGCGGCAGTACGCGATCAAACGGTTCTCCTGGGCGATGCACGCCGAGCAGCTCCTCGGGCGGTACCCGCTATGAGCGTCGTGCAGGAGCACCTCACCGAGTGGCGGCGCGATCCGCTGATCCGCAACTCGTTCTTCCTGATGGCCACGACCGCGCTCGGCGCCGGCTCCGGCTTCCTGTTCTGGCTGGTGGTCGCCCGCTTCTACCCGACCGCCCAGGTCGGGCAGGCGTCGTCGCTGCTGTCCTGCGTCGCCCTGCTCTCCTACTTCAGCCTCTTCGGCTTCAGCAACGCGCTGATCCGCTACCTGCCGACCAGCGCGCACCGGGCCCAGGACACCAGCACCGCGATCTGCTCGGTGCTGGTGTGCGGGGTGGTGGTGTCGCTGACGTTCGCGGTGGTCGGCCCGTGGTTCGCCGCCGACCTCGGCTTCGTCCGGTCCTCGCTGCCGCACCTCGGCCTGTTCGTGCTGCTGGCCTGCGGCGCCGCGGTCAACCTGCTCACCGACTCGATCTTCCTGGCGGCCCGGGCGGCCGGGGCGAACCTGCTGATCAACGGCATCTTCATGAGCGTGATCAAGCTGGCGCTGCCGATCGCCACCGTCGCGTTCGGAGCGTTCGGGATCTTCGCGGCCAGCGGCATCGCGTCGACGCTGGCCGCCGCGATCAGCCTCGGGGCGATCCGCCGGTCGCTGCGGATCCCGGTCCGGGTGGAGATCGCCTGGGCGTCGCTGCGCCGGATGGTCCGCTACTCGATGACCAGCTACCTCTCCGGCAGCCTGAACATCATCCCGCAGATCGCCCTGCCGATCATCGTGCTGCACCACCTCGGCCCGATCGTCGCGGCCGTCTACTTCATGGCCCTGCAGATCTCCAACCTGATCTGCGCGGTGTCCTACGCGATCGGCGAGTCGCTCTTCGCCGAGGGCTCGCACGAGAGCCGGGACCTGCGCACCCTCGCCGCCCGGTCGGGCGGCCTGATGTTCGGGATCACCGGGGCGGCGGTGCTGGTGGTGATCGCCCTGGCCCGGCCGATCCTGCAGCTCTTCGGCGACGACTACGCCCGGATCGGCACCAGCACGCTGATCATCTTCGCGGCGACCGCCCTGGCCGTCGCGTTCCACACCTGGACCAGCTTCCTGCTGCGGGTGACCTGCCAGATGCGGGCGCTGGTGCTGTCCGATGTGGTGTTCGTCGTCGTCATCCTCGCCGTGGCCCTCTGGAAGGTGCCGGACGGCCTCGACTGGGCCCCGATCGCCTGGGGAGCGGGCAACCTCGTCGCCGGCCTCGTCGCCGCCGGCGCCCTCCGAAAGCCGGTCAAACCATGAAAATATTGCAAATCAACGACATGGCGTACGAGGCGGGAGGCGCCGAGAAGAGCGTCCGCCTCATCGCCGACGGCCTGACCGATCGCGGCCACCGGATCGAGGTGGTGGCCACCGACCACCAGGCGGACGGCCGGAAGCTCTTCGCCGACCATCTGGTGCCGGCCATCACCGGCTCGGCCCCGGCCCGGTTCTCCAAGAAGCTGTGGCACCGGGAGGCCTACCGGCAGGTGCGCACGATCGTCGACGACTTCGACCCGGACTGCATCCACCTGCACACGATCGGCCTCTACAGCCCGGCCGTCCTCGCCGCCACCGCGAGCCGCCCGCGGATCCTCACCGTGCACGGGCCGGAGGACTGGACGCTCAAGCTGCTGCGCTGGAACCTGCCCACCGCCACCCGGGCCGAGGGCCTGTCCGCCGCCGACCGGGCCCGCTACGCCTACCTGCGGTTCGTGCAGCGGCCCGCCTACCGGGCCCGGCTCAAGCACGTCGACCGGATCCTGACCCCGAGCCGGTTCTTCGCCGAGACGGTCCGGCCCGACGTCGGCAGCGCCCGCACCTACGTCGTGCCGAACGGCATCGAGCGGGTGCTGGCCGCGGCCCCGGTCCGCCGGCTCGACCGGATCCTGTTCGTCGGCCGGCTGGAACGCGTCAAGGGCGTCGACGTGCTCCTGCGCGCGTTCCGGACGGTGGTGCGGGCCAACCCCGACGCCCGGCTGGTCATCGTCGGCGACGGCGGCGATCGGGCCGCCCTCGAAGCGGCGCACGCGGGCCTGGTCGCCACCGGTCAGGTCAGGTTCACCGGCTGGCTGACCCCCGCCGAAGTGGCCGGCGAGATCGCCGAGGCCGCGGTCGTGGTGGTGCCGTCGCTGTGGCCGGAGAACTTCCCGACCGTGGCCCTCGAAGCACTGCAGGCCGGCCGGGCGCTGGTCGCCTCCCAGGTCGGCGGGCTCCCCGAACTGGTCGGCAACGACAACGGCGTGCTCGTGCCGCCGGGTGACGTCGCTGCGCTCGCTGACGCGCTCGGCGGCCTGATCGGACAAGCGGAACGGCTCGCTCAACTCGGTGCGGGATCTGCTGCCCGCGCCGGCCGGTACGACATCGGCCTTTTTCTGGACACGTTGGAACATCACTACGAGGAGGTATCCGCATGACCGCCTGCACCGAGCGGCACCCAGCCGCACCGACCGACGGCCTCGGAGGCGAGGGCCAGAAGGGCATGCCTAAGGAGGACACAGCATGACGACGGTGCTGCTGGCTACGCCGTACTATCCGCCGAGTCTCGGCGGGGTGCAGCAGTACGTCTGGAATCTCGCCCGCATGCTGCGCAAACGCCACGGATGGCGGGTCGTGGTGGCGACGACGAGCGACGCGGAGAGCACCGACGACATCCCGGTCTACCGGCTGCCGGTCGCCGGGCGGATCTCCAACACCCCGGTCGGGGTCGGCTGGACCCGGGCGCTGCGCCGGATCATCCGCGACGAACAGATCGACGTGATCAACGCGCACGGGCCGGTGCCGCTGTTCGCCGACGCCGCCCGGCGGGCCGCCGGGGACGTGCCGTTCGTGCTGACCTACCACGCCGGACGGATGCGGACCGGGCGGTTCCTGCCCGACATGGTGTGCGCGATCTACGAGAAGACCGTGCTGGCCGCGACCGCGCGCCGGTCGGCGCAGCTCATCTGCGCGTCCGACCATGTGGCCGACGAGCTGCCGGAGCTGTTCGACGGGCGGCACATCACCATCGAGCCGGGGGCCGACCTCGAGCTGTTCCGGCCGGCCCCGCTGCCGGACGAGCAACGGATCGTCTTCGCGGCGTCGCTGGAGCACCAGACCGCCTACAAGGGACTGCCGGACCTGCTGCGCGCCGTCGTGCGGCTCGACGGCGTACACCTCGAAGTGGTCGGAACCGGATCGGCGGAGGGTGACCACCGGCGGCTCGCCGCGGAGCTCGGCATCGCCGAGCGGGTGACCTTCGCCGGGCACCTCAAGGGGGCCGACCTGGCCGCGGCCTATCGGCGGGCCCGGGTGCTGGCGCTGCCGACGCACTTCGACAACTACCCGACCGTGATCGTCGAGGCGATGGCGACCGGCCGGCCGATCGTCTCCACCCGGGTCGGCGCCATCCCGACCGTGGTCGGCTCCGGTGAGCGCGGGCTGCTGGTGGACGCCGGTGACATCCCCGCGCTGACCGGTGCGCTGCGGGCGGTGCTGACCGACGACGAACTCGCCGGCCGGCTGGGTGCGGCCGGTGCCGCGTTCGTCGCGAACGAGCTCTCCTGGAACCGGCAGTCGGACCGGACCGCCGAGGTGCTAGCCCGGAATCTGCAGCGTCGCCAGGACCGCCCGGTGGTCGCTGCCCGGAAGATCGTGAACTGACACCGCGGTCACCCCGATCCGCCGGTCGGCCAGCACATGGTCGATGGTGAGCAGGCGGATCGGGCGGATGCCGTACGGGCCCCAGGTGGGTTTGAGGCCGCTGCCGACGGCGTCGGCGGCGTCCCGGTAGCCCCGGCCGGCCAGGGCCCGGAACGGCGGATGGTCGAGCGTCGAGTTGAAGTCGCCGAGCAGGATGCGCGGCGGCCCGGCCGGGTCGGGCACCGGCTGGTTCGCGAGGTCCACCCGCCATTCGCCGACGGTGGCCGGGGTGACCGGGGCCAGCGCGTGCGCCGACTCGGCCGGCAGCGGGCCGGCCCCGGGGATCTGGACGATGCCGTACGCCTGCTGGAACCCGCCCTCGTTGAGCCGCACGCCCGGCGCGTCGATCGGATAGCGGGAGTACAGCGCCGACCCGGTGGTGTCGAGCGGGTCCGCGCTCCGCGGGGGTGCGAGTGAGGCGTACGGCAGCAGGGTGCCGAGGCCGGCCGCGGTCAGCCCGGCCTGACCCGTCGGGGTGAATTCCTGCAGCGCGAGCACGACGACGTCGTGGTCGCGCACCAACCGCACTATCGTCGCCGGATCGGCGCCACCCGCGAGCATGTTCGCCGTCATGACGTGCACCTCGACGCCGGTGCGCGGGCCGCGGTCGCGGTCCGGCAGGCCACGGTCGCGGTCCGGCAGGGCGCGCGGGAGCACGCAGGCCACCAGCAACACGGTCGCCAGGGCCGCCAGTGCGGTCGCCGGCCAGTGCCGCTGGAAGACGGCCAGCCCGAGCGGAAGTAATGACCACAACGCGGCGTAAGGGGTGAAAACCATCAGCTGGGCGAGTGCGTCCACCTGCCAGCCCGCGGCGCGCAGCGCGCCCCACAGCAGGCCGGGTAGTACGAGCACTGCCGTCATAGGTCAAAAACGTACCTGCCCGAAGCGCCAGCCGAGATGATGGGAAATGTGGTGAAAATCCTGCGGAAAGCGATTGCCTTCGGCCTGCTGGTGGCGTCCATCGACTTCGCTCTCAGTTTCTCCCATCCCGCGACCTCCGCGCGCCAGCTGCCGCTGCGGCCCGGCATCTCCTACGGCGACACGCTGGTGTGGATGTCCGAGGGCCGGTTGAACGACGCGCTCAGCGACGCCGAGACGGTCGGGGCCACCTGGGTGCGCGCCGACCTCTCCTGGCAGGACGTGCAGGCGGACGGGCCGGGCAAATACTGGTGGGACGGATTCGACCGGCTGGTGCGCGCGGCCCGCAGCCGCGAACTCACCGTGCTGCCGGTCCTCGCGTACACCCCGGCGTGGGCCCGGCCGGCCGGCTGCGACGTCCCGGCCTGCGCACCCGCCGACCCGGCGAAGTTCGCCGCGTTCGCGAAGACCGCGGCCGAGCGCTACCGGAACCTCGGCGTCCACACCTGGGAGATCTGGAACGAGCCGAACGCCGGGTTCTGGAAACCGGCCCCCGACCCGCGCGCCTACGCCGCCCTGCTCAAGGCGAGCGCGGCGGCGATCCGGGCGGCCGACCCGAAGGCGCAGATCATCATGGGCGGGCTGGCCGCCAACCCGACCGGGCCCGGCCGCGTCTCCCAGGTCTCGTTTCTGTCGACGGTGTCCAAGCTCGGCGGGAACCGGGTGGTGAACGCCGTCGCCTACCACCCGTACACGTATCCGTTCCTGCCGAGCGCGAAGACCCGCTTCGGCACCTCCTGGGAGAAGATGCGCAGCCTGCGCAAGGTGCTGGCGGACAACGAGACGCCGGACCTGCCGATCTGGCTGACCGAGGTGGGCGCCCCGACCGGCGGCCCCGGGGCCGCCTCCGACGGGCACGCGGTCGCCCGCGAGACCACCCACGTGACCGAGAAACGGCAGGCCGAGATCGCCAAGGACACGATCGCCACGGCCGCCGGCGACCAGCTGATCAGCGCGGTCTTCTGGTACGCCGACAAGGACCTGAGCACCGATACGTCGAGCAACGAGAACTTCTACGGCCTCCGCCGGACGGACGGCTCGGCCAAGCCGGCCCTGGCCGCCCTGCGCGAAGCCATCGGCGACGTGACCCGGCCCCGGTAAGTTGCTTACCGACGGCTAGGTGAGGAGTCGGATGGGCGGTCCGGACGCGTGGCTCGCACCGCCCAGCCCCAGCCTGGTGAAGGTCTGGTCGGCGGACGGCGAGTTCCGCGGCACCGGCTTCTTCATCGCCGCGCGAACCGTCGTCACCTGTGCGCACGTGGTGGAGCACGACGAGCACGTCATCATCGGCTGGTCCGGGCCGGACCTGCCCGGGCGGGTGCTGGTGCGAGACCCGCCGGCCCGATCGGGGACGCGGTATTACCCGGCCCCCGACATCGCCTTCATCGGCGTCGAGACCCTTGACAATCCGCACGTCTTCATGGACCCCAGTGCCGTCGGGCGGGACCTGAAGGAGTTCTTCATCGAGGGGTTCAGCACGCTCAATCCGACCGGCGGCGTTGCGCTGGAGCGCCGCCTGGTGCCGGTGCTCGGCGAGTCCGACCGCTACCAACTGCTCAGCGACGCACACATCGTCCCCGGCATGAGCGGCTCGCCGGTGGTGGAGCGCGAGGGCTCGGAAAACGTCCGCGGCATGCTGAAGTCCGGGAAGCTGGCCCAGGGCAACAGCGCCTACATGATCCCGACGTGGGAGATCAAGAAGGCGTTCCGACTGAACAAAGCCGTGCTCCGGGCCCACATGAAAAGCCTTCCCACGCTGGTACGCCCACGGCCGGGCACGCCGCTGCACATGCTGCTCACCGCCCAGCGTGAGGTCGCCAAGCGGTACCCGTACCGGGTGGCCTCGCTGACCAGGCGCGAGCCGCCGCCACTGTCCAGTGTCTACGTCGAGCAGCGGACCCAGGCCAGCGCGACCGGGCGGGCCAAGACGCCGCTGGTGCTGAGCCCGATCGAGCTGCTGCACCGGCACCGCAACGCGTTGATCGTCGGCGGTGCCGGCGGCGGGAAGAGCACCCTGATCCAGCAGTTGGTGGCGGCTTCCGCCGACTGGTGGCTGCGGGAGCCGGGCGGCGGGACGGAACCTCCGCTCGGCCGGGTGGTGGCGGTCCGGGCCGCGGCCCAGGACCTGCTGGGCGGCGGCGCCTGGTACGCGTCGCTGGCCCGGGCGGTCAACAACGATCTGGGCGGCCGCCTCGACACCCTGCTCGCCCCGGAGCACTTCGAGCGGCCACCCGCCACCGGCGCCGACTGGCTGATCCTGGTCGACGGCCTCGACGAGGTGCTCGACCGGGGCGTCCGGCGCGAACTCGTGGACGTGCTCGGCTTCCGCGTCAGCCAGTACGGCTCCACCAACCGGTTCGTGGTGGCGAGCCGGCCGCTGGAGGACCGCGAGTTCGGGCGCCTGCGCACGAGCCTGACCGGCAGCGACCGCACCAAGCGCTACGGCGAGTACGACCTGCGGCCGTTCGACTGGGACGGCGTGCGGAAGTTCGCGGGTAACTGGTTCCGCCCGGCTGACGGCGAGCACTCCCCGGTCGAGCCGGCCGAGTTCCTCGACGCGATCACCACTGCCGGGGTGGCTCCCCTGGTCGAGGTTCCGCTGCTGGCCACGATTGCCGCGATCGTCTTCGAGGAGAAGCCGGCCCTGCCGCTTCCGCTCGACCGCGCCGGCCTGTACAAGATGTTCGTCCGGGTGCTGCTGACCCTCCGCGTCCAGCGGCAGGGGGTGCGCCTCGCCCTCCGGGAGCAGCTCGCGCCACTGGGCCGGTCGGCCGAGGAATTCGGCGATCGGCTCCTCGAGGACCGGCTCTCCTGCCTGAGCTACCTGGCCGTGCAGTACCTCCGGTCCGCCCGCCGGCTCAGCGACGCGCTGGAGACGTGGATCGGCACACGGTATTCCGGCTTGCCGCTCGGCGTCACCATCGACCATCTGCGCGACGTTCTGGTGGACACCGGGCTGGTCGCGGTCTACGGCGACGATCTCGTCTTCATCCATCAGAGCTTCGCCGAGTACCTCGCCTCCCTGATCCTGGTCGACGAGTTCGATCCGGACCGGTGGCTCGCCGAGGTCCGTCGCTCCGGACCGGACAGCCTCGGCCTGTTCGTCCTCGCCGCCTGGGGCGATGCCGGCCATGACGCCCGGCCGATCGTCGAGGCGCTGATGACACCGGGCGAGAAGTGGGACTTCCCGCATCTGCGGCAGGCCGCGGCGATGATCCAGGACGGCGGGGTGCTCGCCTCCGGCGGCACCCAGGAGATCATCGACCTCGCCGAGGTGGCCGTACGTCAGCTCGCCGAGCCACCGGAGCGCCGGGTCCTGGAGGCCCCGAAGCGGGCGGCCCAGGAGCCGGCCGACCGGACCACCCCGGCGGTCAGCGAGGTGCTGCGGGCGATCCTGCAGCGCACTCGCGACGCGGCCCGGGTGGTCCGGCTGGTCGAGGACAAGCGGCTCTCGATCCGAAAGCGGGTGGCGGCCGCCCGGACCCTGATCACCAGCGAGAACTCCGCCGACCATGACCTCGGCCTCACCGAATTGATCAAGCTGGCGTACGAGACGGACCTGCGCCGGCGGGAGCGGCTGCTGGCGCTGCTCACGATCGTCGAGGTGGCACCCCGGCACGAACGGCGGCATGGGGTACAGCGGCTCGCCCAGATCGTCGAGACCGAATATGACGTGGGTATTCGGATGGACGCCATGGACATCCTGCGCCGGGTCGGGGAGATGCCGGCCGCCGCGGCGGCCCTGCTGCGCCGCGCCCTGGACATGCGCCGACCGGCGGACGAGCGGGCGCAGGCCAGCCTGTTGCTCGCCTTCTATCTCGACGAATACCGGTCCGATGCGGAATTCGAGCTCGGCCGCGGCGACGAGTTGGAGGAGCGGACCTGGCGCGCTCCGCCGATCCAGCCCGGCCCGGCCGACCGCGACATCGAGTGGGCCGTCGGCAAGGTCGCCGCCGAATCCGGCCTACAGCTGGCGAGTTCGGTCATCGGACGGTACATCCGCACCCGCCGGATCGACTGGGCGTCGCGGGCCCAGGTGGCGTCCGTCCTGGCGACGTCCGCCGTGGTGGCTCCCCTCCACGGCGGAGGTGACGTTCCCGTTCCGCCCGGGGAACCGATCTCCTGGCAGGCCGTGAACCTGCTCGCGGCGGACCGGCAGGAGCCCTGGCCGCACCGCATCGCCCTGCTGCTCGACTACGCCCGGCAGGTGCCGAGCCGCCGCGGCGACGTCACCCGGGTACTGTCGAGCCGGCTACGGGACCCGTACGTCTCGAGGCGGGAGCGGGGGGCCGTCCTGTCCGCCCTGCTCGGCCGGATCGATGCGGAGGAGATCCGGGTGCTGGCGCTCGAATCCGGTCTGCCGATCCGGTTGCGGGCCAGGGCGGCTCTCGAGTACGGCCTGCGCAGCAACCAGGCGGAGGCGGCGGCCGCGATGCTGACCACGCTCGCCCGGCTGCCGTCGGCGTCGCTGCGAGACCGGGCCGACTGCGTGGTCCGGCGCCGGATCCTCCCGCTGATGCTCCGGCTGGAACGACTCTGATCGTCAGGACCACGGGACGTCGATGTCGGGCAGTGCCGCCGCCACCTCGTGCCACCACCGGCCGGTCGGCTCCGCACACCCGGCCGCGGCGTTCCGCGTGCAATACCCCCGGCTCCACAGGACGACGATCACGACGCCCGCCATCAGCAGCACCACCGGGCTGAACCAGCGCAGCCGCTCGCCGATCCGGAGCAACCGGGACCGGCTCGCGTTCCGCGCGCTCCGGGAGCCGGCCACCGCCCAATCCCCGATCGCGTAGTGCACCCCCGTCAGCGGCAACCAGAACACCCGGAACAACCGGGCGGCCAGGAAGTCCACGATCAACCCGGCGGCCGCCACCACCGTGGTGACGACGACGGCGACCGGCACCAGCACCCACCGCGCGGCCCAGGGCAGGATCCGGTGCACGACGACCATGGGCGCGGCCAGCATCACCACCACGACGATCGGCACCACGACATATCCGCGGACGTCGGCGGACAGCCATTCCAGCGCCTCCGGCAGCCAGGCCAGGAGGCGGTCGAAGAGCCCGAGGACGTCACCCGGGCCGGTCATCGCCGGCTCGATCGTCGCCGGGCGGCAGCATGTCGCCCATCCGGATCACCAACTCCTGGAAGCGGGCCAGCGCCCGGCCGGCCGTGCCGTCGGCGCCGTGCTCGGCGAGCCCCTGCCGGGCCAGGTCGGACAACTCCAGCAGCAGCTGGCCGGGATCGGAACCGCCGGGATCGCCGGGATCGGCGTCCTCCTGATCGGCCATCAGCAGGTGCAGCACCCGCTCCCCGGTGAGCACCTCGACCGCGGTCACGGCGACGCGCAACTCGTCGAGGCGGACACCGCCGGGCACCGGCAGCTCCTCGGCGAGTGCCGCGGTCAACCGCTCGCGCGCCTCCTCAGCATCGTCCACCTTGGCCGGGAGCGCGGCCGCCATCCGCTCGCCGAGCACGGTGGTGCACGCGTACTCGACGTCGCTGATCCGGTTGGCCACCACGGCGACCGGGTCGACGACCGTCCATCGCCCCTCGACCTCAGCCGCGAGTGCCGAGCCGATCTCGAACTCCGCCCGGAAGCCGTGCGGCGTGATGTCGATCTGATAGCCGGTGCGCGGTCCGAGGAAGAACATCTCGCCGGCCGAGTAGCCGCCGGCCGGCGCATGGAGGCGACCGGAACGGGTGCGGAAGACCAGGGCGGAGCCGACCGCCGGGACCTGGGACCGGTTCAACGGAAGCCGGCGCAGCTCCTCGATGTACAGGATCGGGTTGTCGAAGCCGTCGGTCTCGCCCGCTCGGACGAGAGGCGAATCCTGCAACGGCTCGGACAAGTAGGCTCCTCGGCAATTGAGCAATCATCGTAACCAGTCATGAGCGGAAGGTGACCATGCAAGTTTCCGACGCCGGCCGGTTACGGTCATTCGAAGTCCATTCCGCCGACGGGCATTTCCTGGGCCATGTCGGAACGGTCTACCGTGCCGAGGATTCGGTTCAGCCGCTGCTGGTCAGCTTCCCCGCCGAGCGGGACACACCGTTCGTGGCACCGCTGTTCGGCGCGGAACTGACCGCCCACACCCTGGTACTGGCCTATCCAGCCGCGCAGGTGACCGACGGCCCCACCGTGGACACCGATGTGGTGCTGTCGGCCGGTGAGGTCGGCGCCGTGCTCGGCTACTACGGACGGCGGGTGCGCTTCAGCCGGCCGCTGACCGAGCGGAGGGAAGGCACCGGCGACGTCGCCGCCGCGTTCAGCGAGGTGCAGGTCATCCCACCGGTACCAGGCATCGGCGACGAGGACCTGCCGCCGATCGTCGTGACCCGCCCCGGTCTCGCCGGGTGAGGCCGCGATGACCGCACCGGCACCCGAGCAGAGCCCGATCACGGCCGCCAACCAGCGCATCCGCGACACCGCGAAGTGGCTCATCGCCAGCCAGGCCGCGGTCGGCGCGGCCCTCATCGCCGGTAGTCAGCTGGCCGGCATCGGGCGGCTCGACGCGACCGGCGCCCGGCTGTGGGTCGCGGCCGCCGGCGCGCTGCTCGCCCTCGGCGCCGTCGTCGCCGCGATCGCCGCCACCGTCCGGGTGCTCCTGCCGGCCCAGGTGCTGATCGGCGAGCTCGAGGAGGAGTGGGCGAAACCGGGGCCTCGGCTCCGCCGCGCGGTCGGCTTCCTCCGCCGCCGTCCGAAATACCTGCAAGGGCTGAGCAGCCCGAAAGACCTCATCGACCGCCGGGACGCCCTGGTGGCGCAGCTCGGCAAGCCGGACACCGACCCGCAGACCCGCGACCGGATCACGGCGATGGATCAGCGCATCGAGGCGGTCGAGGAGATCGCGACCCACGAGACGCTGGCCGCAGCCTTCGAACGCTGCCTCGGGCGGTTGCTGGTGGCCGCCGTGCTGGCCGGGGCCGGCATCCTCGCGTTCGCCTGGGCGGCCAATCCCCCGCCCAGGACGGTCACCGCCGACCTGCGCAACGCCCGCCTCACCGGCGCCTTCCTGCGCGATGCCGACCTGCGCAACGCCAAACTGGACGGTGCCGACCTCACCGGCGCGGACCTGACCGGTGCCGATCTGTCCGGCGCCTCCCTGATCAAGGTGATCTGGTCCCGGACGACCTGCCCGGACGGCACGGTGAGCGAGGCGAACGGTGGCACCTGCCAGGGTCACCTGCGCGCCGGGTAAAGCGCTTTCGCAGTGCGGCCCCACGGCTTGTAGACCGACAGCACGGTGGCCAGGCTCAGCGCGGTCAGCGACACGATCGGCGGCATGAACAGGGCGGTGCGGTCGATCACCGCCTGCGTTCCGGCGCCGTAGGCGATCGCCTCCGCCATCGTGGGCCGCAGCGCCAGCAGGATCAGGGTGCACAGCGTCAGGTTGAGCACCAGCTTCACCGCCACCCACCAGTAGCGGATCAGGCCCCACTTCGTGCCCCAGCCCAGCACCAGGCCGGTGATCAGGCAGATCAGCGCGGACGTGAGCATCGGCCACCACACGAACGTGCCGAGCGCCCGCAGGGCCAGCCCGCGCCGCTCCGCGCTCCCGCCGAGCAGCCCGGCGGCGACCAGCACCGCCACCAGGACGTCGATGCCGAGCCAGGCGCCGGCCGACGCGATGTGCAGTACCAGCCAGAGTTTGCGGGTCCTCGGTCGCATCACCCCAGCCTGGCGGCCCGCCCGGCCGGGATCGTCGGCCGGGGAGCGGCTCCCGATCTACGCCCGGTGACGTATGCGAAACGCCGCCCGATGGCGCACGGTGGGAGCATGCGCCTCCGTGCCGCGGCCGTGCCCACCGCGCTGATCGTGGTGGGCCTGGCGACGCTGCCGCTGATCGACCGGCGCTCCATCGTGGACCGGCCGGTCGACGTCGTCGCCGCCCTGCTGGTGCTCGCGGCCGGCACGGCCACCGCCCTCCGCCACCGGCTGCCGGTGCCCGCCCTGCTCGCCGCGGCCGCCCTCACCTCGGCCTACCTGCTCGCCGGCTACCCGTACGGGCCGATCCTGCTGTCCGTCGCCGTCTGTGTGTACGCGGTGGCCCGCCACCACCGCCCGGAATGGGCGGCCGCCTGGTCCCTGCCCGCGCTGGCCCTGCTGCTCCTGCACACCACCGACGGCACCGGCCTGATCCCCGGGGCGGCCTGGGTCGTCGTGCCGTTCACCCTCGGCGTGGCCCGCCGGCAGGTGGTCGAGGCGCAGCGGCGGGAACGCGCCGAGACCGAACGGCGGATCGCCGACGCCGAGCGGCTGCGCCTCGCCCAGGAGGTGCACGACGTCGTCGGGCACGGCCTCGCGGCGATCCAGATGCAGGCCGACATCGCGCTGCACCTGCGGGACACCCGGCCGGACATGGCGTTCCCGGCACTGGCGGCGATCAGCGCGGCCAGCGCCGAGGCACTCGACGAGTTGCGCGCCACGCTGGCCGAGGTCACCCAGGGGCCCGGTCCGGGGCTGGCCCGGGTCGGCGACCTGTGCGACCGGATCCGGACGGCCGGCGTGACCGTGGACCTCACCGTCGACGGCAGTCCGGCGCCGCTGCCCGCCCCCGCCGACCTGGCCGCCTACCGGGTCCTGCAGGAGGCGCTCACCAACGTCGTCAAGCACGCGGCGCACCCGCACGCCCGGGTGGCGATCCACCACGGCCCGCGCAGCGTCGACCTGCGGGTCACCAATCAGGCCCGGGACGCCGGGCACGCCGACGGCTTCGGCATCACCGGCATGCGCCGCCGGGTGGAGCTCGTCGGCGGCACCCTGGCGGCCGGCCCCGGCCCCGGTACCTTCGCGGTCGCCGCTGTCATCCCCCGGGAGTCGCCATGATCAGCGTGATGCTCGCCGACGACCAGGATCTCGTCCGGCTCGGGCTGTCCGCCCTCTTCGACAACGAGGCCGGCTTCACCGTGGTCGCTCAGGCCGCCGACGGGCTCGCCGCGGTGGCGCAGGCCCGCCGGGCCCGGCCCGACGTCGTGCTGATGGACATCCGGATGCCCGGCATCGACGGCCTCGAAGCGACCCGCCGGATCGTCGCCGACCCCGAGCTGGCCTCCACCCGGGTGATCGTGCTGACCACCTTCGAACGCGACGAGTACGTCTTCGACGCACTCCGGATGGGGGCCAGCGGCTTCCTGCTCAAGAACACCAAGCCGGCGCTGCTGCTCGACGCCGTCCGGACCGTCGCCGACGGCGGTGCGCTGCTGGCGCCCTCGGTCACCAAGACCCTGATCCGCGAGTTCACCGGCCTGGCGCCGCGGCCGGCCACCCCGCATCCGCACCTCGGCCGGCTCACCGACCGGGAACGCGAGATCGTCGCCCTGGTCGCCCGCGGCCTCAGCAACCACGAGATCGCCGCCCAGCTGGTGGTCAGCCCGGCCACCGCGCGTACCCACGTCAGCCGTTCGATGATCAAGCTGGGCGCGCGGGACCGCGCCCAGCTCGTGGTCTTCGCCTACCAGTCCGGGCTGGCCTGACGTCCGGTCCTTCAGGCCGACGCGGTGCCGCAGCCGGTGCAGAACATCGCGCCCGGGTTGACCTGGGTGCCGCACTGGCCGCAGAAGCGGTTCGCCTCCGGCGCGGCGGCCAGCGGGGTGCCGCAATGCTGGCAGTACCTCCCACGCCGGTGTCATTGGCCCGCGTGTCCCTCTCCCTCTTGCGGCGAAGGGGGTACGCCCATTCGTCTGACTTTTCGAGACCGGCTTTGGCCAGGCAGCGCGTCCCGTAGCCTCCGAACCAGGAGGTTCCGGGTGAATATGCGCCAACCTACAGTTCTGGTGGTGGACGACGACGTCGACATCCTGGAGTTGACCGCGCACGCGCTGAGCACGCGGGGATTCGCGGTGCGCGGCGTCAGCAGCGGCACCGAGGCGGTCGACGTGGTCCGCCGCGAGCAGGGACATGTCGACCTCCTGGTGGCCGACCTCTCCCTGCCCGGCGACACCAGCCGCTACACCCAGACGATCGCCGCCGAGTTTCCCGGCGTGAAGATCGTCTACGCGACCGGGATCCCGCGGCACATCGCGCTCTCCACCGGGCTGGTCCCCGCCAACGCGCCCTACCTGCAGAAGCCGGTCGACTCCGACCTGATGGCAAACGTGCTGCGCGGCGAACTCGCCAAAACCTGACCGACCCGGCCCGCCGTGACCGGCGCGGGCCGGGCCCTCGGGCTCGGCCTGACCGGCCCGATCAGCCCCGCTCGATCAGGTGCCCGATGATCTGCGGGCCCATGATCACGGCCGTGCCCGAACCGTCGCGCCGGGTGTCCGGCTCCGGCAGCTCGACCGGGTCGCCGGTGCTGCTGGCGCCGACCGGGCGCGGCCCGACCCAGGCGACCGCGAGCCGCGTCTCGCCCTTGAGGAAGCGCTGCACGCGGACCCCGCCGGTGGCGCGGCCCTTCGCCGGGTACGACTTGAACGGCGTCACCTTCACCTGGGTGCCGGTGGAGGTCACCACCATCGGCTCACCGTGCTCGGCATCCGCGGTCACCACGACGTTGAACGAGACGACCTCGGACTCGGCGGTCAGGTTGATGCCGGCCATGCCGCCGCCCTTGAGACCCTGCGGCCGCACCAGCTTCGCCGGGAAGCGCAGCATCGACGCGTCCGAGCTGACGAACGCCAGCGTCTCGTTGCCGTCGGTCAGCCAGGTGGCCTGCAGGACCTCGTCACCCTCCTTGAGCGTGATCACCTCGAACTCGTCCGAGCGGACCGGCCACTCGGGCGCACACACCTTGACCACCCCGTGCTTCGTGCCCAGCGCCAGGCCGGGCGAGCCGTCGGCGAGCGGGGCAAGGCCGACGACCTTCTCCCCCTTCTCCAGCGGGACCAGCTCGGCCGCCGACATGCCGCCGCGCACCGAGACCGTGCCGGCCTGGTCGGGCAGCACCGGCAGCGGCAGCACATCGGTCTTGAACGCCCGGCCGCGGTTGGTGACCAGCAGGATCCGGCCGCGGGCGGTCGAATGGATCACCGCGCGGACCGCGTCGTGCTTGACCCGGCCGGACCGGCGGCGGCCCTCGGTGGCCTCCTCGCTCTCCGCGGCGGTGCGGGCGATCAGCCCGGTCGCCGACAGGATCACCTGGCACGGGTCGTCGGCCACCTCGAGCGGACCGGCCGGAACCGACGCCGCGAGGACCTCCTTGAGGTCACCGTCGATCAGCGTGGTGCGCCGGGGCGCGCCGAACTCGCTCGCCACCGCGGCCAGCTCGTCCGAGACGAGCTGCTTGAGCACGTCGACGTTGTCGAGAATGCGGGACAGCTCGGCGATCTCGTTACGCAGCCGCTCCTGCTCGGTCTCCAGCTCGATCCGGTCGAAGCGGGTGAGCCGGCGCAGCGGAGTGTCCAGGATGTAGGTCGCCTGGATGTCGGACAGCGAGAACTCGCTCATCAGCGACGCCTTGGCGGCGGCCGCGTCGTCGCTGCCGCGGATGATGGCGACCACCCGGTCGATGTCGATCAGGGCGATGAGCAGGCCGTCGACCAGGTGCAGGCGATCCTGCCGCTTGGTGCGGCGGAACTCGGTGCGCCGGGTCACCACGTCGTAGCGGTGGTTGACGAAGACCTCGAGCAGCCGCTTGAGGCCGAGCGTCTGCGGCTGGCCGTCGAGCAGCACCAGGTTGTTGATGCCGAACGAGCTCTCCAGCGGGGTCAGCCGGTAGAGGTCGGCCAGCAGCGCCTGCGGGTTGACGCCGACCTTGCACTCGACGACCAGCCGGGTGCCGTGCTCGCGGTCGGTGAGGTCCTTGACGTCGGCGATGCCGGCCAGCCGGGCCGCCTGCCGCTGACCGCGGCGCGGCCCCGAGGTGATCAGCTTGCCCTTCACCTCGTCGGTGATCGCCTCGATGATCTTCTCGGTGCCGATGCCGTAGGGCAGCTCGGTGACCGTGATGGCCTGCCGCCCGCGCCCGCCCTCGAGCAGCCCGGTCTGCGCCCGGGCCCGCATCCGGACCACGCCGCGCCCGGTCTCGTAGGCGCGCCGGACCTCGTCGAGGCCGAGCAGCTGACCGCCGGTGGGCAGGTCGGGCCCGGGCACGAACCGCATCAGGTCGTCGAGCGACGCCTCCGGCTCGGTGATCAGATGCCGGGCGGCCGCCACCACCTCACCGAGGTTGTGCGGAATCATGTTGGTCGCCATCCCGACCGCGATGCCGGACGTGCCGTTGACCAGCAGGTTGGGGAACGCGGCCGGCAGCACCTTGGGTTCGAGGGCGTCACCGTCATAGGTGTTCTTGAAGTCGACCGTGCCTTCGCCAAGCTCACCGACGAGCAGCATCGCCTCCCGGGACATCCGGGCCTCGGTGTTGTGATTTACGAATCCACCTGCAAGGAAGGAGTGGTCTTCCGACTGGACACGGACGGAATAGACCTCGGCCGGCTCGCATGCCTCAACCGAGGTCACCTCCTCATAGCGGTAACCCGCGTCCATCACCGGCAGGATTGTCGCTAGAATCTCGGGATCCTTGATCCGATCGATGATGCGTAGGCGCTCGGTCTCCCAGCGTTCGACCCGGTCGAAGTTGTGGACGGTCAACCACTTGCGTCCGCTGCCACGCCGGTCAAAATCGAGAGCTCCACGAACATAGGCCGCGACGAACGGCACATGGTCCTTGCTCAGCCGATGAGCACGCAATGGCGAGTGGCGCAGAAGCTCGACGACCCGGCTCTGCTTGGTGCGCATAAAGCCGACGCGCTGTACGAATGCGTGCACATTGCGAAGGCCCGACACGACGAGGCGGTACTCGACTGAGCCGCTTGCACGGGTGTATTGCCGGCGGGCCGCGATGACACCGAACTCGGCAAGCAACTCCTGGATCCCGCGAGCAAGGACATCGCTGTAGGTGGAGTACTGGACGGTGAATCCGTCAAGAGCGACGCGGACGCCGCCGTCACCCTCGAAAACAGCCATGAGGAAGGCCCGTTTGACACCCGGACCGCCGTTCCAGACGAATTCCGGGATCATCTTCGCGGTTGCCTTATGCCCGATGAACTCGGCCAGTGGACTGGCCCGGAACGCGTCCATGCCGCCCGCGTAATCCTGGATGTCCATTTCTCGAACTGCTTTGCGATTGACACGCGTCTTGCGCTCGGCAACGTAACGCCGACCACCGACAATGTGGTCGTACGCATAGAGCACTTCGGAGAAGAAGTGCTCGTCCGTGTTGTTGAAGCCGGCTCGGGTCGCGCTCGCCCAGCCTTCCGATGCCCAGGCCCCGGCCAGCACGCCCAACATGTACTCATGAGCCGTCGGGACGACCTGAGTCCATGCGTTGCGTGCTACACAAACCACGGCTCCGGGCTTGATCTCGTCGAGCTGTCGCCATTGGAAAATCGGCACACCCATGGGGGCCTCGAGGCAGAGAACCGGGTGGTTCTCAGTGCCGCGCAACGAGAATCCCGATTTTGTCGTGATGCGAACAGTCGGGTGAATTCCGGAGTTGAACACCCGGTCGACGCGGACAGCCTTGCCGTCTTTGTCGAGGACCTCGAAGTCCGCCTCGGCCTCGCTGTCCGGCGCAAGCTTCGCAAGATCGGCGATTCGTGAACTTGAGCCGTCAGCCAGGCGGACCCGGGTCTCCCCCGTCACGCAGTACCGCGCGGCGGCCGGGCCGTCGTCTGGCGACCCGAAATTGCCGTGGCCGTCGATCAGCGGCGCGTTGAGCGAGAAGTCCTGGGCCAGCCGAACTAACGCATCGTAGATCGCGACGTCACCGTGTGGATGGTATTTACCCATCACATCTCCGACAACTCGGGCAGACTTCACATAACCCCGGTCGGGGCGGTGGCCCTGCTCGGACATCGACCACAGGATGCGGCGGTGCACCGGCTTGAGGCCGTCGCGGGCGTCCGGCAGGGCGCGGGAGTGGATCACCGAGTAGGCGTACTCCAGATAGGAGTCCTCTACCTCGGTGGTCAGCGGGTTGTCGATGACCCGGGCGCCGGCCTGGTCGAAGGCGGACAGGTCGACGCGGTTCTCGGTGTTCTTGCGGCGTGCCATGAACAAGTGCCTCTCAGGCGTCGATCGTCTCTTGGTCGATGCGGCCCGCCGCCTCGATCAGCCAGTTCTTCCGGGGCTCGACCCGCTCGCCCATCAGCAGCTCGAGGGTCTCCTCGGCGCGCTCGGCGTCGGTCATCGTGATGCGCCGGACGGTCCGGGTCGCCGGGTTCATCGTGGTGTCCCACAACTCGTCGGCGTCCATCTCGCCGAGGCCCTTGAACCGGGGCACCGGCTTCTGCACGGAGCGGCCGGAACGCTCGAACCGGGCGACCGTCGACTCCATCTCCTGCTGGGTGTACGTGTAGATCGTCTCGGAGCTGCGCCCCTTGGTGACGACCTTGTGCAGCGGCGGCATCGCGGCGAACAGCCGGCCGGCCTCGATCACCGGCCGCATGTATTTCGCGAACAGGGTGATCAGCAGCGTCCGGATGTGTGAGCCGTCGACGTCGGCGTCCGCCATGATCATGACCCGGCCGTAACGCAGCGACGCCAGCTCGAACGTGCGCCCCGAGCCGGCCCCGAGCACCTGCACGATCGCCGAGCATTCGGCGTTGTCGAGCACCTGCTGCAGGGAGGCCTTCTGCACATTGAGGATCTTGCCGCGGATCGGCAGCAGCGCTTGATATTCCGAGCTGCGGGCCATCCGGGCGGTGCCGAGGGCGCTGTCGCCCTCGACGATGTAGAGCTCCGAGCGGGAGATGCCGGTGGCCCGGCAGTCGACCAGCTTGGGCGGCATCGACGCGCCTTCGAGCGCGGTCTTGCGGCGGGCCGCGTCCTTCTGCTGCTTCTGGGTCAGCCGGACGCGGGCCGCGTCGACCACCTTCTGCAGGACGGTGCGGGCCTCGGCCTTCGTCCTGCGCCCGTCGACCCATTCCTTGATGTACGCCTCGACCAGGCTCTGGACCACCCGGGTGACGCCGGCCGTGGACAGCTCGTCCTTGGTCTGCGAGGTGAACTGCGGCTCGGGGACGCGCACGTGGATGACCGCGGTCATGCCCTCGAGCAGATCGTCGAGGACCGGCGGGTCTTCCTTGGGGCGCAGCAGGCCGCGGGTGTTGCGGATCGCGTCGGTGAGCGCCCGCACGAGTGCCCGCTCGAATCCCTTACGGTGTGTGCCGCCGTGCATGTTACGGATCGTGTTGGTGAAGGACTCGACGGTGCGGTCGTAGCCGGTGCCCCAGCGGAACGCGACCTCGATCTCGGCGCGGCGCTCGACGTTGGACTGCATCACGCCGTTCGCGTCGGCGGCGTTCTCCTTGTAGGTGCCCGAGCCGGTGACCATCAGGATGCCGGAGACCGGCTTGTCACCCGCGTGGGTGAGGAACTCCACCATGTCGGTGAGGCCGTGCGGGTAGTGGAAGGTCTCAGTGGTGACCTCTTCGGCGTTCTCGTCCCGCAACGTGTAGATCACGCCGGGGACCAGGAAGGCCGTGTTGCGCAGTTTGGCCCGGACGGCGTCGGCGTCGAGCCGGGCGCCGGTCTCGAAATACCGCGCGTCGTACCAGTAGCGGATCGAGGTGCCGGTCGACTCGCCGCGCTTCATCTTGCGCACCACGCGCAGGCCGGACTCGGGCGTGAAGCGGGCGGTCGGCCCGGGGCCGTCGAAGACGCCCGGCTGGCCGCGGTGGAACGAGAGTTCGTGCACCTTGCCGTCGCGCTTGACGGTCACGTCGAAGCGCAGCGAGAGTGCGTTGACCGCGGAGGCGCCGACGCCGTGCAGGCCGCCGGAGGTCTTGTAGCCGGAGCCGCCGAACTTGCCGCCGGCGTGCAGCCGGGTCAGCACCAGCTCGACGCCGTTGAGGCCGGACTTGGCATTGATGTCGGTCGGGATGCCCCGGCCGTCGTCGTCGACCTGCACCGAGCCGTCGGCGTGCATGATCACTGCGACGCTGGTGGCGTGGCCGCCGACACCCTCGTCGGTGCAGTTGTCGATGATCTCGTTGGCCAGGTGGTTGACGCCGCGGCTGTCGGTCGAGCCGATGTACATGCCCGGGCGCTTCCGGACGGCGTCCAGCCCTTCGAGGTGCGTGAGGTCGTCAGCCCCGTACAGGATTTCCGCGGTCACGAGGTGGTTCTCCCGATCGGCCCTAGGTGGTCAAGACGCGGCGAGCCTACCGGGAGCCTCTGACAACTTCCCTGCAACACCGCCCGCGCCACCCGCACGATCGTGCCCGATCGTGCGGGATGACACAGTGCGGGCGGGTGGACGCCACTGCCCAGGTCGGCGTCCACCCCGAGGTGCGCCGGTTATTCGGCGCCCACCCCGCAGAGCTGCCCAGCGCCGGCCGGAACCCGCTGCGGCTGCAACGCACGCCACAGATCCAGCGGGTACGGCTTGCCGGCCACCCGGACCGGCGGCAGCTCTTGATAGGCGATCAACTCATCGGTGACCGCCTGGGTCGCCGCGCACACCACGACGGTGTCGTGCGGCGCGTACGCCTGAAGACGCGCGGCCGTGCTGACCACGCTTCCGCTGACCATGCCGTGCCCGAAATCCCGGGCGGCCGCGAGGTCGACGATGACGTCGCCGGTCGCTAGACCCACCCGGGTGCGAACAGCGAACCTGCCGGCCAGGAGTTGCCCCCTCAACGCCTCCTGGACCGACAGGCCCACCCGTACCGCCGAAGCGGCCGCTTCCGGACCGAATCCCCCGGTCCCTGTTCCGAACACCGCCATCACTGCGTCCCCGACGTATTTCTCCACTACGCCGCCCCCCGCGCGGACCACCTCGGACACGGTCGAGAAGTAGTCCCGTTGCAATGCGCGGACCACCGCACAGTCGAGCTCGTCGACGAGCGAGGTGAAGCCCACTATGTCGATGAAAAAGACGGTGACGGTCTGACGCCGCTCCTGCTCCGCCATAGCGATTGCGGTCATGTCTCACGCTCCCCCAATTCCTTGCTTGCCCCGGGAGAGAACGGTGCCAGCCGCCGTCCAGTTCGGGATCGTCAGAACGACGTATCTCTGACAGGGCGGCGCCCCGTCATTTTTGTGACGCAGAACAGACCGAACCGACGACAACGTGCTAGGTCGATTCGCACTAGGCTGCCGTGCATGGCCAGCGAGGAGGGGGACGACGGCCCGCTTGTCGGTCGCACCGACACGCTCGCCGGAGTCCAGTCCGACCTGCGCAATGTCGGCCCGGGCGGCACCGCCGCGGTGTTCGTCACCGGCGAGAGTGGCGTCGGGAAGAGCCGGCTGTTGCGGGAGACCGCCCGGGCGATGAGCGCCGCGGGCGTTGCTGTGCTGTCCGGAACCTGCCTCGACATCGGCGATGCGTCCCCTTTGCACCCGGTTTTGCAGGCTTTGCGGCAGGCGAACTCCCCGGCCCAGCAGCCGACCAGCGCCGACGACCCGGGCGCGCTGCTCGACCGGGTGTCCCGCGACCTGCGTGAGCTGGCCGGCGACCGGCACCTGCTGCTCGTCCTCGACGACCTGCAGTGGGCCGACCGCAGCACCCGCCAGTTGTTGCTCTACCTACTCGCCGGCCTGGGCGGCGTCCGGCTGTCGGTGCTGGCCGCGGTGCGCGCCGAGGCCCTGCACGGCGCCCACCCGCTGCGCCGGGTGCTGGCCGAGCTGCGCCGGCTGCGGTCGGTCAAGGTCGTCGATCTCTCCCCGCTCGACCGCGAGCAGACCCTCGAGCTGGTCAACGCGATCGCCGGCGGCGGCATCGAGCCGGAGGACTCCGACCGGGTCTTCAAGCGTTCCGGCGGCAACCCGTTCGTGGTCGAGGAGCTGGCCCGCGACCTGCGCGACGGCCGGATCGAGCTGTCCGACACGCTGCGCGAGATCTTCCTGTCCCGGGTGGACGAGCTGCCGCCGAAGGCGCACTCGGTGGTGCACGCGGTCGCGGCCGGCGTCGAGCCGGTGGAGCACGTCGTGCTGGCCCGGGTCACCAAGCTCGGCGAGGACGAGCTGATCGAGGCGATCCATGCGGCCGTGGCGCACCGGTTCGTGGCCAGCTCGCCCGAGGGCTACCGGCTGCGGCACCGGCTGGTCGCCGAGGTCCTCGAGGCCGAGGTGCTGCCGGCCCAGGCCGCGTCGCTGCACCGCCGCTACGCCGAGGCGATGGAGGCCGGCGGCGTGGTCGACCACGCCCGGCTCGCCCACCACTGGCAGAAGGCCGGCGAGCCGGCCCGGGCCCTGCCGTCGGTGGTCGCCGCGGCCCGCTCGGCGGAAAAGCTGTACGGCTTCACCGAGGCCCACCGCTACTGGTCGCTGGCCCTCGACCTGACCACCGACGACGTGCCCGAGCGCACCGAGCTGCTGGCGCACGCGGCCGAGTCGGCCCACCTGTGCGGCGAGCACCAGCGGGCCCTGACCCGGCTCGCCGAGCTGGCCGCGCGGCCGGACGCACCGGGCCGCTGCGAGCTGCACCTGCGCCGCGCGCGTTACCTGGCCGCGGCCGGCCGCTCGGCCACCGCCGAGGTGGAATACGAGCTGGCCCTGCAGGCGCCGGACTGCACGCCGCGGCAGCGCGCGTCGGCCGCCGCCTACCTGGCCGAGCTGCTGGTGCATCTGGGGCGGTACGGCGACGCCTACGACCGTGCCAGCGAAGCCCTCGATCAGGCCGCCGAGAACGGCACGACCGCCGATCTGGTCCGGGCCAGCGCCGCGCTCGGTTACAGCTCCGCGTTCCGGGAGGACCCGGACGCCGGTCTCGCGGTCATCCGCCAGGCGGTGGAGATCGCCGAGCGCTCCGGCCACCCCGACGACCTGGGCGTGGCCTACCTACACCTGGCCGAGCTGCTCACCGGTCCGCTCAACAAGGTCGAGGAGGGGGTGCTGGTCGCCCGCCGCGGTGCGGAGCGGCTGGCCTCGCTCGGGGTCGGCCGCAGCTACCAGACCCGCCTGCTGGCCATCGCCGGCAACGGCCTGTTCCGGGTCGGCCAGTGGGCGGAGGCCGATCAGGTGCTCGAGGCGGCGATGCGGCACCGGCCGTCCGGTGCCGACGCGGTCGAGCTGCTGCTGGCCCGCTGCCGGCTCTGGGTCGGCTTCGGCGACGTCGACGCGGCCGTCCGCGACCTGGACGCGGTCGCCACCCTGCTGGCCGGCGGCGGCGCCCGGCACGTGCTGCCGATGCTCACGCTGCGCTCCGGCCTGGCCATGTGGCAGCGCCAGCACGCCCAGGCCCGCGCGGCCGTCCAGCGCGGGTTGACCGAGACCCGCTCCGACGACCTGATGCTGCTCGGCATCCTGGCGTGGCACGGCCTGCGCGCCGAGGCCGAGGCGCTCAGCGACGGCGAGCAGGTCGACCCGGGTGCGCTGCGCCGGCTCAAGACCGTGGTGGAGCGGATGGTCGACGGCGTCGGCAATGCGGCCACGCCGGTGCGTGGGGTCATCGACGGCTACATCGATCTGTGCAACGCCGAGATCAGCCGGATCGAGCAGCGGCACGACCCGGAGCCGTGGGTGCGGGCGGCGGCCGCCTGGGATCGGCGCAGCCAGCCCTACCCGGCGGCGTATTCGCGGCTGCGCCGGGCCGAGGCGGTGCTGACCCGCCGGACGACGCGGCGGGCCACCGCGGTGGTCGCGCTGCGCGAGGCGTACACGATGGCGATCGCGATGGGAGCGCGCCCGTTCACCGCCGAGATCGTCGCGACCGCGCAGCGGTTCCGGGTGGCGCTCGCCGACGACGCCGACACGGTGCCGCTCAACCCGCCGAGCGCCGTGCCCGACGACGAGCTGAGCATCCTCACCCAGCGCGAGCGTGAGGTCCTGGCCGCGATGGCCGAGGGCCTGACCAACCGGGAGATCGGCGAGAAGTTGTTCATCTCGGAGCGCACGGTCGGTGTCCACGTCGGGCACATCTTCGACAAGCTCCAGGTCCGTACGCGAGTCCAGGCGAGCCGGGTCTTCCTCACCGCGGCGTGACCTGTTCGTTATCTACGTACGCGGAATACGTAGATCTACCGATCCCTGCGTACGTCCCCGGTGGAAGGCTGACTCCACGGGGGAGCACCGCCCGGCGGCTACCGTCGCCGGGCGGTGCTGGGGGCCCTCCGTGTGGAGAAACACCTGGAGGAACCGATGATGCAGTCGGTCTGGGGTCCGGTCCGGCAGGAGATGTTCGACCTGCTGCAAACGCACCCCGACGACGTACCCGCCGTGGTTGATCAGCTGACGAAGCTGCAGGACATCCTGGGCCGCGTGCCACCCCTGCTGGCGGAGAACCCGCTCTGCGACTTCAACAAGCTGTACCTGACAATCACCGAGGGTGTTCTGGAGCGCCTCTACGCGGGCAAATTCAAGGACCCGGCTTTTCTCTCGCGCCTCGACGTGGAGTTCGCGGCGCGCTACTTCGATGCACTGCGTGCGTGGGCCGGCCCGGAGGCGAGTCCGCTGTGCCCGCGCGTCTGGTCCGGGCTGTTCCAGCGGATCCCGGGGCCGGACTGCCGCCCGCTGCCGGCCGCGTGCGCCGGGGTGAACGCGCACATCAACTTCGATCTGCCGTTCGCGCTGGTCACCACGTTCGACCACCTGGGCACCGACCCGATCGACGACAGCGACCAGCACCTCGACTACCTGCAGATCAACGAGATCTTCGCGCACTCGATCCCCGGCCTTCGCCGCGGCTACCTGGACAAATGGCAGCTGCTCATCGACACGATGAACGGAAGCCTCGACGACTGGTGGCAGGGCGAGGCGGTGGAGTACACGCGGAACGTCGCCTGGCGTAACGCGCAGAAGCTGTGGGGTCTCCGGCACGACATGTCGGCCACCGACAAGGAACGCGCCCACCTCGACCGGGTCGCCGCCGATCTGGGAAAGCTCCTGCTCTCCCCGCTCGGCGAGTTCCTCCAATAAGCCTTCCTGTGTCGTCGCGGCCCGCCCCGGGGGAGGCGGGCCGCGACCCTCATTTGATCGCTATCAGCCGGGCCGAGGTGACGTCGCCGTCCTTGGTGCCGGCGAGGCCGATCTCGGCGCCGGTCGTCAGCGCGGAGGCCTCGACCTTCTTGCGGTTCTGCACGATCCGCAGCTTGTCACCAAACGTCCAGGTCAGTGCGAATCCGTCGGACGACTTCACCGACACGCCGGTCGCGGTCACCGCGGTCACCGTGCCGCGCTGGACGACGACGGTCTTGTTCCCGTTCTTCTTGGTCGCGATGACCACCTCGCCGTGCAGGGTGTTGCGGCGCAGCTGCTGACGGAGGGCCTTGCGCGGGGCGTCGCCGGTGCCGGCCGACGCGGTGTCGTCCAGGCCGGTCTCGAAGCCGACCTGCTGAAGGGCGACGGCCTCGTCGGCGACGTCGGAGCTCGCTGCGGCACCGGCACCGACACCGCATCCGGCCAGGAGCAGCGCGCCGGAGATACCTAGGGCAACCAGGGTTCGTCTCATGGATGCGATCCTGCGGGCCGAACAGCAGGCCGAGGTCAGGGCAATGTTCGGGCTGGGTAAGGAAGCTCCACGGTGAACAACGCGCCGCCCTCCGGGGCGTGCCCGGCACTGATCCGGCCGCCGAGCCGGCCCACCAGGCGGGCGGCCAGGGCCAGGCCGAGCCCGCTGCCGACCTTGCGGATGCCCCGGTAGCGGCGGTTCAGCGCGCCCCGCTCGAACGCGACCTCGAGGTCCTCGTCGGTGAAGCCGGGGCCGCCGTCGCGCACCTCGAGCACGGCCGCCTCCGCACCGGCCCGGGCCGCCAGCACCAGCGGTGCCTTGGCCGGGACGACCCGCAGCGCGTTCTCGCAGAGGCCGTCGAGCACCTGCCGGATCCGGCCCGGATCGGTCTCCACCAGCAACGGCTCCGGCGGCAGCTCCACCCGCAGCCGCGGGCCGTCCGGGGCGCAGCGGGCCGCCCACGCCTCCCCCGCCGCCCGGACCAGCTCGGCCAGGTCGACCGGGACCACGTCCAAGGGCAGGTCGGCGGCCTCCAGCCGGGACAGCACGAGCAGGTCGGAGATGAGCCGGTCCAGCCGTTCCGACTCGGCGAGCATGGTGGCACCGGCCTTCTCGGCGCCGTCCGCCCCGACCACACCGTCGGCCAGGGCCTCCGCGTAGCCCCGGATGGTCGCCAGCGGCGTACGTAATTCGTGGGAGACCGACAGCAGAAAGTCCCGCTCCCGGCCCTCGCTGATCTGCAAGGCGGTAGCGAGATGGTTGATGGCGTCGGCCAGTTCGCCGGCCTCGGCCGGCCCCTGGCGGGAGATGCGCACCGAGCGGTCGCCCGCGGAAAGCTTGCCGGCGGCCGCCGCCGCCCGGCGGATCGGCCGGGCGATGAAGCGGGCCAGCAGCGCGCCCGCCCCGATGCCGCCGGCCAGCCCGGCGAGAAGCGCGATCCAGATGCGGCCGAGCACCTTGCCGGCGGTGCCACTGGCGACCGGGCGGGTGAGGACCACGCCCGCGTTGCGCCCGCTCAGCGGACGCCCGACGATGAACGACGGCCGGCCGTTGACCGGCGACCGCGTGTCGACCGTCTGACCGGCCGCGATCTGCTGCACCACCCGGCTCGGCAGCCCGGTCCGGTCGACCGTGCCGCGCCGGATCAGATAGACCTCGACGTCCTGCGCGCGCAGCTCGGTGACGATCGTCTCCCGGGCGGCCGGGCGCTCGGTGGCCAGCAGCTCGACCGCGAGTTTGCTCTGCTCGACCAGCTCGGCGCGGACCTGCGTGTTGACCGCGCGGATCGACACCGGCACCGCCACCAGCGCCGTCACGATCACGGCGACGACCGCGGTGGCCGCGGTGACCAGCATGACCCGGCCGGTCAGGGTCCGGAGGAAATCACGCATCGGCGGTGTAGCCGACCCCGCGCACGGTCCGGATCAGCGCGGCGGCCCCGCCGAGCTTCGCCCGCACCTGCGCCACGTGCACGTCCACCGTGCGGGTGCCGGCGGCCGACGCGTACCCCCAGACGGCGGCCAGCAGCTCCTCCCGGGTGAAGACCCGGCCCGGCCGGCCGAGCAGGTGCCCGAGCAGGTCGAACTCGGTCGTGGTGAGCGACAGCGGCGACCCGTCCACGGTGACCAGCCGACGACCCGGGTCGAGCCGGACCGCGCCGAGCTGCTTGATCCGCTCGCCGTCCGGCGGCCCGGCCGCCCGCCGCAGCAGCGTCTTGACCCGGGTGACCAGCTCGCGCGGGCTGAACGGCTTGGTCACGTAGTCGTCGCCGCCCATCTCCAGCCCGAGAATCCGATCCACCTCGTCGTCACGCGCAGTGAGGAAGATCACCGGCGTCCAGTCACCCTCCGCACGCAATTGGCGGACGATCTCGGTGCCTTCCAGGCCCGGCAGCGCGATGTCGAGGATGCAGGCGACCGGCCGCAGCCGCCGCGCCGCCGCCAGCCCGGCCGGGCCGTCGTGCTCGACCTGCACCCCGAACCCCTCCCGGCTCAGATAGAGCCGCACGAGGTCGGCAATCGGGCGCTCGTCCTCGACCACGAGGACCAGGCCCTTGGCGGGGGCGTCGGTCACCGCATCATTCTGCCGGGTTTCCCTGTTCGAGCAATGTAAGAGCTTTCCGCTGCAGGTAGCGACGCTCCGGGACGCTCGCGGTCAGCGTCGCGGCCCGGGTGAACGCGGCATGCGCCTCGGCCCGGAAGCCGGCCCGTTCGAGCAGGTGCGCCCGCACCGCCTCGACCCGGTGGTTGCCCTCCATCCGGGCATCACCGTCGAGGTCGGCGAGCACGGCCAGGCCGGCCAGCGGGCCCTGCGCGCGGGCGACCGCGACCGCCCGATTCAGCGTCACCACCGGCCCGGGCGAGATCTTCTCCAGCACCTCGTACAGCGCGAGGATCTGCGGCCAGTCGGTCTCCGCGTCGCTCGGCGCCTCGTCGTGCAGGGCCGCGATGGCGGCCTGGATCTGGTACGGGCCGAGCGGCCCCCGGCCCAGCGACGCCGAGACCAGGGCGACCCCCTCGGTGATCTGCTCCTTGCTCCACAACGAACGGTCCTGGCTGTCGAGCGGGATCAGGTTGCCGTCGGCGTCGGAGCGGGCCGTCCGGCGCGCGTCGGTGAGCAGCATCAGGGCCAGCAGGCCGCCGGTCTCGGTGTCGCCCGGGAGGAGTTTGCGCAGCATCCGGGCGAGCCGGATGGCCTCGGCGGTCAGCTCGGCCCGCTGCAGCGCCGGACCGCCGGACGCGGTGTAGCCCTCGTTGAAGATCAGATAGAGCACCTGCCGGACGACGCGCAGCCGCTCACCACGCTCCGCCTCCGGCGGGGATGCGAAACCACGCCCGCTGCGGCGGATCAACTGCTTGGCGCGGCTGATGCGCTGAGCCATGGTGCTTTCGGGTACGAGGAAAGCCTGCGCGATCTCCCCGGTCGTCAGGCCGCCGACCGCTCGCAGGGTGAGCGCGAGCTGCGACGGGCCGGAGAGTGCCGGGTGCGCGCAGAGGAACAGCAGGTCGAGGGTGTCGTCGGAGTCCGGGACCTCGGCGGCGGTCTCGGTCAGGGTCACGTCGGCTTCCCGCCGGCGCCGGGCGCTCTCGCTGCGGAACTCGTCGACCAGCCGGCGCGCCGCGACCGCGGACAGCCAGCCCCGCGGGTTGTCCGGGATGCCCTCTCGCGGCCATTGCAGGGAGGCGGCCAGGAGGGCTTCCTGAACGGCGTCCTCGGCCGCGTCGAACTGCCCGTAGCGCCGGACCAGCCCGCCGAGCACCTGCGGAGCAAGCTCCCGCAGCAGCATCTCCATTCCGCCCGGGTCGGTCACCGCTCCCCTCCCTGCTCTTCTTGGCCGCTCGCTTGGCCGCTCACTTGGCCGCTTTCATGGCCGCTTTCATGGCCGCGGAGCGGCGCCCTCCTCGGGCGCCGCATCCGAAACCGGCGGATCAGACCTCCGGGGCCTCGCCGATCTTGCGCAGCTCCACCCGCTGTGCCCAGACCACGATCTTGCCGGCCAGCTCGACGGCGCGGGCCTCGTCCTTGACGTCGAAGATCCAGTAGCCGGCCAGCGCCTCCTTGGCCTCGGCGAACGGGCCGTCCGACACCACGACCTGGCCGTCCACGAGGCTCACCGTCTTGGCCGTGGACGGGAAGTCCAGACCCTGCGCATCCACGAACTCCCCGGCCTTCTCCAGGTCGGCGTTGAACTCGCCCATGAACGCGATCATGTCGCGCACCCACTCGGTCGACCGCTCCTGCATCATGTCGGCGGCGTCCCCGAACATCATCAGCATGTACTTCACGTCGATCTCCTCGTTTCTCCGGCGACCCCGCGGCCGCCGTCAGCCCTTGGTCGGAGCCCGCTGACCCCATTCGACATCGCCGCGGAACTTTTTTGGCCCACCCCGCCTAATCGCGATTCAGCAGGATCGCCGTGTCGAGGATGCGGTGCCAGTCGAGGTCGGTCAGCGGGCGGGACGCCAGTGCGGCCATCGCGGCCATGGCGGTGAGCAGGCGCTCCCGGGTCGCAGTCGCCGGCGTCCGGCTCGCGGCCGCCAGCCGGGTCACCTCGGCGTGGAAGCGGGGGGCACGCGCGAACTGCACGAGCGACGCGGGCCACGGGTCATCGCCGGGGTCCCCCTCGGCCGGCCGCACCACCAGCTCGGCGCCCAGTGCGGTGGCGAGATTGCTCACCGCGGACAGCGTCGGGTTGCCGCGGCCGTTCTCCAGATTCGCGATGTAGGGCACCGACAGACCGGCATCCGCCGCGACCGAGGCGATCGTGCGCCCGGCCGCCACCCGGCGGCCACGCAGCATCGCGCCCAGCTCCGCTATTTCCACGAGACACATCTTGCCATGAAGTTTTCTGTGGGGATAGCGTGCGACGGCATGTGGCACCACCGAGGCTTCCGCCGGCTCTGGGCCGCCGCCACCGTCGACGCCTGCGGCACCTGGCTGCTGGTGATGGCGGTGCCCGTGCAGGTCTATGCGGTGACCGGGTCGGCGACCTCGACCGGGCTGGCCCTGGCCGTCCAGGCGCTGCCGGCCGTCCTGATCGGACCATGGGCGGGCGCCCTGACCGACCGGTGGCCGCGCCGGGTCGTGCTCGTCGGCGCCAACGTGGCCGCGGCGCTCGGGGTGAGCATCCTGCTCGTGGCGACCAGCGCCGACCGGGTGGGATACGTCTACCTCGCCCTGGCGGTGGAGAACCTCGCGGCGTGTTTCCTGCGGCCGGCCTTGCAGGCGGCGATCCCCGCGGTCGTCACCGACCCGGCCGACCGGGCCTCCGCGAACGCCCTGCTGGCCACGTCGCACAGCGCGCTGCGGATCTGCGCTCCGCTGGCCGGCACCTACCTCACCGCGGCCGGCTGGTTCGGCGCCGTCGTGGTGGTCGACGTGGTCAGCTACCTCGCCGCCGCCGCGATCATCGCGGGGCTGCCCCTGCCGGCGACGACCCGGCCGGCCGGCGGCGCGCTCGGCCGGCCGGACAACCCGCGTCCCGGCGCCGGCACGCTCGACCGGCCCGCCGGCCCGCATCCCGGCGGCACTCGGCTGGTCGACGAGTTGCGGCAGGGGTGGCGGCTGGTGGTGCACAGCCGGATCCTGGCCGGCCTGCTCGCCGGCAGTTGGCTCTACTGGACCGCCAATGCGGCGTTGACCGCCCTGCTGGTGCCGTTCGTCGTGCACCGGCTGGACAGCTCCGGCCAGGCGGTGGGTTATCTGGTCACCGGGCTCGGGGTCGGCTACCTGTGCGGTTCGGCCGTCAGCCGGACGGTGCTGCTCCGCTCCCCCGCACGCACCCAGCTCACCATCTCGTACGCGCTGGTCGGAGTTTGTTTTCTGATCATGTTCAGCACCAGCAGCCTGCTCGTGGCGGTCGTCGCGGTCACCGCCGCCGGCCTGCCCGGAGCCGTGGCCGGCGTCGCCACCACCCACCACGTCCAGAACGCCAGCCCGCCCTGGGGCCGCGCCCGCGTGTCCGCAACGTTCATGACCAGCGATGCCACCGCCGCGGTCATCGGAGCTCTCGCCGCGCCCGCACTCGTCGCGATCGCGGGCCTGCCCACCGCCCTGATCACTCTCAGCGCCGCGGTCCTGCTCGCCGCGGCAACCGCCGCGTTCCTGCTGCCGGCCGAAAGTGGCCCGCCGACCTGACGGTCCATCGCGAAGCTCTCCTGCGCGCGGAGGGCGGCGCAGACGGAACGCGCACAGGAGCGCAGGAGCGCCAGCGGGGCGCAGCTCAGGCCGAGTGCGGCGCGGCGCGGGCAGAGCGCGGCGCGGCGCGGGCAGAGCGCGGCGCGGGCACGGCGCGGCGCGGGCACGGCGCGGCGCGGGCACGGCGCGGCGCGGGCACGGCGCGGCGCGGGCACGGCGATGTTGTTGGGTTTCGGCCCGCGCCGAACGGCGGCTCTTCACGATCGGGGCGCAGGTGGCGCCCACCTGAATCCCCGCCGCACTGCGGCCCGATCTTGTGCAGCTGACGCTCGGCACGGGACGGAACTCGACAACATCGCCACCCGGGATCGCCGGCCCCGGGTTGGAGCGAGGTGGCCGGAGAGAGGGTGCTGCCGCCGGCCACCTCGTTTGGAGAGCGCTCTCCAACTGCGCCCAACTTTCCCCTCCGACGCGCGGATCTGTCAAGAGGGTGCCGGATTTGTGGGGCTTGCTGGGCCGCCTCGGGCAGGTTTGGCCATGCGGTATTGACACGCGGGAAAGCGCGGCGTAACACTTCGCGCTAGGACGGAGAGCGCTTTCCCCGAGCGCTACGCACTTCCCCGGGTGCCTTGACCGCTCTATCCCCAGGAGTTTCCGTGAATACGGCTTCCTCGCCGCCCCTCTTCCGTTGGCGGCGCCTCGTCCCTGTCGTTGTCGTGGCCCTCATCGCCGCCTATCTCGCCGTGGCGCAGATCGGTGCGCACGCCGCCGACACCCTGCTCTCGCAGGGCAAACCCACCACCGCCTCCTCGTCGGAGGGCGCCGACACCGCGGCCGCCCTCGCCACCGACGGCAACGCCGGAACGCGATGGTCCAGCCAGTTCAGCGATCCGCAATGGCTCCGCGTCGACCTCGGCGCCACCGCGACGATCACCTCGGTGGTCCTGCAGTGGGAGAGCGCTTACGGCAAGGCGTACCAGATCCAGACCTCGCCCGACGGCAACGCCTGGACCAGCATCTACTCGACCACCACCGGTGCCGGCGGCACCGAGACGCTCACGCTGAGCGGCACCGGCCGCTACCTCCGGATGTACGGCACGGTCCGTGGCAGCGGCTACGGCTACTCGCTGTACGAATTCAAGGTCTTCGTGTCCGGCACGGTGACCACGCCGACCACCCCCACGACGCCGACCACCCCGGCCGACAACTTCACGACGGTCTGGACGGACAGCTTCGACGGCTCGGCCGGCACCTCCCCCGCGGCGGCCAACTGGCTGCTGCGCACCGGCACCGCCTACCCGGGCGGGGCCGCCAACTGGGGCACCGGCGAGGTGGAGACCGCGTCCGCGAGCACGGCGAACGTCGCGCTGGACGGCGCGGGCAAGCTCACCATCAAGGCGATCCGGGACGGTGCCGGCAACTGGACGTCCGGCCGGATCGAGACGCAGCGGACCGACTTCGAGCCGCTGGCCGGCACCCAGACGAAGTTCACCGCGGTCCTCAAACAGCCCGACGTGGCCAACGCACTCGGCTACTGGCCGGGTTTCCGGGCCACCGGCGCGGCCTACCGCGGCAACTACAACAACTGGCCCGGCGTCGGCGAGACCGACATCATGACCGACGTCAACGGCCGCAACCAGCTGGCGCAGACGCTGCACTGCGGCACCGCGCCGGACGGGCCGTGCGCGGAGTACAACGGCCGTTCCTCCGGCTTCGCCAGCTGCACCGGCTGCCAGAGCGGCTACCACGAGTATTCGCAGGTCATCGACCGGACCAAGACCGACGAGGAGATCCGTTTCTACCTCGACGGCCGGCAGACCTGGCTGGTCCGCGAGTCGCAGGTCGGGGTGACCGCCTGGAACGCGGCCGTGCACCACGGCTTCTTCCTCCGGTTCGACCTGGCGATCGGCGGCTCGCTGCCGAACGCGATCGCCGGCCGCACCACACCGACCGCCGACACCACGTCGGGCGGCGTGCTCAGCGTGGATTCGGTCACCGTGTCCCGGGCGGCCGGCACGACGCCGGCGGCGATGACCGATCCGGCCACTCCGGGCGGGCCGAGCGTGGTGAAGGTGACCGGCACCCAGGGCAACTGGCAGCTGCAGGTCAACGACGCCGCGTACCGGCTGAAGGGGTTGACCTATGGTCCGCCGCAGGCGGCCGCGGACGGCTACATGCGTGACCTGAAGAGCATGGGCGTCAATACGATCCGGATCTGGGGCGTGGACGACGCGAATACTCCGGGGCTGCTGAATCGGGCCGCCCAGCAGGGCATCAAGGTGGTCGTCGGGCACTGGCTGAATCAGGGCGCCGACTACGTCAACGACACCGCGTACATGAACTCGGTGAAGACCGAAGTGGTGAACCGGGTCAACGCTCTGAAGAACAACCCGGGCGTACTCATGTGGGATGTCGGTAACGAGGTCATCCTCACCATGCAGGACCACGGCCTTTCCGCCGCCGAGGTGGAGGCGCGCCGGGTCGGCTACGCGAAGTTCGTCAACCAGCTGGCGCAGGCCATTCACGCGGCCGACCCGAATCACCCGGTAACGTCGACCGACGCCTATACCGGTGCGTGGCCGTACTACAAGCAGTACGCGCCGGACCTGGACCTGCTCGCGGTCAACTCCTACGGCGCGATCGGCAACGTCTACAACGACTGGGTGGCCGGCGGCTACCCGAAGCCGTACATCGTCACCGAGGGCGGGCCGGCCGGTGAATGGGAGGTTCCGAACGACGTCAACGGCGTGCCGACCGAGCCGACCGACGTGCAGAAACGGGACGGCTACGCGAACAGCGTGAGCACCATCAACGCGCATCCGGGCGTGGCGCTGGGCGTGACCGAATTCCACTACGGACTCGAGAACGACTTCGGCGGAGTTTGGCTGAACACCTTCACCGGCGGGTGGCGGCGGCTCGGCTACTACGCGCTCGCCCAGGCCTATTCGGGTCAGGCGGCCGCGAATACGCCGCCGGTCATCTCCTCGATGTCGGTGTCGAATCAGACCGCGGTGCCGGCCGGCGGCACGTTCACCGTCAATGTGGCGGCCAGCGATCCGCAGGGCGATCTGATCCGCTACAACCTGATGTACTCGGACAAGCACATCAGCGGCGGGACCGGGCTGACCAATGCCGGCTTCACCGACAACGGCAACGGCTCGTTCACCGCGAAGGCGCCGGACAAGCTGGGCGTGTGGAAGGTCTACGTCTACGCGTACGACGGGCAGGGCAACGTCGGGATCGAGCAGAAGTCGATCCGGGTGGTGCCGCCGACCGTGCCGGGAACGAATCTGTCCAAGGGAAAGACGACCACGGCGTCGACCTATCAGCCGACCGGCACGAACGGGCCGCAGCTGCCGCAGTACGCGAC
Organism: Paractinoplanes durhamensis; assembly: GCF_016862175.1. Taxonomy (GTDB): domain Bacteria; phylum Actinomycetota; class Actinomycetes; order Mycobacteriales; family Micromonosporaceae; genus Actinoplanes; species Actinoplanes durhamensis. The sequence goes on along the minus strand of NZ_BOML01000065.1, from coordinate 18,724 downwards.
GGATGGTGACTACGGAACGCGCTGGGCCAGCGAATGGGTGGACACGGCGTGGCTGCAGGTCGACCTCGGTTCGGTGCAGTCGTTCAACCACGTGCAGCTGGCGTGGGAGGCCGCCTATGCGACCGGTTATCAGGTGCAGACCTCGGCGGACGGCTCGAATTGGACGACGGTCTACACCACGACCAGCGGTGACGGCGGATTCGACGAGCTGAACGTCAGTGGCTCCGGCCGCTATGTGCGGGTCAACGGAACCGGCCGGGCGACCGCCTACGGTTACTCGCTCTGGGAGTTCGGCGTCTACCGCTCCTGACCGGAACCCGTGGCGCCCTCGATTTAATCGGGGGCGCCACGGCGCTTTTGCGGATAGACATGGCGGATGCGGGAGATCGCCTGCGACGAATCCGGGTACGAGGGTGAGAAGCTCATCGGCTCGACCACCCGGTTCTTCGCGCACGCTTCGGTCCGCATACCCGATCCGGCCGCCGTCCTGGCCGAGCTGCGCGCCCGCATCAAATCCCCGGCCACCCAATACAAGGCCAACCATCTGCTGCGGCCCCAGCACCGCGCGACCCTGCGCTGGTTTCTCGGCGACACCGGCCCGGTCCACGGCCGCGGGCACGTCTTCCTGCTCGACAAGACCGCCTTCGTCCGGGATCTGGTGGCCGAGCACATCGGCACCGAAATCGCCGACGACCAGGTCGCCAACGATCTGCTCCGGGTGAAGGGCGATCCCGATCTCGAATTCCTACCGCCGCCCGCCCGCGCTCGCGCGGCCGCGTTCCGGGAATGGCTCGGCGCCGACCCGATCGGCCGTTCCGTGCTCGATCCGCTGGTTCCCGCGATCGTCGCGGCGGTCGCGCATTGGGGCCCGGTCACCATCGCGCACGACCGGCAGACCCAGTTGCCGCCGCGGCGCGTCGCGGTCCTGACCGAGCGCTGCCCCCTCGCGGGCATCCGTTTCCTCGACGCCACCGGCCATCCCGAGATCCAGATAGCCGACATCCTCGCCGGGACCGTCCGCGCGGTCACCGAGTCCGGCGATGCTTCGCTGACCCCACTGCTGCCGCCCTACCTCAGCGCCGTGACCCCATAGAGATTTCACAGCCGGGAAGTTCACATGACCGGGCCGGCCCGGACGATGTTCCCGGTCGACCAAGTCAGCACGGCAAAAGGGGCAACGAATGACTGTTTCCGCGATCGACTCCGCCGGCACCAGCAGCGCCGAGTCCGAACTCGTCAAGTACCAGCAGAAACTCGCCGCCGATCTGGCCGCCAAGGCCTCGGCCAAGGTCGCCGAGACGGACCGCGAGCGGGTCATCGCCCAGGACCGCAGCGCCGTCGCCAAGGCCCAGCAGGCGGTACAGCGGGAGAAGGAAACCACACAGACCGTCAGCACCAGTGGTTTCCAGAGCAAGCTCGACGTCACGGTCTGATAGCTTCCGGCCGGGATGCCCGTTATATCGGGCATCTCCGGCGGGCCGGAAAGCGCGAGAGAGCGCTTCACCGAACCGGGCTAATTGTTACGCGAGCGTAGCCATCCATCAATATCGAATCGTTGACATACGTATAGGTAAAAGACCAGACTCGTCGGCGTGAAAGCGAAAGCCGGGGTCCTACTCGCGGGCCTGTTGCTGCTGACCGGGTGCACACCCTCGGCCGATCCGTCGGCCACCCCCACGGTCACCACGGCCAGCCAGTTCGGCGGCACCGACCTCGCCTGGATCGAGATCAACATCGCGATGGACGAGGAGCTCCTGCCGCTGCTGGAGCTGGTTCCGGAGCGCAGCGGCAGCGACGATGTGCAGGCCCTGGCCCTGCAGGTGCAGGGTTTCACCACCGCCGAGCTGGCCGCCCTGCGCGCGCTGCACGACCAGGCCGCCCTCCCGTCGGAAAACCCGCACAAGGGCATGCCGATGCCCGGCATGGTCACCCCGGAGAAGGTGACCGAGGCCTCCGCGCTGACCGGAAAGGCCTTCGACGCCCTGGTGGTCGGGGCGATCGAGGCCCATCTCGACCAGAGCAAAAACCTCGCCGACAGCGAGGACAAATCGGGGGTCGAGCCACAGACCCGCGCTCTCGCCGAGCAAATTCTCCGCACTCGCGAGCTCGCGAAAAACACCCTGGACAATGCTTCCCAGGGTGTTTCCTGAATCAATTGGGGAAAGAATGGAGGGGACGCGGTCCCCTCCATTCCTGGCGTTACGGCAGAACGTAGTTCTCGTTGAGCGCAGCCCCGCGGTCCGGCTTGTAGAGGTCGAAACCGCGCGGGTCGCACTGCAGGCCACCGTTGATGCAGTGGGTGGTGAGGGCGGCCAGCGTCGGCGCGTCCCAGGCGTTGTAGACGTCGTAGTGGAAGCTGAAGCCGCGTCCGCTGGCGAAATGGACGTTGCTCATGGTGCCGCTCACCGGCCACGCCATCTTGAACTCGATCATCGGAACCGCGACCGGGTGATCGTTCGGGCAGACCCCGAGCACCGGGTACGCCATGTGGCTCTTGTGATCGGGAGTGTCCAGGTGCAGGCCGTCCCAGCAGCTCGGCGCCTGCATACGCGCGTTCAGCTGGGTGCCGGCCGGACAGTTCGCGGGAATGTCCCAGTTGAATGAGCTGTCCCCGCATTCGAATCCCTCGACCGCGCCCGGGCTGTTCCGGAAATCGTCGATGGTCGCCGTCGGGCTGCCCACCACATAACGCAGGCCGACCGGGAACGGCCGCACGCTGCGGTAGTCGATGACGCCGCTCTTGTAGTAGATGACCTGCCGCCCGACCGGTTGCACAGCGTCGGTGCCGTTGAGCAGCGTCGGCATCCAGTAACCGGTCTTGTCACCCGGCGTGATGCAGGAGGTGCCGCCCGCCTGCAGGCTACCGAGCGTGGTCGCCGCGTTCGTGGTCGTGTTGCCCATGAACGTGTGCGAGTGCGAGGCGCCCGGCAGGTTCGGGAAGACGATCGGGTCGTCGTTCAGGTTGGTCCGGCTCACCGAGCAGTTGGCCTGGAACTCGTGGTGCGTGGTGGGCGGGTTGGTGTTCGGCGGGGTGGCCGTCGACGGCACCACCCCGGTCACCGGCGGGTTGGCCATCACGTAGCCGGGCCCGTCCGAGGCCGGCGGGTTCGCCAGCGTTCCGTACACCTTGAACTCGAACAGCGAGTAACCGTAGCCGGTGGCCCGCTGCGTACCGTACATCCGGACGTAGCGCCCGGAACCACTCAGCGTGAGTGTCTCGGTGCCTCCGGCACCATTGGTCTTGGTAGAGACCGTGGTCCAGGCATTGCCGTCGGGCGATGTCTGAATTTGGTACGCCGTGGCGTACGCGGTTTCCCACTGCAGTTGTACGGAACTGATCGTGGCGGTGCCGCCGAGGTCGACGCGCAGCCACTGGGGATCGCTCCAGGCGCTGCCCCAGCGGGTGGACGTGTTGCCGTCGACGGCCGCGGCGGCCGGGGAGCCACCGCTCTCGGCCGACGAGGCGAGCGTCGGCCGGCCCTGCGAGAGCAGGGTGTCCGCGGCGTTCGCCGAGTGCATGCCGACGATGGTCAGAGTTCCGGCCAGGGCGGTCGCCGCGAGTGGCGCGACGATCCGCCGCAACCGGCGGCGTTGGCGTTGTTCGGTGGGAGTCTTCACTCGGATCTCCAGGGGATAGACGAGTACGCCCGGGCGCGGGGAACGCCGAGCGCCTTTGGAGAGCGCTTTCCGAGTGTTACGCCAAGATGTCATGCCCGTCAATGCCATCGGGTTCCGGAACCATCGGCCGGGCGATTTGCCTGCCCGTCGCCACACGCGAGACCCGCGCTGCGGCCCGGAGTGGGCAGTGAGATCGCGCCGAGCGGCGGGGGCTGCCCTGGTTTTCGGGGACCTGCTGCCTCGTACATCGCCAAAGGTCTTTTCGGAGAGCGCTCTCCAGGTGTGCTATAAATCCTTCATGCAACAGGGGACGCGGCTGCCGACGCTCGAGGACGTGGCACGGGTGGCCGGTGTGTCGAGGGCGACCGTGTCCCGGGTGATCAACGGGATTCGCAACGTCGATCCGCACCTGCACGAGGTGGTGTGGGATGCGGTCGGCCGCACCGGTTACGTGCCCAACCGGATGGCGCGCTCACTGGTCACCCGCCGCACCGGCACGGTGGCGCTGGTGGTCTCCGACTCCGAGTCGCACGACGACGACCCGTTCATGAGCAGGTTCTTCGCCGACCCGTATTTCGGACGGGTGGTCGGCGGCCTGATGAGCGTGCTGCGCCAGGCCGGCGTGCAGCTGGCACTGCAGATCGTCGGCACCGACGAGGGCCGCAAACGCCTGGTCGGCGACCTGCGCAACGGCCAGGCCGACGGCGTGATCGTGCTGTCCCTGCCGGCCGTCGACGCCCTCCCCCGCATGCTCACCGACGGCGGCGTCCCGGCCGTGATGATCGGCCGCCCGACCGAGCCGGTCCCGATCAACTACGTAGACCTGGCCAACGAGACCGGCGCGACGCTGGCCGCCGAGCACCTGCTGGCCCGAGGCTGCCAGCGCATCGGCATGATCTCCGGCCCGGCCGACGTCCCCGCCAGCCACGACCGCATCTCCGGTTTCCGGCGCGCGATGGCAAGACACGGCCACGGCTGGGTCCCGATCGCCGCCGGCAACTTCACCCAGGACAGCGGCGAGGCAGCGATGCGCACGCTGCTGACGGAGAGCCCCGACCTGGACGGCCTGTTCGTGGCAAACGACCTGATGGCGGTGGGCGCGCTGCTCACCCTGCGCGAGGCCGGCCGCCGCGTCCCCGACGACGTGGCGATAGTCGGCTTCGACGACAGCAGCGCCGCCACCGCCGCGGCCCCCGCCCTGACCACGGTCCGCCACCCGTTGGAGGACATGGCCGCCGAGGCCGCCCGCCTGCTGCTGGCCCGCATCGAAGACCCCGAGATGCGTGCGTCATCTGTCATCTACGAGCCGACGTTGGTGCTACGCCAGTCGGCCTGAGGCTGGCGGGCGAGGCGCCGACCACGGGGCGACGCCTCGCCCGCCTACTCCCCTTCGCGGACGATCTGGCGGATGCGCTCCCGGCTGTAGCCGGTGGCCGCCACGATGTCCACCTGACGCAGCCCGGCCTGGTCGGCGGCCCGGATCTGCGCAGCCAGCTCGGAGCGCGCCTGGTCCACCTTCTCGCGCGCCTCGGCCACGATCCGAGCGGCCCGCTCCTGCGCGCGGGGGACACCATCCTCCGCCACGCGCAGCTTTCGTACCGCCGCTTCCAGGTCCGCCATTTGGCCATCGTCCCTGGCCAGGCGTTAGGCCAACCACAATATCCATGTAGTTGGCCAAATCTGATGCTTTACATTTGGCCAACTATGTAGTTTTATATTTGGCATACGGCCGACAGGTAAGCGGTCGCCGACCGAGCTGGCCAGCCGTACGGCACAGAGAGGCCCCGCGCGATCGAACGCGCGGGGCCTCGGCGTTTCCGCTGCTCCTCGGGTACGTGGCTGGGTCACTCACGGCCTGCTGATTTTCAAGGACCGGAGCGCCTACCGGACGGCCGGCGGCTGGCCGACCTGGACGACGGCCGCGGTACGACGGCGATCTACGCCCTGCGCGTGCGCGAGTGCCGGGGATGACGTGCTTGAGCCCCGGCCATCCGGCCGGGGCTCATTCTTTTCGGCCGGCTACGGGCTTGCGGCCAGGAACAGGAACGCGGCCAGCAAGGACAGGTGGACGCCGCCCTGCAGGACGTTGGCTCGGCCCGGGACGATGGTCAGGGTGCCTACGCCGACGGTCAGGGCCAGCAGGACCATCTGGGTGCCGCCCAGGCCCAGCAACAGCGGGCCCGGCAGCCAGATCATCGCGATCGCGATCGCCGGGATGGTCAGGCCGATGCTTGCCATCGCCGAGCCCAGGGCCAGGTTCAGGCTGGTCTGCACGCGGTCGCGGGCGGCCGCTCGCATCGCCGCGATGGTCTCCGGCAGCAGCACCAGCAACGCGATCACCACGCCCACCACGGCCTGGGGCAGGCCGGCCCGGTCGACCGCCGACTCGATCGACGGGGAGACCCCCTTCGCCAGGCCGACCACGCCGATCAGCGCGACCAGCAGCAGGCCGAGGCTGATCTTGGTGGCCCGGTTGGTGGGCGGTTCGAGGTGCTCCTCGGTCGAGATGACCTCGCCGGCGGTGGTGATCGGCAGGAAGTAGTCGCGGTGCCGGCGGGTCTGCACGGTCACGAAGAGGGCGTAGAGCGCCAGCGAGGCGACCGCGGCGAAGCCGAGCTGGGCCGGCGAGAACTGCGGGCCGGGGCGGCTGGTGGTGAAGCTCGGCAGCACCAGGCTCAGCGTCGCGATCATCGTGACGGTGGCGAAGGCTCCGCCCGTACCTTCCGAATTGAAGACGGCGAAACGCCGGCGCGCCGCCCCGACCAGCAGGGACAGGCCGAGAAGGCCGTTGCAGGTGATCATCACGGCGGCGAAGACGGTGTCTCGCGCCAGCGACTGGGCTTTCTCGCCGCCGCTGATCATCAGCGTGACGATCAGGGCCACCTCGATGATGGTGACGGCCACCGCGAGGACCAGCGAGCCGAACGGCTCCCCCACCCGGTGGGCGACGACCTCCGCATGGTGCACGGCGGCGAGCACGGCCCCGCCGAGCAGCAGAGCGACGATCACCACGGCCGGCGGCGGCAGGTCGCGGCCCCAGGTCAGGATCAGCGCCGCGACGGCGAGGATCGGAACGTACACGGTCCAGTGCGCGAGATAATCGCGAATCCTTGCTCCCATCCGACAACTCTGCCAGACCGCACGGCTCGTAGCAGGATGTATGACATGGCTTACGTGAATCCGTCGGGCGAGTTCTCCCGGGACCAGCGCTACATTCCCACCCGGATCACCGCCGACGGCCGGGACGGTTATCCGGTCGAGCCGGGCCGCTACCGGCTGGTCGTCGCCCGCGCCTGCCCGTGGGCCAATCGGGCGATCATCGTGCGCCGCCTGCTCGGCCTCGAGGACGCGCTGTCGATGGGCATCTGCGGGCCGACGCACGACGAGCGGAGCTGGACCTTCGACCTCGACCCGGACGGCCGTGACCCGGTGCTCGGCATCGAGCGGCTGCAGGAGGCGTTCCTCGCCCGCTTCCCCGACTATGACAAGGGCATCACGGTACCGGCGATTGTCGACGTGCCGACCGGTCAGGTGGTGACCAACGACTTCGCGCAGATCACCATCGACCTGTCGCTGGAGTGGTCGGCCTTCCACCGCCCGGGCGCGCCGGCGCTGTATCCGCCGGAGCTGCGCGAGCAGATCGACAAGGTCAACCGTTTCGTCTTCGCCGATGTCAACAACGGCGTCTACCGTGCGGGCTTCGCCGGGACCCAGGAGGCGTACGAGGCTGCCTACCACCGCCTCTTCGACCGGCTCGACAAGCTTTCCGCGCTCCTGGAGACGCAGCGTTACCTGGCCGGCGACACGATCACCGAGGCCGACGTGCGGCTGTTCACGACGCTTGCCCGCTTCGACCCCGTTTACCACGGACATTTCAAGTGCAATAACAGCAAACTCAGCGAAATTCCAGTGCTTTGGGCGTACGCGCGGGACCTGTTCCAAACTCCGGGTTTCGGGGACACGATCGACTTCGTACACATCAAGCGGCACTACTACGTCGTACACAAAGATGTGAATCCCACTCAGATCGTCCCCGCCGGGCCGGACCTGCGGAACTGGCTTGAGCCGCACGGGCGCGAAAAGCTCGGGGGCCGGCCGTTCGGTGATGGCACGCCTCCGCCGCCGCCCCGGGCCGCCGAGGTGGTGCCGGCCGGGCACGGTGCGGTTTAGCGCAGGTCGACGTTTTCCAGAATGTGCCGGGGGAAGCCGACCCGGGCGACCTGGAGCATGGCCCGGCCGAGCCGGTCGGTCGTGGTGACGTATTTCGGGAAGGTGCGCTCGAGCACCGGCATCAACGGGTTGATCGTGGTGTAGATCGCGTTGTAAAGGCGCGTTTTGGACCGTACGCCATGGGTCGGCTGGATCATCGCGGGGCGGACCGCGTAACCGTGCGGGAGCAGCCCGATGACCTCCCGCTCGGTGCGCGCCTTCACCCGCGCCCACATCTGCCGGCTCTGCGCGCCGGTGCCCGCGCCGCTGACGTAGATGAAGCACGTCTCCGGGTTGATCTCGGCGAACGTGCGGGCGGCGGCCATCGGGTAGTCGTAGGAGACCCGGGTGTAGCCCGCCTCGTCCATCCCGACCGAGGAGACGCCGAGGCAGTAGAAGACGGCGTCGTAGCCGTCGGCGAGCTGGTCGCGGATCGGCGCCAGGTCGGCGAAGTCGGTCGGCTCGACCTCGTGCAGCTTCGGATGGCGCACGCCGGTGAGCTTGCGGGTCACCACCAGAACCTGCTCGACATCCGGCGCGAGAAGACTCTCGCGGAGCACGCCCTGACCGACCATCCCGGTCGCTCCGAAGATCACTACCCGCATGCGTTCACCCTACCTACCGGCCGGTTCGCAGGGCCCCCGAAAATGTCGTACGCCGCGTCTAGGGTTTCCCCGTGCCCGCTGAGAGATGGTCCACCGCCCAGGCCGAGACGCTCGCGCCCGACGCGTCCTCGGTGCGCGCCGCGCGCGTTCTCTCCGCCCCCGGTTCCTGGTCCGCGTCCGGCCGGCTCGACGACCTCCTTTGGGGACGATGCCGCAGCTACCAGGTGTGCGTCGACCTGACCGGCCCGGCCTTCACGTGCTCCTGCCCGAGCCGAAAGGTGCCCTGCAAGCACGCGCTGGGCCTGCTGCTGCTCTGGGCCGAGTCCGATGTGTCCGCCGCGCCCGCTCCGGCGTTCGCCGTCGAGTGGCAGGCGGCGCGGGCGGCCCGGGCCGCAGCCAAGCCGAAGGCCGACGCCACCCCCGATCCGGTGGCCGCGGCGAAACGGGTCGAGCAGCGCGCCGAGCGGGTGGCCGGCGGCATGCTCGAGCTGAGCCGCTGGCTCGACGACCAGGTCCGGCAGGGCCTGGCCGGCGCCCAGCGGGGTGGGCCCCGGCCGTTCGACGCGATGGCGGCCCGGCTGGTCGACGCGCAGGCGCCGGGCGCCGCGAGCGCGGTGCGCCGGCTCGGCTCGATCGCCGGCATCGGCCCGCACTGGGCCGACCGGCTGCTCGGCGAGCTCGCCCTGCTCCGCCTGCTGGTCGCGGGCCACGAGCGGCTGGCCGAGCTGCCGCCCGGGCTGGCCGCCACCGTCCGCCGGCAGATCGGTTTCCCGGTCGGCACCGAGGAGGTCCTGGCCGGCCCGCGGGTCACCGACCGGTGGCAGGTGATCGGCCAGTTCGACGTCGACGACGGCGTCAACCTGACCACCCGGCGCACCTGGCTGCGGGGCGCGTCGACCGGCCGGTTCGCGCTGGTCCTGGCGTTCTCGGCGGCCGGCCAGCCGCTGATCTCCGACCTGGTGCCCGGCACCGAGTTCCGCGGCGACCTCACCTTCTACCCCGGTTCGCTGCCGCTGCGCGCCCTGGTCGCCGAGCGGCACAGCGCCGCCGAGCCGTTCGGCGAGCCCGACGGCGCGCTGCCGCTCGGCGAGGCGCTCGGCGGCTGGGCCGCGGTGCTGGCCGCCGAGCCGTGGCGCTCCGACGCGCCGGTCCTGCTCGCCGGGGTCACGCCGAGCGACGACGGCTGGCTGATCGATGCGGCGGGTTCGGCGCTGCCGCTGGCGCCCGGCCATCGCGAGCCGTGGTGGCTGCTCGCCGCGGCCGGATCCGCCCCGGCCACGGTGGCGGCCGAGTGGTCGCCGATCGGGCTGCGTCCCCTCGCCGCCTGGGCCGGCGGGGTGTTCGTGCCGGCCGCCGCCCCGATGCTCGACCCGGCCGCGCCGCGCGCTGCCGAGCTGCCGCCCGACCTGCTCGCCGCCGCCCTGGTCGGCACCGCGCGGCGGCCGTGGCAGGGCGAGTCCACGCTGCTGGAGACCGCGGCCATCGCCCTCACCCGCCGCCGGGCCGGCCTCACTCCGGCCGACGCCAGCCACGCCCCGATCCCCGCGGCACCGGCCGAGACCGCGCCGCCGCTGCCCGAGGCGAGCGGTCGCCGCCTGATCCGCATCCTCGGCGAGGGCGTGCCGGGCGGCGCCCAGCTCGCCCAGGAGTTGCTGGCGCAGTGGCTCGCCGCCGCCGCGGCCCGGGGCGGCCACGTCCCGCCGGTGGTGCTCCCGGCGCTGCTCGACGCCGGCCGCCGCAACTCGCTGATCCGCCCCGCGCTGGCTCAGGTGGCCGGCCGGCGCGGCGCCTGGCTGGCCGGCATGCGTGCCGACTGGCGCTGGCTGCGCGACGAGACGGTCGCCGTGCCCCCATCGTCTGAGGTCCGGTCGGCCGAGATCTGGGAGACCGGCACCGTCGGCGAGCGCCTCGGCTGCCTCACCGAGCTGCGCGCGGCCGACCCGGCCGGCGCCCGTGAGCTGCTCGCGGCGACCTGGGCGCAGGAGTCGTCGGACGATCGGGCCCGGTTCGTGACCGCGCTGGCGACCGGGTTGTCCGCCGACGACGATGCGTTCCTCGAGCAGGCTCTCGACGACCGCCGCAAGGAGGTCCGGGAGGCCGCGCTCGACCTGCTGCGCACCCTGCCCGGTTCGTCCCTCGCCGACCGGATGGCGCAGCGGGCCCGGGCCACCCTGCGGGTCGAGCCGCACCGGCTCGCCGTCACCCCGCCCGACGATCTCGACACCGCGATGCGCCGCGACGGCGTGGCCGCGACCCCCGCGCGCGGGCTCGGCGTCAGCGCCTGGCTGATCGAGGAGATCCTGGCCGGGGCGCCGCTGTCGCTCTGGGCCGACCCGGCCACCATGCTGCGGCTCGCCCGCGGCAACGACTGGGAGGTGGCCCTGCTGCACGGCTGGGCCAAGGCCGCCGTCGCGCAGGGCAGCGCCGTCTGGGCGACGGCGCTGCTCGCCGACGCCGGTGCGCTACGCGAGTCGGTCCGCTGGGATCTGCACCTCGTGCTGCCGTCCGACGAGCTGGGCCGGCTCGCCGCCGACGCGCTGCGCCGGGAGGACAGCATGGCGCACCGGCTGCTCGCCATCCACCCTGGCAGCTGGCCCGAGGAGCTGTCCGTGACGGTGCTCGAGACGATCGCCCACCGGGCCCGCACCGACCGGCACACCTGGCAGCTCGGCGAGCTGTGCCGGTCCGCCGCCGTGTCCATGCCGCCGGGCTACGCCGACCTGGTCGGCCGCCTCGCCCTCCAGCTCGACCAGGAGCCGTCCGACCAGTCGCGGGTGCGGCCGGTGGCCGACCTCGCCCGCACGCTCACCTTCCGCCACGAGATGCTTCAGGAGTTCCAGTGACCGCTCTGCGCCCGCACGCCGAGGACGAGTACGCCGAGGAGCTGGCCCTGCTCGCCGCCGCCGACGACCGCACCCGGCCGCCCGGCTGGCGGCTCTCCCCGCAGGCCGTGGTGACCTACCTGCTCGGCGACGGCGCCAAGATCACCCCGAAGTACGTGGGGCCGCGCCGGCTCGTCGAGGTCGCGGTCGCGACCCTGGCCACCGACCGGGCGCTGCTGCTGCTCGGGGTGCCCGGCACCGCCAAGACCTGGGTGTCCGAGCACCTGGCCGCGGCCATCTCCGGCGACTCGAAACTCCTGGTGCAGGGCACCGCCGGCACCGCCGAGGAGGCCATCCGCTACGGCTGGAACTACGCCCGCCTGCTGGCCGAGGGCCCGTCCGAGGACGCCCTGGTCGCGAGCCCGATCATGCGGGCCATGCGGACCGGCACGGTCGCCCGCCTGGAGGAGCTCACCCGGGTGCCGTCCGACGTGCAGGACGCACTGATCACCATCCTGTCCGAGAAGACGCTGCCGGTCCCCGAGCTGAACACCGAGGTGCAGGCGCAGCGGGGCTTCAACCTGATCGCCACCGCCAACGACCGCGACCGCGGGGTCAACGAGCTGTCCAGCGCGCTGCGCCGCCGCTTCAACACCGTGGTGCTGCCGGTGCCGGCCTCGGCCGACGAGGAGGTCGAGATCGTCGCCCGGCGGGTCGCGCAGCTCGGCACGTCGCTCGACCTGCCCGAGGTGCCGACCGCGATGGAGGAGATCCGGCGGGTGGTCACCGTCTTCCGCGAGCTGCGCTCCGGCCTCACCGAGGACGGCCGCACCAAGCTGAAGTCGCCGACCGGTTCGCTCTCCACCGCCGAGGCCATCTCGGTGATCACCAACGGCATGGCGCTGGCCGCGCACTTCGGCGACGGCATCCTGCACCCTGCCGACGTGGCCGCCGGCATCCTCGGCGCCGTGGTCAAGGACCCGGTCTCCGACGGCGTGGTCTGGCGCGAATACCTGGAGACGGTGGTGCGGGAGCGCCCCGAGTGGCTCGACTTCTACCGGGCCGCCCGCGATGCCTGAACGGCTCTACGGCATCCGGCACCACGGTCCGGGCTCGGCCCGGGCGGTGGTGCAGGAGCTGACCCGCCACCCACCGCAGGTGCTGCTGGTCGAGGGCCCACCGGAGGCGGACGACCTGGTCCGCTGGGTGGCCGACGAGGGCCTGGAGCCGCCGGTGGCCCTGCTGGGCTACGCGGCCGACGACCCGCGGCGAGCCGCGTTCTGGCCGTTCGCGGTCTTCTCCCCGGAGTGGCAGGCGATCCGCTGGGCGGTGCGCAACGACGTGCCGGTCCGCTTCTTCGACCTGCCGTTCGCCTACCGCCTCGGCGGCGACACGGCCGGCCGCCGCACCCCGGCCGCCGCACCGGAGCCCCCGCCCAACGCCACGCGGCCGCAGCCCAACGCTCAGATTCAGCCTGGCGCACAGCCTCAGCCTGGCGCGCAGCCTGAGGCGGTCGCCGCGCGGTCTCAACCAGACTCCGCGCCGTCTCAGCCGGACGCCGCGGAGTCGCATGTGGACCCCGCGGCCACACCACCGCAGGCCGGTGAACCGCAGGACGGCACGGTCGGCGAAGCCGCTGAGCCGCCGGCCGGCGACGCCGACGAGCCACCGGCCGGCGACGCCGACGAGCCACCGGCCGGCGCCCAGGTCGAGCACGTGCCGCAGCGGCCGGTGGATCCGATCGGGGAGCTCGCCGCCGCGGCCGGCTACGACGATCCGGAGCGCTGGTGGGAGGACGTGGTCGAGCATCGCGGCATGCCCGCGTTCGAGGCGATCGCCGAGGCCATGGCCGCGATCCGGGAGGACTCCGCGGAGGATCCGGACGACCTGGTCCGCGAGGCCTACATGCGGACCGTGCTGCGGGAGACCCGCAAGACCTACGAGGAGATCGCCGTCGTCTGCGGCGCCTGGCACGTCCCGGCGCTGACCCGCAAGATCCCGATCAAGGACGACACCGCCCTGCTCAAGGGCCGTCGCAAGGCGAAGGTGGCGTTCACCTGGGTGCCGTGGACCTACGGGCGGCTGGCGTCGTGGTCCGGTTACGGCGCCGGCGTGCGGTCGCCGGGGTGGTATCACCACCTGTTCACCACCGCCGACGAGGTGGTGCCGCGCTGGCTGGTCGACGCGGCCGGGGTGCTGCGGGCCGAGGGGGTGCCGACCTCGTCGGCGCACGTCATCGAGGCGACCCGGCTCGCCGAGGCGCTGGCCACGCTGCGCGGGCGCCCGCTGGCCGGGCTGGCCGAGGTGACCGAGGCGGCCGAGTCGGTCATGTGCGACGGCGAGCCGCTGCGGATCAATCTGATCAACAACCAGCTGGTGGTCGGCGAGCGGCTGGGTGGCGTACCGGAGGAGATGCCCGCCGTACCCCTCGCCAAGGACCTGGCCATGCAGCAGCGTGCGTTGCGACTCAAGCCCGAGGCTCTCGATCGGGATCTCGAACTCGATCTCCGGAAGGAGATCGGGCTGCACCGCAGCCGCCTGCTGCACCGGCTGCGCATCATCGGCGTGCCGTGGGGTGAGCCGCCGCAGGCCCGGCGGGGCAGCATCGGCACGTTCCGCGAGGAGTGGCGGCTGCGCTGGCAGCCCGAGTTCGCGGTCCGGCTGGTCGAGAGCAGCATGTTCGGCACGACCGTGGCGTCCGCCGCCACCGCCAAGATCACCAAGGCCGCCGACGACGCGGAGACTCTCGCCGACGTCACCGCCCTGGTGGAGACGTGCCTGCTCGCCGACCTGACCGACGCCTACCCGCCGGTGCTCGCCGCGCTCGACGTCCGCGCCGCGCTGGACGCCGACGTCGGCCATCTGATGTCGGCGATCCCGGCGCTGGCCCGCACCCTGCGCTACGGCGACGTGCGGCACACCGACCTGGGCGGCCTCGCCACGGTGACCGCCGGCCTGCTGACCCGGGTGTGCGCCGGCCTGCCGTCGGCGGCCGGCTCGCTCTCCGACGAGGCCGCCAAGATGCTGCGCGACCGGATCGACGGCGTGCACACCGCGGTCGGCCTGCTCGCCGACGACGACCTGCGGGAACGCTGGATCGGCACGCTCGCGTCGCTGACCGGGCGGGCCGACCTGCACGGCCTGCTCGCCGGGCGGCTGGCCCGGCTGCTGCTCGACGCCGGCCGGCTCGACGCGGCCGAGGTGCGGCGCCGGCTGCGGCTGCCGCTGACCGTCGGCAACCCGCCCGCGCACGGCGCCGCCTGGGTGGAGGGCTTCCTGGCCGGCGGCGGGCTGCTGCTCGTGCACGACGACGCGCTGCTCGACCTGCTCGACGAGTGGCTCGCCGACATCCCGGCGGACGCGTTCGACGACGTGCTGCCGCTGCTGCGCCGCACGTTCGGCGCGTTCGAGGCGGGCGAGCGCCGGGCGATCGGCGAGCGGATCGCCGGCGAACGGCAGCCGCGAGCGGAGGCCGGCGCGCTGGGCTTCGACCCGGAGCGGGCCGACCTGGTCCTGCCCACGCTCAGCGCATTGCTGGGCCACACCATCGGGGGCCACACCATCGGGGGGACCAGATGACCGACGAACGGGCCCGGCGCTGGCGGCTCGTGCTGGGCGGGGCCGCCGACGAGGCCCTGGGCACGGCCGAGGGGCGGGACGGCGCGATGGATGCGGCCCTGGCCGCGCTCTACGACGCGGGCGGGACCGGCGACCCCGAGACCGGCAGCCGGCGCTCGGCCGGGCTGGGCAGCTCGGCGCCCAAGGTGGCCCGCTGGCTCGGCGACATCCGGGAGTATTTCCCGTCGACCGTCGTGCAGGTCATGCAGTCGGACGCGATCGAACGCCTCGACCTGACCCGGCTGCTGCTGGAGCCGGAGATGCTCGCCGCCGTCGAACCGGACGTGCACCTGGTCGGCACGCTGCTCTCGCTCAACGGGGTGATGCCGGCCAAGACCAAGGACGCCGCCCGCCAGGTGGTGCGGCAGGTCGTCGAGCAGTTGGAGAAGCGGATCACCCAGAAGACCCTGGCCGCGGTGAGCGGGGCGCTCAACCGGGCGGCCCGGATCAACCGGCCGCGGCACGCCGACATCGACTGGGACCGCACGATCCGCGCCAACCTGAAGCATTACCAGGCCGAGCACCGCACGATCATCCCGGAACGCCTGGTCGGGTACGGGCGGCGGACCACGGCCGTCCAGCGTGACGTCGTGCTCTGCGTCGACCAGTCGGGCTCGATGGCCGCCTCGGTGGTGTTCGCCGGGGTGTTCGCGGCGGTGCTGGCGTCGATGCGGTCGCTGCGCACGTCGCTGGTCGTCTTCGACACCGCGGTGGTCGACCTGACCGATCAGCTCAGCGACCCGGTGGAGGTGCTGTTCGGCACGCAGCTGGGCGGCGGCACCGACATCAACCGGGCGATCGGCTACGGCCAGCAGCTGATCACCCGGCCCCGGGACAGCATCTTCGTGCTGATCAGCGACCTCTACGAGGGCGGGATCCGGGAGCAGATGCTGCGGCGGGTGGCCGAGATGACCGCGGCGGGGGTGCAGGTGGTGGTGCTGCTCGCGCTCTCCGACGAGGGTGCCCCGGCGTACGACCACGACAACGCGGCCGCGCTGGCCGCGCTCGGGGTGCCGGCCTTCGCGTGCACGCCGGATGCCTTCCCCGATCTGATGGCGGCCGCGATCGAGCGGCGGGACCTGAAAGCGTTCGCCGAGCGCCTTGAATCCGACGCCGCCCGGTAACTACCGTGGAGCCTATGACTGCTTACAGCGAAACCATGCGAAGCGAAACCGCGCGGGTGTGGCAGGAAAGCTGGGACCGTCAGCAGGAAGGCTTCATCCCCGACCGTGAGGAGCGCTTCGCGGCCATGCTCACCGCCGTCGCCGCGGTCACCGACGGCGAGCCGCCCAAGCTCCTCGACCTGGCCGGCGGCACCGGCACGATCGCGCTCCGCACGCTGGCCCGCTTCCCCGCCGCCCGGGTCACGGTGCTCGACCAGGACCCGGTGCTGCTGGCGATCGCCGGGGCGTCGCTGCGCGACCGCGGCACGATCGTCGACGCCGACCTCGGCGATGAGTCCTGGCGGGCCAAGCTGCCGGCCGAGGGCTTCGACGCGGTGCTCACCGCGACCGCCCTGCACTGGTTGCCGGCCGAGCGGGTGGCCGCGCTCTACGCCGAGATCCGTGAGGTGCTGCGGCCGGGTGGGATCTTCGTGAACGCCGACCACATGCCGGAGGAGTCGCTGCCGGGGCTGTCCGAGCGGCTACGCACGCACGGGCGGAAGGTACGCGAGGCGCGCTACGCGGCGGGCGCCGTGACCTCATGGCCGGACTGGTGGCAGCGGGTGGCCGCCGACGAGACCCTCGCGCCCCGGATGGCCGAGCGCGACCTCATCTACCCGCACTCGACCCACCACCACGAGTGGACGCCGCCGGCCGTCTGGCACATCGACGCGCTGCGGGCGGGCGGCTTCACCGAGGCCGGCGTGCTGTGGCGGGGCGGCACCGACGCGGCGGTGATCGGCGTCCGGTAAGCGAAATAGGCTTAGCTCATGCCATTGACCGGAGAATACGCACCAAGTACGTCGGACTGGGCCCGCCAGCAGGCCGAGAAGATCGAGGCGTCGGGCGGCGCCGAAGGCACCGAGATGCAGGGCATGCCGGTCATCGTGCTGACCTCGGTCGGCGCGAAGAGCGGCAAGCTGCGCAAGACGGCGCTGATGCGGGTCGAGCACGACGGCGAGTACGCCGTGGTGGGCTCGCTCGGCGGGGCGCCGAAGAATCCGGTGTGGGTCTACAACCTGCGCAAGGAGCCGCACGTCGAACTGCAGGACGGCCCGGAGAAGCACGACTACCTGGCCCGTGAGCTCGAGGGCGACGAGCGCGCGGCGTGGTGGGAGCGGTCGGTCGCGGCGTTCCCCAACTACGCCGGCTACCAGAAGAAGACCGACCGGCTGATCCCGGTCTTCGTGCTGACCCGCCTGCCGTAGGGCCGGCCCGCCGGCCGCAACAGGCCGGCCCGCCGGCCGTGGCGACAAGGGGCCGGCCGCCTCAGGCGGCCGGCCCCTGCCGGGCCGGCCTCAGGCAAAACCGGCCGGTCCCTTCTGGGCCAACCTCAGGAAAACCGGATGCCACAAGGGCATCGAAGGCCGATCATGGCATCATGCGCACTCCCCATCAGCCTGTCGACCGGCATGCCGCCGGGCGCGCCGTGGATCCGGTGGCCTCGCCATCGGCGCCCGGCGGCCTGCCGCTGTCCGGAGCCGTCGATGACGGCGACCGGCTGGTGGATGTCGTCGATCTCCTGGCGCTCGACGCGTTCGTCACCGGGCGCGAGCCGTTCGGCCGCAGCATGTATCTGGAGAACGTCCGCGCCGACGCCCCGCTGACCACCGACGACGCGAAGGTGATCCGCGACGCGGTGGAGGACGACGGGCAGGGCCGGCTCTCCGTCGGCGAGGGCTGGACGCTGCACGTCTCCCGCTGGAAGCAGAGCCGGCGGGCCCGGGTCACGGTCACCGCGATCTCGGCCGAGCTGGCCGAGTCGGTGCTGGGCGCGGCCACCGACGGCGCGGTCGAGGAGCCGGAGCCGGCGGGCGACAGCGTACCCATCGGATTCTGGCATTTCGGTCCGCACGGACCGCGCCGCGTGCAGCGCGAGATCGACGCGGCGCCGTGGGAGAAGATCCGGCACAACTACGCCGGGCCGGTCGGGCAGACGCTCGAGCGGCTGATGGCGCTGGACGGCTCGGTGATCAACGGCCGGCTCCTGCTGCTGCACGGCGAGCCCGGCACCGGCAAGACCACCGCGCTGCGGGCGCTCGCCCAGCAGTGGCGGGCGTGGTGCCAGGTCGACTGCGTGCTCGACCCGGAGCGGCTGTTCAGCGACCCGGCCTACCTGATGAGCGTGGCGCTGGGCAGCGACGAGGACGAGCCGCGCTGGCGGCTGCTCATGCTGGAGGACTGCGACGAGCTGATCAGCGGCGAGGCGAAGGCGAGCGCCGGGCAGTCACTGTCCCGCCTGCTCAACCTGACCGACGGGCTGCTCGGGCAGGGCCGCAACGCGCTGATCGCGATCACCACCAACGAGGACCTGGCGACCCTGCACCCCGCGGTGGTCCGGCCGGGCCGCTGCCTGGCCAGCATCGAGGTGCGCCGGCTCCCCTACGTGGAGGCGAGCGCGTGGCTGGGCACCGCGCGCGGCATCAGCCCCGAGGGCGCCACGCTGGCCGAGCTGTACGCGTTGAAGACCGGCGCCCACCCGGTAACGGTCCCGACAACCACCCCGACCACGGGCATGTACCTGTAGGCCACTCACCCTCAGCCCAGCCCGGTCCGCCAACGGCGGCTACTCGACTCAGCCCGACTCAGCCCGGCCCGGCGCGGCCCGGCCCGGCGCGGCGCGGCCCGGCCCGGCGCGGCGCGGCGCGGCGCGGCCCGGCCCGGCGCGGCGCGGCGCGGCCCGGCCCGG
>NZ_BOML01000064.1 GCF_016862175.1 Paractinoplanes durhamensis | reverse complement strand
CGGCGCGGCGCGGCGCGGCGCGGCCCGGCCCGGCGCGGCGCGGCGCGGCCCGGCCCGGCCCGGCGCGGCGCGGCGCGGCCCGGCCCGGCTTGCGATCTTGTCGACTTCTCGCCAGCTGCGGCCCGAAACTCAACAAGATCGCCGAGCGGAGCATCCGCCGCCCACACACCGTGCCCGATCTTGTCGAATTGCCGCCCGCCGCGGCCCCAAACTCAACAAGATCGCGGCGCGGAACGAGCGGAGGCACGCCGAACCAGCGGACGCACACGGAATGGGCGGGGCGGAAACCGCCGAGCACTACTCCGGGTTGTTGCCGGCCTTGCCGCCCACCCGGAACGGCGTGGTCACGTTGGTATAGGCGAGGTGGGCCAGCAGTCCGTCGACGGCGTGCTGCAGGTTGTGGCAGTGGTCGACCCAGATGCCGGGGTTGTCGGCGACGAAGGCGATCTCGTACGTCTCGCCGTCTCCCACGTCGAGCGAGTCGAACCACCACGGGCTGCCGGTGGCGGCCACCCCGTTGCGGCTCAGCACGACCGCATGGTGCCCGTGCAGGTGCATCGGGTGCACCTCGCCGCTGGTGTTGCTGATCGTCATCCGCACGATGTCGCCGGTCGCGACCATGAACATCGGTACGTCCGGGAAGAGGTGCCCGTTGATCGACCACCAGTAGCCCGGCTTGCCGTTCAGGAAGCCGGCCCGCCGCCCGATCCGATAGTCGAAGTTGCGGGTCGCCTTGGCCGGGTCGAAGCCCAGCTCGGCTGAACTGCCGTAGGTGAGGAAGTCGACGACGCCACCCGGGTCGGCCCCCGCGGCCGCCCCACCGGCGACCAGCGCGGCCCCCGCGCCGACGTCGACCCGGGCCACCCCATCAGCCGGCATCTCGAATGTCAGATCGATCCGGCCACCCGCCGTGACAATTACCGATTTGCCAGTAATGTCGGTCGGCCCGCTGAGCGAACGGCCGTCGATCGCGACAACCCGATAGGCCGCGCCGGAAACCCACGCCCGCAACGGCCCGGCATCGGTATTGATCACGCGCGCCCGCACGACCTGAGAAGGCCGGGCGGTCAGCGCCGAAACCCCGGCCACCCCGTTGATCGTCCGCCGCCCGTCGAACGTGTGCACCTGGACGACCTGGTCGAACCCCTCGGCGAACACCGGTTCGCTCACGATCAGCGCGCCGAACAGCCCCTGCCGCACTTGCTCATGCCCGACCTGATGGGAGTGGTACCAGTAGGTGCCCGCATCCTGCACCGTGAACCGGTAGACGAAGCTCTTCCCCGGCCGCACCGCGTCCTGGGTGACCCCGGCGACCCCGTCCTCCCCATTCGGCACGTCGACGCCGTGCCAGTGCAGGGTCACCCCCTCACCGACGTTGTCGTTGACCAGCGTGACCTCGACGAGCTGGCCCTTCACGGCGCGGATCTCCGGCCCGGGCGAGGTGCCGTTCAGCGTGTACCGCCCGTTGGTCTCCTTGCGCGCGGTCAACGTGACGGCGACGTCGGCCTTCCCCGAGGTCGGCCCGGTCAGGGTGTCGACGCTGAGCCCACCGGTGCCGTGCGCATGGCCCACGGCCGCCCCGCCACCGAAGTCGGCGTAGCCCATGGTGGCCATGTCGTACGTACCCGGAATGAGGCTCTGCTGCCAGAAGAAGCCCAGCGGTCCGAGGATCGCCACCGCCGCGGCCACGGCGATGCCGACCTTGAGTGACCGACGCACGGCTCAGGCCGCGACGGGCGTACTCGCCGGAGGAGAGCCGGCCAGGCGCGCCTGGCGCATGGCAAGTGAGGCGACCGCGGCCAGGGCGAACGCGTTGATCGCGTGCAGCACCCCGAGAACCGGCACCGGGAAGCTCGCATAGGCCAGCACGATCTGCAGCACCAGCACGCCGAACGTGATCGCCGCCCACTTCACCCCGCCCGGGATGCCGGCGAAGAACGACACGATCAGCAGGAGCAGGCAGAGCAGCGGCACGACCATCTCGCCCACCACCGCGTGCAGGGCGATGCCGGCGTTGTCGCTGTCCTTGGTGAAGACCTGACCGTCGTCGGTCTTGTGCAGGATGTCGAACAGCGCGTAGGCGATGGCACAGGTCTGCACCACCACACCCACCGCGATCAACATGGCGAGGATCCGATACACAGCGCGCACGACGCTCCCCCTCAGGTCGCCTGATTCTCAGTGGCTACATCTTGCCCCTCGGGTACGACAAGACGCGCAAGGCCCCTCAGGAAACGCTCAGTGTCGACCTCCTGCGGGTGCCTGCCGACAGCCCCAGACCCAGAGCAGAAACCCGGCAAACCTTCAAGGGGTACGCGTGCCAACTCCCCCACCCGCAGCCGAGGCAGCCCCGCCCTGCTCGACAAAAACTCATCACCGAATAGGAAGCCTTACCTAATTAACGGGTCCGGGAAACACCAAAGAAACGCGCTCGCCGTCTCCACGAAAGAGACGGCGAGCGCGAAAATCAGGAAAGGCTTACTTTGCCTCGAAGGTCAGGCAGTCGGCGGTGTCCCCCGACTCACCCACAACGATCGCCGGCGCGTGGCACTCAAGGTCGGTGTTGTGCACGCACGCGGTTCGCTGACACGCCCCGACCTGCGCCAACGCCTTCCCCATGCCACCCTTGTCGGCGCTGTCGACGAACGTGTTGCACTCCGAGTTACGGCTGCCGATGGTGATCGCGAACGCGGTACACCCATCGTGGTTGTAACCGCACGCGGTAACCGAACAGCCCTGCACCCGCGGCATTTCCAGCATCTGCGTCATAGCGGCCTCATCTCAAGTCTTATTCACGGTCTCACCGCGAGCATAAGCCAATGATCACCATTCCCCTAACCACCCCGAGCCAAACAACAACAGACTTTTCCCATTCTTAGGTAAGGCACCCCTTTCCATTCCCGCGCTGGCCCACCCAAGATCACCAGTTGCTGCAGCATGCATCTATCGGTCCGGGAAACCTCCGCGGCCCCTCGCGGCCCTCGCCGCGACCACCCAAAAATCACGCGACATTTAGCGATATCCGTGACTCTTTGCTATCAAGCAACCACGAATAGTTACGCTTCCGGCGAGACGGCCCGCGACGGTTCACCGCACGCCGGGCCCACCAATCCAATGACGCGGTCCCGCAGGACCGTAGGAGGACCTCGTATGCGCATGTCCAGATCCACCACCTCACGAGCCCGGTTGACCGGCGCCGGGCTTCTCGGTGGGGCAGTCGGCGTGGCCGCCATCCTCGTCACCCCGATCGCGGCTTATGCAGCGCCGCCCACACTCAGCCCCACCAGCGGGGTCCCGGGAACGACCGTCACCGTCACGGCCGCTTCGGGTACGCCGTTCGCGACCACCGCGAACCCCTACATCACGCTCCAGTCGACAAACGGCAGCTGCGCCACCAACCCGGCAACCGCCAACGGGACAACGATCTTCGCCGCCGGAAGCGTCACCGAGACCGGCGACGCCACGGCGACCTTCACGGTCCCGACGAGTGCTCTGCTCGGCCTTTCCTCCGGCGTAACTAAGACGATTTACGCATGCGTGTATGCCGGAACCACCAGCGGCGGCGCTACGGTGATCGACGCGGGCACGCCGGCGTTCACGGTGAACCCGACGCTGTCGGCCGCCGGCGGTCCGGCCGGCACGGTCGTCACCCTCAAGCAGCCGGGCACGCCGTTCGCGACCGCGACGCCGGGCATCATCCTGACCACCAACTCGACCTGCCCCACCAACTACGCCACCACCGTCACCGGTCAGACGACCGGCGCTGCCACCAACATCACCAAGGTGGACGACAGCACGGTGAACTTCACGGTGCCGACCACCCTGACGCTCAGCAGCGGTCTGGCCCGGACGTACCAGACGTGCTTCTACGCCGGCACGCTTGCCACGAGCACCGCGCTGACCGACGCGCCGCAGGCGTTCGTTCTCACCCCGGCGATCGCGTCCAGCTCGATGAGCGGCGGCCCCGGCGGCGGTAGCATGCTCACGTTTAATGCGCCCGCCGGCAGCACGCCGTTCTCGGCGACCCCCGGCATCGTGTTCTCGGCGACGCCGTGCCCGACGACCTACGGCTCTCCGGGCAACCGGGCCGCGACCAACGTCACCAAGACCTCGAGCAGCGTGGTCAGCGGTACCATCGGCGCCGGCGTCCTGGCAACCGGCCAGATCACGAACTACAACATCTGCTTCTATGCCGGCACCGGCTCGACCGACACGCTGACCGGCGCCAGCGCCACGCCGTACGCCGTCATGCTGCCGCCGATCAACCTCAGCAGCGTGATCGGCTCGAGCAACGGCAGTTCCCCGGGCGCCATCACCGCCTCGTCGACCGGCAACTTCCTGCTCGGCGTCGCGGCCCCGGGTGTCGCCTTCACCACCGCGACGACCTGCCCGACGCTCTACCCCGCCACCTCGACCTACAACGCCGGCACCGGCGTCCCTGAGGTCGTGCAGGCAAGCGGCGCGAACATCCGCGTGCTGGGCAACAAGCAGCTCGCCGTCGTGGTGCCGGCACTGCCGCTGCGCCTCGGCACGCCGACTCCTTACCAGGTGTGCATGTACAACGGCTCCGACACCTCGGCCAGCACCCTGGTCGGCGCCACCACCTACAGCTCGACGACGGTGCATACGCTGATCGCGGTGGGCCCGGTGGCGGGTTCCGCGCTTGGCGGTGACGAGATCGTCGTGACCGGTACCGGCTTCCCGACCACGCCCGGCTCGATCACGGCCACCATCGGCGGTTCGCCGCTGGCGGTCATGCCGGTCAGCTCCACCACCTTCACGGCGATCACCCCGATGCACGCGCCGGGCACCGGTCTTCCGCTGGTGGTCTCCACCAACGCCGGAACGAAGACCCTGCCCAACGCGTTCTCGTTCCTCAACACCGTCCGGGTGAACCCGAACTCGGCGCCGAACACCCGCAAGGGCGACGTGGCCGTGCAGGGTTCGAACTTCGCGGCCGCGAACTTCGGGACGAACACGGGCGACGCGCACATCTACCTGGTCCGCGGCGAGTACAACGCGCGCTCCGTCGTGGCTTCGGGCAACAAGGTCAACGGCCCGATCCAGGAGTGCGCGACTGTCCTGGTCATCGACGACAACAACCTGGTCTGCACGCTCGACCTGACCCAGCGGCTGGACCCGGCCGGCACGGCAGTGGCGCACGCAGCGTCGCGTAGCGGTGGCAACGCCACCGCTGCCGTCGGCGACCGCGTCCTCACCTCGGCGTCGGGCTCCGTCTTCACCTTCGCCGACGTCGGCCGCCAGGTCAGCGGCGACAACATCGCCGAGGGAACGGTCATCACGGACGTGACCACGGGCGCCGCGTCGACCGCTAGTATCTCGCGTGCCGCTCTCGGCACGGTCGCCAACGTCGTCATCGGGGCGCCGCTGCGTTCGGTGCCGCTCGTGGCGACCACCAACGCCAGCGCCAACATCACCGCGCCGCCCGGGTCGTTCACCCAGGCTGACATCGGCCGGCCGATCACCAACGCCAACCTCACCGGCGTGACGATCGCGACCGTCGCGGCCGGTGGCGGTGCCGCCACGGTTACCGGCGGAACGGCCAGCGGCACGGGCACTCTGACGGCCTCGGTCTGGGGATCGCCCGTGCCCGACGGCGCGTACAACCTGACCTACGTCAGCAACGGCGCCGTGGACGCGAACAGCAGCGACGCCACCTACGCGCAGAGCGTTCTGTCCAGCTCTTCGGTCTTCACGGTCGCGCCGTTCTAGATCAGCACCAACTGAAGTGAGCAGCACGGTGGCCCGGGGCGAAAGCTCCGGGCCACCTCGCGTCCCGGCCATCGAATGCCATCGAAGCGGGCAAATTAATAAGTACCGGCATTTACTATCAAATACCGCGTTACGCTCCGGAGCGAGACGGCCCGCCGTTCGGACGCGCGGGCTCACCCATCCCAAATCGAGGTTCGTAAGAACCCGTAGGAGGACCTCGCATGCGCACGTCCCAACCCAGCGGCTTCCGGCCGCTCCGAGCCGGTGTTGCGGTGGCTGCGACCACCGCCGCGGTTCTTGCCGGCCTGTCGGCGCCGGCATTCGCCGCCAACACGGCCGTGACGGCTACCCCGAACACCGCCCCCATCGGCGGCGGCAACACGGTGGCCCTGTTCGGCACCGGCGCCTTCCCGGCCCTCACCGCCACCGTGCTCGCGTCCCGCACCGTCGCCAGCACCGCCACCTGCGCCGGGACCTACGGCACCACCGGCACCACCGCGGTGACCACCCGGACCGACGACGACAACGCCAGCGTCGTCCTCCCGGCGCTCGCCGCCGGCACCTTCAAGGTCTGCACCTACGGTGTCGCCTCCGGCAGCACCGTCGTGACGGGCAGCCCGCTCGTGGCCACCTCGGACACCATCACGGCGAGCGTTGCCAACACGCGTCCCGTGCTGAGCGCCACCTCCGGCCCGGCCGTCGGCGGCAACACCATCACCGCCACCGGCGCCGGTACCTACCTCAGCGCGGTGACCGGCACCCCGGCTGCGACCTTCAGCACCGGCGCCTGCCCGGCGACCTACACGACGACCACCGGCAACGTCGCCGCCACGGCCGTCAAGACCAGCACCAGCGTGGCCACCATCACGGTGCCGAGCACGCTGACGGCGAGCACCGCTTACAACGTCTGCCTCTACGGCGGAAGCGCATCGAACTCGGCGCTGGTCGGCTCCGGCAGCGCTACCTACTCCGCACTGCCCGCCGCCACGGTGAGCCCGAAGGCCGGCAGCTCCGGCGTGGCGAGCACGATCACCGTCTCCGCACCCAGCACGAGCACCTTCCCGGCCAGCCCGAGCCCGCTGCCCGGCGTGACGCTGACGACAGACGCGTGCCCGGCCACCTACTCGACGGCCGTGACGCAGTACGTCGGCCCGTTCGCGGGTACCGTCATCCGGATCAACGGTGGCAAGATCGCCGTAACCCTGCCGGCCACCAAGATCGAGACCGGTGTCGGACAGTCCACTACCGCGTGGAACGTCTGCACCTACGCCAACGCCACGTCGGGCGCCCTGATCCTCGCCCCGGCCACCTACACCGTGGCCCCGGCGCTGTCGGTGTCGAACACCATCAGCCCGACCGCCGGCTCCGCGCAGGGCGGCACCACCGTCACCATCACGGGTACGGGCTTCCCCTACCCGCTGGGCAACACCGACATCCTGTCGGCGAAGATCGGCGGCGTCTCGCTGACCGACGTCACCAGCACCTCCGCCACCACGCTCACCGGTAAGACCGGCGCGCACGCGGCCGGTCAGCAGACGGTCGAGGTGACCACCGCGGCGGGTACGGCCTACTCCAGCGGCACCCCGTTCACGTACTCCTACGGCATCTCGGTCTCGCCGACCACGGCCGCGCCGTCGGCGACGGTGACGCTCGACGTCCAGGGTGCGGGTTTCGCCAGCCTGACCTTCGAGGATTTCCCGTCCGGCGGTAGCCCGGACGACACGAAGGCTCACGTCCTGCTGGTGGACAACAGCTGGTTCGCTCCGAACAGCTACGTGCCGGACGAGGCCTACGCCGACGGCGGAGTCCTCGGCGAGTGCGCCGGCGTCATCAAGATCGGAGACAACGAACTGATCTGCACTCTTGATCTGACCGTCGACATCTCCGCGGCCGGTCTCGCCGTGCCCGCGACGCCTGCTCCCGAAGGTGCCTACCAGGTCGTCGTGGTCAACGCCGGCACCGGCCTGACGTCCGCGACGCACTCCAACGTCTCGAGCAGTTCCACCTTCACCGTTGCGACCTACTAGCTCCTGAGTCGTACGGCGGGAAGACAACGGCGGCCCGGAGCTTCGGCTCCGGGCCGCTTCTTCGTGAGCTACCCATGCGGGGAATACGGAGAAGGCCGTGGCGGAAGCCACGGCCTTCTCGACAACCCCGAGCTGATCAGCCCATCTCGGCCCATCGCTTGTTCAGCGTGGCCACGCTCTTGGACGCATCAGGCTTGCCCTTCGCGTCGACCGAGACGACGATGACGCTCTTCTTGGCCGACGTGCGCCAGCACATCACCATCGTGGGCCGCTCTGCTCCCTTGGACTCGTTGCTGAAGCGGAACTTCTGGGTGCATTCCGCGTCGCCGACCTTCTTGCCGTCGTCGGCCACCCACAGCATCTCGCGCTGGCCGGTCAGGTCGTACCGGGCCGAGATGACCCGTGTCGTGCCGCCCTCTTTGAAGGTGCCGTGATTGGTGACCGTCACCTGACCGACCGGGGCGGCGGCGTTCGGCGCCGCCGTGAGCGCGTGCTGCACCGGGCTGCCGTGCTTGGCCGCGTACTCCCGGGCCGCCTTGATCCGCTCGTCGACCGTGCCGCTCTCGCTCACTGCGGGCGCGAGCACGCTGTCGGCCTTCGTTTTCGCTTTCGCCTTGGTCGAGCTCGACGGGGAGGCCGTGGTCACGCTGTCCGCGGAGCCGACCTCCGGCGCCGGTTCGACCACGCCGGCCTTCTGGGCGGTCGTCGTCTTGTTCCGGTCCATGACCTGGGCGGTGATCGCGTAGGAGCCGGCCCCGAGCAGTGCGAGACCGGCCACCGCCGCCGCCACCTGCTTACGGCGGCGGCTACCGCGATCCGGCACCGCTTCGAGGACGCCGTCGTCGCCGGGCCGATCGTCGTCTTGGATGGTCATTTCTGATCCCCTTGGATCTCGTCTTCGGGCCCGCGCAGGCGGGCCCCCGAAAATCCATGGTCTCAACGGACCGGACATAACAATCCAAAACGAGCGACCAACGCCTGTGAGTTTCCCGAGAACGGGGCGGCGAAGTCAGCCGAGCTTGGCCCACTCGCTGTTGATGACCTTGACGCTTTCCTCGGCCGACGGGTGCCCACCCTGGTCGACCAGGACCGTCACAACACTCTTCGCCGCCGAGGTCTGCCAGCAGAGCAGCAGGTTCGGCTGAACGACCGGTTCGGCGGCGTTGCTGAAGTGGATCTTGCTGGTGCAGTGCGCGGCGCCGACCGGCTTGCCCTTGTCGGCGGCCCAGAGCATTTCCCGTTGCCCGGTCAGGTCGAATCGCGCCGTGACCACCCGCAGCGATCCGTTCGGCCGGCGCTCGTTGCGCGTGGTCACCTTGCCCTTCAGGTCGCCGGACGGGGTCAGCGCGGGCTGCACGGGGTGCCCGTCCTTCGCGGCCTTCTCCCGGGCCTTGCGGATCTCCTCCGCCACCGACGCCGGCACCGAGGTCGACGTGGTGGCCGGCGGCTTGGCGGCACCCTTCGTCGGGCTCGCCGTCGGCGCCGGGGCGGCCGCCACGGAGGGCACCGTAACCGAGTCCGCGGCACCCTGCGGGGGCGGTGCACCCGCCTCCGTCGCCACACTCGCGTTCCGGTGGTCGATGACCTTGTCGGTGGCGATGTAGGCGCCGGCGCTGAGCACCGCGCCCAGACCGATCACGCCGACCGCGATCCGGGTTCGGTGGCGCCGGCTACGTCCGTCGCCGGCAACGGGCTGGTCGTTGACGCCGTCGTCCGGGAACGGGAAGTCGTCGTCATTGCTCATTTCAAGATCCCCTACGGGTCTCGATTCGGCCCGCCGCGGCGGGCCCCGAACCCATATGGTCGCAAGGGAACGGATAAAACATGTCAAAACGGCAATGGGTCAGTCGAGTTTGGCCCATTCCTGGTCGATCACTTTCACGCTTTCCGCGCCGGACGGCTTTCCGTCCTGGTCGATCATCATGGTGATCACGCTCCGCTTGGCCGAGGTCTTCCAGCAGAGCAGCAGATTCGGCTTGGTGGACGCCTTGTCGTTGTTCGAGAACCTGAATGTCTGCGTGCACTCGGCGTCGCCGACCCGCTTGCCACCGTTCGCCGGCCACAGCAGCTCGCGCTGGCCGGTGAGGTCGTGGCGGGCGGTGATCACGCGCAGGATGCCGCCCTTGTGTTTCTCGGTCCGCTCGTCGACCGGGCCGGTCGGCACGTTCGGGCCCGCGGTCAGCGCCTTCTGCACGGGGTAGCCGTCCGCGGCTGCCTTCTCCCGGGCCTGGCGGATCTGCTCCTCGACGCTCATGCTCGGCGGAAGCGACAGCGACGGTGCCGGACTCGTCGACTGCTTGACACCGCTCTTCGTCGAGCCGCCGCTCGGCACCGACACCGACACCGAGGGGGACGGCACCGGCAGTGACGGATCCTCGGTCGGAGAGTCGACGGAGTCGGCGGCGCCCATCGGGGGCTGCGTGGGGCCCGCGTCCGTGGTCACCGTCGAGTTCTGGTGGTCGATCACCTGGGCGGTGATCAGGTAGGCGCCGGCGCCCAGCACCGCGCCCAGGCCGATGATGCCGACCGCGATCTGGTTGCGGCGGCGCCGGCCACGGCCCCGGCCGGCGGCCGACTGGTAGACGCCGTCGTCCTCGGGCCGATCGTCGTCGTGATTGCTCATTTCAAGATCCCCATGGGTCTCGGCATGGCCCGCCGCGGCGGGTCCCGAACCCCTATGGTTCCAAAGGATCGGATAAATCGTGCTAAAACGGCGAAGCGGCGCGATCGGCATCACCAAGATCAATTGACAACGGGCTGCCGCTGGAAATGATCATGCGGTTTACTCAGGAACCATGGGCATCATTTCCCGAGGGTTCGGCGGCCGGCGACGCGAGTCGATCCCCGGCCTGCCGCCCGGTCAATACCTCACACATGACTTCCCGGTGCTCAGCGCCGGGCCGACGCCGCGCATCCCGCTCGACCGGTGGAGCTTCACGATCACCACCGAGACCGGCGCGAAGAGCAGCTGGAACTGGACCGAGTTCACCGCCCTCACCAGCGAGGACGTCACGGTCGACATCCACTGCGTCACCAAATGGTCGAAGCTCGGCTCGACCTGGCGCGGCGTCTCGCTGGACACGCTGCTCGCCGAGGTCGACACTGCTGCCGACTACACGATGGTGCACAGCTTCGGCGGCTACACCACGAACGTACCGCTGGAAGATCTTCTGGACTCCAAGGCGTGGATCGCCTATAAGTTCGACGGCGAGGATCTTGAACCGGAGCACGGCGGGCCGGCTCGGATGCTCATCCCGCACCTGTACTTCTGGAAATCGGCCAAGTGGGTCAACGGTCTGACGTTGATGAACGAGGACGAACCCGGCTTCTGGGAAGCGGCCGGCTACCACATGTACGGAGACCCATGGCTCGAGCAGCGTTACCAGGGCGACTGACCTGGCGGGCGGCCACCCTCACCGAGGAACGGTGGGAGTCGGCGACGGCCCGCACCCTCGTGCTCGACGTGCCGGACTGGCCGGGCCACCTGCCGGGGCAGCACATCGACGTCCGGCTCACCGCGCCGGACGGCTACCGCGCGCAGCGGAGCTACTCGATCGCGTCCGCGTGGGAGAGCAAGACCGTCGAGCTCACCGTCCAGCGGGTCGACGACGGCGAGGTCTCCCCCTACCTCACCGACACCCTCCAGATCGGCGAGCAGCTGGAGCTGCGCGGACCGGTGGGCGGCTGGTTCGTCTGGCGCGAGACCCAACAGACGCCGGTGCTCCTGGTGGCGGGCGGCTCGGGGGTGGTCCCGCTGATGGCGATGATCCGTGCCCGCGGTGCGGCGAAGAACAAGACGCCGTTCCGGCTGATTTATTCGGTACGCACACCCGGCGACGCCTGTTACGCCGATGAATTGGCTCGACGCGTACGCGATGATCCCGGCCTCGACGTGAAGTTCGTCTACACCCGCAAGACGCCGGACGGATGGCCCGCCCCGCCGAAGAGGATCGACGTGGCCACGATCAACAGCTACGGTTGGCCCGCCGAGTTCACCCCGGACTGCTACGTCTGCGGTCCGACCACGTTCGTCGAGGCCGCCGCAGACATCCTGGTGGCTCTCGGCCACGACCCCAAGCGCATCCGCACG
Organism: Paractinoplanes durhamensis; assembly: GCF_016862175.1. Taxonomy (GTDB): domain Bacteria; phylum Actinomycetota; class Actinomycetes; order Mycobacteriales; family Micromonosporaceae; genus Actinoplanes; species Actinoplanes durhamensis. Next base: position 107,418 of record NZ_BOML01000064.1, on the reverse strand, counting down.
GAACGCTTCGGAGGTACGTCATGAATCCTCTCGACGGCAACGCGATGGCAGGTGACCTGCGGGAGCTCTTCACGGTCGACGTGACCGCGGCCCGCTACACCTGCGCCGGCTGCGGCCATGCCGACGCGGTCGCCACCCTCATCCTGTGGGGGCAGGAGATGGGCCAGGTCGGCCGCTGCCCGCACTGCACGGATGTGGTCGTACGGGTGGTGCAGGCCCCCGACCGTGTCTTCCTCGACCTGCGCGGATCCGTCCGCCTCGAACTGCCCCTCGCGGGCTCCTGACCCGGCCGGCCGAGACATGTTCCGCCCCGCCGACCCGGGCGCCCCGGTGGATGACGATCTGCTCGCGCTGCTGGGCCGGGACAGCACCGCCACCGGCCCCGACCTGGTGCCCACGATCCGGGCCGCCCAGGACGAGGTGGTCGGCACCCCGCTGGACCGGCTGCTGATCGTCCAGGGTGGGCCCGGCACCGGCAAGACGATGACGGCGCTGCGCCGGGTGGCCTGGCTGCTCGACGAGGGGCTGCTCGACGACGCCGAGACCCTGGTGGTGGGGCCGTCCGAGGCGTTCGCCCGGTTCACCGACGACGTGCTGACCGGCTGGGGCTACGACCGGGTGGTGCACCGGTCGGTGGCCGGTCTGCTGCCGGCCGCCGGCGGCATCCGCGACGAGGCACCGCACGTGATCCGGCTCAAGGGTGAGGCTCGGATGGCCGGCCTGCTGAAACGGGCCTTCGAGGAGTACCAGAACCGCGCGCCCGAGGAGCTGCCGTCGTCCATCGAGGTGGACGGCGAGACGGTGAAGCTCAACCCGATCATGCTGCGTCAGGTGGTCGACACGGCCAAGGCCAGTGAAGCGCCGCCCGGCGACCGGCGGCGGATCCTGCGCGCGGTGCTGGCGGCCGCGACCAAGGATCCGCGGCACATCCTGGAGGCCGCCGACCTGCTGGCCGACCGGCTGTGGCCGCCGGCCGAGCCGAAGGAGTTCCTGCGGGAGCTGTTCGGCTCGCGCAAGCTGCTGGCCGCGGCGGCCGGCGGCGAGTTCACCGATCGGGAGATCGCGTCGCTGCACCGCTCCGAGGAGGACGGCTGGAGCGAGGCCGACCTGCCGCTGCTGGACGAGGCCGACCATCTGGCCGGCGACGACCCCCAGGCCTTCCGGCACGTGGTGGTCGACGAGGCGCAGGACCTGTCGCCGATGCAGGTGCGGGCGATCGCCCGGCGGTCGCGCACCGGGTCGATGACCGTGGTCGGCGACATCGCCCAGTCCACCGGCCCGTGGGCCCGCGACGACTGGCACGACCTGGTGGCACAGCTTCCGGCGACGATGCCGACGGAGCATCGGGAGCTGCGGTTCGGCTACCGCATCCCGCGGCAGATCTTCGATCTCGCGGCCGAGCTGCTGCCGATGGCCGCGCCGAGCGTGCAGGCGCCGACGACCGTCCGCGACGGCCCGTCCGACCCGGCGATCGCGCCGGCCGATGCCAGCACCCGGGGCCCGCTGGTGGCCGCGGCCGCCGCCGTGCACGCCGATCGGGGCCGCTCGGTGGCGGTGATCTGCCCGGCCCGCTGCCGGGCCGAGGTCGAGGCGGCGCTGGACGACGAGGGCCTGCCCTGGCATCCGGCCGGCGACGACGAGCCGGGCGGGGTCGGGGTGGCGCTGCTCGCCCCGCACGAGGCGAAGGGCCTGGAGTTCGACGCGTCGGTGGTGGTCGAGCCGGGTCTCATCCTGGACGACGACCCGCGCGGGCACCGGCTGCTCTACATCGCCCTGACCCGGGCCACCGGCTACCTTCACCTGATCGGTGCGGCGGAGGACCTGCCGGCCGAGTTCGGGCCGGCACCGGCGCCGGTGGCGGCGGAAGCACCGGTCATTCCCGTGCAGGCACCACCCCCACCGAAGCCCGCGCCCGCGCCGGAGCCGGAGATGGACGCGGCGACACGGGAGACGATCGACATGGTGGTGCAGGCGATGGCCGAGACGCTGCTCGGCTCGCTGACGCCCGAGTTGTGGCCGGTGGCGATGCGGCGCCTGGAGGCGCTGATCAACCCCGATATGTCCTAACGGAAGGTGCCGCGCAGGCGCTGGCTCAGGGATTGGGCCGGGCGACCGGCCGGGGCCGGGCGCGGTGTCGACGGGCGGGAGCGGCCGACCGGGCGGTCGTAGTCGGCGGTTGCGATCGCCTCGACGATCTGGCCGTCACCGAAATTCTCCGAGTCGGGGATCGAGGCGACGTAGCCGACGAGGATCCCGTTGCGCATGATCTGGGCTTCGAGGCCGGCGGTGCCGTCGTTGTCCCAGATGGCCTCGCGCCCGTCCGGCAGAACGACCCGGATGCCGTACTGGGTGACGCCGGCCTGCGGCAGCTTCACGTGGGCGAAGACGTTGCGTGACCTCAGTGTCTCGACGACCCGGCGTGCCCGTTCTTCTTCCATGGGCAAACGGTAGTGCGATCAACTGTGCGGATCCTGAGGGTCGCCTGTGCCGGCTCTGAAAACGATCAAAGGCGGCACACCAACACATTGACGAACGTTACTCCCTCGAACCGATAAAAGCAGGACGTTTCTTCTCCCACGCCGCCGACCTACTGTCCGGTAACCGGAGCGCTTCGGCTTCCTCTCCCCCACCAGGACCGGAGGCCACCCCGATGAGCAGACGTCACCTCGTCCTCGGCTGTCTCGTCAGCACCGCACTGCTGTCTCTCGGCATCGCGGCACCCGCCGCCGCGGCGTCCTCGATCGACTACGTCGCCCTCGGCGACTCCTACTCCTCCGGCGTCGGCGCACCCGGCCAGACCGGAACGTGTTACCGCAGCCCGAACGGCTACCCCGGCCAGTGGGTCAGCCGCAACGCCCCCAAGTCGTTCACCGACCTCAGCTGCAGCGGCGCCGTCACCGGCGACGTCCTCGACGACCAGGCCCCGGCCATCCCGAGTGGGACCGACCTGATCAGCATCACCATCGGCGGCAACGACGCGGGCTTCGCGCCGACCGTACTGAGCTGCCAGTTCTCCTCCGACGCGGCCTGCGCTGCGACGGTCGAGGACGCGATCGACGACATCTCGGCGACCCTTGGAGCCAAGCTCGACGCGACGTACGCCGCGATCAAGGCGAAGGCCCCCGCCGCGCAGGTGGTCGTCCTCGGCTATCCGCTGCTGTTCGACACCGCGTCGTCGTCCTGCGGCCTGACCGGCATGAGCCTGGCCAAGCGCCGGGTGCTCAACTCCGGCGCCCAGGTCCTCGACGACCTGATCGCCGAACGGGTCGCGGCCGCCGGCCTGACCTGGTCCGACGTCCGGGACGAGTTCGCCGGCCACGGCATCTGCGCGTCCTCGGCGTGGCTCAACGGCCTGACCGTGATCCCGGCCCAGAACTCCTTCCACCCCACCAAGACCGGCTACACCAACGGCTATCTGCCGGCGTTCTCCGGAGCGATCAAGTAGTAAGGATGGCCCGGCGGAATCCCGCCGGGCCACACTACCGATTTGCACCTTTTCCGGGACCACGGGATCGCCCCGGCTTTGGGAGGATCTCCGCCATGGTTCGCCTCTACTCGCTGTTCGTGCTCCTCGATCTCGCCCTGCTCGTGGTCGCGCTCATCGACTGCCTCTCCGCCGAGGAGTCGCTGATCCGCGCCCTGCCGCGAGTGCCGTGGGTGTTCATCATCCTGCTGTTCTCGCCGGTCGGCGCGATCGCCTGGTTCGTCGCCGGGCGTCCCGCGCCCGCGGTCCGGCTGAGCAACGGCACCGTGTGGCGCCCGGGCAGCGGCTTCCCGGAAAACGAGCGTCCCCGGCAGCGGTCGATGGCCCCCGACGACGACCCCGAGTTCCTCCGCGGCCTCTCCACCAGCCGCCGCGAGGACGAGGCGATGATGAAGACGTGGGAGGCCGACCTGCGCCGCCGCGAGGACGAACTGCGCCGCAAGCAGGGCGGTTCCGACACGGAGTGATGGCACGATGAGCCGATGACGCAGTGGACGGTCCGGACCGTGGACGCGGCCGGGTCGCCCTACGTCCTGTTCCCGTCGATGGGCGAGTACCCGGCGTACGATGACCGGGTCTACGACGCCTTCGACGCCGCCGACGACCGCCACCGGGCCTATCGCGACGCGGTCCGGGCGGCGGCGCCCGGCAAGGTCGTCATCGACATCGGCACCGGCCGCGACGCGCTCTGGGCGATCGAGGCCGGGCATGCGGGAGCGCGGCACGTCTACGCGATCGAGGCCGATCCGGCCACGGCCGATCAGGCCGTGGACGCCGTCATCGCCGCCGGCCTGGACGAGCGGGTCACGGTCCTGCCGGGCCTCTCCACCCAGATCACCCTTCCGGAGCGCGCCGAGGTCTGCGTCTCCGAGATCGTCGGCAACATCGCCTCGGCCGAGGGCGCGATCGCGGTGCTCGGCGATGCCCGCGCCCGGCTCTGCACCCCGGACTGCGCCTGGATCCCGTTCCGCATCCAGACCTGGGCGGCGGCGGTCGACCTCGACGGCACCGACCTGGCGCTGGCCGCCGAGACCGTCCCCTACCTGGACCGGGTCTTCGAGGCGGCCGGCGCCCCGTTCGACGCGCGACTCTGCCTGGGCGGCCCCTCGGCCGACGCGGTCATCTCCACCGCCGTCGCGATCGAGTCGATCGTCTTCGGCGCCGATCAGCCGCCGCCGCACGACGAACGCCTCCGCGCCGAACTGCGGATCGGCGCGACCTCGGCCCGGATGTCCGGCATTCTGCTGTGGACGCGGGTGGCCGCCGAGTCCCGCGGCGGCCGCGAGGTCGACGCCCTGGACGGCGGGACCAGGGCCTGGGCGCCGGTCTACGCGCCCTTCCCGGAGCCGGTCCCGGTCACCTGCGGCGACCACCTCCCGATCGCCTTCACCCGGCGGACCAGCGACGACGGCGTCCATCCCGACTACGAGCTGACGGTCGGTGACCTGCCGCCGTGGCGGAGCCCGCACCACGGCGGCCCGTTCCGGGCGACGCCGTTCTACCGCGGCTTGTTCCGGAACGTTTCGTAAGCGTTGCTTCTTAGTTAAAGAGCTTAATAAACTCACCCGGATAGCAGTTGGTCTATCTCTGCCCGGGAGGTCTCGTGAGGCGATCGACAACCGCGGCACTCGCCGCCGCATCGACGGCGACGTTGCTGCTGGCCGCGGCTCCACCGGCCACGGCCGGCGGGCACCATCCGCGGGGCGCCGTGGTCAGCGGCACCTACTCGACCGGCGCGGCGCACGCGTGGGAGGCGCTGCCGTCGGCCCGGATCGGCGCCGACCCGGGCCGGGCGGCCGACGCGACCGTCGTCATCGACCCCAGCCAGGCGCGGCAGCAGTACAGCGGGATCGGCTTCTCGCTCGACGAGACGAGCGTGTCCAACCTCTGGAAACTCACGCCGGCCGAGCGGGAAGACGCGATCCGGCTGATCGCCGACCCGAAGACCGGCGCCGGGCTCGACCGTTTCCGGCTCACCATCGGCAGCCCCGACCTCATCGAGCACCTGCCGTTCTGGTCCTACGACGAATTGCCGGCCGGGGTCAGCAGCGACTTCGATCTGAAGCACTTCTCCATTCAGCGCGACGTCGATCTGCACATCGTGGACACCGCCCGGCTGATTCTGAAGTACAACCCGAAGGCCACCTTCTTCGCCTCCGCCTGGAGCGCGCCGGCCTGGATGAAGACGAACAACAAATTCCTCGGCGAGGTCGTCCTCAAACCGGGCAGCACCACCTCCTATTACCAGGCCGGGAAGCTGCGCGACGACTGCATCGACGTGTTCGCGCGGTACTACGTGAAGTATCTGCAGGCGTACGCACGGAAGGGGGTGAAGGTTGATGCTTTGACGCTGCTCAATGAGCCGGGCATGGATGTCGTCTATCCGGCCATGGACATCAGCGTCGAGCAGCAGCAGAAACTCGCGGTCGCGATCAAGCGGGAGACCCGGAAGGCCGGCCTCGGCACCGACCTGTACGTGCACGACTTCAACTTCTGGGATTGGCGCGACCCGGCCAGCACCGAGACCAAGAACTACTACCGCATCATGAACGACCCGGCGGCCCGGAAAGCGGCCGACGCGATCGCCTTCCACCCCTATTGGGGCGATCCGACGGTGATGCGGGACGCGTACGAGGAATTCGGCAAGCCGGTCCATCTGACCGAGACCAGCGACCTCAGCCCGGCCACCGTGCTCAGCTATTTCCGGCTGGACGCGAGCTCGTACGTGCTGTGGGCGCAGGCCACCGATCAGGACGGCGGCACCCTGCACTGGACCGACAAGCGCGACAACAACGTCGACTGGGATCAGATCGCGGCAACCACGAAATGGCCCGATCGATTGGTCAAGGTCAATACCAACACCAGGACCTTCGCGGTACGCGACGAGCTCTACCCGCTCGGCCAGTTCGCCCGCTACCTGAAGCCCGGCGACACCCGGGTCGAGTCGAGCGCCCCGGCCGGCGGCGTCAGCAACGTCGTCTACCGCGACGGAAACGACTTCACCGCCATCGTCGCGAACAGCAACACCACCCCCGCTTCGGTACGCGTCGTGCTCGGCGCCGAGTCCTTCGTGGTCGATGTGCCGGCCGGCGCGTACGCGACGTACCGCTGGAAGGCGCAACCCCCGGGCACCCACCGCAACCACGCACCGGTGTTCGCGCCGGCCGCGCCGATCACCGCCGACCAGTACGTGACGACGACGTTCCGGCTGGCCGCCACCGACCGGGACCGCGACCGGCTCGCCTTCTACGCCACCGACCTGCCGGCCGGCGTGTCACTGAACGCGACCACCGGCGAGGTGACCGTCCACCCGACCACCGCGGGTGAGCAGACCCTGACCTTCTACGTCACCGACGGTGCGGCTCGTGCCGCTACCACCGTGCATCTGACCGTGGCCCCGCACGGCGCCCCGATCGGCGAGCGGGTCGAGGCCGAGGCGTACGTGGCGCAGCAGGGCTGGACCGAGGGCGTGAACTTCGTCGAGTCGAACGCCACGGCCAGCGGCGGCAAGAACGTCGGCTGGACCGCGGCCGGCAACTGGCTGCAGTACCGCCTGGACGTCGCCACGGCCGGCACGTACGGCCTGGAACTGCGGGTGGCCAACGGAACCGGTGCGGTGGCGGCCGGCGCGATCTCGATCGGCGGCACCACCGTCTCGGTGCCGGACACCGGCGGCTGGGCCACCTACCAGTCGGTGCACGTCCCGCTGACGCTGCCGGCCGGCGACCAGGTGATCACGTTGCTGTGCGTGACCGGCGGCTTCAACCTGGACTACCTACAGCTCACCTGAGGCTGTGGCAGGGTGTCCGCCATGGCCGTGGACACCCTGCCCGCCCAGCTGATCCGCACCCGGCGCTTCGCGCTGGGCACGCCGCGGGCGCTGACCGGGGCGGACGGCGGAAAGACCGTGCTGTTCCTGCGCAGCCGGGCCGGCGACGACCCGGTCGAACACCTGTGGGCGCTCGACGTCGCATCCGGTGCAGAACGGCTGGTCGCCGAGGGGCCGATCACCTCGTACGGCGTCGGCGGTGGTCTGCTGGTTTTTGTCCGTAGTGGACAGTTGTGCGGACCCGACGGGGTGCTGGCCGCCTTCCCGGTCACCGATCCCCGGCCGGATCCGACCGGGCGACGGGTCGCCTTTCGGCGTGACGGTGTTCTGCATGTCATCGAGGACGGCGAGACGACGGATCTCGGCCCGGTGGCCGCGCCGCACACCTCGGCCGGGCGAAGTTTCTGGTGGTCGCCGGGCAGCGGGTCACCAACGTGCCCGACTTCCGGGCGTACGTCTCCCAGTGGTTCGCCGAGCAGGGCTTCGCGGTCCTGGTCGTGGACGGCAGCGGAACCCCCGGCCGCGGTCCCGACTGGGAGAAGGAGATCTACGGCGATCCGTTCCGCCGGCCGCTCGACGACCAGGTCGCCGGGCTGCACGAGGCCGCCCGGAAGCATCCGGAACTCGACCTCGAACGCGTCGGGATCCGGGGCTGGTCGTTCTCCGCCACGCTCGCCATCCTGGCGGTCCTCGAACGACCCGACGTCTTCCACGTCGCGGTCGCCGGCGCCGGCGTGACCGACCAGCGGCGCTACGACGCGTACCTGCGGGAACGCACCCTCGGCCGGCTGCCGGACCACCCGGATCGCTACGACGGGTTGTCGCTGCCGGACCTGGCGCCGCGGCTCACCCGTCCGTTGCTGCTCATGCACGGCCTGGCCGACCGCAACGTGCGGCCGGAGCACACCCTGCGGTTGTCCGAGGCCCTGACCGCGGCCGGCCGGCCACACGAGCTGATGCTGCTGCCCGGCGTCGGGCACGCGGCAGTCGGGGCGCCGGACACCGAGTCCCTTCTGGACAGTCAGGCGCGTTTCCTGTCGGCGCACCTGACAGACTTCGAGCCGTGGACATCCTGCCGGTAATCGCGACAACGATCGGTGGCGCGTTCTCGGCGACTCTGGGTGTGGTCGTCGGTGGGGCCGTCACCCGCCGCTCGCAGGAGCGGCACTGGCTGCGGGACAAGCAGCTGAAGGCGTACGAGGAGCTGTTCGCGCAGTACGCACGGTTCATGATGGAGCTGCGCCGCGCCCACCTCGACCGGCAGCCGGCCCACCCCGACTGGGCCGCCTGGAGTGTCGCGCTGACGTCGGCGAGCCTGGTCGCGCCGCTGAGCGTGGCCACCGAGATCGACGGCTTCGGCCGCGCGGTCGGCGTCTTCCTCAAAGCGGTGGCGAGCCGCAACCCGGTCGACGACCCGGCCGACGAGGACGCGCTGAACGCAGCGTCCCGCCCGGCGGCGGCCGCGCATCTGGTGCTGCTGAACGCGATCCGCCGCTCGATGGGCGGCTCCCTCGGCGACGTACCGTTCTTCCTCGGCGGCACGCTGGGCTCCCACCCGGAGGGAACGCGCTAGGCCTGCGGCTGGTACTCGGTGGCGGCGGTGGCGTACATCCGGACCCAGTCGATGTCCTGGCGGGCCGGCCGCATCAGGGTGCCGTCGGCCGGGAACATGTCCATCTGCGCGCCGCCGTTGGAGCGGCTGAACGAGTCGATGGTCGCCTTGACGGTGCAGATGAGTTTGCCGTCGACGTACCAGGTGATCGTGTTCGGCTGCCAGTCGACGGCGTAGTTGTGGAACTTGGTGGAGTCGACCGCCGACGAGCAGTTCTGGGTGCCCTCGTGGTGCACGTAGAGGCTCACCGACTTGGCGCCGACGTCGCGCTCGGCGAAGTCGATCTCGGCGTCCTCCCAGTCCTCCTCGATCTCCGGCCAGATCAGCGGGACCGCGTGGTAGGCCTTTCCGCCGTTGGCGGTCAGGGCGACCGCGCGCTCGCGGACCTCGACCCGGCCGTACCGGAACGGGGTCATCCGGCCCCACAGGCCGCCGGTCTTGCCGTCGGCCGTGCCGGTCACGCTGAGGTAGCCGCCGGCCACCGTCGTCTGCGACGCGCAGCGCCGGCCGTGCGCGTGATAACCCGCCGAACACCCGGCCGACTCGCCGGCGTCGACCCCGAACAGGCCCCATTTGTCCAGGTCGACCGAAGTGCCGTTGTATTCGTCGGACTGGCTCGCCACCGGCTCGCCCCAGCCGTGCCGGGCGGCGGCCTCATCGCTGGAATGGGTGACCGGGGCGGTGGTGGTCGGCTCCACGGCCGGGGTGCTGGGTGCGGCGACCGCGGGCACGCCGGCCGGCTCGTCGCGCACCACGAGGGCGACTGCCGCCACGGCCAGGACAGCCCCCGCGCCGGCGGCGACAAATCGGCCCAGGCGGGCGTTTTTCATCGCGCTCTCCTGCCGGTCTGGGCTCTCACCAGCGCGAAGGCTACCTGATCATGATGAGAACGAGCGCGGCCCGGCCGTGCTGGCCGGGCCGCGACGGTGTTCAGTCGAGCAGTTCGGTGACCGTGCCGGCGGCGACCGTGCGGTTGCCCTCACGGACCGCGAAGCCCATGCCGATCTCGAGCGCGACCGGCTTGCCGAGGCTCACCACGACCGCGTCGAGGGTGTCGCCCGGCATGACCAGTTCGAGCCCGCCCAGGTCCAGACCACCCGACACGTCGGTCGTGTGGAAGTAGAACTGGGGCCGGTAGTTGGCCTCGAACGGCGTGTGCCGGCCGCCCTCGGCGTAGGTCAGCGCGTACATCGTGGCCCGGAAGTTCCGATGCGGGGTCACGCTGCCGGGCACCGCGACCACCTGGCCGCGCTGCACCTGCTCGCGCTTCACGCCCCGCAGCAGAACGGCCGCGTTGTCGCCGGCCTGGGCGGTGTCCAGCGACTTGCCGAACATCTCCAGGCCGGTGGCCACGCTGGCCACGGTCGGGCCGAGGCCGACGACCTCGACCGGGTCGCCGACGCGCAGCGTGCCGCGCTCGACCTTGCCGGTGACGACGGTCCCCCGGCCGCTGATCGACAGGACGTTCTCGATCGGCATCAGGAACGGCTCGCCGAGCTCGCGCGGCGGGACCGGCACGTAGTCGTCGACCGCGTCGAGCAGCTCGACGACCGAGCTGACCCACCGCGGGTCGCCCTCGAGGGCCTTCAGCGCGCTGACCCGCACCACCGGCACCTCGTCGCCGGGGAACCCGTACTCGGACAGCAGCTCCCGCACCTCGAGCTCGACCAGGTCGAGCAGCTCGGGGTCGTCGACGGCGTCGCTCTTGTTGAGCGCCACCACCAGGTACGGCACGCCGACCCGCTTGGCGAGGAGCACGTGCTCCCGCGTCTGCGGCATCGACCCGTCCTGCGCCGACACGACGAGGATCGCGCCGTCCACCTGCGCCGCCCCCGTGATCATGTTCTTCACGTAGTCGGCGTGGCCGGGCATGTCCACGTGCGCGTAGTGGCGCGCCGGGGTCTCGTACTCGACGTGCGCGATGGTGATGGTGATGCCGCGGGCGGCCTCCTCCGGCGCCTTGTCGATGCCCTCGAACGCGACGTACCGGTTGGCGGCCGGGTCGCGGTCGGCGAGGACCTTCGTGATGGCGGCGGTCAGGGTCGTCTTCCCGTGGTCGACGTGCCCCATCGTCCCGATGTTGACGTGCGGCTTGTTACGAATGAACTGGCTCTTGGCCATGGGATTTCCTCACTGGTGGTAAGGCTGGATATTTCACATCCGCGGCGGTGGGCCGCGTCAGAACCCGCGCAGGGACCAGCGACCCTTCCCCGGGGTTCTGCAACTGGTGGGGAAGGGTCAGCTTCGGGTATCGGCGCCGCTGAGCGAACGAACGCACACGGGAGCCACCGACGAGGGCAGCTGCAGACCGGGCGCGAACATGTGGATCACGGTAGGCATCAACCGACGAGACGTCGAACTAATTTCCTACGCCCTGGTGATGTCGGCGAGCGGCGCCATCACGATCCGCGGGTGGGCCGCGGGGTCACCAGGTGAAGGCGGAACCCTTCGACGAACTGGCGATCGTGCGGCCGCCCCGTTCGTACCGGTACGTCATCACCACCGAGTAGCGGCGGCCGCGGGCCGGGGTCGCCGCCGACGGGCCGCATCCCCGGGTTGCCGCGTCGCCGCCGAACGCCAGGTTGTTGCAGGTCTTCGGGCCGGCGACGGTGCGGCCGCTGCCCGCGTCCTGCAACGCCACGGTGATGCTGCCGGTGCCGCCGCCCGGTGCGGTCAGTGAGGCCTGGTACCGGATGTCGCTCCCGAGCATCTGGCACGGCACCGGCGCGAGCGGCGTCCGGCTGGTCATGTCGATCGCGAAACTCTGCGTGCACTGCCAAGGCCCATAGGGCTTTGCCTCGGGTTCCGGTGACCGAGTCTCGGTCACCCTGGGTGCAACGACCTTGGCGGGTACGCGTGTGTGCGTAACCGAACGCGCGGCGGCCGAACCCGGCTGCTCGACCGGAACGGCCGCCCCGGACCGGGCAACCTTCCGCGGCGCCCGGCCGTTCGAGCCGGATGGCGCCGGCGACCCGGCCGGCGCCGCCAGCACCCGCTCGGTTGCGATGTCCTGGGGCTGTCCCTCGGCCCGCCCGTAGTTCCAGGCCGTGGTCGCCACCGCCGAGGCCACCATCGCCGCCGCGATCAGCGCCATGGTCGCCCCCGGCCGCTTGAGCCACCGCCAGCGCGGCACCGCGTTCGTACGCTCTGCCTCAGGAGGAGGGACCGGCTCACGCAGTTCCGGCTCACGCGACACGGGATCACGCAGGACCGGCTCACCCGACACCGGCTTTCGCGGCACCGGAAGCAGACTGACCGCCTCCTCGCCGTCCACCCCACCGGTCCCGTCCCGCCCCAGGCCGGCCCGCCGGTCCGCCCCCGTTCCCGTCCCGGTAAGGCGCGCCGGGGCCGCACGCGCAGCCGGCAGCACCGGCCCGGGGGCGGCCGCCCGCGCCCGCGCATCCGACAGCCCGTTCGGGTAGAACGCCGAATCGTCCGCGTAGGCGCTGCCCGGATCGGTGTAGACCCCGCGCGGCCGGGGCAGGGCCCGCGCCCCACCGCAGACGCGGGCCGCGTCCGACAGCGCCACCACCAGCTCGGCCGCGCTCGGCCGCAGCCGGGGCTTGCCCGCCATGCAGTCCTCGATCACGTCCCAGATCTCGTCCGGCACCCCGGGCCGCCGCCGCGGATGGCCCTCCATGTGCCGCCGCATCAGGTCCGGGATCGAGTCGCTGTCGTACGGCGGCCGCCCGCTGACCAGCTCGTAGAGGAGCACGCCCAGGGCGTACACATCGGTGGCCGGCGAAGCCGTGGTTCCGTGGAACGCCTCCGGGGCCATGTAGTGCGGGGTGCCGACGACCGCGTTCGGCGTGGTCATGCTCGGGGTGTTCAGGATCCGGGCCACGCCGAAGTCGGTGAGCCGGGTGTCCAGCCTGCCGCCCTCCACGCGCAGCAGAATGTTGTCCGGCTTCAGGTCCCGGTGGACCACGCCGAGCTCGTGCGCCTCGGCCAGCGCGGACGCGACCTGGGCCGCGAGGCGTGCGGCCTCGCCGGCGGCGACGGTGCCGTGCTCGCGCAGGTGGTCGCGCAGGCTGCCGCCCTCGACCAGGTCCATCACCAGCCCGAGGGTCTCGCCCACGCTGAACAGGTCGCGGACCCGCACCACGTTGCGGTGCCGCAGCATCAGCAGGATGGTGCGCTCCTGCACGAAGCGGGTGACCAGCTTGGGTTGCCGCAGCAGACTCTCGTGCAGCAGCTTCACCGCGACCGGTTCGCCGGTCGACCGGTCCACGCCGCGCCAGACCGTGCCGGTGGCGCCTTGGCCGATCGGATGCTGCAGGACATACGAGCTGCCCACGTACCGTCCGCTGAGATCCATTGCCGACGCGCCGTCAGAATCCGCGCGTGCGACGCTGCTCGTGCGATCCTTGGTCACGAAAGTTTCCTCCCGGGCTGTCACCGATGCCCCGGAATCCTGCTGTTTGTCCGGATCGATGGCAAGCCCCGGCGTCCAAGTTCGCACCTTTGGTCGGGATAGCCGGATTCGCGTCACTGCCGCGCCCGGCAGTCGTTCGAAAATTCAGGAACGCCCCCGACCTGCACTTAGGGCGCGCAGGCCCAGCCCGGCGACCCAGGTCCAGCCGACGGCGATGGCCAGGCGCTGAAACACGCCGGTGGCCGACCCGATGCCGCCGCTCAGGATGAACAGGACCGGGATGGCCACCCCGACCGCGCGGCAGTACCAACTCCACGCCCGGGTCGGCCGCCACCGGGCGGCCACGAACGCCGCCGCCGGCAGCGCCCCGAGGAAGATCGGCACCGAGACGAGGTCGTGGACGATGCCGTGGCCGGTCCGGACGGTGTGCGGGGCCGGATCGCTCACGAAGACCCCGGCCAGCAACAGCGCCACCCCGAACACGGTCAGCAGCCGCCCGGTCCAGACCGACACGACCCGCCGCACCGCGACCGAGAACGCGACCAGCAGCGCGCCGGTCACCACGAAGCTGGTGATCTGCAGCCAGCCCCCGGGCCCGATCGCGGCCTCGCTCACGAAATCCCGCACCGGGTCGTAGCCGTCCCGGATCCGGTCGTTGACCAGGAAGACCACGACGAACAGCGGGCCGCCCAGCACTCCGCACCACAGCAGGAATCGATCCCGGCTCATGCCCGGACGATAGGCGCGGGCGGCTGAGCCGGGGCTGAGCTACTTCTCCGCCGTGGGCTGGGGGCCGCACAGCGTCCGGATGGCGCCCAGCAGGGTCGAGCGGGTGAACGGCTTCTCGATCAGCATGCTGTTGTCGTCGAGGTGCAGCTGCGGGCCGAGGGACGCGGCCGTGTAGCCGGACATGTAGAGGACCGGCAGGTCCGGGTGGTGGGTGCGCAGCGCCGCGGCCAGCTCGGGGCCGGTCATGGTCGGCATCACCACGTCGGTGATCAGCAGGTCGGGGTGGGCGCCCGCGGAGACCTGGGTGACCGCCATCAGCGCGTCGGTGGCCACCCCGATGGTGTAGCCGGCCGGCTCGATCAGCCGCTGCACCAGCATGGCCACCTCGGGCTGGTCCTCGACGATGAGGACGGTGCCGATCACCTGGGTCGGGCGGGCCTCGGCGGAGGCCGGTTTCTCCTCGGCGGCCGGCAGGTAGAGGTGCACCGTGGTGCCGATGCGGGGCTGCGACTCCAGCACGATGTGGCCGCCGGCGCCCTGCACGATGCCGGCCGTGGTGGCCAGCCCGAGGCCGGCCGCGGTCGGGCGGGTCGTGAAGAACGGTTCGAGCGCCCGTTCGCGTACCTCATTGGTCATGCCCGTACCGGTATCGGTGATCACCAGATGCACGAGGCGGCCGGACGGTGCGCCCTCGGGCGGTTCGCCCTGCTCGTGCACCTCGTTCGTGGCCGCCACCCGCAGCATGCCGCCGTGCAGCATCGCGTCCCGGGCGTTGGCCGCCACGTTGACCAGGGCCTGCTCCAGCGGGCCGCGCTCGGCCCGCACCGGCCACACGTCGGCGCCGAAGGCCAGGTCGAGGCCGATGTGCTCGCCGAGGGTCCGGCTGAACAGCGACTGGACGTCGGTGAGCAGGTCGGGGATCGGGATGATCTCGGGCCGGTTGCCGTCGCTGCGGCCGAACGCGAGCAGCTGGTGGGTCAGCGTGCGGCCGGTGCCGACCGCCTCGAGGATGTCCTGGGCCAGCCGGTGCGGCTCGGAACCCTCCTCGAGCGAGCCGAGGATCATGTCGGCCGAGCCGCCGACCACGGTGAGCAGGTTGTTGAAGTCGTGCGAGATGCCGCCGATCAGCTGACCGAGGCTGTCGAGCCGGCGCAGGTGGTCGAGCTGGCGCTTGAGGCCGCGGGCGTCGATGTGGTCGGTGGTGTCGGTGACCATGCAGACCACGCCGGTGAACCCGCCGTGGTCGTCCATCAGCGGCATCATGCTCATCCGCACGCTGCGGCGGGAACCGTCGGCCCGCATCAGCCGGGTCGCGCCGACCGTGGAGCGGCCCTGCTCGCACTCGCCGAGGCGGCGGGTCAGCTCCTTCTGCCCCTGGTCGTCGAGGAAGCCGCGCAGCGACACCCCGACCAGCTGCGGGCGGGGCAGGCCGAGGACCACGCCCATCGGCTCGTTCGCGTAGGTGGCCACGCCGTCCGGGTCGAGCTGGAGCACCCCTTCCGGGATGGTCTCCAGCACCCGGCGGTAGCGCTCCTCGGAGAGCCGCAGCCGTTCCAGTGCGCGGGCACTCGACGCGGCCAGGGCGAGCTCGCCGGCGATGTCGCGGGCCAGCTCGACCTCGGCGGTCGAGTAGAACGCGCCCGGCGTCTCCCGGGTCAGCACCAGGTAACCGGCGTACGTGTTGTCGACGATCACCGGGACCAGCACCGCCGCGTGGATGTGGTGCTCGTCCCCGGCCAGTGGTTCCACGCCGTCGCCGGCCAGCACGATCGGCCGGCGACTGGCCGCGAGGGCGGTGGAGAAGTCGTCGTCGGGCAGCTGGTCCTTGTGGTCCAGCACCCGGCTCAGCGCGGCCGACCGTTCGTCGTCGACGTGCCGGTAGATGAGGCCGTCGTAACGGCCGTCGTCGCGCAGCAGCTGCACGCCGGCGCCGTCGCCGATCATGTCGGCGGCTGCTCGGGCCGCGGTGGATTGCACCTCGGCGGAGTTGTCGGCGACCCGGCTGAGGGCCAGGGCGAGGTCGGCTAGCGCGTACCGGAGGGGGTAAGCCATGACTCCCATGTCGCCATGATCCGTGGCGAATGGGGTGCGTGCGGCCGGTTCGCCAGCTTTGCAACAAATGATCAGAGGATGACGCGGTAATGGGTGGTGAGCCGGCGGTCCTCGCCGAGCAGGTGGAACGCGATCATCGGGGGCAGGTCACGGTCGAAGACCTCGTCGGTCTCGAACGGCAGCATCAGCGTCGAGGTGACGCTCGGGGCGACCAGGAGCGGGCGGCCGGCGAACGTGGCCGCGGCCGGGGTGTGCGCGTGGCCGCAGAGCACCGCCACCACCTGCGGGTTGCGCTCCAGCACGGCGGCGAGCCGCTCGGCCCCGAATTGCCGTATCTCGTCGACGAAGGGCAGGCCCAGCGGGACCGGCGGGTGGTGGAAGCAGACCAGGGTGGGCAGGTCGGGACGTTTCGCCAGGGCGGCGGTCAGCCACTCCAGGGTCTCGTCGGCGAGCAGGCCGTCGTTGCGGCCCGGGATGCTCGAGTCGAGCATCAGGATCAGCGTGCCGGCGATCTCGAACGCCCGGTTGATCGGCCGGGCATCCGGCTCCTCGCCGAGCAGCGCCTTGCGGTAGGGCTCGCGGGCGTCGTGGTTTCCCGGGCACCAGAGCACCGGGACGTCCAGATCGACGAGCTGGCGGAGCCGCTCGTACTCCGCCTCGGCGCCGTGGTCGGCGAGGTCGCCGGTGACGATCACCGCGTCGGGCGGTGTCGGCAGGCCGGCCAGGTAGTTGAAGACCCGGCCGGCGCGTTGGACACTGCGCTCCTCCGCGTCGATATGGACATCACTGACGTGCGCGAATATCCCCATAGCGCTGACGCTACGCGCAAGAACGCCTACGCTTCGACGTCCAATAGGCGACACCTGTCGAGGCGGGACTCCTAGGCGGCGAGCCGGTAGAGGACGTGCCGGCGGCCGGACCAGTCCGGCGGATCGGTGGGGTAGTCGAAGTCCTCGGCCGGGTCGTGGGTCATACCCAGCTTCTCCATCACGCGACGGGAGTTCGTGTTCAGCGCCGAGGTCATCGAGACGAGCCCCGGAAGACCCAGGACCTCGAAGGCGTACGCCCGGACGTCGCGGGCGCCTTCCGTCGCGTACCCGACGCCGTGAAACCTTGCACCCAGCCGCCAGCCGATCTCGATGGCCGGGGCGAACGAGAGGTAGGCCGGCACCGCCTGCAGGCCGATGAAGCCGGCGAAGTCGCCGGTGTCCTTGATCTCGACCGCCCAGAGACCCCAGCCCTGCTCGGCGACGGCGGCCTCCTTCTGGTCGGCCATCGCGTCGCTCTGGGCCCGGGTGAGCCGGGACGGGAAGTGGCGCATGACGACCGGGTCGGCGTTCATCTCGGCGAACGGCTCGCGGTCGGCGGCGCGCCACTGGCGCAGCAGAAGCCGCTCGGTGGTGAGAGTCATCGGTCTCCCCAGGCTTTGCACACGAGGTCGGGCAGGATCTGGGCGGCCGGGCCGCGCAGGTTGATCGTGGCCACCGAGTCGATCGGGGTCGGCTCGGGGTTGATCTGGATGACCGCGGCGCCGGCCCGGGCCGCCATGTACGGAATTTCGGCGGCCGGGTGGACCAGGCCGGACGTGCCGATGGTGAGCAGCAGGTCGCAGTCGGAGGCGGCCTCGGTCGCGGCCGACAGCGCATCGGCCGGCAGCGGCTCGCCGAACCACACGACGCCGGGCCGCACATCGTCGCCGCAGTCGGCGCAGGCCGGCGGCGGGATCCGACCGCCCTCGGCCGGCAGCTCGGAGACGGCGGCCGCGTGCCCGCAGGCCGAGCAGCGCGGCGCGAACAGACTGCCGTGCAGGTGGACGATCCGGGTGGTGCCGGCCCGCTCGTGCAGGTCGTCGACGTTCTGGGTGATCACCAGGGTGTCCGGGGTGTGCGCGGCGATGGTGGCCACCGCCCGGTGCCCGGCATTCGGCCAGACCAGCTCGACCTCGGCCCGGCGCCACTCATACCACCCCCAGACCAGGGCGGGGTCGGCCTCGAACGCCTCCGGGGTGGCCAGTGCCTGGGCGTCGAAGCGCTGCCAGAGGCCGGTCAGCGCGTCCCGGAAGGTGGGCACACCGCTCTCGGCGGACATCCCCGCACCGGTGAAGACCACGATCCGCTCGGCATCGCGGAGCAGGTCTCCGGCGTCGCGCTCGGGCATCTCGCCTCCCGGCAGCTCAGCGCCGCAGCCCCAGTGGCGCGGCCGTCCGCGCGAATTGTTCCGTACCGGGGGCGCGGACGCTCCCCCATATCCCCCGCCGGTGCGTGTCACGGCGTGTTCATTATTGACAGATGTCAATTCAGCATGGATGGTAGCTGTCACTCGCCGGGTCACGCCCGCGGAGGTTGAGGGCATCCTCCGCACCTTCCCCCATGGCCCCCTGGCCTCGTCCACCGAGGCCAATATCCCCAGCGGAGTTCAGCCCTCATGTCCAGAAAACGCATGCGCCTGCTCGTCAGCGCCATCGCCGGCGTGCTCATCGCCGCCTTCGCCGTCGCCATCCCGGCCGGCCCCGCATCCGCACACGGCAACGTCATCGGTCCCGCCTCCCGCAACTACGGTTGCTGGCAGCGCTGGGGCGACAAGTTCCAGGATCCGACCATGGCCACCCTCGATCCGATGTGCTGGCAGGCCTGGCAGGCCGACCCCAACGCGATGTGGAACTGGAACGGCCTCTATCGGGAGGGCGTCGCCGGCAACCACCAGGGCGCCATCCCGGACGGTCAGCTGTGCAGCGCCGGCCACACGCAGAGCGGCCGCTACAACGCGATGGACACGGTCGGTGACTGGAAGGCCACCACGGTCAGCAACAACTTCACCGTTCAGGTCTTCGACCAGGCGCTGCACGGCGCCGACTACCTGTGGGTCTACGTCACCAATCCGGGCTTCGACCCGCGGACGACCGCGCTGAAGTGGTCGGACCTCACCCGCGTCTCGGTGGTCGGCAACACGCCGGCGGCACAGTGGACGACGGTGACCGGCGGCGTGCAGCTGAACATCCCGGTGTCGGTGACCGGCCGCACCGGCCGGGCCATGGTCTACACGATCTGGCAGGCCAGCCACCTGGACCAGTCGTACTACTGGTGCAGCGACATCGACTTCGGTGGCGGCACCACGACCACCGCGCCGACCACGGCCCCCACCACGGCCCCGACGACCGCACCCACCACCGCGCCGACGACCGCGCCGACCACGGCGCCCACGACGGCTCCGACCACCGCGCCCACCACCACCCCGCCGGCCTCCGGTGCCTGCTCGGCCTCCTACCAGCTGGCCAGCCAGTGGTCCGGCGGCTACCAGGGCACGGTGATCGTCACGGCCGGTTCCTCGGCGATCAAGAGCTGGACGACGAAGCTGACCTTCCCGAGCGCGCCGAGCATCCAGCAGACCTGGAACGCCACCTCGAGCGTCAGCGGGAACGTACTGACGTCGACGAATGCCAGCTACAACGGCGCGCTGAGTGCGGGCGGCAGCACCACATTCGGCTTCCTCGCCTCCGGCACGGCGGCCACCCCGACGGTCACCTGCAGCGCGACGACCTGACGAACCCCTTCTCAACTCCCGAACGGCCCGCTAGAGTCATTTGGGAGCGCTCCCAGCATTGACCCCCACGAATGAAGGGAGACCCACCAGCATCTCTCGCGTGACACCGGTTCCTGAGACACCAATCCGTCCACATGGACTGGAGCGGGGGTCGGGACGCCCTCCCCGTCCCCCGCTCATTTAACGTCAAGCGTCAGGCGAACAGCGCGCTGACCGACTCACCGTTGTGGATGCGGCGCATCGCCTCGGCGAGCGCCGGCGCCACCGACAGCACGGTCAGCTTCTCCGTGTGACTCTCCGCCGGGATCGGCACCGTGTTGGTGCAGACGATCTCCAGGATGTCCTCCTCCTCGGAGAGCCGCTTGACCGCATCGCCGGAGAACAGGCCGTGCGTGCAGGCCACCCGGACGCTGCGCACGTTCCGCTCGCGCAGCCGGGCGAGCAGCTCGAACACCGTGCTGCCCTTGGCGATCTCGTCGTCCAGCACGATCACGTCGCGGCCGGCCACGTCGCCGATCACCGTACTGATCACCACCTTGTCGTCGGCGAAACGCTGCTTCGCCCCCGCCGCCACCTCCACGCCGAGCAGGCGGGCGAACGCCGCCGCCTCCTTCGCGTTGCCCAGGTCGGGCGAGACCACCACGGTGTTGCTCAGGTCGTAGCCGCGGAAGTGCTGGGCCAGCTCGCGCAGCGCGTGCAGGTGGTCGACCGGGATGTTGAAGAAGCCATGCACCTGCGGCGAGTGCAGGGTCATCGCCAGCACCCGGTCGGCGCCGGCGGTGGTCAGCAGGTCGGCCACCAGGCGGCCGCCGATCGAGATGCGCGGGGCGTCCTTCTTGTCGCTGCGGGCGTACGCGTAGTGCGGCAGCACCACGGTGATCCGGCCGGCGCTGGCGCCGCGCGCGGCGTTGAGCATGAACAGCAGCTCGACCAGGTTCTCCTGGGTCGGCGGAACCAGCGGCTGGATCAGGAAGACGTCCTTCTCCCGGCAGTTGCCCTGCAGCTGCACCTCGATGCAGTCGTTGGCGAACCGGGAGGTCTTGGTGGGCATCAACGGCACGCCGAGGTTGAGGCAGATCTCGGTGGCGAGCTCAGGGTGGGCGGATCCGGTAAATACGGCGATGTCACGCACAAGAACCACCCTAAGAGCATGCCATCGGACCCTTACGAGCGACCTTGCGCGGACACCTTCAGGGATATCCGACCTCCGTGCCGCCACCGCACCGGCAGATCGTCGTTCGCGGCCGCGGGTCGTCAGGGTGGCCGGAATTTCGCTAGCGTGACCGCATGAACGGACTCGCCGTGGCCTGCCGCCGGGTGGTGCACATCTATCGGGCCGAGGCCGGTGACGTGGTGGCGCTCGCCGGGGTCGACCTCTCCATCGCACCCGGCGAGACGATCGCCCTGGTCGGCCCGTCCGGGTCCGGCAAGTCGACGCTGATCGCGCTGCTCGCCGGGCTGATGCGGCCGTCCGCCGGCCGCATCAACATCGGCACCTACGACATGGGCAAACTCTCCGACGGCGAGGTCTCCCGGCTGCGCGGCACCGAGATCGGCGTGGTCCTGCAGGGCGCTTCGCGCAACCTCTTGCCGTACGCGTCGCTGCACCGCAACATCTGGCTCGCGCAACGGCGGGCCGCGCACACCCGCGGCATCAAGCTCGACGACCCCGACCGCATCCTCGACCTGGTCGGCCTGCCCGGCCAGGGCCGCCAGCGCCTCTCCGACCTGACCCCGGGCGGCCGGCAGCGCGCCGCCCTGGCCGTCGGCATCGCCACCGGCCCGGGCCTGCTGCTGGTCGACGAGCCGACGAGCCGGCTCGACACGGCCGGCCGCGACGAGGTGCTGGCCGCGATGGAGACGGTGAACGCCGAGCGCCAGACCACGATCGTGGTGGTCACCCACGACAACGAGGTGGGCGCCCGGCTGGGCCGCGCGGTGACGATCCGCGACGGCCGGGTCGGCGCCGAGGGCCGCGACGGCCAGGACTTCGCGGTGGTGGCCGGCGACGGCACCGTGCAGCTGCCCCCGGAGGTGCTCGGCAGCTACCCGCCCGGCACGCTCTTCACCGTCCAGCACATCGACGGCGAGGTGACCCTGGTCCCGGGCGGCACCGAGCACGTGGCGTAAGCCCTCAGGCGCGGGCCCAGCTCGCTTCGCCGTCGGCCAGGTGCAGCTCGCGGTCGCAGGCCGCGGCGGCCTCCGGGTCGTGGGTGGCGAAGACGACCGCGGCACCCCGGGTTGCCTCGGCGCGCAGCAGCTCCATCACGCGCTGGCGGTTGGCGGCGTCCAGCTCGCTGGTGATCTCGTCGGCCAGCAGGATGTCGCCGCGCAGGGCCAGGCCCCGGGCGATCGCGGTGCGCTGCTGCTGGCCGCCGGAGAGCTCCTCGATCAGCTGGTTGGCCTGGCCGGACAGGCCCAGCGGCTCCAGCGACTCGGCGGTGCGGCGGCGGGCCTCGGCGGGAGTGCCGCCGGTGGCGATCACCGCGACCGAGATGTTCTCGGCGGCGGTCAGGATCGCGGCCAGGCCGTTGTCCTGCGGGATCAGCACCACCTTCAGGGCGACCGCGTGGTCCCGGTCGGTCAGCGGCTCGCCGTCGACCTGGACCTTGCCCGAGGCCGGGCGCAGCAGGCCGGCCATGGCGCTCAGCAGCGTCGTCTTGCCGGCGCCGGAGGTGCCGGTCACGGCCAGGATCTCGCCGGGAGCGGCGGTGACCGTGACGCCGGTCAGCACCGGGCGGTCACCGTTCCAGGCCAGGTCGGCCCCGTCGACCGTCAGCGTCTTCACTGGAATTCCCCCGTCAGCAGTGCCCAGCCGGTCAGCGCGCAGGCTACAGCCAATGGCGGCGGCGCAGGTAGAGCCAGAGGCCGCCGGCCGAGACGAGGATCAGCGCGATGCTCTCGATGTAGCCCCACGGCTTGGCGTAACCCGGGTAGGGCAGGTTCTGGCCGAAGTAGCCGGTCAGGGCGGTCGGCACGGCGATCACCGCGGCCCACGCGGCCAGCTTGCGGGTGATGTCGTTGAGCACGTTGCCCTGCTCGGCCAGGTCGGCCTGCAGCAGGCTCGCGATCCGGTCGCGCAGGTGCTCGACCTGGTCGAACGCGTGCCGCGCGTGGTCCTCGACGTCCCGGAAATACGGCGCCAGGTCGTCGTCGACCAGGCCCAGGTCCTTGCGCATGGCCGAGGCGACCAGCTCCGGCATCGGCGCGACCGCCCGGCGCAGCGCGGCCACCGTCTTGCGCAGCCGCAGCCCGCGCATCCGCACGTCGCGGGGCGCGCCGCCCTCCTCCAGCAGCACGTCCTCGACGCCGTCCATCGCCACGTCCAGCTCCTGGGTGGCCGAGATGTGCCCGTCGACCACCACGTCGAGCAGGCCGTGCAGCAGGAACGCCACCCCGCCCGACTCGACCAGCTCGGCGTCGGATTCCCAGCGCTCGATGAACCGGGCGGTGTCACTCGGCGCCTTACGGACGGTGATCAGCGCCCGGTCGGTGACGAACGCGCTGATCTCGGTCTTGCCGAACGGCGGATAGGCCGGGTCGGTGGACACGTCCACCGCGTACACGTTGAGGAAGAGGTGTTCGGGATAATGGTCGAGCTTGGGCCGTTCGTGCTCCTCGGCGGCGTCCTCGACGGCCAGCGGGTGCAGGTGGAACTCCTCGGCCACCGCGGCCAGGTCGGCCGCGCTCGGCCGGTAGAGGTCGAGCCAGAGCACCGCCTGCGGGTGAGCGGCGAGTTTCTCGTGCACCTGGTCGGCGGGAAAATCCTCGGCGATGACCCGGCCGTGCTCGTAGAGGCGGGTCTCGGCGGGGCAGGTGGGGGCAATCACCGTCACACTATGCCCCACGATCGTCACCGCCATACGATGAGCCGTGACCTGGATCGATCACCTGCTGACCTCGTTCTACAACGCCAAGTGGCAGGTAACCGCCGACCAGGCGATCTACTACCGGGAGATCGTCGGGAACGCGTTCGGCCTCGGGTCGGCCCTGTTCGGCCTGCGGCGCAACGCGTGGGCGTGGCCGATCGGGATCGTCGGCAACGTGCTGCTGTTCACCGTCTTCATGGGCCAGGCCAATTTCTTGGGTGAGCACAGTGGCAACGACCAGGGCACCCCGCTCTACGGGCAGGCCTCCCGCCAGGTCTTCTTCATCATCACCAGCGTGTACGGCTGGTACATGTGGCGGCGCAACCGGACCCGTACGCACGGGGTCGCCGTCACCCCGCACTGGGCGACCGCGAAGCAGCGGGCCCTCTTCATCCCGGCCGCCCTGGTCGCCGTGGTCCTCTGCTTCTTCGTCTTCCGCGCCGTCGGCGCCGGATTCCCGGTGCCGTGGTGGTATTACCTGGCCGACTCGTGGATCTTCGTGGGCTCGATGCTGGCCACCTACGCGATGGCCCGCGGCTGGGTGGAGTTCTGGCTGGCGTGGATCGCCGTCGACCTGGTCGGCGTGCCCGAGTTGCTGCACTTCCGCTACTACCCGTCAGCGATCCTCTACGCCGTCTACGCAGCGTTCGTGATCTGGGGTTTCGTGGTGTGGCTGCGGATCTCCCAGGAGGAGACCCGCAGCCCAGCCCTGGCGCCCGCGTAGGGCGCTTGGAGGACCGCCCCGTTCGCTGTCCTGATCGTCTTGTCGTAGCGGCCGGCTATCCGGTAGCGCTCCTCGGTGCTGGCGGTCGCGTGGCGCTGGTCGCGGGGCACGCCGAGCAGCCAGCTCGCCTCGCCGGTGAACGTGTCGGTGACCGGGCCGCGGGCGTCGGACATCCGGATCTTCGTGGTCAGCCGGTTGTCGGCGTCGACGGTGATCGAGCCGTCGATCGCGAAGCGCTGGCCGAGGTGCGTGACCTTGCCGCCGGTCACGCTGGTCGCGTCGTCGGTCCAGGTCGCCCGCAGAGCGTCCGGGTTCTCGCCGTCACCCCACGTGTGCGTGCTGTCGTTGCCGACCCGCTGGGTGACGCTCGTCAAAACGACGCCATGTGAGGTGCGCAGATAGCCGGTTGCGCGGAGGGAATGACCACCGTGCGCCGTCACCGACCCCGGACCGGCCGTGACCTCGTTGACCAGCGGCTTCACATCCGAGGAAAGCAGCCCGCCGGTCACCCGGGTCGCGCCGTGGTCGCGCCGGCCCAGGAAGTTGACCGGGGTGTCCCAGCCGGACTGCCCGGCCGGCACGCCGACCACCCGGACCGCGACGCGATGGGCGGCGCCGTCGGTGAGCAGGCCCAGGTAGGGGGTCAGGTCGTAGGTGATCGGGCGGATGTCGAAGGCGCGGGGCGCGGGCACGACATACCAGAGGAAGGGGTTGGACCAGCCGCCCGTGTAGACGTGCGGGAACGGCGCGGCGATCCCGGCGACCTGGCCGTCGAGCAGCACCTGGACCTCGCGGTACGGGCCCGGGTCGGCCGGGCACGAATAGCCGGTGGAGGTCGGCGCGGTGAGATACCAGAACTCCTCGCAGCCGCCGCCCGAGCCGGTCGCGTAGACCTCGGCCAGCAGCTTCTCGGTGTTCCGCGGCACCGTCACGGTGCCGGTAAGGTCCGGGCCGTCCCGCCCCTGATCGGCCAGGGGAAGCACGTCATCCGGAACCGATGCGGCAGGGCCGGCGTAGAAGGTCAGCGAGACGCGGACGTTCAGCACGCCGGTGTAGGTGTCGTCGACCGTGTTGCCGAGGTACATGCTGACCGGCTGCGGCGATCGCAGCAGGGCCGCGTAGGACGTGACGTCCTTCTCGACCGACCAGGCGATGCCGTCCGGCGAGGGCTCGGGCGTGGACGTCTTGAAGACCTCGACCCCGCCGATCGTCAGCCAGCCGAGCCGGTCGTACTGCCGGCCCTTGACGTTGCCGTCGAGGCGGAGAACCACCTTGCTCCACGGCCCGCGGCACGGCGGCGTGTAGGAGTTGACGTAGGTGTCATAGCCGGCGAACGCGTGGTCCACGATCGTGGTGGAGCACGATTTTCCCGGCGGCACGACGATCGGCGGCGCGGCCGTGCGCGGATCGTCCCAGTCGGTGCCGAACTCGGCGGGCGGGACGACGGCCGCCTGCGCCGGCGACCCGGCGAACAGAACGAGCCCGGCAGCAGCGATGGCG
This sequence comes from Paractinoplanes durhamensis, assembly GCF_016862175.1. GTDB lineage: Bacteria > Actinomycetota > Actinomycetes > Mycobacteriales > Micromonosporaceae > Actinoplanes > Actinoplanes durhamensis. Next base: position 81,704 of record NZ_BOML01000064.1, on the reverse strand, counting down.
ATCAATCTGCGCATAAAGATCACCTTGCCACTACCGGGCATCGACGTCCATATATCAAGCCGCGGACGGCCCCACATTGGTGCGCGACCTGACGATCTCGGCCACGTGCGCGACGGCCTCGTCGATCGAGACGCCGTTGCGCTGCGAGCCGTCCCGGTAGCGGAAGGACACCGTGCCGGCGGCCACGTCGTCGTCGCCGGCGATCGCCATGAACGGGATCTTCTGCTGCTGGGCGGTGCGGATCTTCTTCTGCATCCGGTCGGTGGAGTAGTCGACCTCGGCCCGGATGCCCTCCTTCTTCAGGCGGGCGACGAAGTCGGCCAGGTAGTCGGCGTGGTCGTCGCGGATCGGGATGCCGACCACCTGCACCGGCGCCAGCCAGGCCGGGAACGCGCCCGCGTAGTGCTCGACCAGCACGCCGAAGAACCGCTCGATCGACCCGAACTTCGCCGAGTGGATCATGACCGGTTCCTGCCGGGTGCCGTCGGCAGCCTGGTATTCGAGGCCGAACCGGGCCGGCTGGTTGAAGTCGTACTGGATCGTCGACATCTGCCAGGTGCGGCCGATCGCGTCCTTCGCCTGCACCGAGATCTTCGGGCCGTAGAAGGCCGCGCCACCCGGGTCGAGCACGAGGTCGAGGCCGGTCTCGGTGGCTACGTCCTCGAGCACCTTCGTCGCCGCGGCCCACTGCTCGTCCGAGCCGATGAACTTGTCGCTCTTCGGGTCGCGGGTCGACAGCTCCAGGTAGTAGTCGTCCAGGCCGAAGTCGTCGAGCAACGAGCGTACGAAAGCAAGAAGGTGTTTGATCTCGCCGGGCGCCTGGTCGGTGGTGACGTAGGAGTGCGAGTCGTCCTGGGTGAGGCCGCGCACCCGGGTCAGCCCGTGCACCACGCCGGACTTCTCGTAGCGGTAGACCGTGCCGAACTCGAACAGCCGCATCGGCAGCTCACGGTAGGACCGCCCGCGCGACCTGAAGATCAGGTTGTGCATCGGGCAGTTCATCGCCTTGAGGTAGTAGTTCGCCCCTTCGAGTTCCATCGGGGGGAACATCGTGTCCTTGTAGTACGGCAGGTGCCCGGAGGTGTGGAACAGCCCCTCCTTGGTGATGTGCGGCGACCCGACGTACTGGAAGCCCTCCTCGATGTGCCGGGCGCGGACGTAGTCCTCCATCTCCCGCTTGATCACCCCACCCTTCGGGTGGAAGACCACGAGACCCGAGCCGATCTCATCGGGGAAGGAGAACAGGTCGAGCTCGGTGCCCAGCTTGCGGTGGTCGCGGCGCTCGGCCTCGGCAAGGCGATTGAGGTACGCCTTCAGGTCGTCCCGGGAGGGCCAGGCCGTCCCGTAGATGCGCTGGAGCTGCGGGTTCTTCTCGCTGCCGCGCCAGTAGGCGGCGGCCGACCGCATCAGCTTGAACGCCGGGATGAAGCGGGTCGACGGCAGGTGCGGGCCGCGGCACAGGTCGCCCCAGACGCGCTTGCCGTCCCTGTCGACGTTGTCGTAGTGGGTCAGCTCGCCGGCGCCGGTCGCCTTCGCTTCCTCGTCGACGTCGCCCTTGATGTCGACCAGTTCCAGCTTGAACGGCTCGTTCGCCAGCTCGACCTTGGCCTCGTCGAGGGACGAATACTCGCGGCGGCGGAACGTCTGGCCCGCCTTGACGATCTCCTGCATGCGCTTCTCGAGCTTGGCCAGGTCGTCCGGCTGGAACGGCTTCTCGACGTCGAAGTCGTAGTAGAAGCCGTCGGTGATCGGCGGGCCGATGCCCAGCTTGGCGTCGGGGAAGACGTCCTGCACGGCCTGCGCGAGCACGTGCGCGGCCGAGTGGCGCAGCACGTTGAGCCCGTCCGGCTCGTCGATCGCGACCGGGGTCACGTCGGTGTCCAGCTCCGGGGCCCAGTCGAGGTCGCGCAGACGACCGGCGGCGTCACGCACCACCACGACGGCCTTCGGCCCGCTGGTGGGCAGGCCGGACTTGGCCACCGCATCGGAGGCCGTGGTTCCGGCCGGGATTACCAGTGGAGCGGCGGACACGGTGATTCTCCTTCGACGACGGCTTTTCGGCCCAAAAGCGGTGCGGGCCGTTGCTGATGCTATCCGGCCGAAAAATTCTCCGAGGAGCGAGCAACCTTTCCCGGCGTGGCGGCCACTGTGTGGTCGAGTCCTGTCGCCCCCCGATGAATGGACTCCGCCTGACCGGCCGGTCTTCCCACGAGTCGGCCGGTCAGGTGGCCTCAAGGTCGAACTGTGGCCCGCCGCGTCCCGTACCGAAAGAAGAGCATGATCGGCTGACCGAACCTTTGATGGGAACAACCGCGTGAGCGAAACCGAAAACGCCTTCCGGCGTTTCTTCGACCGACATCACGCGGATTTGTCCCGGCTTGCCTACCTTCTCACCGGCGAGACCGGCGCGGCCGACGACCTGGCCGCCGACGCGTTCGTCGAGGTGTGGCGGCACTGGTCGCGGGTGTCCGCGGCGGACAGTCCGCTCGCGTACGCCCGGGGCATCGTCGCCAACCTGGCCCGGCACTGGATCAAGAAGCAGAGCCGGGAACGGCTCGGGCTGCGGGGCCTGAGCCTGCTCCGCCGCACCGACGAGTCGGACACCACCGCGGTGCTCGACGTGCGGGCGGCGCTGCGGCGGCTCCCGCTGCGCCGCCGCGAGTGCGTCGTGCTCCGGTACGCGTTCGACGTGCCGGAACGCGAGGTGGCGGAGATCCTCGGCATCTCGGTGGGGGCGGTCAAGAGCCAGACCTCCCGGGGCGCCGCCCAACTCAGCGAATACCTGCAGGACCTACCGGTAGCGACAGGAGGTGGAGCACGTGGCTGATGACCATGACCTCCGCGGCGTGCTGCACGAGGAGGCCGAGCGGCACCTCCCCGATCGGGCGGCCATGCTCGGCCGGATCAACGAGCGCCGCGGGACGGCGCCGAACCGGCTGGTGGCGTTGTTTCGACCGGTCGCGCCGGGGCCGCGCCGGGCTCTGAACGTGCTGCGCCCGGTGGCGGCCGCCGTCGCGGTGGCCGGGATGCTGGTCGCCGGGATAACCGGCATCAACCTGGCCGGCCAGAAGCCCGCCCCCACCCCCCAGGTGGCCGCCTCACCGGAGCCCGCGCCCACACCGGCCTACTCGGTGCCGTCGACCTCGTCCTCGCCGTCGTCCCGGCCGTCTTCCCCACGCAAACAGAAACGCTTCCTCACCGCGACCGGCAAGCTCAACCCCTACTCGATCGACACCTGGGGGCAGAACGACCTGGTCCTGGCCACCACCGGCACGATCACCGCGCTCGACGTCACCCTCCGGGTGGCGCGGACGCCCGGGCTCGCCGCCACCGGCCGCTGGACCACGGTCCCCGAGTCGATGGTCACCGTGACCGAGAGCAACACGAAGAAGGACTTCGTCTACCGGTTCACGCTCAAGCCCGGGGCGACCCTGGCCCCGGGCAGCTACACGTTCGCCGCGCAGTACAACCACGCGGGCGCGCGCCCGCTGGCCGGCGACTCCTACGACGCGACCGCCGCCGCGGGCAAGAAGGCGCACGTGACCGGCGGCTACACGAAGAGCTGAGCGGGTCAGACGCCGGCCACGGTGCCGGCCAGGTTGCCGGTGGCGAACTCGGTGGCGATCGGCAGGTACTCGTCGACCTGCCGGGACTCGCCGTAGAAGCTGATCACGAGGCCGCCGGTCCGGACGTAGCCCATGTCGATCACCAGCGGCTCGCCCGGGCCGGGCAGGGTGATCGACATCCGCAGTCGCAGCTCCTCGTCCCCGCCGGTGCCGTCCTCGGCGGTCAGCCGGTACGGGAACTTGTCCAGCGCCTTCCCGGTCGGGCAGGCCTGCGGCACGGTGCGCAGGAAGTCGAGGAACGCCGAGGCGCGGGCGATCGTGTCCACCCCGGCCGCGGTGCTGACCTGGTTGAGCGACGTGTTCTCGTCCACGTTGTCGTAGAAGCCGTAGGCACCGGTCGGCGGCTTGAGGCTCTCGTGCCGACTCTTCAGGGTGCTCGACTGGCTGCAGTTCTGCACGTATCTGTCGATCGCCGGGAAGCCCTTGCTGAGCTTGGCCGGCCCCTTCCAATCCGAGCCGAGCAGCGCGGACGGCGGGATCGCCTTGGTCCGCAGCGCCCCCTCGGAGACCTTCGGCGCGAAGTCGGCCGGCGCGGCGCTCGTGGTGGGCACCGCCGACGCGGTGGTGGGCACCGCCGACGCGGTGGTGGGCACGACCACCTGGTCGATCGGGATGTCCTCCTTGGGCGGGTCGTCGCTGCATCCGGCGATCAGGGCGACGAGAGCGAGCAGCACCACGGGCTTACGCATGGAAACCTCCCCAGGGTCACGTGCACGGCGAACGGAACGGCAGGCCGGGCGCCACCCGCTCCCACTGCGACTCGGTCATCGGCGGCCCGGCGCCGACGCACAGCGCGCGGGCGTTGGCCGCCGGATCGAGCGGAAAGACGGCGGTGGCGCCGGACCCGGTGGTCAGCGACAGCGCACCGCCGACGAAGTTGAGCGACGCGTTCACGTCGACGGCCGCGCCGACCGGCATCAGCAGCTGAGACGTCACGGAGTCGTCGCCGATCCCGAAGACGCTGATCGTGCGGTCCCGGCCGAGGAAGGCGACCCGATCGCCGGCCGGATCGAGCGCCACCGCGGTCAGGTCACCGGTGTCGGTGCGGTCGGCGACGTGGTGCAGCGCCGTCCCGTCCGCGGTCACCCGCCACACCGTCGCCGTGCCGTCCCGATAGACCAGGGCGATCGTGCGGCCGTCCCGGTCGGCCGCGGCGTCGCCGGCCGTCTTGTCTCTGCCCGGCAGGTCGGCGCGTTTCACCGCCCGAGTCGGGTCGGTGACGTCCCAGACCTCGTTCAGCCCGCCGCGCCCGACGACCACCAGGAGTCGTTTGTCACCGGCCGCGAGCGGGAGCAGGTCGGCCGGCCAGCCCGCGGTCACCGGCACGGTGGCCAGGGCGCCATCCGGTCGGTTCAGCGCGAAGATCGACACCTGGCCGGTCAGGTCGCCGACAGCCACCGTGCCGGCGTCGAGGAAGGTGATCGCGCTCGCATCGATCCCGCACGGCAGGCTTTCGTAGCCGGGCAGCGGGCAGCTGCCGGTGCCGTCGACCAGGTGCCAGCGGGCCGTCTCGCGTAACCCGCCGGCCCCGTCGACGGCGAACGCCCAGACTTCCTGGTCGGCATACGCGGCGAGGGCGCGACCGTCCGGCGCGACCGCCATGCCGTCGATCACCTTGACCGTAGTGGTGACCGTGGCCAGCTCGCGCGGGGCGAGCGGGTCGGTGGTGTCCCACAGCCGGATCGTCCCCTTCTCGAAGGTGGCGGCGCGGGTGCCGTCCGGACCGACCACCGCCCGGCCGGGGACAACGGCTCGCGCACCGGGTTGCCGGGTGTCCCGCACGTTGTAGATCCGCAGCGTGTCGGGCGCGTCGCCACCCGGGGTGAGAAGGCCGAATCGGTTGCCGTCGCTACTGAAACCGAGGTCGAGAGGCGGTGTCGCCTGCCCGGCCGGAAGCCATTTGGAATTGGCTGGGGTAAACCTCAGCTGGGCAGTGAGCACCGGCGCGGAGCCCGCGGCGTCCCACAGGTAAACGGCACCGTCTTCGGCGATACCCGCGACCCGGCCGCCCGGCCCGGTGGCGAGATTACGCACGGCGACGCCCGGATCGGCCACCGGCATCGTGACCGGCGCACTCGGCGTCCCGTCGCTCGCCACCTTCCAGAGCTGGACCGTGCCCTCGCCCGAGGTGACCAGCCGCCCGTCGGGGAGATAGGCGAACGTGTAGACCTTGCCGGTCGCGGCGCGCAACGGCAGGACCCGGCCCGGGTCGCGCGCATCGAACAGCAGTAGCGGGGTGGGGTTCGGGGAGGCGATGACGGCGACGTGATCCGGGACCTTCTCGGCGTTGTACAGCTGCGCCGGCGCGACCGCGATGACGTGCCCGCCCGGCTGGTACTCGGCCCGGTAGCGGGCCAGGCGCAGCGGGAGCGGCAGCCCGCCCTGCGGCACCGGCAGGCTCGGGTCGCTGATGTCCCAGTTCTGCAGTTCGCCGCCCCGGCTGGTGATGGTGATCCGCTTGCCGTCCGGCGCGAACGCGACCCCGAGCACCACCTCCCCGCCGCCGGTGACCATCCGGCCGGCCGCGACCGGGTTGCCGGAATCGCGGACGTCCCAGAGCAGCACGTCCGCGCCGTCGGCGACGGCCAGCAGGTGGCCGGGCGCCGGGCCGAAGACCACGGCGTTCACCGATTTCCCGTCGAGCGGCCGCTCGGCGAGCAGGGCCAGCGTCGCCGGGTCGTAGAGGCGCAGCGTGCGGCCCGCGGTGGCCAGGACCTGCCCGTCGGCCCGGAAGGCGAAGCGGTCGGCGGCCACCCGCAGCTCCTGCGGGATCGCCGCCCCGGCCGCGAGGGCACCGGTGACCTGCGGCGTCGACTTGAGCCGGTACGCCGCGGCGAGCAGCTGCCGGGCCAGGCCGGGCTGGCTGTCCTGCACCGACCGGGACTCGTTGACCAGCTGGTTGGCGACCGCGGTGTTGCGCTGGTCCTCGGCGATCGCGCGCTGCCGGGTGGCGATCACCGCGGCCGCGGTGGTGGCCAGCACCGCGGCGCTGAGCACGGCGACCGCGCCGCGCAGCGTCCACCGGGCCCGGCGCCGCTGCCGCAGGTGGTCGCCGGTGATGGTGTCCTTGTCGAGGCCGCGGATCGGCGCCGCGAGGTCGGCGACCGCGTCCCCGAGGTCCTCCTGCAGCGAGCGCAGGTCGATCCAGCGCGGTTCGTGCGCGAACTTCCCCTCGACCGGCCCGCGCGGCAGCGCGTCGGTCACCGACCAGTCGAAGTCACCGTCGCCCCAGACCACCTGCCCGGCGGTGACCGCGATGAGCATCCGGTCCGGGCTGCGGTTGGCCAGCCACCACTCGATCTCCTTGCGCACCCAGGGCGAGGCGGCCGACTCGGGCGAGGCGATCAGCACGAACCAGCGGGCCGAGGCGAGCGCCGCCTCGATGGTCGGCCACAGCCCGGGGGCGGCGGACAGGTTGGTGGTGTCCCGGAAGATCCGCAGCGGGCGGTGCGGCGGGCCCGGTGAGTCGGTGAACGGGGCGAGGCGATGCCTATACCACGGGACGGCGAACCGCCTCAGGTCCCGTTGCAGGGCCTCGGCGACGGATAGCTCGCGGGCGTGGCTGTAGGAGATGAACGCGTGGTACGCCCACGACTGCATTTGATCACCGAACCGGACATTCGTCCCGGGGACAAGGGCCCTGTCCAATAGGTGCCAAAAATTTGGAGTGGCTCCAGGAAAGCCGGGTACCCGACCGGTGACAACGACGTCCCCGACCGTAAGGAGCCGATGTGACAACGCGGCCCACCACCACCGACGCCGGCGTGCCGGTCGCCAGCGATGAACACTCGCTGACGGTCGGGCCGGACGGCCCGCTCCTGCTTCAGGATCACTATCTGATCGAGCAGATGGCCAACTTCAACCGCGAACGCATCCCGGAGCGGCAGCCGCACGCCAAGGGCGGCGGCGCGTTCGGCCATTTCCGGGTGACCCAGGACGTGAGTGCCTTCACCCGGGCCGCCGTGTTCCAGCCCGGCGGGGAGACCGAGTCGCTGGTCCGCTTCTCCACCGTCGCCGGCGAGCGGGGCAGCCCGGACACCTGGCGGGACCCGCGCGGTTTCGCGGTGAAGCTCTACACCGCCGAGGGCAACCTCGACATCGTCGGCAACAACACGCCGGTCTTCTTCATCCGCGACCCGATGAAGTTCCAGCACTTCATCCGCTCGCAGAAGCGCCGGTCCGACAACAACCTGCGCGACCACGACATGCAGTGGGACTTCTGGACCCTGTCGCCCGAGTCGGCGCACCAGGTGACCTGGCTGATGGGTGACCGGGGCATCCCGCGGACCTGGCGGCACATGAACGGCTACGGCAGCCACACCTACATGTGGATCAACGCGGCCGGCGAGCGGTTCTGGGTGAAATACCACTTCAAGACCGATCAGGGCGTCGAGTTCTTCACCCAGGACGAGGGCGACCAGATGGCCTCGGCCGACACCGACTACCACCAGCGGGACCTGTTCGACCACATCGCCGACGGCGAGTTCCCGACCTGGACCCTGCACGTGCAGATCATGCCGTTCGAGGAGGCGAAGACCTATCGCTTCAACCCGTTCGACCTGACCAAGGTGTGGCCGCACGCCGACTACCCGCTGCGCGAGGTCGGCAAGCTCGTCCTCGACCGGAACGTCACCGACTACCACACCGAGATGGAGCAGGCCGCGTTCGAGCCGAACAACACGGTGGCCGGCACCGGCCTCTCGCCGGACAAGATGCTGCTGGCCCGCGGGTTCAGCTACTCGGACGCGCACCGGGCCCGGCTCGGCGTCAACTACCGGCAGATTCCGGTCAACACGCCCAAGGTCGAGGTGAACTCCTACTCCAAGGACGGGGCGATGCGGGTCAAGAACGTCACCGACCCGGTGTACGCGCCCAACTCCTACGGCGGCCCGAAGGCCGACCCGGCGCTGACCGACGACGGCGGCACCTGGCACTCGGACGGCGAGATGGTCCGGTCGGCCTACACGCTGCACGCCGAGGACGACGACTGGGGCCAGGCCGGCACGCTCTACCGCGAGGTGCTCGACGACGCGGCCCGCGATCGCCTGGTCACCAACATCGTCGGCCACCTGCTCAACGGCGTCAGCGAACCGATCCTGGAGCGCGCCTTCGACTACTGGGGCAACGTCGACAAGTCGCTCGGCGAGAAGATCGCCGAGGGCGTGCGGGCGAAGCAGAACGAGAAGGACCCGAAGGCCGCTGAGCAGGGCAACAAGGCCCGGTCCAGCATGCAGGCGAAAGCCTAGGCGACCGGCAGGACCAGAGTGGACGGACCGAGGAGGACCCGGTGCCGGGCGGGCACGAGCTTGGTGCCGGTGCCCGGGTTCTCGTCGGTGCCCAGGTTGCGGGTGAACTGCGGATAGCAGCCGCCGGCGATGAGCAACCGGATCCGGGAGCCGGCGGCGAAGCGGTGGGCGACCGGCGACAGCTTCACTTCGATGGGTACGTCCTGGTCACGCGCCGGGTCGAGGCGGCGGTAGCCCTCGCACACGTTGCGCGAGTGGCCGGTCGCGTCGACCTCGCTGATCCGCACGAACACGTCGACGTGCGGGTTGTCGCTGCGGTGCGCCAGCTCGGCCACCGGCACCCCGTGCACCTCGATCGCCTCGGCCAGCGGAGCACCGGTGAACGCGAGCACGTCCGGCCGGGCAGCCAGATGGTTGTCGTCGACATAACCGCCGCCCTCGAGCAGCGGTCCGCCGAAGGCCGGCGTCGGATCGGCCGGATCGAACGTGAAGCTGGCCTCGGCGTCGGGCTCGGCCGGAGCCTCGCCGAGCGCCGCGTCCGCATGCGGACGAAGAACGAGCGGGGTGGTGGGTGGCGGCCAGTCGGCCAGGTCACGCCACTCGTGAGCACCGGTTACCTGCAGGTGTACGGGGGTCCGACGCGCCAACGGCCGGCCCGCCAGCTTCGCCCCGAGCCAGTCGAGCGCCTCCGGAATCAGGATCGGCCCGCCGTTCTGGATCACCCCGCGGTGGGTCCACGGCCCGACGGTGAGCGCGACGTCCCGGCCGAGGGCGCGCAGCCGCTGGTACTGCTCGTAGGTCTGGTTGAGGAACAGGTCCTGCCAGCCGGAGTGCAGCAGGATCGGGATCTCCGCCTTCTCCAGCGCGGCCCCGAAGCGCATCGGCTCCCAATAGGGGTCGGTGTCGATGTCCGGCCGGGTGACCCGGTCGCGGAACCAGCGCGCCCCGCCCGCGTAGTGCCGCTCCCCCGCGTCGGCGATCGGCAGGTCGGTGAAGACCGGCTGCAGCGCCCGGGCCCGGGCCGGGGCGGTGATCGCCTGGCTGAGCTGCCCCCACAGCAGGCTCGGCTGCTTGTCGTCGCGCGGCAGCCGGTTCATCATGTCGCTCCACCCGACCAGGTCGAGGTTCATGGCGCCGGTGCCCCACGCGTGCCGGGCGAAGTCGTGCGGCCCGACCGTGATGACCGCGGCGGCCATCTCGGCGGGCGGGTCGACGAGCAGCCCCCACTGGGTGAAACCCAGGTAGGACGGCCCGACCGTGGCGAACTTCCCGGTGAACCACGGCTGCCCGACCATCCACGCGGCGACGTCGCGCCCGTCGGCCAGCTCGGTGCGCATCGGGTCGAAGTCGCCGCCGGAGGCCGCGGTCCCGCGGCTGGCCACGAACAGCACGTGGTAGCCGCGGGCCGCGTAGGGCCGGGCGTAGAGCAGGTCGAACGGCGCGCCCAACCCGTAGGGCCCGCGGACCAGGATCGTCCCGGCCGGCGAACCCTCGGGCGTGTAGTGGTGGGCGGCGAGGGTGACGCCGTCGCTCATCGGGATCCGCAACTCCCGGTCGACGCGGTAACCGCCGACGGCTCCGGGCAGCTTGAACATGCGGGAGACCACGCGGTCGAGGAGCGTCACCCTGTGATCATCAGCCCTGACCACCACCGCGCGCCAGATGGAACGGCAGTCGATCGAACAGGAACCGGCTGTAGGTGATCCGGCCGTCCACCACCGTCACGCACTCGGCCCCGGGCGCGCTCGCCACCAGCGCGCTCGACGTGTCGTACATGAGCAGGGCCTTTTCCTCGTCGCCGAAGGCGGCAAGCAGCTCGGTGCCGACGAGCGAGAGGGCGAACGGTTCGAGGAAGGCGCGGTAGGCGGCTTTGCCCTCGATCCGGCCGGCCGGGGCGTCGCACACGATGTCATCGGCGATACAGGCCATCGCCGCGTCCAGGTCCTTGGCGGTCCAGGCGCGGTGACAGGCGAGAGCGGTCTCCAGAGGTGTCATATCGATGCAGACACCGGCACCGGCGCAAACGGAACGGCGTGCCAGGATCGGCCGGTGGACGATCACGCGTTCGCCGACCTCGTCGCGCCGCACCGGCGCGAGCTGCTGCTGCACTGCTACCGGATGCTGGGCTCGCGCACCGACGCCGAGGACGCGCTGCAGGAGACGCTGCTGGCCGCGTGGCGCGGGCTGGACGGTTTCGAGGGCCGGTCGTCGCTGCGCACCTGGCTCTACACGATCGCGACGCGGCGCTGCCTGAACGCCCGGCGGAGCGCCCCGAAGGCGCCGGTGCCGCCGTTCGAACCGCCGGCGCCGTCGCGTCGGGGCGAGGTGACCTGGCTCCAGCCCTACCCCGACGACCTCCTCGACGGCGTGCCGGACGCGGCGCCCGGTCCCGAGGCCCGCTACGAGATGCGCGAGGCGATCTCGCTGGCGTTCGTGGCCGGCCTGCAGCGGATGCCGCCCCGCCAGGCGGCCACGCTGATCCTGCGCGACGTGCTCGGCTACACCACCGACGAGACGGCCGAGTTGCTCGACGTGACCCCGACGGTGGTGAAGGGCCTTCTCCAGCGAGCCCGCTCGGCAAAATCCGACGCCGCCACCCCGGTCGGGGACGACGGCCTGACCGACCGTTTCGCCCGGGCTTTCGCGGGCCGCGACCTGCCCGCGCTCCTGGCCCTGCTGACCGACGACGCCTGGCTCGCGATGCCGCCGGCGCCGCACGAATATCACGGTCACGACGCCATCGCCGGGTTCCTCACCGCCAGCCCGACCTGGCAATACGCTCTCCGCCTGGAGCCGGCGCGAGCGAACCGGCAGCCCGCGTTCGCCTGTTTCCTCGACGACGCCCCGGCCGGCCTGCTGGTGCTCACCCCGCGCGGCGATCGGGTCGCGGCGCTGACCCGCTTCCTTTACGAGGGCGTCGCGTAGCGCAGCTTGTGCACCTTCAGGATCGGGGTGGTCTCGGTGCTGCGGACGCCCTCGATCCGGGCCACCTTCTCGTTGAGGAAGGCCCACAGGGCGGCGTTGTCGGTGGTCAGCACCTCGGCGCAGACGTCCAGGCGGCCCAGGACGGTCGAGACGTAGGTAATCTCCGGCATCTCGCCGGGGCCGACGTGCCCTCCTCGTGCGAGACGGGCTTCCGCGGCACCTGCGAGACGAAAGTGCTGTCCGGGACGTCCGCCTTCCACGAACGCGGCGCCGAGATGATCGCCATGCAGACCCTCGCCGAGCCGATCGACACCCAGGGCGAGCAGGTCACGGTGGGCGGCAGCATCGGCATCACCACCGGCGCCGGCAACCTGGGCGAGTTGCTGCGGCAGGCCGACATCGCGATGTACGCCGCCAAGGCCGTCGGCAAAGGCACGATCGAGCGCTACCGGGAGCCGGCGGCCGTCTAGCTCTAGCGGGTGCCGGCGCGACCTTCCGCCGCCGCCAGCGGTTGGTTGCTGCTTCGCCGGCCGCCCCGGCCGTTCGCTGCCGGCAGGTTTAGCGGTCCGTGGAGCGGGGACTCTCGCCTGCGGACGGCGCTCCGCCGGCTCCCGCCCGCGAAATACCATTTCCCGAAATGTCGATCACGGCATTTCGGTTGTTTCATTTCTCTCGTTTCGCGAGCCCAGATATTCCCCACCGATTCATTTGTCACACGTGCAGCAATTCCGCTGACCCACTGAGTTGATCAGAGGCTGCATGCTGCACTTGGCCTTGTTCACGAACTAGCTTGCGATCGGCATCCGCGCAGATGAGGCACCGTGTGTCCATTGTCGTGAATCGACCTCTCGTGTCCGCGTGATGCCAACCGAGAGAAAAGGCCTGGAGAATGAAGAAGGCAACGCGGAATCTGTTCGTCGCGGGCGGGATTCTGGCCGGAATGGCGCTGGGCGCCGCACCGGCCCTGGCCGACGAGCCGACCCCTCCCCCCGATCAGGCGGTGACCACCGTCTCGGCATGGGCGTGGGGCCCGACCAGCGGCATGCCGCTGAACCCCAACCACGTCCTGGTCATCGCCCTCGGCGACGACGATTGGCTGCTCCGCGTGGTCGACCACGTAGTGAAGAGCGGCGCCCACCCCGGCCCGGCCCACCCCGGTCACCACAGCCCCGGCCAGCCCGGCCCTGGTCAGCCCGGCCCTGGTCAGCCCGGCCCTGGTCAGCCCGGCCCTGGTCAGCCCGGCCCTGGCGTGCCCGAACCTGGCGTGCCCAGCCCCGCCGATGGGACCGGCAGCACGCCGACTCCCACGACCGAGCCCACCACCCCGGCCGCTGAGCCGACGCCGGCCACCGAACCAACCACGGAGCCGACCGCGACCACCGAACCCGTCACCGAGCCGGTCACGGTCACCGAGCCGGCCGCGGAGCCGGTCGAGCCCGCCGCCGAGCCGGTCACGGTCACGGAACCCGCCACCGAGCCGACCGTGACCATCGAACCCGTTACGGAACCGGTCACGACGACCGAACCCGCGGCCGAAACGCCGAGCGTCGAGCCCACCGCCACTGAGCCCGCCTTGACCGAGCCGGTCGCCGCTGAGCCCGTGGCCACTGAGCCCGTCGCTACCGAGCCCGCCGTAACTGAGCCGGTCGCCGCTGAGCCCGCCGTAACCGAGCCCGTCGCCGCTGAGCCGGTCGCCGCTGAGCCCGCCGTAACCGAGCCGGTCGCCGCCGAACCCGTCGCAACTGAGCCGGTCGCCGCTGAGCCGGTCACCGCCGAACCCGCCGTAACCGAGCCCGTCGCAACCGAACCCGTCGCAACCGAACCCGTCGTGGCTGAGCCCGTCGCAACCGAACCCGTCGTGGCTGAGCCCGTCGCCACTGAGCCCGTCGTGGCCGAGCCCGACGTGACCGCGCCGGCCGCCGGTGCGGAGACCACCGGCACCGGCGTCTCTGAGAGCTGATAAACGCCGAAGCGCTCCGGGCGACGCGGAAACCAACCACCGCGCGCCCGGACTCCGGCGGGCCGCACTCCGGTCAGCTGTACCCCAGCCGGCCGGGGCGGCTCAGCCCCGCAGCAGCGTCTCGGCCAGCTTGCGGCCCTCGTCGGTCCACGGCGCGGGCCGCATCGTCGCGGGGTCGAGCCGCACGTTCACCCGGCGACCCTCGGCGTGCACGGTCGCCCCGTCGAGGGACGTGAACCGGAACCCGTAGGCGGCGCTGCTGCTGCCCAGCCTGTCGAGCCAGAAGTGGACCGCGATGTCGCCGGTGCCGCGGACCGGCGCGTGGAAGGTGATCGCGTACTCGCGGACGACGTTGAAGGCGTCCGGGGTCGTCGGCCGGCCGCCGGCGAACGAGACGCCCCGTTCGGCCCACCAATTGATCATCGCGCGTTCGATCAGGACGGCGTAGCGGGCGTTGTGCAGCACGCCGAGGGCGTCCAGGTCGTCGAAGTGCACCGGCACGCGGGCCGCGTACCCGTATTCCACTGTTGCTGCGGTCATGTCAGCTCCGTCAGGATCGTCGGGTCGGTGGCGAGCACCCGCAGGTGCTCGTGCAGGGCGTGCCGCGCGTGCCGGAAGGTGACGGGCCCGAGGACCGGCGCCTGCATGACGGCGCACACCCCCAGCGACTCCGTCTCGTAGGCGAGCCCGGCCGCATCGGTGCCCGGCCGCAGGTCGCCGACGTCGATCGCGTCGGTGGCGAGCCGGGTCAGGAAGGTCATCCAGTCGGTCAGCTCGGCGGCCAAGCGGTCGCGGATGACGCCGGGCCGGGCGTTGTACTCGAAGTTGGCGTTGGCGAAGAAGCAGCCGCCGGGCAGCCGCACCGATTCGTAGAAGGACAGCCGCCGGTCGTGCACGGCCCACAGCCGCCGCACCCCGCGGGGCGCCGCCATCCCGGGCCGGATCACCTCGTCGGTCCACTGCTGCCGGGCGTGGTCGATGACCGCGAGTTGCAGCGCTTCCTTGGACCGCCAGTGCGCGAACAGCCCGGACTTGCTGATGCCGAGCGTGTCGGCGAGCTGCCCGAGGGAGAGCCCGTCGAGCCCGGCGGTGGTGGCCAGCGGCAGGGCGCGATCGAGCACGGCGGTGCGGGTGCGCTCGCCACGCAGGAGTCGGCCGTCCTCGGTCATGCCCCCGACGCTACAAAACGACCGACCGTTCGTAAATAAATGGTGGGATCGATCACGCGGCGGGAGCGGACCGCCACCGGCGCCGGACCACGCGCTCGATCGGCCCGGTCAGGAACATCAGGAAGAACGCCCAGTAGTTGACCCGGTCGGCGAAGATGCAGCCGACCGCGGTGGCGAGCGCCTGCGTCGCGAAGATCGTCACGTTGCCGAGGAGCGCGTCGCGCGGCACCGGCGTACGCCCCTCGCTGAGCTCCGGATTGCGGTAGGCAATCAGAGCGAGCGCGGTGAGCGACCCGCTGGCCAGCACCAGGGTGGCGCCGTAGAAGAAGACCGTGCCCGCCGACGACGAGAAGGCCGAGATCACCGCGGTCGGGATCGGCAGCAGCACGATGGCGAAGGTCCAGACCGCGCTCCACACCACCAGCCAGCCGCTGAGCCGGGAGATGTGCCGGAAGAGCCGGTGATGCGCCCACCAGAAGCGGAAGATCACCGCGAAGCTCAGGAGCAGGGCACCGAACTGGGCGCGGTGCTCGTGCACGAGCTCGTCGAACGACGGCGCCTCGGCCACCGTCTCCAGCAGCGGCAGGATCAGCAGGGTGATCGCGATCGCCGCGACCGCGTCGGTGAACATGACCAGCCGCTCGGAGCTGTCCCGCTTCTCGATCATCGCGCCAGTATGCGGCAGCCCGATGATCAGCAAAAACACCGGAAGGGCGGGCGGCTGGCGCGAGTTGCCGCTCCCGCACCAGCCGCGAGACCGCTCCGGCCGCCACCGGCGCGGTCCGTTCCGCTCACCCGGCGGGCCCACCGCCTTGGTCCACGGGGGTAGCCCAAGGCAACACGACCCGCCCCAGGTGTCCGTCCACCATAGAAGTGCCATGGGCTCCGCAGTAGCAGGGAAAACCCCCAGTCGCCGCCTTGGCACACGATGCCCGCTGGGCCACCATGAGTCCCATGACTTCCGCGCTTCCGGCGCAGGGGAAAGCGCCGGTCCGCGCGGTAACGGTCGTGTCCCTGATCGCCGCGACCACGGCCGTACTCTCCTGGATCCCCACCTGGGAGGCCGAGTTCGCACTCGGCACCATCTACGTCTTCGTGGTCACGTCGTTCGCGGCCAGCGGCGTGTTCCTGCTGGCCGACCGCAGCACCGGCCGCACCGGCTGGGCGATGATCGTCGCCGCGTTCTGCTACGAGGCGTCCTGGTGGTGGACGTGGCCGCCGGAGTGGGAGATCGGCCCGGCCCCGCTGATCTCGTTCCTGTTCGGCTACTGGTGGTTCGCGATCGGCGGCCTGGCGCTGCTGCGCTACCCGGAGCCGGTGCTCAGCCGCCGCTACGAACGCGCCTATTTCGTCTATTTCGCGATCTGGATCGTCGGGGTGAAGCTGTTCATCGCGGCCGTCTCGAAGCCGGAGTGGGCCGGCTGGAACGAGCACGCCTGGTGGCTGACGATCGCCCCGAACCGCGCCCTGTTCGACGCCACCGCGGCGGTCTTCAAGATCGGCGTCATCGTCCTGGCCCTGCTGCTGATCCTGTTGCTCCTGCTGAAGATCCGCCGGAGCCGGGGCCTGGAGCGGGCCGACAGCCTGCCGGCGTCGGCGGCCGGCATCGCGATCGGCTTCCTCGGCAGCTTCTACATCGCCGCGCAGCTGTTCCACCTGTCCAAGCCGGTCACCGACGCGCTGCGGACGATCACCGCGCTGACCGCCCTGATCGCCCCGATCGCGTTCGTGATCAGCCTGACCCAGCGCCGCCTGGCCCGGTCGAGCGTCGCCGACCTGGTGGTGCGGCTGGCCGACTGCACCTCGCTCAAGGACGTGCAGTCGGCGCTGCGCGAGGTGCTCGGCGACCCGACCATGCTGCTCGCCGTCCCGGCCAGCCCCGCGCACTACGTGACCTGCGAGGGCTACCCGCTGACCGGCGAGGAGTTGGCCCGCTGGCGGGTGCCGGTCCCGGCCGGCAACGGCGGGACGGTGGCGCTGCTGCTCGTCGATCCGGCCCTGCGCCGCCGCGCCGACCTGGTCCGCAGCGCCGCGGTGGCGGCCGGCCTGGTGCTGGAAAATGGGCTGCTCCGCGACGACCTCGCCGCCCAGCTGGCCCAGGTGCAGGCGTCCCGGCGGCGGATCGCCGAGGCCGGGCTGGCCGAGCGCCGCCGGATCGAACGCAACCTGCACGACGGCGCCCAGCAGCTGCTGCTGCGGGTGATGAGCAGCCTGAGCCTGGCCAAGCACCGGGCGCAGCGCGGCCGCGACCCGAGCGACGCCATCGAGACGGCCGGCAACGACCTCGACGAGGCCTTGGCCGAGCTGCGCAAACTGGCCCGCGGCATCCACCCGGCGGTGCTCGGCGAGATGGGCCTGCAACCGGCGCTGGAGGGGGTCGCCGACCGGCTGACCATTCCGGTCACCGTCGACGTCACCGCCGGCCGGCTGCCGGACGCCGTCGAGGAGACCCTCTACTTCGTCATCTGCGAGGCGCTCACCAACGTCATCCGGCACGCCGACGCCGACAGCGCCGAGGTGCGGGTGACGCAGGGTGACGGCACGGTGGTCGCCCTGGTCACCGACGACGGCCACGGCGGGGCCGGCTTCGAGGGCGGGTCCGGCCTGGCCGGCCTGCGCGACCGGGTGGAGACGCTGCGCGGCGACCTGGCCATCGCCACCGGCGGGGACGGCACGACGATCACGGTGCGGATCCCATGCGGGTAGCGCTCACCGACGACACGGTCCTGTTCCGGGAAGGGCTGGCCGCGCTGCTGCGCGAGCTCGGCATCGAGGTCACCCACCAGGCCGGCAACGAACGCGAGCTCCTGGAGGGCATCGCCGACGATCCACCCGACGTGGTGATCATGGATATCCGCCTCTCGGCGCACGGCGCCGAGGGCCTGCATGCGGCGGAGAGCATCCGTCGGCGACATCCGCGGGTCGGTGTCCTGCTGCTTTCGGCGTACGCCGAGACGGCGTACGCGCTGCGTCTGCTCGAAAATGGCGCGGCCGGGGTCGGTTATCTGGTCAAGGACCGGGTGGGCCGGGTCGAGGTGCTGGAGGATGCGCTGCGCCGGGTCGCCGACGGCCAGACCGCGATCGACCCGGAGATCGTGCAGCGCCTGATGGACCGCCCGAGCCGGCAGCGCCCGCTCGACCTGCTCTCCGGCCAGGAGCGCAACGTGCTGCAGCACATGGCCGAGGGCCGCAGCAACAACGGCGTGGCCGAGGCGATGTTCCTGAGCCAGAAGACGGTCGAGAAGCACATCCTGAGCATCTTCAAGAAGCTCGGCCTGGAACAGCAGGGCCAGGACAACCGCCGGGTCCTCGCGGTGCTGCACTGGTTGCAGGGCTGACCGCGTCCTAACCGATCCGCACCAGGTTGCGCCCATCGGCCTTCGCGCGGTAGAGGGCCTCGTCCGCACGGGCCAGCAGAGTGACGACGGAATCACCGGACCGCATTTCGGCGATCCCGACGCTGACCGTGACCGCCAGTTCCCCGGCTTGGGTGAATATGGGCTCGCTCTCCACTGCCATCCGGAGGCGCTCGTTGATCGGAGCCGCGGATGCGAGGTCCGTGTCCGGCATGATCATCGCGAACTCCTCACCTCCGTAGCGGCCGATCAGATCCGTGGCGCGGACGGCGTTGACCAGTCGTCCGGCAACGGCCTGGATCACGCCGTCGCCCGCCTGGTGGCCGTAGATGTCATTGACCCGCTTGAAGTAGTCGATGTCGATCATCGCAGCGCACATGACGTGGCCTTGCGCACCAGCGTTGCGTACCGCGTCGGTCGCCCTTTCGAAAAAGGTTCGCCGATTGGCCAGACCGGTCAGGTCGTCGACCGATGCCAACCGCTGCACCTGCGCGAAGAGGCCGGCATTGTCGTACGCGGCGGCACCTTGAGTGGCCAGTGTGGAGCCGAGTTCGACTTGCGCGTCCTGGTAGGCGCCGATGTGCTGCGACGCGAGTATCAGAATCGCCGGGCCGCCGGACCGGCCGGGAATCGGTATCGCCAGCCAAGACTCGGCCGGCCCGGTGTGCAGCGCCGCGGGAAGCCGCTTGCCGAGGTCACCGACGATCGGCGCGGACGCGTTGCAGAGGCTGAGCATCTCCGCGTCGATGGGTACCGTCCGCCGTCGCTGCTCCTCGCCGGCGTGGATGATCGTCACGGTCGGCGTATCGGTCTGCTGGATTGCCAGCCAGGCGTCGGAGCACGGCAACAGCTGGGTCGCCGATGCCAGCAGGACGGTGAGCACTCGGGCCGGATCATGCTCGGCTGACATCTGGCTCAGCGCTCGTCGCAGTGACTCCGCCACGTCTCGCTGCTGGCGAGTGACCTGCACCGACAATTCGAGCTGGGCGGCGCGCGCCGTCGCGAAGGCAGTGGCCACGTGGTTCGCGATCGTCATCAGGATCCCGACGTCGTCGCTGGTGAAGATGCCTTTGGCGACCTTGCTGTCGAGGTAGACGACGCCCATCAACCGCCCGTCGAGCTGGATCGGGGCGGCCACGATGCTGCGCAGCCCGTGCAGGACGACGCTGCTGGTCGCCGATGCCTCGCCTTGATCGGTCCCGGTCAGGATCGCCGGCTCCCGGCGGGACCGAACGCGTTCGACGAGCGTCGAACTGTAGGCGGTCAGTGTCCGGATATCCTCGCCGCAGTCGTTCCGGCCGAGGTGTGGCGACAGCCTGCCGGACCCCTCGCCGCCGTGGCCGGCCGGTGCGGTGCCGGCTTCGGCATCGTCGCCGGTGGCAAGATCCTGGCCGGCGAGAAACAGGAACGCCCGGTCGGCGCCGAGAATGCTAATGATCTTGTCGAGGGCGACCCGGGCAAGCGCGTCCGGGTCCAGCACTCGCGCGCTCGCCCGGCTGATCTCCTCGAGCGCGCTCAGCCGTTGACGGAACGTCTCCGACCGTGCGCTGGAGGCCGCTACCTGTGCGTGTGCACCCCCGGAATCCTCACCGATCTCGAACTCCTCGAAAATCCAGCGCTCCCGGTGCGGCCATCGCTGCTCGACCGCCACCGCTTGGGCGTACCGCGCCTGCCGGCGAGACTCCTCGACCTCGCCGAGCGCGAGGTGGCAACGAGCCCGGACCACCGCCGCGTCGAACGCGACGATCGGCGCGTCCCGGCGAACCGGACCAGCCTTCGCCAGGATGCGCAAGCCGGCTCGTGAATTCCCGTCGAGCGAGGCCATGTCGGCAGCGACGATCGAGGCTCGCGCCCGGAGCAGCGGTGTGCTGGCGAGTCGCCGCAGTTTTCGCACAGCCGCGTAGGCACGGGCACGGGCGAGCGACACTTCGACGCTGCGACGCCGAACGAATCGCCGGGAGAATCCGGTACCGGGGACAGTTCCCGCGGTCATCTGCCGATACTGGGCCACCCGTCCGATGGCTTCGATCGCGAGCGCCATGCGATGCGGGCGGATCATCAATCGGGGCGCCACCACGAACTCCCGGAAGCGCGACACCAGCCCATCGAAGGTGGCTCCGAAGTCCCGCTGTTCGGCGAGTGCGTACAAATTGGTCAGAACGGCATTGGCCTGCAGGCCCCGGCCGCCGTAACCGGTCAGGAGGGCATGCACCCGACGCAGCTCGGTGGACGCCTCGGCGAACTCCCCGAGGACGGCGCGGGCGAGCGCGGCGCCGGTGACCAGTGCGGTCGTGTCCCGTTCGTACCGCACCTTGGCCTTTCCGCGCTGATACCAGGCCAGGTTCTCGGCGGTACGGCCTGCGCTGGCCAACTCCCAGCAGATCGCGGCTACACCATCGCTGTATCGGCCCGCGTCCAACCAACGGCCGTGCTCGCTGAGTACCGCCTCCCACGCCTCGCCATCGTCGCTGGAGTTGAGGAACTCCGCAGCACCGCGCTGTGATGCCACGTCGGCGATCAGGCGTGGATCGCCCAGGCGCTCCGCGACCTCCAGAGCTATCACGAAGGCCTTCCGGGCGGACCGGCGAAGTCCCAGGGCACCGAGCATCAACCCGAGGCTGCCGACGACCCGCACGTACTGCGGAGAAGGTCCCAACCTGGCCGCCGCGTAGAGCCCGCTCAAGCCATGCAACACCATCTCCTTCGGCTGCAAGCCGATAAGGCAGCCGTAGACGCCCACCTCGTGCAGGTCGCAGACGAGGCTGAAGCGCTCCTGAGTGCGTCCGGATGCGGAGCCGGCACCGATCCTGGTGGTCGCCACCGCGAGCCCGGCCAATGCCGTCCAGGCAGTGCTTGCCACCAGCAGCACCCGGTTACCCGGCCACCAGCTGTCGGCGTCGGCCAGGCCGTCGCGCACCGATAGCAGCGTTCCCGTGGTGTCCCAGTTGGCCCGGAACACATTGGCCAGATGAACTCGCAGCTCGGCCCGGCGCAGCTGGTCACGCTCGAGGTCGAGGGCCTTGGCGAAGTACGCCTTGGCTTCCGTGTGCTGACCGTCGCGAGCCAGCGCTATCCCGTACTGCCGGTGAAGTGCCGCGTCGTCGAACTCCCCGAAGGACTCGGCGTGCGCCATGAAGCCGACCGCACGCGCCGGCGCGTATTCCTCCAGCGCAAGCCGGGCCGCGGCAAAGCACACCTCGACGATCCGTGTCGCCGGTGCGCCCACGCCCAGCATGTAGTGCCGGGCAATCCCGTAGACGGCGCTCGGGTCGTCCGGCTCTCCCCGGCGCTCGGCCTCGTCCATGGCCTCGGCGAGGTCCTGGTTCAGCCGCGCTACCGCGACCTCGTCGAGATCCGCGAGCAGTGCCTCCCGGATCCGGTCATGGAGGAAGGCATACCGGCCCCCGCCCAGCCCTTCGACCAGCCCACGTTCTTCCGCCTCCTGGATCAGTTGGGCCGCCCGAGCAGGGCGGAACCCGCTGACCCCCGCGACGAGCCCCAGCCGGAACCGGCCGCCGGCCACAGCTGCGACGGTCAGCAGACGGCGGTTGTCGGAGCCCATGTCCGCCACCCGCGCCAGCACCAGCCCGATGGCATCGCCCGGCAACTCCAAGGCCGCCAGACCCTCCTCGTCGACCCGCCAGCCGCCCCAGGACGGGGTGACCATCCCGGCGTCCAGCACAGCCCGCAAATACTCGATGACCACGAACGGGTTGCCCTGGCCCCGGGTAGTGAGCAGCCGGGCCAGCGGGGAGTCTTCGATCCCCGGTAGGTGATCCGCGATCAGCGCGGCGATCGCCGCGTCGGCCATCGGCATCAGCACCAGGTCAAGATCGAGATGGCTTCCGATCGCATCGGTGAAACGCTCAGCTGCCGCACGGCTGGCGTCGTCGTCCCGCACCGTCGTCACCAGCATCAGCGGTATGTCCGCCATTTCCTCAGCCAGTTGCGTGAGGAGGCGCATGCTTCCGGTGTCCAGCCATTGGACGTCGTCGACCACCAGCAGGAGTCCGGCGTACTGGCGCGCCAGACCGCGCAGCAGGTCGATCACCGCCGTTTCGAACTGCCCCGAACGGTCCTCGTCGGCCAGGTCCCCAGCGGCGAGCAGGGTCCGCAACGACGGCGACAGCGCACCCAGCAAAGGTGCCGCGACGCCGGCGGCGCGGCGCAATCGTTGATACGCCTCGGTGCTTGCCTGCTCGGGCAGCGTTGCCACAGCGCGCAGATGGTTGTCGATCGCCGCGCGTACCGCCGCCAGCGGCACGGCGTCGTCCGGTGCGCACTTGCCGGCAAGAACCAGGGCACCTTGGCCCCCGGCAAGCCCGGTCAATTCACGGAGGAGGCGGCTCTTGCCGATCCCGCTCGGCCCGCGGACAAGGCACACGCCACCATGTCCCCGTGCCGCCCGGGCCCACCGGTCGACCAGAGTGGTGAGCTCGGTATTGCGGCCGGTCATGCGGGTCCGGGCGGACTGCGCTCCCGACCGCGTCGGCGCGAGGGCGGCACCCGGGTCAGCGGCCAGGAGGCGAATATCCGCGAGGAGGTCGTCGCAGCTCTGATATCGGTCGTCCGGGTCTTTGGCGAGCAGGGCCTGGATCACCGCAGCAATCCCGGAGCCGATGCCGACGGCCACCTCGTCGGCTCTCGGCGCCGGGGTCGTCAGATGCATGCGCAGCAGTTCACCCAGCACATCCGAGACGAACGGCAGCCTGCCGGTCACGCATTGAAACAGCACCACCCCCAGCGAATAGAGGTCGGACCTCTGGTCAACGGGACGCGCCAGGATCCGTGACTGCTCCGGGGCGGCGTAGGCCAGCGTGCCCACCACGCTTTCGTCGAGATCCGCCCGGCCGTCCTGCTCCCGTGCCCGGTTCAGGGTCGCGAATCCGAAATCGATCAGCCGCGCGGCGCCCGTGCGGAGCACCATGATGTTCTCCGGCTTGATGTCGCGATGGACCAATCCGGCCCGGTGGACAGCCCTCAGCGCCTCGGTGACATCCAGCGCGATCGAGATGGTCTGCGAAGCGGACAACGGGCCGCGGGAAAGCTGCTCGGCCAGCTGCCGGCCATCAACAAGATCCATCACGATGTACGGACGACCGGCATCCTCGCCGGCTTGGTGGATTCGGGGAACGCCCGGATGGTTCAGGCCGGCCAGCATCGCAGCCTCGCGGCGAAACAGCCGTAGCGTGCCCGCCAGGTCGGGGTCAGACGCTGTGCGAATCTTGAGCGCGTACTCCGTTTCCTCCCGCCGCACGCGGTAGACAACGGTGTTCTCGCCCCTGCCGAGCTCATCGACCACTTCGAGCCCACCGAGCGTGGTCGCCGGCCCAGGGAACCGCCCAGCCGGAGGATCGGAATGCACGACCGATTCCCGGTCAGCCGAAACCGAATGGTCGAAGCTCGTCATCGTAACGTGGACACGCTCATCCCTCGGCAAGACCTACGGCCAGACTGCGGGCCCGCTCCGATGGCGGCACACCGCATTCCATCATGATTGCACCGGACCAGACCCGTAGATCGGCGAACAGCCGAGACGTCCACGGGCCCAGCAGGCTCGAAGCCACGGGTGAGATATCGGGAAATTCATCGGCGCCGATCGGCGGCCGGCGGAAAATGCGTCGCATCGTGGTCACTGCGGCACATACAGTCTCGCGGTGACCACCACCGTCGCGGAGCGCGTGCTGCCCGCCCGCCTCGGCAGCCCCTTCCGGTGGCTGCTCGCGTCGTCGTGGGTCACCAATCTCGGCGACGGCATCGCGGTCGCGGCCGGTCCGCTGCTGGTGGCGGCGCTCACCGACGACCCGTTCCTGATCTCGATGGCCTCGCTGCTGCGCTGGCTGCCGCCGCTGCTGTTCGGCCTGCACGCCGGGGTGCTCTCCGACCGGCACGACCGCCGCCGGATCGTGCTGATCGGCGACGGCAGCCGGGTGATCGTGCTCGCCGTGATGATCGCGTTGCTGGCCACCGATCGGCTCACCGCGGCCGGCGCGCTGATCGCCCTCGGCCTGCTGGCCACCGCCGAGGTCTACGCCGACAACACCGGTTCGACGCTGACCCCGATGCTCGTGCACCGCGACGACCTGGCCCTGGCCAACGCCCGCATGCAGTTCGGCTTCCTCACCCTCAACCAGCTGGCCGGCCCACCGATCGGGGCGGCCCTGTTCGCGATCGGCTACGTGTGGCCGTTCGCCGGCCAGGCCGTCCTGGTGCTGGCCGGCGTGCTGCTGGTGGCGCGGGTCCGGCTGCCCGCGGGCGTCGCGCGTTCCGGCTCGGCGGGCAGCGCCCTGCGGGACATCCGCGAGGGCCTCGCGTGGACGGTGCGCCATCCCGCCGTACGCACCCTGGTCCTGACGATCTTGATCTTCAATGTGACCTTCGGGGCCGCCTGGTCGGTGCTGGTGCTCTACGCCGCCGACCGGCTGGGGCTGGGACCGACCGGGTTCGGCCTGCTCACCACCGTGTCGGCGGTCGGCGGCCTGCTGGGGACGGGCCTGTACGGCTGGATCACCGCCCGGGTGAGCCTGGGCAACGTGATGCGGATCGGCCTGATCATCGAGACCCTGACCCACCTGATCCTGGCCGCGACGACGTCACCGTGGGTGGCGATGCCGGTGTTCTTCGTCTTCGGCGCACACGCCTTCGTCTGGGGCACGACGTCGGTCACCGTGCGCCAGCGGGCCGTCCCGGCCGAGCTGCAGGGCCGGGTGAGCAGCGTCAACACGATCGGCGTCTTCGGCGGCCTGGTCATCGGCTCAGCGTTCGGCGGTCTCCTCGCGACGCACTGGGGAGTGGCCGCCCCGTTCTGGTTCGCCGGCATCGGCTCAGCCATCTTCCTGGTCATGCTGTGGCCGCAGCTCACCCGCATCGCCCACTCGGGCTGACCGAGCGGGGCCTGTTTCAGGCCACCGGCTCGATCAGCCCCTTTCCGCCGGCGCGGAGAACGGGAACCAGGAGACGGAGCGCCGCCGCCTGGGACTCCACCGACGCCTGCATTTCGGACGGTGTCCGGGCGGCGATCCGGATCCGGTCCGGGTCACCGACCCGCGCCAGGTCCAGGACGGCCCGCATCGGCGCCCGGTAGACCTGCACGACGTCGTCGTAGCGAAGGTTCGTCTCGACCGCGTCGCCACGTCTCTCGTGCACGACCCAGACCGCCCACGGGCCGTCGGAGTAACCGACGAACCCGTCGTGGCTGGTGTCGGCCCCGGTGAAGCCGAGGTCATCGACCAGGAACTGGAAGCGCGCGACGACACATTCGGAGAAGTCACCCATTACTCGCTCACTTCTTCTGCACGATCCAATACGTATCCTTCTTTTCCCACTTGTAATGCTCATCGAGATATTCCAATTCTTTGGAATAAATCCCGCCACCTTTTTTAAAGGCGGCGGGATTGTGCATGAGACGGATCTCATCGCCCCGCCCCAGTGCCTCGTCGATGAACTGCATGTTCCGATTCCAGGTGTAGCGGTTCGGTCCTTTGTTCGGCAGGTCGAGGACGTTGTAGTCGGGGTTGCCCCGGTACCTCCACAACGCGTTCGGATCGTCCGGGGTAAGGCCGTCCAGTTTTCCGAGCAAGGTTACCCGGGGTTTCCCGGGGACGACCTTGGGCGTTTTCGGGGCGTGCGGCTTCGGCGCGCTCGCCGCGGCGTCGGCCTTGGCCACGCCGGCCTCGACCCGGGCCGCTGCGCTCTCGGCGCCGAGCCCGCCGGTGGCCGCGGCCGAGATGACGAAGAAGGTGAAGTGCCCGGCGCACTCGGCGAAGCTGTTCGCGCAGCCGATGTCCTCCTCGAGCGCGCCGCAGCCTTTCTGGGCCACGCATTGGAAGAGGTGCACGACGGTCATCGCCGTCCGGTACGGCCGCTTGGCCTCCTCGATGCAGCCGTCGATGCCACCGGACAGGCAGCTGAACGGATTCAGCGAGTTGACCAGACCGCCGGCGTCGCTGAGGACGGTGGTGGCGAACTTCTTGATGGCCTGCCGGTTCTGCTGGCCTTTCTTGCGACCGCCTTCGCTGACCGCGACGTCGCTCATCGACCGGTCGAGGGGCCGGCCGAAGCCGTCGTCCAACTCGTAGTCGATGGCCTTCAGGCCGTCCGGGTCGGCGCTGGTGATCGGGTTGTCGCCGGCGTAGGTGTAGCCGCCGAGCTGGTTGACGTCGGCCCCGTCGAGGAGGGGGTCGGCGCTGATGAAGCGGCCCAGCGCCGGGTCGTACTTGCGCGCCCCGAGGTCCGTGTAGCCGGTGACCGCGTCCGTCGACTTGCCCAGGTAGCCGTGGGTCATGTCCGGCCAGGCCGTGGTGTTCGGGCTGCCGCGCACCTCGCCGTACGGCTTGTACTGCTTGCGGGACACCACCTGGGTGGCCACGTCCATGGCCAGGGCGGACGTGCCGTGCGGATCGGTGAACAGGTAATCGGTGCCGGCACTGCCCGGCAGGGTCGAGCGCACCGCCACCACGCCGCCGCCGTGGGTGTAGCTACGGACCCCGCCCAGCACGACCGCCGGCGTGACCGACGTGTCGGCGACCACCTCGGTGTCGCCGGCGAACAGGGTCGTGCGGCCCGGGTCGCGGCGGATCAGCTGGTTGCCGTCGGCGTCGTACACGTACTTCGTGGTGCCGGCGGCCGACGCGACCGACGCCAGGTTGCCCTCGTCGTCCCAGCTCAGCGTCTGGGCGTTGCCGGTGGCCGGGGTTCGGGTGACGAGGTTGCCGATGGAGTCGTAGGTGAAGGCGGTGGGGTTGGTTCCGCCGGTCGTCGCGGTCAGGGTGTGCGGCTGCGGACCGCTCTTGCCGCACCCGCTGCTGCAGCCGTTCGTGTAACCGGTGATGGCGTCGGTACCGCCGCCGGTGGCGTGGTCGATCAGCGAGGTGCGGTCGCCCACCGGGTTGTAGGCGTACGTCTGCCAGTAGGAGCCCGCCCCGCTCGACAGCGTCCCGGTGGCGCAGTTCCCGTCGACCGTCTTCGCCTCGACGAGCCGGGCCAGCGCGTTGTAGGCGAAGCACTGGGTGTCGGTGACGACGTTGCCGGTCTCGGACTGCTTGTCGACCACCGACAGCGGGTTGCCGGCCTGGTCGTACGTCCACGAGGTGTCGTCGACCCGTGGACCGATGCCCTGAGTACGGTCGACCGTGCGGCCGGACAGGCGCAGCGTCTCCTCGTCGTACGAGTAGTACGCCACCGCGAGGTTGGTCGACGGGCCCATCGCCACCCGGGTCGGCTTGGCGAAGTCGCTGTAGGTCGTACCGGAGACGTAGAGGTTGGTGCCGGCGGTGCTGACCGGCGCCCCGAGCCCGTCGTACCCGTAGGTAATGACCTCGCCGGACATGCCGGTGACGGCCGGGTCGGTCTGCGTGGTGACCTGTTCGGTGTTCGGGCTGAACGCGAACGTCGTCGAGTAGGTGGTCGGCAACGGCGCTTCGACCGCCGGCAGCGTGATCTTCTGCCCGGCGGGGTTGCCCAGGGCGGTGTAGCCGGTGACCCCGACCGTGTAGGCGCCGTTGATGCCGGGGACGAATCGCGAGGACGACGTCGGTTTGCCGATCCGCAGCGTGTCGTAGGTCCACTGCGCGTACTGGAAGCCGGTGGTCTTGCTCGTCGCGGTCAGCTTCCGGCCGAGCAGGTCGTAGGTGTAGTCGAGCTCGATGTTGCGGGCATCGGTGGCGGCGACGACGTTGCCGGCATCGTCGTGCCTGGTCGAGCTGTAGCCGGTATCCGGGTCGGTCTGCGCGATCGGCCGCCGGAGCAGGTCGTACTGATAGGTCCAGACGGAACCGTCCGGCCCGGTCAGCTTCGCCCGCTCACCGGCCGCGGTGTACTCGTACGCAATGCTCTGGCTCGTCCCGCCGGAGGCGCTGAAACCCTGCGTGACCGAACCGCTCAGCGTGGGCGCCGCGGTGAAGTGGTCGAGTGTGGTGGTCTGACCGCGGGCATTCGTCGTGGTCCGGGCGGCGACGGCGCCTTCCGGCGGCAGCACGGTCAGGGTGTCTCCGGTGTACGCCGTCCGCGTGCGCCGGGTGAGTGACCCGTTGTGCTCCTCGGTGCTCTGGGTGACCCGGCCCATGGCGTCGTGGTCGGTGACCGTGGTCTGCGGGATCGACACCTGCGAGATGCGATCCGAGATCAGCGTGGCGGTCGGCGGCCCGGCCGTCGAGTACGCGTTGTTGGTGAGCACGCTCCAGCCGTGCGAGTCGTACTGGGTGTCGGAGACGGTGACGCTGTCGTTCTCGCCGGTCGTCTGCGTTTCGAGCGGACGCAGGAGCGCGTCGTACAGCGTCTGGTCGACCGCGTATTCGCCGCTGTCGAGCAGGCTGCGGGTGGCGACGACGGACGGCGCGGTCCGCGACATCGTGTAGCTGAAGGTGGTGTTCGCCTGCGCCTGAGCGGCCTTGCTCTTGTTGGGCAGCCAGACCGCGGTGAGCCGGCCGAGCGCGTCGTAGGTCAGCGACGTCAGCTTCCCGGCCATGTCGGTCTTGGCGGTGGGCAGCAACCGGGCCGGGTCCAGGGTGGCGGAATCGAGGTAGCAGTTCTTGCTGGAGACGGTGACGACGGCGCAGTTCGTGCCGGGGGTGACCGCGGTGACCGTCGTGACGGTCACCGGCAGGGCACCGGAGGCGGGCGACCGCCGGGTGTAGACGGCCTGGGCGAGGCTTGTCGTGCCGTCGGCGGCCGTCGAGTTCGGGGTCCGGGTGGTCGCGGTGACCCGGCCGTAGCTGTCGTAGGTGGTCCGGGCGATGTCGATGAACGCGGTGGCGGTGGCACCGGTCGCCGCCGACGACTGCTGCACCAGGGTGACCAGGCCACGCGCCGGCCGCGCCGGGTTGCTCTGCCCGTCGCCGTTGTAGGCGAACGCGTTGCCGTCGTACGAGGTGCGGCTGTCGGACAGCAGGGTGCCGGTCGCCGTCGCCCCGGCCGATGAGCAGTCCTGGTCGGTCACGGTGATCTCGGCCGGCACCACCAGGGTCGCGACGCTGCCGTCGAGGTAGCGGGTGAACGTGCAATGCGCGACGTTGCCGGCCGCGCCGATCTCACCGCGGTCGTCGGTCTGCACCGCCATGCCGGTGGTGCTCTGGCCGAGCGTGGTGTTGTAGAAGGTGTCGGTCTCGGTCTTGCGCCAGCCGTAGGAGACCGCCTGCCGGGTGAGGCTCTTGGCGTCCCGCACCATCTGGGCCTTCAGCGTCGGCAGGCCGGTGCGGGCCCGGGACGCGGTCGGCCCGATCAGAGTCGGCACGGTGACCGTCGCGCTGTCGATCGTGCCGCCGGCACCGGTGTAGGTGACGGATTCGAAGACCCGCCCGGCGTAGGCGTCGTTGTCGGCGACCGTGACCGCGCCGTCGGTGCTGTTCAGCGGAGCGACGCTGCGGGTGTCGCCGCCGGGCAGCCGGTCGCCGTTCATGCCGAGGAAGTAGTAGCTCTTGGACAGCGTCTTGCGGTCGAAGACCTGGGTCTTGTCGGTGTAGTGGAAGACCGACGTGTCACCGGTGGTGACGTCGACCTCGGGATAGCCGCGGAACTGGCCCCACGTGCGGTTCTTGGCCTTGACCACCTCGTTGTCGTCGAAGTGCCAGCCCGGGTTCCCCTGGTAGCTGTATTCGGTGACCAGCTTCGGCTGGGTGCCGTCCTGGTATTTGTTGTTGTTGTCGATCGTGGTCACCTTGGTGACCGGGTGCGTGTAGAACCAGTCCATCAGCGGGCGTGGCTGGCCCTCCGGCGTCCAGTAGACCGGGAAGCAACCGGTGGTGTTTGTCGACGCGAACGCCTGCGCGGCGACGTCGTCCGGGTCGGCAGGGTCGCTGGCCGGGACGCTCGAACAGTCCGGCGTGCGGTAGACGACATCGGTCTCCGCGCCGGTCTCGGTGACAATGTTGCTGATCCGGTCGTGGTACATCCGCGGCAGGCCGGGCAGGGTGCCGACCCGGTTGGCGATCTGGATCGGGTTGAACGTGATCGCCGGTGTCGAGGCGTCCGCGTCGGCGCCGCCGATCCGGTCGAGGCCGGTGTGCTGGATGGAGTCGAGCCACAATGACGGCGCGTGGTCGCCGCCGTCCGGGAACGAGTGCGTGAAGTCCCACCGGTCGACCGGCTTGGTGACCCCGCCGACCTGGATCTGGGTGGTGATCGAGGCGAGCCGCTTGCGGGTCCAGAACGACGGCGAGTGGTGGGTGCAGTCGCCGGTGGCATCGCAGTTCAGGTCGACCGGCACATCCGGGTAGTACTCGGGATGCGCGGTGCCGAACGAGCAGTCCAGGGTGCAGCGCTCGGCGGTGGTGAAGACGACCTGCTCGGGCGCGGTGGCCGCGAAGATGGTCGACGCGGTCATGCCGTAGTCGATGCGCTTGAGCGAGCCGCCGCGGACGTACGAAACCGGGGTGTTCTTCAGGTTCGGGCCGTAGTAGCCGGTCTCGGTGTCGTAGTAGTACGCGACCGCGTTGCTGCTGGTGTCGACGACGTAGTCGAGATTGAACCGGTAGCCCAGCGTGCAGGCGGTGTCGGCAAACGTCGACGAGTCGGAACAGACTGCCACCCCGTCGTGCGCCTGGTAGACCGGCATGGTCCAGGCCGACTTGGTCTCCTCGTTGCCGGCCGCCCAGGTGGGCAGCCGGTTGAGACCGAAGTAGTACTGGATCCCGCCTTCGGTGACCCGGAAGTACTCGCCGTTCGCCGTGCCGTTGGTGGCCCCGGTCAGATTCTCGATCTTCGTGGTGGCGCTGTCCGTGGCCGGGCGGAACGTGTGGGTCGCGTCGTCGTAGACGATCGGCGTGGACGAGCCGTTCAGCGACAGGGTCAGGATCTGCCCGGCCCAGCACTGGTCGCCGTCGTGGGCGGGCGCCCCGGAGCCGGCGACGTCCTCGCATGCCTTGTAGGTGCGCTCGATGTAGTTCTCCGTCGACGACCAGCCGTCGCCCAGCCAGGACGACTGATTGTTGGTCGACTCGGTGCGGGCGTCCTGCGACGCCGAGTTGTAGTCGACGCTGATCTGCGGTGCGGCCCCACCGACCGCGGCGGGCACGGTGATCGGGTACGCGTAGGTGAAGGCACCGGTGTTGCCGCCGGTCGACCAGGTGCCACCCGGCGACAGCGTGGTCGCGGAGTAGTCACCGGCCGGGCCGCTGACCGTGGCGTCGGCGGCGAGCACGGTCGCCCCGGTGGCGGCGAGCGAGACCGGCCCGGACAGCGTGGCCGAGATCGGGGTCTGTGTCTGGCAGGCGGGCACGGTCGGAGTGGTCAGCGCACAGGCCGGCAGACGCACGAGCCGCAGCCGGTCGGCGAAGTCACCGCCGTACGCGTTCCGGAAGGTGGCCGCGTCCACGTCCACCTCGACCGAGCCGGACCCGCGCAGCGAGAACAGCAGGCCGCGCACGCCGGCCGCAGCCGCGGCCGCCCGGCCCGGCGTCGTGATCGTGACCGGTGCCCGGTTGCCGGAGACCAGCACCGGCAGCCCGCCGCGGCTCTTGTTGCCGGCCGCCACCGTCGCGGTGCCGGCCGCCGGGAAGTCGGCGTGACCGGCGGGATTGAACTTCGGGTAGGCCTTGCGTTCGACAGCCGGAGCCGAGCGCTTCGGCTTGGTCAGCTCGACCCGCTTGGTCGGCGGCGGCGCGGCCGGATCGGCCGCCGAGGCGCCCGTCACGACCGCCACATTCGTCAGCGCCGGTGTCACCACCAGCAGCAAAAGCGCAGTAATCAGACCGTTTTTCGACAGCATGGAACGCAGCCCTCCCCCGTGGTGGCTGACACCGGATCGGATCATCCGACCGGTGACGAGGAGGCTACGACACGTGTTCGCGAGAGTCGGTCCTATTTAGACATAGATCTAGGTCACAGTTACGTATCTAAATTTGTTGCTGCTTGTCGATCCCTTGATCACGGGGTGGCCAGGCCTGATCCGGAACAGCAGAATGGCCGCGGGGCCTATGTGTTTCACGGGGAAGGACTCCATCACCATGTCTTCACGCGCGTCGCGCCGTCATCTGGCCATTGCCACCGCACTGGCCGTAACCGCAGCTCTGGGCGCCGCACCGGCGGCCCAGGCCGCACCACCACCCACCAACCTCGAGAAGGCCGCGGACACCCGCACGCCGGTGACGATCGCGTCGGAGACGACCGAGTCATCCACGGTGACGGCCAACCCGGACGGCACGTTCACGCTCACCGCCAGTTCCAGCCCGCAGCGGGTCCGGCAGGGCAACTCCTGGGTGCCGGTCGACACCACCCTGGTGAAGAAGGCGAACGGCGACCTCGCACCCCGGGCCACGGTCACCAGGCTGACCCTCGGCGGCCGCGGCGGCACCGACCTGGTCCGGCTCACCGACGGCGCCAACGCGCTCGCCTTCACCTGGCCCACCAAGCTGCCCAAGCCCACCATCAGCGGCAGCACCGCCACCTACCCGGGCGTCCTGCCCGACGTCGACCTGAAGGTGACCGCGAACCCGACCGGCTACTCGTCGATCCTGGTCGTCAAGAACGCGCAGGCCGCGGCCAATCCAGCCCTGCAGGAGCTCGACCTCGGCGTCACCGGCACCCAGGTGCGGATCGCCGACACGGCCAACGGCGGCGCCGAGGCGACCGACGTCAAGACCGGCCGCACCGTGTTCCGCACCGACACGTCGCTGATGTGGGACAGCACCCCGGCAGCCTCGGCTTCTTCACCCCTCGAGAAGCCGGCGGCGGACCGGGTGGGTGCTCACGTCGCGAAGATCAAAGTGGGGGTACGCGCGGGGAAGCAGCACCTCAGCCTCGACCGGTCGCTGCTGACCGCGAAGACCACCAAGTACCCGGTCTTCGTCGACCCGGTCTGGTCCGGCAACCCCAGCCAGCTGAACTGGGCCCGGATCTCCAGCAACGGCTGGAACGTCTACAACTCGACCTCGACCAGCGGCTCGTACAGCGCCCGGATCGGCCTCGACGACTGGCCGGGCGGCGCCGGCGAGAAGGCCCGCACCTACTACTCGATGAACACGTCCGGCCTGCACGGCGCCGTGGTCACCGCGGCCCGCCTCTACGTGGTCGAGCGCTGGGCCGCCTCCTGCTCCAGCACCACGGCGGCCGTCTATGGCGCCGGCCCGGTCGCCGGCTGGAACGACGCCGGCCTCAACTGGGGCAAGCAGCCGACGGTCAGCGCCCTGTCCACGGCCAACGGCGGGCGCATCGACTGCGGCAAGTCGACCGAGCGCACCAGCCCGGCCTCGCTGAACTTCGACGTCACCAGCTGGATCCAGCGGGCCGCGAACGGCAAGTGGAACCTCGCGAACATGATGGTCCAGGCCCAGAACGAGAACGACAAACTCAGCTGGAAGCAGCTCGGCTTCGGTGGCGGTGCCACCCTGTCGGTCACCTACAACTTCCGGCCCAAGCTGCTGAACGGCACCGGCACGCCGAAGATCTCCCCCGCGGTGGCCGACCAGGGCACGTTCTACACCACGTCGAAGACGCCGACGCTGTCCGCCCGTGCCGCCGAGCTCGGCCCCAACGGCAAACCGCTGGAGAACGTCCGCATCCTCTACTCGCTCTACAAGAAGACCGGGACCACGTGGGCGCTGCTCACCCAGGGCTTCAGCGGCTACAGCCAGTACGGCGGCGACTGGACCACGCCGACCCTGGAGGACGGCCAGTACGGCTGGAAGGCCACCGCGCAGAACGCCTCCGGCTTCTGGGCCGGACCGGGCGACGGACTGTGGACGGCCAACCAGGGCTTCATCGTCAACACGAGCGCGCCACCACAGCCGCTGATCGCCTCGACCCAGTTCCCGCCGGGCGAGATCATCGGCGCCGCCTACGACACCGTGGGCACCTTCACGCTGACCCTGCCCGACCGCCAGGGCAAGAACTACGGCGTCGTCGGCTACCTGTTCTCGCTCGACGGCGACCTGGCCAACTTCAACTACGCCCAGAACAAGGGCATCGCCTGGACTCCCGGCACGGTGATCACGCCGGGCGCGGTCTACTACGCCAAGGCTGACAACAGCAACGGTACGGGCACCGTGGTCACCGACGGCAGCACCGCCGTCGCCTTCGCCCCGCGCAGCTCGAACAAACATGTCCTGTTCGCCAAGACGGTCAACACCGCCGGCACCACCTCCGGCGAGCAGACGTACAGGTTCATCGCGGGCACCACCAACCCGATCTACGCGTACGGCAACGACCTGATCAGTGGGTGGACCGCCACCAACACCGACGGCACCACCACCGTCGTACCGCCCGCGACCACCACCAGCACCACCGGCTCGCTGATCGCCCAGCCCAGCCAAGCCGGGTACTTCTTCGCCAACGGCTACCAGGCGATGCTGTCCAACCGGACGACCACCAAGGTCGCCCAAGGGGACGCAGCAACCTTCTACTTCAACCTCCCGCGGTCCGGCTTCTGGCAGATCGGCGCCAACCTGACCACCGGTGCCGACTACGGCAACTACTCGGTGGTCCTGGACGCCGGCACGGCCGGGGCCACCACCCTGCTGCCGGGCTTCGAGGCCTGGAGCAATCCGACCGCCACCCGCTATGTCGACGTCGGCCTGGTCATGAACGGCACGCTCCCCCGCAACCTGGCCAAGGGCGTGCACTCGCTCACCCTCACCCTGGTCGGTAAGCACTCGTCGTCGACCGGCTACCAGGCCGGCATCGACGTGATCCGGCTCGCGCCGACCCTCGGCTGCGCGATCGACGACACCGCCGGCTGCCTCAACAACACCGGGATCAGCACCTTCACCGCGGGCACCCTCACCACCGCCGACGCGGACGGTTCCGGCTGGAGCCTGGACTCGGCGACCCTGCGGGCGGCCGGCTGGACGCCCGGCCGGACGGTCACCGTCGACGGTGCGGCGATCAAGCTGCCGGACGCCTACGGCAACGGCCAGGCCGACAACATGCTGGCCTCCGGCCAGCTGGTCACGGTGCCGGCGACCGCGGTGAACAAGGGCAACGCGGTGGTCTTCGCGGGCTTCGCGACGATGGGCGCGGTGGCCGGGGCGACCGGCCGGATCACGTACGCGGCGGGCACCTGCCGGACCGGCCCGACCGAGGACTACACGATCGGCTCGGTCACCGACTGGGCGAAGGGAACGGCCGGCACCACGATCCTGACCATGCCGTTCCGCAACCACCGCACCGTCATGCAGAACGCGGACAACACCGCCAGCCTCTTCGCGATCAGCGTGCCGCTGAACTGCCCCGGCGCGACGGTCGCGGCCATCAGCGTGCCCACGGTCTCCAACGGGGTCATCGACGGGGTGCCGGCCATGCACCTGCTCGGCCTCGGTATCCGCCCGCTCTCGGCCACCGGCGCCACCCGCTGGACCGGCAGCTGGTCGACCGCCCAGGACACCGGTGCGATCAAGACGACCGCGAATGTCAACGCCACCCTCAACGGCCAGACGATCCGGGTGCCGGTGCAGCTCAGCATCGGCAACGAGGCGGGCGGCAAGGTCCGCGTACACCTCGCCAACAGCCTGGGCACCGCTCCGGTGACCTTCGACGCCGCCTCGATCGCCATCGCCGACCCCGGCGGCGGCGGAGCCGACGCGGTCGAGGCACCGATCCGGCTGACGTTCGGCGGCAGCGCCGCGGTAACCCTCCCGGCCGGCGCCGACGCGGTCAGCGACCCGGTCACCCTGGACGCACCGCAGCAGGTCACCGCCCTGGTGAGCGTTCAGGTGCACGGCACGGCCGCGGCGCTGGCCGGGCACCGGGACGCCCGCACGCCGGTTTACGTCAGCGCCGCCGACGGCGCCGACCACACGACCGCGCAGGCCGGCACCGGCTTCACCGCCACCACGATCGGCATCCCGTTCGTGGCCGGCGTCGACGTCAGCACCCCCGCCGCGGCACCGGCCGGGTCGGTGGTGCTCTACGGCGACCACACCGTCGACTCCGGAACCGGCAGCCTCGGCGACAACCTGACCACGGCGTACGCCGGAAGCCAGCTGACCGGCTTCCTCGTTCCGGCCGGCATCCTGAGCCAGGGCAGCAGCACGGCCCAGGTGCCGACCACCACCGGCCCGGTCGACCGCGACGTGCTGGCCCGGACCGGCGTGCGGGTAGCGCTGATCTCGGCCGGCACCAACGACCTGCTCGCCTGCACCGGCACCGCCGACGCGTGCGCCTCGGCCACCCGGGACAGGTTGATCGCACTCGCCGGCCAGCTGCACGCCTACAGCCCCGACGACGCGATGAACGACGCGGTCAACCTGCCCGGCCCGGCCCGCCGGATCAAGGTGTACGTGGCCACCGTGCCGCCGTTCGCCGGCGCGCACACCGCCGCCCAGGAGGCGGCCCGCAAGCAACTCAACGCGGCCATCAACGACGCGAACTACCCGCTGCTGGGCAGCGCCGACGACGCCATCGACTTCGCCGCGGCCGTCGCCACCGGCGGCGACGCCACCGCCGAGACGGTCAAGGCCGAGGACCTGACCGGCGGCAAGCCCAACGCCGCCTACTACCAGGACCTGGCCCAGCAGTACCTGAACCAGGCACTGGTCACCGACGGCTACCCCGGCGACGACAGCAACCCGAACAACATCAAGGGCGACCCGATCGCCCAGTGGAAGCTCAACGGCTCCGGCGCTGACGACGGTGCCGGTACCGGCGTCGACCAGACCCTGCACCCCGCCACCCTGCACAACGTCACCGACGGCCCCGGCCACTTCGGCGACACCAAGTCCGGCCACTTCGACGGCAGCACCAGCTACGCCGAGGCGGCGCTGGCCCAGAACACGGCGCGCAGCTTCACCTTCGCGGCGTGGGTGCGACTGTCCGACACGTCGACGGACCGAACCATCCTGAGCCGCACCTCCACCACCGGCTTCGGCTCCCTGACCCTCGGCTACGACGCGGCGTCGAACCTCTGGGTGGCGAAGATGCCCGCCGCCCCCACCGGCACACCCGAGTGGGCGGCGGCGTATTCCGACGAGGGCGACCGCCCGCAGATCGGCGTCTGGACCCACCTGACGGCCACCTACGACACCGCGTCGCAACTGCTCCGCCTGTACGTGGACGGCAACCCCGACGGCATCGACGACACGGTGACCCCGTTCAACGACGCGGCGGGTGCCACCTGGATCGGCCGGGGCAGCGACTGGTTCGCCGGCGACATCGCCGACGTGCGGGTCTGGGACCACGCACTGACCGAGGTGGAGGCCACCACGGTGGGCGGCGCCACCCCGCTGGTGAAGTGGAACTTCGACGACGCAACCGGCACCAAGGCCACCGACGTCAGCACCTACGACCACCACGGCGCCCTCAACAGCGGTGCCAGCTGGACAAGCGCCGGCCACACGGA
Organism: Paractinoplanes durhamensis; assembly: GCF_016862175.1. Classification (GTDB taxonomy): domain Bacteria; phylum Actinomycetota; class Actinomycetes; order Mycobacteriales; family Micromonosporaceae; genus Actinoplanes; species Actinoplanes durhamensis. The sequence continues at coordinate 44,155 of NZ_BOML01000064.1, read as the reverse complement.
TTGGGCGGTGCACATCGACGGCAGCGGCGGCGCGGTAACCACGGCCGGCCCGGTCCTGCGCACCGACCAGTCCTTCACGGTGGCAGCGTGGGTGAAGCTGACCAACAACGCCTGGAACTACAGCGCGGTCAGCCAGGAGGGCATACACAGCGCCGCGTTCGGCCTCTTCTACGGCATGAACTGCGCCTGCTGGTCGTTCAGCACCAACCAGGCCGACGTACCACTGCCGACGGGCGGCCAGGCAGCGTCCCCGGCCTCCGCGGTCACCTTGAACACCTGGACCCACCTGGCCGGCGTCTACAACGCCCGCGACCACACCGTGAAGCTCTACGTGAACGGCACCGAGGCCGGCACCGGAACAGCCCCGAACGGCGTCTACCACGCCACCGGCCCATTTGTGGCCGGCCGCTCCCGCTACGACGACCACCCGACCGACAACTGGCCAGGCGACATCGACGAGGTCCGCGCCTACCAGGGCGCCCTCTCCCCCACCGCAATCCAGAACCTGGCCTCGGCCGGCTCGGCATAAAAGCCGCTTACAGAGCGAGCCTTGCTATGCAACGAATTGCATAGCAGGATGAGTGGCATGGCGCTCGAGCACGCGATCCTCGTCTCGCTGCTCGAGCAGCCCGCGTCGGGCTATGAGCTGGCCCGGCGCTTCGAGCGCTCCATCGGGCGCTTCTGGACGGCCACCCACCAGCAGATCTACCGCGTGCTGAAGCGAATGGAAGCGGACGGCTGGGTCGCGGGGCTCGATGTCGGGCAGGACGGGCGGCCGGACAAGCGGTCCTACCGGGCCTCCGACGCGGGGCGTGCGGTGCTCACCGAGTGGCTGCGGGCGCCGGTGCAACCCGAGGCGGTCCGGCACGATCTGGCGGTCAAGATCAGAGGGGCCGCGTTCGACGACGCTGCGGGCCGGGGCCGGCTCATCGATGAGGTCCGCCGTTATCGCGCCACCCATGAAGAGACCCTCGCCCGCTATCTCGCCGGTGCGGAGCGCGACTTTCCGGCCGGCCGCGCCGAAGACACCGGGCAGCAACTTCAACACGTCGTCCTGCGCGGCGGGATCGCCTATGAGCGGATGCTGCTCGACTGGCTCGACGACGTACTCGAAACGCTTCTGAAAGGTTTGCCGTGATCCTCAATCCGCGCACCTATGACCCGACGCATCTCGACGCCGAATCGCGGCGGCTGCTGCGGGCGACCGTCGACTTCTTCGAGACTCGCGGCAAGCAGGCGCTCATGGCCAGCTACATCGATCGGGCCTGGTATGCCGACTTCCTCGACTTCGCGGCGAAGGAGGGGCTGTTCGCGACGTTCATGACGCCGGCCGCCGACGGTGACGGCAATGCGAACAAGCGGTGGGACACGGCGCGCAACGCGGCGCTCAGCGAGATCCTCGGCTTCTACGGACTCGACTATTGGTATACCTGGCAGGTCACCGTGCTCGGGCTCGGGCCGGTCTGGCAGAGCGCCAATCCGGTGGCCCGCGCGCACGCCGCCCGGCTGCTCGACGACGGGCACGTGATGGCGTTCGCGCTGTCCGAGCGCGGGCACGGCGCCGACATCTACGCCACCGACATGGTGCTCACGCCGACCGATGACGGCGGTTTCACGGCGAGCGGCACCAAGTACTACATCGGTAACGGCAACGTCGCGGGGCTGGTGTCGGTGTTCGGGCGGCGGGCCGACGTTCCGGGGGCGGACGGCTATGTCTTCTTCGCGGCCGACAGCCGGCACCCGTCGTACCGGCTGATCAAGAACGTCGTGAACAAGCAGATGTACGTGAGCACGTTCGAGCTGACCGACTATCCGGTGCGCGAGGAAGACATTCTGCACACCGGCAAGGCCGCGTTCGATGCGGCGCTCAACACCGTCAACATCGGCAAGTTCAACCTGTGCACGGCGGCGATCGGGATCTGCGAGCACGCCATGTACGAAGCGGTCACGCACGCGCATCGGCGGGTGCTCTACGGCAAGCCGGTCACCGACTTCGCGCATGTGCGGCGGGAGCTTTCCGACGCGTACACAAGGCTGTTGGCAATGAAGCTCTTCAGTGATCGGGCCGTGGACTATTTCCGTTCGGCCGGGCCCGACGACCGCCGTTATCTGCTCTTCAACCCGATGACCAAGATGAAGGTCACCACCGAGGGCGAGCGGGTCATCGACCTGATGTGGGATGTCATCGCGGCCAAGGGCTTCGAGAAGGACACCTATTTCGACAAGGCGGCGACGGACATCCGCGGCCTGCCGAAGCTCGAGGGCACGGTGCACGTCAACCTCGCGCTGATCCTCAAGTTCATGCCCCATTACCTTTTTAATCCGATGGCGTACGCCGAGGTGCCGACCCGGCACGACGATGCCGACGACGAGTTCCTGTTCCGGCAGGGCCCGACCCGGGGGCTCGGCGCGATCCGCTTCCATGACTGGCGGATCGCCTACGACGCGCACGCCGAGCTGCCCAACGTGGCCCGCTTCCGGGAGCAGGCCGACGGGCTGTGCGAGCTGCTGCGCACGCACGCGCCGACCGAGGAGCAGCAGAAGGACCTCGACTTCCTGCTCGCCGTCGGGCAGTTGTTCGCGCTGGTCGTCTACGGCCAGCTGATCCTGGAGCAGGCCGACCGGACCACCCTTGGAAAGGGCCTGCTCGACGAGATCTTCGCGGTGCTGGTGCGGGACTTCTCCGAGTACGCGACCGACCTGCACGGCAAGACCGCCACCACCGACGACCAGGCCGCCTGGGCTCTTTCCTACGTCCGCCGGCCGGTCGCCGACCCGGCCCGGACGGCCGAGGTGTGGCAGCAGGTGGTCGCGCTCGTCGGCGCGTACGAGATGAATCCCTGACCCGCATCATCCACGGTCTGCTCGACAGAGGTGCAGCGCGCTGGTCCGAAACGCCCGGCGGGCGTCCGTCGTGGAAATCCTCCCGGCTGCCATCTCGGCGGCCGCCACGTGGATGAGCCCGACTACCGCTGCGGCGAGCCACGGCGGCGGGACCCGGTCGTCGAACTCGCCGACGGCCTGCCCGCGTTCGATCAACCGGGTCAACCGGTCGGTGATCGGCACGTGACGCTGCGGATCGAGTTCGGGTGCCCCGTTCAGTGCGTCGGTGTGCAGGATCGGATATTTCGCCAGGACGTCCCAGAGGAGGTCCAGCCACTGTCCGAGCGCCTCAGCCGGCGCGCCCTCCTCCGGATCGAGCCGGTCCACTCGGGACGTCAGGTCGGCCGAGATGTGGCCGATCACCGCGGCGATCAGGTCCTCGCGGGTCGGATAGTGGGCATAAACGGTCTGCCGGGCCACCCCCGCTGCGGTCGCGAGGTCACGCATGCTGGCTTGCGGCCGTTCGGCCAGCAGATCGATAGCGGCCTGCAGCACCGCCGCGCGACTGCGTTCGGCATCCGCCCGCCTGGCTCGTAACTCTGACACAGTTGTCAAGGATAGCGTCCACCGTTAACTTGGACAGTGATGTCAGAGATAACGGGGGTTCGCTGATGGAGCCGTTGATCGTTCTCGTCGCCGTGACCGCGATCCAGTCCGCCGTTCGACGGCTGCGATCGTGGCCGCTTCCCTTGCGGGACGGCCTCGCCGCGATGTTCGTCATGACCGGGACAGCGCATTTCATCGGCCTGCGCGCCACGATGATCGCCATGGTGCCGCCCGGCTTCCCGGCGCCGGCCACGCTGGTCTCGATAACCGGGGCACTCGAACTGCTGGGCGCGCTCGGCCTGCTCGGGAAGCGCACCATGCCCTGGGCCGGCCTCGGCCTGTTCCTGCTGCTGCTTGCCGTCTTCCCGGCCAACGTCCACGCCGCCCGCGCCGGCATCTCGACCAGTCCCGGCGACTCACTGCTACCCCGTACCCTGATCCAGCTGGTCTTCCTGGCGGCGACCCTCACGATCCCCATCGAGCATTGGCGCTCGCGCCGCCGCACGTCCACCAGAGCTACCTACGGTGTCGACGGCGATTTCCGCCGGGTGTCCGCGGGCACGCAGCTCACGATCGTCGTCCTGGTCTGGCTCGGGCTGATCGCTCTCACGGTCACCGCGCTCGCCCTGGACTGGATCGTGGTCGCGGTACTCGCCGGGGTGGTCACGCTCTGGCTGCTGTTCGCGATCGCCACCTACGCCTACACGACCCGAGCCGGCAAATTCCGGGTCTGGTCCGAACTGCTCACCGGCCTGCGGCTGCACGGTGACGAGGAACTGCTCGATCTCGGCTGCGGCCGAGGCGCCGTCCTGCTCGCCGCGGCCAGACTCCTGCCGCAAGGCCACGCGACCGGTATCGATCGGTGGCAAGCCGACCAGACCGGCAACTCCGCCGACGCAACCCACCGCAACGCCCGCCGCGAAGGTGTCGCCGACCGAGTACGCCTGTTCACCGGCGACATCCGCAGCCTCCCCTTCGACGACGACAGCTTCGACGTCATCGTCAGCAGCCTGGTCATCCACAACATCCACGACGCCGACGACCGGCGCGCGGCAATCGACGAGTCCGTCCGCGTACTACGTCCCGGCGGCCGCCTATTGATCGCCGACCTGGCCCACACCGACGACTACCTCGCCCGCCTGCAACACCACGGCCTCACCGCCGGCCGCCGCAACCTGGGCCCCCGAATGTGGTGGACCGGCCCATGGGGGCCAACCCACCTGGTGACGGCCACGTCCTGACCAAACGCCACGGGAGCCTTCAGCAACCCGGTCGGCTCCCGCGCATCCGGCGCCATTCGTCGGCGAGCACGGCGAAATCGAGTCGCGTCCTCCACTCACCCTTGAACAACTCGTTGTGCACGAGCCGGGACTCCTGACGCATCCCCAGACGCCGCGCTATCGCCGCCGAGGCCTCATTACGCTCGTCGATCCGTGCCACAATCCGATGCAACCCGAGCACCTCGAAGCCGAGGCTCAGTACCGCACGCGCGGCCTCAGTCGCATACCCATGCCCTTGGCGGCCGGGATGGAACACGTACCCGATCTCGCCACCGCGATGTTCGCGGCTGCGCCAGAAAAGCACCACATCGCCGATGAGTTCGCCCGTCGCGGTGAGTTCCACGCCCAATCTCAATTCCTGGCCCTCGTCGGTGAGCCAGCTACCCGCCCAGCGCGACGCTAGGTGTTCCTCGATGTCAGCGCGGGTCATCGGCTCGAAGGGCAGGTAACGGCAGACTCCCGCGTCAGCTCGGTAATCGAGCAGAGCATTGACGTCCGGGCCGGCCAGCGGGCGCAGGGACAGCCGCCGCGTACGCAAGGGATAGCCAGGATGTGGCGATGCCGCCGGCGATAGATCGACCATATCGATCATCATCCTCTTCTATCGACATCCGCTCAACGGCATGATCAAGTGCGCGTTCATCGGCATTCCGGACTTCCGCGAGGCGAACCAGCGTCAACGGATGACGGCACGGCCACCGGTGTCGGGCATACGAGGGTGATACGCCAAGTCCTATCGTCTGTGGTAACTCCAAGATCCGCAGCAAGTGACCCCGGACGTCCGGGTCTACGCTGTGTTACCGGCGAGATAGCGCCGACGCCGCTGATCGCGGACACAAGCGGACGACGGCCATTACCCCTCAATCGGGCCAGTCGAGGCGGATACGTTACTCGGTCGGCGCCGCGTGCAAGTGTCGCGGCATGACGACAAACCGAAAGGCCATGCCGCGTAAGCGGCCGGGCGCGATCTAGTTCAACGCCCAGTGGTTGCCGTCCGCGATCCACCCGGCCGGACCATCTATTTGACCGGGCTTTCGGAGGATGACGGACTCGGTCGGCATAGGGTGGAGACGAGAGGCGCCTTCCCGGCTACTTCCGCCAAGGTCGAACTGGTCGGTAGTTCCGCTTCACATGATGGAATCGGCTGGGTCACTGCCCTGGAAGGACGGTCCGCGGGCAACGCGCTCCTGGTGACGTCATCCGCCGGTGTGTCAATGGCCTTGGCCACGGCTGCGGACTGGTGCACGGACTGCCGACTGGGCTCCTCCGGGGGAGAGGGGTCCGCTGTACGGGGCTCCGGCGCCGACGGGGTGACGGTCACCTTTTTGCCCCCTACCTTGCTGCGGCGTTCTGCCAGATCTCGCTGCTCGGCTTCGACCGCGACCGGCGGGGGCACGGCTGCGACGGGCGGCTTCGAAGGCGCTGTCCCCCAGCTCGCAGATGCCTGTACATCCCCAGTACCTGCCGTGGGAGCGCTGATCGCTTGAGCCCACAGGCCGAGGGTCACGACGATTACCACCGTCGCGGCGACGACGTATCGGAGTTTTGTCGGATTTGCCAGGATCAGCCTCAATCGAAGGCCTTCATATTTGACACGGAAAACGATCTGACTGGGCAAGGACGCCAAGTAGAAGATCGTCAAATCGATTGATCGCGCGATGGCAGAACTCATCTTATGCCGCAAGCCGACACCGCCACTCCTGCTAGTCCCGTCGATCGCCTGAGTGGTGCCCGTGAGCTGCACCACCCCAGTGAGCCAGGTTTACCAACGTTTTCCGGTGCAACGAGGCAGTGAGCGGCCAGTCGCGATTGATCGAGAGTGATCGATACAAAGGCGACGATAAGGTACTAAGGCCAATAAAACACATATAAGCCGCAACTCGGTCCGCCGCCACATCGTTGAATTCGGCGACGGAGGAGGAGCGATGTCCACAGAAGCGTCGACTTTCGCTGGTCAGTCCCATGCCTGAAAATCTGTCGGCCGGGGTGATCATCGAAGCGATTTCCTGCCTGTTGAGTGGTCTTGCGCTCACAGCCGCTGCGATCCAGACACGTTTTACGAAGTGGACCTACCAGCTTGCTGCCACAACAGAGCTGGAGTCCGTCATGAAGAAGAAGCGCGAAGACATGATCAAATTTGCGTCTGGACTTCTCCGGGGAATCTGCGTCCTTTGTGGTGAATGTGGACCGGATGTGGAGCGCGCCATCGCACGTGATGCCGACCGCATTGTGACCAGAGCGGAGGTGCGGGTCCGACAGAAGCATGCCGGGAGTAGCTCGATATTGACTCCAGGCGCGGTGGCACGCGATTTGCGAGACTTCGTCTGGCACGAAGTGATGGGACACTGCAACGCCGCCGTCTGCCCGGCGGCACCCAGGGATTGCACCTACCGAATCGTTTAAGAGTTCCGGGCCTGCAGCGGATCATCGCGTGCATCCGCTCATCGGCTACTTATTACTGGTCGTACGATCATGTCAGACCTTTACAGCGGTGAGGCGATCCCGACGTCACTCGGAGTGACCGGAAGCGCAGCGTGAGCCGCGCGCCGCCGTTCCTGGCGGACACACTTCGATGGCAAAACCTCGCCTGGAACATGATGCGACGACGCGGACAAGCTTCGTTGGGCATGAACAACCGGGTCCAGATCGGCCAGCCCCTGTCCCTTGCCATCGAAGTATGTCCCTCGTGCCAGTGAACTTTGTCCCCGTGCGAGTCTTTGCCATCGAACTTTGTCCGCCACGTTGAGATGATCGGCTTGTGAGCAGGCAGATCGAGGATGACGAGGCTAGCTCTGGCTGGGCTAGATTCGAGATCGAGTACGTCGAGGCGACCGGCTTACGCCGCCGCGGCGTCCTACGTGGCCGCCGATCGCCGCGCCCGGAGCTGATCAAACGCTGAGCGGCTGAAGTTTTTCAGCGGGCGACCAGCTCGTTGATCAGGCTGTCGGCCAGTTTCTGAGTACGGGCTTCCGTATGATCCAGCGCGATCACGACCATACCGGCACGCTGCGCGGGCAACCGGGCGATCTGGGCGCTCAGACCCGCCCACAAGCCGCCGTGACGGTGCAGCGGGAAACCGGCCCGGGTCAGCACATCGACACCCCAGCCGTACGGGAGGGACGTGCCGTCGTCGAGCCGGCCCGGCGTGTGCAACAGGCCGGAAACGCCCAGCTCGTCGTTCGCCAGGGCCTCGTTCCAGCGCATCAGGTCGGCCGCCGTCGACCAGACGCCGCAGTCGCCGAGCGACAGCGGCGCCGGGGAGCCCAGCTCGGTCGGCGTGGTACCGGGCGGGAACGGATCCGGGCCGGGCCAGTAGCAGGTGGCGGCCATGCCGAGTGGCTCGAAGAGGCGCGAGCGGGCGAAGTCGGGGAACGGCTCGCCGGCGATACGTTCGACGATGACCGACAGGCAGGTGTAGCCGGGATTGCGGTAGCTGAACGTGGTTCCCGGCGTGCTCTCCAAGGTCTCGTGGCCGCCCAGCTCCGCCAGCATGCCGGCGACGGTCCGATCCCGCCCGGCCTTCTTGAGCGCGAAGAATTCGCCGGTCTCGGGTAGCCCGCCGGTGTGGTGGATCACGTGCCGCACGCGGACGGTGGCTGCCCACGCCGGCAGCTCGGGAATCCATGTGGCCAGCGCCGAATCGACGTCGAGCTTTCCCTGCCGCACGAGCAGCGCCACGCACGCGGCCGTCATCTGCTTCGACACCGACGCGACGCAGGCCGTCGTGAACGGCTCGCCGTGGCTCACGTACACCGGCGGCGCGGCCCCGTGCCGCAGCCCGACCACGACCCGGTCGCCGGCGCCGTACCCCGCCGACGCGATGAGCGCGGCGGCCCGCTCGGGAAGCCCTTGATCCACCAGCCCAGTATCGGCAGCGACCGCGACCAGGTACACCGAATTTAGGGCGGTTTCGTAAGGACACTAATGAGTGGCAGAAACATGCGGTGGGACAAAGTTCGCTGACACCCGAACGAAGTTGGTTGGCGAAGGACAGCCCCGGCTGGTCTTGTAGGCGAGTTCAAGCGCCAGGTATCGGTGACTACCGGCGCCGCCATCTTTCGGCGAGGGATCGTGTCGGCGAGTTCCGGCGCCACCTGGGTGGATGGTCGGTCAGGGGCGTCCGGCGTGGCTGTCGACGGGGGTGAGGCGAATGCTCAGTTGGGAGCCCAGCTCGCTGAAGCCGAGTGCTTGGGCCACGCGGCGTGACGCTGCTGGGCGTGCCCGCCACTGGGGTAGCAGGTCGGCCTGCAACGCGGCGGCGACGGCCGCAGTGGCGACGATGCGTGCGAGCCCTCGTCCGCGGGCGACCGGGTCCGTCAGCACGCTGAGGTGAGCGGTATCGCTGGGCCAGGCGCGGTAACCGGCTGCGGCGATGATCTCCGACCCGCTCCGTACTACGAACGCGGGGGAGGTGATCTCGTCCAGACCCGATTCGGCGGCGTCCTCAGCCGGCACCCGAGCGAGCAATGTCGCTACGTCGGCGTGGTCGGCCGGGCTCATCTGAACATCACTGGATTCACGGGGCTGGAAGCCGGCCCTGTCGCAGTAGGCCAAGGTGGCGGGCCCGAGAATGTCGCTGATCGGCAGCCTGGCACGCACCGCGGCCGGGTCTGTCATGGCGGCGGGCGGAAGGCCGTTGAGGGTCTGTTGCACGATCTCGGCAGCGCTGTCGTCAGGGGCGGTAGCGATCGCGGCGTTTCCCATCACGACGATGCCCACCCAGCCTGGCGGACACAACAGCGATCGCGGGGAGACGACTACCTCGATGGCTGAGGTAGTGAAGGTGACCGGCGTTGCGGCCAGGGTGGCCCAGAGCCGCTGGGCGTGTTCGAGAAGCGCGTCGCCGACCATGCTCGCATGATCGCAATCAAGCCGGCTGCCCACCACCGAGAATCATGACGGTTCACTGTGGCCGGCACAGGGTCAGCGGCTCTCGTTCTCGGTGGGGCTCCTCGCGTGTCGACCGGATTCGGGTGTGAAGGCCTCCGCCATGCTGGACATAGACAGGGTGGGAGGTCGAATGGGACGTTCCCGGCCATGTGGCGGGGTGCGGCACCGGCTCCGGCCGGGGTGAAGAGCTGGCTCGCGATCGGCCACCCGGCGGCGAACGGGCCGGCCGAGACCCTGGTCGCGGTCGCCGACCTGGCCCGGGAGCGGGTGCTGTCGCCGGAGTTGCGGGCGGCCGTCCTGCGCACCGTCGCCGAGCTGCCCGGCCTGACCTACGACGGCACGGTCACCGACCGGGCCGGCCGGGCCGGCGAGGCGTTCTCGCTGATCTCCGACTACTCCGGGCTGCCCACGAAGTACACCCTGATCGTGAATCCGGCCGACGGCACGCTGCTCGGCTACGAGACGATGCTGACCACCACGGCGGGCAAGCTCGACGTCCAGGTCCCGGCGGTCATCGGCTACGAAACGTACGTGACGGCCGAGCTCAATTAGAGCAGCCGAGGGGCGGCCCCAGGTCCCGTGGAGCCGCCCCTCGGTGCAATCAAGACGTCAGCCTTCGACGGAGTCCGCGGTGTCGTTCCAGACCGTGCCGACGTTCGACGAGTAGCTGCCGCCACCGGTCAGGAAGGTCGGCTGGTTGTTGCGCCAGGACGACAGGGTGCGGCCTCGGCCGCGGTGGCGTAGCAGGTGACGACGCTGCGCGACGTGATGACGCAGCTCTGGTCCCGTCGTCACCCGAAGGCGGCCGCTGCCCAGCCGGACAGCTCGGTCCGGGCGGCCGCCAGGACGGTGGCGGACGGCGCCACCGCGTCGGTGATCAGGGCGAAGTGCACGACGCCGGCCGTGCCGCCGCCGGTGAGCGACAGGGTGCGGCCGTCGGCCGCGATCGCATAGGTGACATCGGCGACGACGGTGTTGCGGAAACCGGCCGGCAGCTTCACCTCGGTCGCGGCACCGTCGCCGCCGGAACGCCAGACCAGCACGGCGTAGCGGCTGCCGTTCACGGTGGTCGTCACGTTCGGCAGGCGGGACGGCACCGGGGTCCAGGACATCGGGCTGGTGCCGTCGCGGGAGCGGTCCTCGTAGACGAACGCCAGGGTCCGGCCGGCGACCGCGGCCGGGTAGACGCGGTCCAGCAGGCGCGCGTCCTGGCGCAGGTACGCCGTACCCGCATCGTCGAGAGCGACCGCCGAGAAGTCCTCGCCGTTCCAGCCGTCGCCGGCGGTCTGGACCTTGTCGGCGTTGCCGTTCATCAGCTCGTGGTGCCGTCCGCTGTAGATGTCCCACTGCCACTGGGTGCCGGAGAGCACCGGCCCGGACGTGGCCACGCCGGTCCACCACTGCGCGCCCGGCAGCCGCGAGTCGAGACCTTGATACATCGCCTTGTCGACGCTGGGCGCCTTGTCCGAGGTGTAGCCGGTGAGCGGATGGCCGAACTCGCTGACGAAGGCCGGCGCCGACAGGGCGGCCGCGCGGTCCCGGATCGCCGCGAAGTCGTCGCTCTCCTGCCCATCGGTGGCCTTGCCCCACATGAGTACGCCGGAGATGGCCTGCTGGTCGTAGAAGTGCGAGTTGAACACGTAGCGCGGCCCGATCGCCCCGCTGTCGAGGAATCCGCCGGCCTGCTGGGAGACGTTTCCGTTCCAGAACAGGTTGGGTTCGACGAACGCCGGCCGCTCGGCCCACCCGGCCGCGTCCATCACGCCGCGGAACTGCACGTAGAACGGCCACAGCACGTCCCGTTCCCAGGTCCGGCTGTTCTGCCCGCTGTCGTAGGTGCCGGCAAACGGCTCGTTGAACGGGTTGACGCCGAGCATCCGCGCGAACCGGGCATCGCCGAGATTGGCCCGAAGATAAACCAAGACCTGCTTTGCGTACGCAAGGAAAGCGTCCCGCTCGGTCAGGATGCGGTTGTGCCAGAAGTCGTAGGTGGCCTGCTGGACCGCCGCGTTCTGGGTGATGTTCTGCCCCCAGGTGACGCAGATGCCGCAGCTCTCCTGCGGGTAGGCACCGGCCTGCACCAGCCACTGCGGCGCGCCGTCGCCGGTGTACCAGCTGCCGGAGTTGAACAGATACCGGGAGAACAGGTCCTGGTGGAAGTCGAGCAGCACCTCGAAGCCGAGATCGGCGAACACGCCGGCCTGCTCGGCCACCTTGGCGAGGTAGGTGGTGTCGATGACCCCGCGGGTCGGTTCGGCGGCCGCCCAGGAGAGCAGGAACCGCACGCTGTTGGCGTTGGTGAGATTGCGCATGGCCAGCGCCGGCGTCCGGGCATCGGCCGCACTGCCGAACGGCAGCCCGCCCTTCTCGGCGAGCTTCACCTCACCGGAGACGTTGAAGCCGCGCAGCACGACTTCCCGGCCGTGACTGTCGACGAATCGGGTGCCATCCACGGTGACCAGCGGCGCCGAGGCGTCCGCGGCGAGCACCGGCTCGGTCGGAAGAAGAAGGGCAAGAACAACACCGACAACCGCGAGCGTACGCATGACGTCTCCCGTCATCGTGCGGGAAGCGGGGGGCCGAACTTAACCGAAAATTAATCATGTTCATCAATGCAGCACAACGACCGTCGTCTATTCCGGGACAACATCTAAATGGGGCCTAAATAGGACGGTGGGCCAGCGCCAGCTGGAGCTCGAAGCGGGCCGCCGGGTCCTCCAGGGCGTCGCCGAGCAGGTCGCGGAGGCGGTTCAGGCGGTAGCTGACGGTCTGCGGGTGGACGTAGAGCTCGGCCGCCACCGCCGTCCGGGAACCCCAGTTGCGCAGCCACGACTCCAGCGTGACCAGCAGTTGGTCACGTTGCGCGAGACGCAGGCCGGCCAGCGGCGCGAGGCGGCGAGCAGCGAGGGCGGCCATCGCACCCGGCTCGCCGCGCAGGGCGAGGGCGGCGAAGTGGTCCTCGACAAAAACCGGCGCCTCGCCCTCACCGGCCAGCTCGGCCGCGCGCTCGGCCAGCCGGACCGCGCCCGGGACCTCGGTCCAGGACACCGCCGGGCCGATCACCGCGGACCGGCCGGACAGCGACTCGGTCAGCTCGGCGCGCTCGGTGCGCGGCCCGGCGCACAGCAGCAGCACCGCGTCCCGGGCCCGCTCGGCCACCACGCCGTCGCCGGCGAACCGGAACTGGGCGTCCCGGGCCTGATCGGGCGGGAGCAGGACCGGCACCACCCGGTCCAGGCCGGGCCAGCCGATCGCGGCGACCGCCTCGCGGGCGGTCTCGGCCGGGGCGCCGCCGTGCAGCAGCAGGTCGGCGGCCCGGCGCCGGCGCCGATCGCCCTCGCCGGCCTGCTCGCGCAGCTGCCGGGCCAGGCCCTCGGTGCAGGCCGCGGCCAGCTCGTCGACGAACGCGCTGGTCGCGTCGGACAGGTCGATGATCTCCTCGACGGTGACCGGGCGGGAGTCGGCGAGCGACTGCGACGCGGTGCGCAGCAGCAGCCGGGCGGCCATCCGCAGGGCGGCGAGCAGCACCTCCGGGCCGTGGTTCTCGCGGGCCTCGGCCGCACCGAGCGCCACGAACACCTCGCGGATCCGTGGCGGCAGGGCCGGCTCGTCGGTGCCGGCCAGGTCGAGGAAACGGTCCAGGGCGACCTGGACGGCGGTGGTGACGTCGCGCTCGAACTTCGCGCCGGTGGCCGGGTTCAGGTCGGCGACCGCGGCGGCGATCACCGGGACGGTGTCCGGCAGCCGGGGGCGCATGGCGGCGGCCAGATCGGCCGGAACCCGCCGCCACGGAGTCGTCATCGGCCCTTTTTAGCACGGCGTGCTAACGGCGGGGGCAAGGATTGCTGGCCGGACTACGGTGTCTGTACCGGCGCGATGGGTGACGATGGCTACATGAAGCATCTGTCGTCCCGCCGCCATGTCGTCGAGATGTGCCGGACGATGCTCGAGCGCGGATACCTGAAGGCGACCGAGGGCAACGTCTCGGTGCGCATCCCGGGCCACGAGCTCTACGCCGTCACGCCGAGCAACTACGACTACGACAAGATGCGGGCCGAGGACGTCTGCATCGTCGACTTCCAGGGCAAACACGTGCCGGATCCGGATGGCGCGGGCGGGCTCGTGCCGTCGATCGAGTGCGGGATGCACGCCAACATCTACCGCGAGCGCCCGGACGTCAACGCGATCGTGCACACCCACCAGCCGTACGCGTCGGCGCTGGCCTTTCTGCGGAAGCCGATCCCGGCGCTGACCGATGAACAGGTGCGCTTCCTCGGCAAAGAGGTGGCGATCATCGACTACGCGCCGAGCGGCACCGGGTTCCTCGCCAAGAACGTGCAGAAGAAGGTGGCGAGCGGGGACAACGCGTTCATCATCGCCAACCACGGGGTGGTCGCGGTCGGCACCGACCCGACCCGCGCGGTGTTCAACATGGCGCTGCTGGAGAAGGTGTCGATCGCCTATCTGATGGCGCTGACCACCGAGGCCGGCAAGGTCTACACGATTCCGAACACGATCCGGGAGATCGCGTTCGGCAAGCTGAAGAAGGACGAGAAGCGGATCGCGTCGCAGATCGTCGACGCGGTCGAGCCGATCCGGGTGCCCGACGACGAGGAGTTGCCCTCGGCCGTCGTGGCCGAAGCGGACAAATCGGCGCCGGAAGAGCACGGCTACATGATCAGCGAGTACCTCGACGTCGAGGACACCATGCGGCGGCTCAAGGCCCTGGTCGCCCAGCCGATCCGCGGCCTGCGGCACGACGCCCTGCTCGACACGCTGAACTACTTCGAGACCAAGTGCACGGCCAGCAAGGAGATCACCGAGCGGGCCAAGAAGCGGATCCCCGGCGGCGTCCAGCACAACCTGGCCTTCAACTACCCGTTCCCGCTCGCCGTCGACCGGGCCGAGGGCGCGCACCTCACCGACCGGGACGGCAACGTCTACATCGACTTCCTGCAGGCCGGCGGGCCGACCATCCTGGGCAGCAACTACGGTCCGGTCAACGAGCAGGTGGCCGTGGTGATCCGGGAGAGCGGGCCGGTCACCGGCCTGTTCCACGAGTACGAGTTGAAGCTCGCCGAGAGCATCAACCGCTACATGCCGCACATCGAGATGTACCGGTCGCTCGGCTCCGGCACCGAGGCCGTGATGGCGGCGGTCCGGGCCGCGCGGGCCAAGACCGGCAAGAAGATGGTGATCAAGGTCGGCGGGGCGTACCACGGCTGGTCCGACACCGTGGTCTACGGCCTGCGGGTGCCGGGCAGCTTCCGGATGAACGCCAAGGGCATCCCGTGGGGCGCCACCGAGCGGACCCGGGAGGCCTTCCCGAACGATCTCGGCACGCTCAAGCGCAAGCTGGTCGAGAACCGTCTCCGGGGCGGCACCGCCGCGGTCATCGTCGAGCCGTTCGGGCCGGAGTCCGGCACCCGGCCGGTTCCGCACGACTACAACGCGGCCGTCCGCAAACTGTGCGACGAGTTCGGCGCGCTGCTGGTCTTCGACGAGGTGGTCACCGGCTTCCGCACCGGGATGGGCGGCGCGGCCGGCTACTTCGGCGTGCACCCCGACCTCACCGTCTTCGGCAAGGCGGTCTCCGGCGGTTACCCGATGGCCGGCGGGGTCGGCGGCAGCGCCGAGGTGATGAGCGTGTTCGGCTCCGGGCTGGACGGCAAGAGCGGCGCGCACATCCAGGTCGGCGGCACCCTGTCGGCGAACCCGCTGTCCTGCGCGGCCGGCCACTTCGCGATCGAGGAGATGGCCCGGACCAACGCGCCGGTCATCGCCGGGCGGGCCGGCGACCGGCTCACCCGCGGCCTGCAGCGGCTCATCGACAAGTACGGGCTGCCCTACGTGGCGTACAACCAGGGGTCGATCGTGCACCTGGAGTGCAGCGGCGTCATGCTGCTGAGCATGCGCGACCCGATCAAGCTGCTGAAGGAGAACAAGAAGCGCAAGACGCTGATGGAGCAGATGGGCGCGGCGTACGCGGCGCACGGCATCATCACCCTTGCCGGTTCCCGGATGTACACCTCGATGGCCGACACCGACGAGGTCATCGACGACGCCCTCACCCGTTTCGACCAGGTCTTCGCGCTGGTCGAGGGGGTCTGAGTTGGCCGTAGCCCCGCAGATTCTGGCGATCGACCTCGGCACCTCGGGGATGAAGGCCGCGCTGGTCGCCGCGGACGGCACGGTGACCGGCTGGGCCGAGCGCCCGGTGCCGCTGGTCGTGCTGCCCGGCGGCGGTGCCGAGCAGGACCCGGTCGCCTGGTGGGACGCGCTCGCCGAGGCGGTCGCCGACCTGGGCCGGGAGTTCCCGGAGCACCTGCGCGCGGTGACCACGATCTGCTCCTCGACCCAGGGCGAGGGCACCATCGCGGTCGACGCGAACGGCGAGCCGCTCACCCAGTGCATCAGCTGGCTGGACATGCGCGGGGCGGCACATCTGAAGAAGCAGTTCGGCGGCTTCCCGGCGTACTCCGGAATGTCGGTCTTGAAAATCGCTCGATGGCTGCGCCTGACCGGGGGCATGCCGTCGGTGACCGGCAAGGATCCGGCCGCGCACATGCTGCTCGTGCGCGACGAGATGCCGGCGATCTACGCGAAGACGGCGACGTTTCTCAACGTCCTGGACTGGATCAACCTGAAGCTCACCGGGCGCACGGTGGCGACCGTCGACTCGATCCTCACCTCGTGGGTCACCGACAACCGGGTCGCCACCGACATCAAGTACTCCCCCGCGCTGGTCGCGGCGAGCGGGATCGACGCGGACAAGTTCCCGCCGATCGTCAAGTGCACCGAGGTGATCGGCAGGCTTGCCCCCCAGGCTGCCGATCACCTCGGACTCCCGTCGTCGGTGCAGGTGGTAGCGGGGGCGATCGACAACACCGCGGCCGCGATCGGGGCCGGCACGATCCGCGACAACGAGCCGCACCTCTACCTCGGGACGTCGTCCTGGATCTGCGCGCACGTGCCGGCCAAGAAGACCGATGTGGTCAGCGGGATCGCGTCCATCCCGTGCGCGCTGCCGGACCGCTACCTGATGACCGCGCTGCAGGCCACCGCGGGCGCGAACCTGACCTGGCTGCGCGACAAGATCGTCGAGTTCGACGACCCGATCGTCTCGGCGGGGCATGTCAGCCGGGACGAGGGCACCATCTTCGACGCGTTCGACAAGATCATTCCGTCGGTGCCGGCCGGCGCGGACGGGGTGCTCTACATGCCGTGGCTGTACGGCGAGCGCGCGCCCGTCGACGATCCGAACCTGCGGGCCGGCTTCCTCAACATCTCGCTCGAGACCACCCGCTCCGACCTGCTGCGGGCGGTCTTCGAGGGGGTCGCGCTGAACACCCGGTGGATGGCCAGGGCGGTGGACAAGTTTCTTGGCGCCCCCGTGCAATCCATGGTGATCACCGGTGGGGCCGCCCGCTCCAACTCGTGGTGCCAGATCTTCGCCGACGTGCTCGGCATGGAGATCCGGCGGGACGCCAACCCGGTCGTGGTCAACGCGCGCGGTGCGGGCTGGATCGGCGCGGTCGGCGCCGGGATGATCGACTTCGCCGACATCCCGGACCTGGCCCGCAACGATCACGTTTTCGAGCCCGGTGCCGACCGCGCCACCTACGACGGCATCTACGAGACCTACACGCTCTTACACAAGCAGCTGGCCCCGATCTATCGGAGGCTCAACCGGCCGGGTCAAAACTGATCCCGGCGGGCTTCGCCTCGGTGATCAGGTTGACGAAGTTGGCGTCCTTCAGGCCGAAGTTGGCGCTGCCGAAGTCGTAGTTGCTCAGCGTGTCCCGGATGCTGGTGGAGGGATAGCCGGTCCAGCCGACCAGCGTCGGGTACTGCCAGGCGGCGTACGCGTTCTCCGGCGGCTCGTCGCCCGAGTTGGCGAGCCGGAAGTCGTGGGTGCTGACGCCGTCCTTGTGATAGACGATCTTCGGGTGGTTGCCGGTCCAAAGGACGCTGGTAGAAGCAAAAATGTTGAAGTCGCCGTGCGCCGACGTCGACACGTACTTGGCCACGTCGTTCTGCACCCAGACCACGACGTGCTCCCAGTCGTGCCGGTGCCCGCCGATCGAGCTGTTGGCGAGCGCCTGGTCCTTCTCGAAGTAGAGCCCGTACGCGACCGCGCACCACCCGTTGTTGCACTTGTAGCGCGCGTAGCCGTTGGTGTTGTCCAGATCGGACGTGTCGTGGCACTCCCCGCTGAGCGAGCCGCCCGGCTTGAGGCCGCCGTTGACGACGCCGGTCGGTCCGATCGCCGGGGTCGGGTAGCAGCCGTCGGTGTCGTAGTCGTAGGCCGGCTGCCACTTGGTCTCGATCGCCTCGGCTTTGCCGGGCAGTTTCGCGGGCACCGCGGCGAATGCGGGGGTGGCCGCGATGATCACGATGGCGAGGCCGAGGGCGCCGCCGACGAGCTTCTTCATATCGAAGAGCGTGACTTCCATTGATCCGGAAGGCAACGACTTGAGGGGCGATATAACCTGTTCGCGATCCCCTCTTAGGTTTACATGCATCAATATGATGCTTGACATGATGAAGCGCCTCGCCGCCATCGGCAGCATCGTCGGACTGGTCATCGTCGCGAGCGGCAGCGCCGCCCACGCGGCCCCGGACGGCCTCACCCTGGTGGCCACCAAGCACTCCCTTCTCGGCACGCACACCTGGTATCAGCAGACCTACAACGGCGTGCCGGTTCTCGGCGGCTACTACGCGACGCACACCGACCGCGCCGGCGCGACCGCGGTCGCCGACGGCCGCATCGCGATCAAGGGGATTCCTGCTCGTAGCGCCGCGGTTGCCCAGGGCCGGGCCGAGTCGTCGGTCACCGGCCGCCTCGCCGGGACGCTGCTGCGGTCGCGGGCGGTCATCGTGCCCGGTGACACCGCCAAGCTCGGCTGGCTGGTGCTCACCGACACGGCCCGCGGCACGGTCGAGTCGGTCGTCGACGCGGCCAGCGGCACCACGCTCTCCGAGAAGAGCACGGTCAAGGAGGTCGACGGCTCCGGGCAGGTGTTCAGCCCCAACCCGGTGGTGACGCTGCAGAACGAGAGCCTCAAGGACACCACCGCCGCGAGCACCTTCACCGCCGCCTACAAGACGGTCACGCTGACCCAGCTGACCAGCGGCGTCACCACGCTGCGGGGCAGCTACGCCAGCAACCAGAGCAGCAGCGGGGTCACCTCCAGCACCCGGGCCTACACGTACACCCGGGCGCAGGCCGGGTTCGAGCAGGTCATGGGGTACTACAGCATCACCTCGGCGCAGGAGTACATCCAGAGTCTCGGCTTCACCGACGTCAACAACTCGGCGCAGAAGTACAAGACCACCGGCTACACCGACGACAACTCCTACTACGACCCCTCGACCGATCAGATCACCTTCGGTACGGGTGGGGTCGACGACGCCGAGGACGCCGAGATCATCTGGCACGAGTACGGCCACGCCATCCAGGACGCGCAGGTGCCCGGGTTCGGCTCGTCCAGCCAGTCCGGTGCGATCGGTGAGGGCTTCGGCGACTACTGGGCCTACACCATGTCGTCGGCGGTCAGCACCAACACCACGGTGACGCCGCTGGTCTGCATCGGCGACTGGGACGCGGTCTCCTACACCAGCACCACGCCGCACTGCCTGCGCCGCATCGACGGCACCAAGGTCTACCCCGGCGACTTCGAGAACGAGGTACACGCCGACGGCGAGATGTGGTCCCGCGCCCTGTACGACATCAGCACGTCCCTCGGCCGCGCCACCGCCAACACCATCATCCTCGAGGCCCAGTTCAACTTCACGCCGAGTACGACGTTCGCCGCGGCCGCCAACGCCACGGTGACCGCCGCCCAGACCCTGTACGGCAGCACCGCCGCCACCGCGGTGACCGCCGCTTTCCACGCCCGCGGCTTCATCTGACCGGCTCCCGGCCGTCCGCCACGGCGGGCGGCCGGGCACCGCCGCGGTGACGCGCGGCTGAGGGCAACCGGCCGAGTGGGTGAGCCGGGTGACGGGTGGATCGACGTACCCTCTTGATCTCCCCGACGCCGGAAGGGCCCCATGACTGTGAATGATCGCCCGGCGTGGGCGGGCCTGGTCATGCGGTACTTCTGGCGGCCGCGGCACGGCCAGGACGGGGAATCCGGGAGCATTCGATGGATTCCGGTCGCGGTGATGGCCACCTTCCTGCTCGGGGTCGGCGTCGCGGCGTACACCGGGATCCGGGACGATGACGACGACGCCTCGCTGCCACCGCCGCCGCCGGCCGCGGTGCTGAACGTGCCGGGCGACCATGCCTCGATCCCGGTCTACGTCGAGCCGTCGCCCTCCGCCTCGCCTTCTCCTTCGCCGGCGCCCTCCGCCCGGCCGGTCACGACCACCACGCCCTCACCGGCCACCCGATCCACGGCACCGGTGTGGGCGGAGAAGGTGATCGCGAGCACGAGCGAACTCACCACCGGGCAGAGCTGGGCCACCAACCGGCTCAAGCTCACCGTGACCGGCGGTGGCAACCTCGTGCTCCAGGACCAGGGCAGGACCGTCTGGCAGACCGGGACGACGACCGGCGTCAAACTCGTCATGCAGAACGACGGCCACCTCGTCCTCTACGATGCGGGCAACGCCGCGGTCTTCAGCAGTGGCACCGTGGGCAACCCGGGCGCGGTCCTGATCCTGCGGGCCGACGGCAACATGGTCATCTCGCTGAACGGCCGCATCCTCTTCCAGACCGGGACCGGCGACTGACGCGAAGGGGCTCGTCGTGCGCCGATACATCCTCACCGGCGCACCGGGTGCCGGGAAGACGACCATCCTCGAGGCCCTGCGCGACCGCGGGAACGCGGTGGTCGAGGAGGCGGCGACCGAGGTGATCGCCCGCGGGCAGCCGCCGGACGACGGGGACTTCCTGGCGGCGATCGCGCTCCTGCAACGCGAGCGGCAGCTACTGCCGGCGCCGCCCGGCGCCGGCGTTCAGGTCTTCGACCGGTCGCCGATCTGCACGCTGGCGTTGGCGCACTACATCGGACATCCGGTGCCGCCGGTCCTGGCCGACGAGGTCGAGCGGGTCGTCTCGGCCGGGATCTACCACTCCCGGGTGTTCTTCGTTCACCTGCTCGGGTTCATCACGCCGACGGCGGCCCGCCGGATCACCCTCGAACAGTCGATCCGGTTCGAGCGGTTCCATGTCGACGCGTACCGCAAACTCGGTTTTGAATTGATCGAGGTGCCGGTCGCGCCGCTGGTGGAGCGGGTGCGGCTGGTCGACCGGCACCTCCGGGTCAGCGACGGCGACGGGCCAGGCGCAGGTGCAGCACCGCGTTGACGGTCGAGATCGTGGCGGCGACCAGCTGTAGGGTCGCGACTACTATTTCCACGGTCCGCATGTCGGTTCCTCCTTCGTGGTGGGTGTGCCAAGAGGCTCCCGCGATCGGTGGCACCGGCGGCCGGTTTCCGGAGCGTTCCGGAAATCGCGGGCGTTCGTGCAGGTCACGGCGCTTCCGGAGCGGCGGAGAGCGGAAAGGGCGGCGGTGGAGGAGTTCGTTTCGGTCGAGGCGATGCGCCGCGAGTTCGGCTCGCGGCTGCGGCAGCTGCGCACCGACGCCGGCCTGTCCCTCGAAGCCCTCGGCCCGAAGATCAGGATCTCCCGGTCCCGGGTGTCCGAACTCGAGCGCGGCGACTTCAAGAAGGTGCCGGACCAGGCGGTGATCGACGCCTACGTCGCGGTGTGCGTGGCCCGGCTCGACGGCGGTCCGGCGATCCGCGAGGCACGTGCGGCGGACCTCGCCGAGCGGCACAAACTGCTGATCCGGCTGCAGGAGAACGCGGTCGCGACATCGGGCAGGAGCGGGCCGCCGGCGGTTGGCCGGATCCCGCTGGCGGCCGGCTGCTATCAGGCCCGCGAGGTGGTCGACGAGCTCTCCGCGGCCCTCGCCGACTCCCCGGTGGTGGTGCTGAGCGGCCTCGGCGGGGTGGGAAAGACGCAGCTCGCGGCCGATCTGGCCCGCCGCCGGGAAAAGGCCGGCACGCTCGTCGTCTGGGTTTCCGCCGCCTCCCAGGAATCCATCGTCGACCGCTTGGCGGAGGCCGGCGAGGAGTACGCCGAGGCCGCGCGGGGCGATCGCGAGCGGGCCGCCGAGCGGTTCCTGGCCTGGCTGGCCACCACCCCGCGGCGCTGGCTGGTGGTGCTGGACGACGTGAGCGACCCCGAGCACCTGCGTGGGCTCCGGCCACCGGTCTCTTCCCCCACCGGGCGCACGCTGATCACCACCCGCCTGCGCAAGGCCGCGGTCGCCGGGCTGGGTGGGCGACCGGTGGAGATCGACGTGTTCACGGTGGACGAAGCGGAGCGGTACCTGTCCGCCGCGCTCCGCGGGCGGCTCGACGACGACGTGCCCGGGGTGGTCGCCGACCTCGACCGGCTGCCGCTCGCGCTCGGGCAGGCCGCCGCCTACCTGCTCGATCAGAACATCACCTCGGGCGACTACCGGCGCCGGTTCGCCGACCGCACCCGGCGGCTCGCCCAGCTCGTCCCGCCGGCGCGCGACAACCCCGACGAATACCGCGCGACGGTCGCGGCCACCTGGTCGCTGTCGATCGAGGCGGCCGACGCCGAGGAACCCACCGGCCTGGCCCGGGCGGTGCTGGAGCTGGCCAGCGTGCTGGGCACGGCGATCCCGGGGGTGGTGTTCCGCACCCCGGCCGCGGTCAACTGGCTGAGTTACGCCGCCGGCGGCCCGGAGCTCGACCCGGACACGATCCACCGCGGGCTGCGCTCGCTGTACCTGTTCAGCCTGGCCGCGGTCGACGCCGACGTGGTCCGGGTGCATGCGCTCGTCCAGCGGTCGGTCCTCGACGACCTGCCCGCCGACCGGCTCGGCGAGCTGGCCTGGGCCGCGGCCGACGCCCTGGTCGAGGTCTGGCCGGAGGACTCCCGCGACCCCGGCCTCAACCAGCACCTGACCGCCGGCACGGACGCCCTCGACCGGTGCGCCGGTGATCATCTCTGGGAGCCGGACGGCTACCACCCGGTGCTCGCCGTGGCCGGCAAGAGCCTCGGCGGCGCCGGCCAGGTCGCCGCCGCCGCCGCCCACTTCCAGCGCCTGCACGAGCGCGCCGCCGACCGGCTCGGGCCGGACCACTGGGCCACCCTCGCGGCCCGCGGCAACCTGGCGATCTGGCAGGGCGAGAGCCGGACCGCGTCGAGCCTGGCCCGCGCGCGGCACCTGCTCGCCGACCGCACCCGGGTCCTCGGCGCCGGCCACCCCAGCACCCTCACCGCCCGGCACACCCTGGCCCGCCAGCTCGGCCTGACCGGCGACCTCCCGGGCGCGATCGCCGAGCTCGAATCGCTGGTCGCCGACCGGATTCGGATCCTCGGCGCCGATCACCCGGACACCCTGACCACCCGGCACAATTTGGCGACGTGGCGCGGCGAGGCCGGCGACCCGGCCGGTGCGTGCGCGGACTTCGCGGCCAATCTCGACGACACCGAGCGGGTTCTCGGGCCCGATCATCCGGACACCCTCAGTGCCCGGCACGAGCTCGCCCGGTGGCGCAGCATCGCCGGTGACCCAGCCGGGGCGGTGGCCGACTTCGAGCAGCTGGTCGCCGACCGGATCCGCGTGCTCGGTGCGGATCATCCGCTCACCCTCGCCAGCCGCAACGAGCTGGCGGTCGCCATGGCCCACGCCGGCGACGCCGCGGCCGCGTTGACCGCTCTGCATGAGTTGCTGGCGGATCGGCTGCGGGTCCTCGGGCCGGATCATCCCGACACGCTCAACACCCGCCTGCACCTCATCGACATCGGCGGGGTCACCGACGATCTCGCCGCCCTGACCGTGCTCCTCGACGACATGATGCGAGTTCTCGGCCCGGAGCACGACTACACCCAGCAGGCCTGCTACGTGCTCGCCCTGCTGCGCGACCCCCAGGGCGACGACCCGGGCCGCGCCGCTCCGGAGGAGATGCTCACCGCGTTCCTGCGGGTCAACGGCCCGCACCATCCGCTGACCTGGCAGGTCCGGAGCGCGGTCGTGCTCGCCCGGCAGGAGCGCGGCGACTTCCCGGCGATGGTGGCCGCGATGGCCGACCTGGTCGACGATCTGGCCGTGCTGCGCGGACCCGGCCACGAGGAGACCACCAAGCTCCGGGGCGTCCTGGCGCAATGGCGGCTCAACCTCGGCGACGCCGCGGGCGCGGCCACGGCGTACACGGAACTGCTGCCTTTGTTGATCGAACAGCACGGCCCGGAGCATGCGGACGTCTTCGCCGCGCGGGCCAACATCGCCTTCAGCCGCGGGGTGTCCGGTGATCCGGCGTTCGCCGTCGCGGCCTACGAGGAGGTGCTGGCCGACTGGATCCGGGTGTTCGGCGCGGACGATCCGGCGGTCGCGCCCCTCCGCAAGAACCTGGAGGGGTTCCGCGGCCTGGCCGACGAGGGTCATGCGGACGGTGGCGACCGCTAGCCACGATCAGCTGACAGGGTGGAGGACGTGGCCACTCGGAGCTGGAACTCGCGGGATGAGCTTTCGGTGGGCGCGAAGCCCGCGAACGAGGCCGCGCACGTCTTGCAGCACTCCGGGCAGACCGGCGACGCCGGGCTCGGCGCGGAGGGGCACGCGGGCGCGGTGGCCGACGCGGTGGTCGCCGGCCGGTGACCTGGTCGGCCGACGAGCAGGTCAAGGCGGGGGACGCCCGGTACCGGGTGAGCCTGACGCTGCCGCCGCTCAGCGGAGCTTGACCTCGACCCCGCCGGAGAGCAGCGAGTCGTGCAGCTCCAGGGTGGTCAGCGTGACCGCCTTCGGGACGTCGAAGACCAGCTTGCCGACGACCCGCTCGCCGGGGCCGAGCTTCTGCAGGAACGTCTGGGTGTCCCGGTTGACGTAGACGCCGGCGATCTCGTCGTTGCCGTAGGACGTGCCGGCCGCGTCGATCGCCTTCTGCGCGTGGCCCAGAAAATACTGCGAATCGTCGGAGATGTTCCGCACCGACAGGCTGACCACGCAGAACTTGCCCTGGGCGGTGCGCTTGAGGTGCTCGACCCCGAGGCTGGTCTGCGCGCAGTCGACCCGGGACACGATGAACTCGAACTGGCCGTCCCGGACCGCATCGTCGATGCCCGGCGGCTTGACCGTGGCCTTCTTGGTCGGCGCCGTGGTCACCGCGGCGGCGGCCGGTTCCTTGTTGCCGTAACGCTCGGCGGCGGCGCCGACCCCGAACAGGACGACCACCGCGCCGACCGCGAGCAGGACGGCGACAAGAGGGTTCAACGAGGGACGAGACTGCGCCATCGAGCCGCTCCAGGGTCCGGTCTGACTCTCCTCACTGTGAGTCAGCCGGACCCCCGAAGCTACCGGTTTCGCCGGATCGCCATTTTCAGACACTCACCAGGGGGCGGTCCTCCTCGGCCGGGCGATCACCGAGCGTACGGCTGAGCTTCTCGCCCTCGATGTCGACGTTGGGCAGCGCCCGGTCCAGCCAGCGCGGCAGCCACCAGGCCGCCCGGCCGAGCAGCGACAGCACCGCCGGCACGATCGTCATCCGGACCAGGAAGGCGTCCACCGCCACCCCGAAGGCCAGCGCGAAGCCGAGCGACTTGATGATCGCGTCGTCGGCCAGCAGGAAGCCGGCGAACACGCTCATCATGATCAGCGCGGCCGCGGTGACCACCCGGGCGCCGTGCCGCACCCCGGTGATGATCGCCTCGTCCGGCCCGGCGCCGTGCACGTACTCCTCGCGGGCCCGGGTGACCAGGAAGACCTCGTAGTCCATGGCCAGGCCGAACAGCACCCCGATCAGGAAGATCGGCATCATGCTGATGATCGGGCCGGGGTTGTCCACCCCGAACAGGCCGGCCAGCCAGCCCCACTGGAAGACCGCCACCACCGCGCCGAACGTGGCCGCGACCGAGAGCAGGAAGCCCAGGGTGGCCTTCAGCGGGACGGCGATGCTGCGGAAGACCAGCATCAGCAGCAGGATGGCCAGCCCGACCACCACGCTCAGGTAGGGCAGCAGCGCCGCGGACAGCTTCTCGGACACGTCGATGTTGAGCGCGGTGGTGCCGGTGACCGACAGGGTCGCGCCGGACACCGAGCCGCGCTGGTCGCGGATCGCGGCCACCAGGTCCTCGGTCTCCGTGCTGTTCGGCGAGCTCTTCGGCATGACGGTGAGCAGCGCGGTGTCGCCGGCCTGGTTCGCGGCGGGCGGGGTGACCAGGGCGACGTCGCCGAGCCCCTCGATGATCTTCTGGGCGGCCGCCCCGGCCGTCTTGGCCTGACCCGCGCCGGCCTCGACCACGACGATCAGCGGCCCGTTGAAACCGGCTCCGAAACCCTCGGCGAGCTGGTCGTACGCCTTGCGCTGGGTGCTGTCCTGCGCCGCCGTACTGGCGTCGGGCAGGGCGAGCCGCAGCTGGGTGGCGGGCAGGGCGATCACGATCAGCGCGCCCGCGGTCAGCACCAGGGCGGGGACACGGTGCTTCACGATGCCGCGGGCCCAGCGCTCGCCGAACGCCACGCCCTTGACCTTCCGCGGCCGTTTCGGCAGCACCTTGCGGCCCGCGAAGCCGAGCAGGGCGGGCAGCAGGGTCAGGGTGATCAGGACGGCGACCGCGACCGTGCCGGCGGCGGCCAGGCCCATGCTGGTCAGGAACGGGATGCCGACCACCGACAGCGCGGCCAGCGCGATGAACACGGTCAGCCCGGCGAAGACCACCGCGGACCCGGCGGTGCCGAGCGCCCGGCCGGCGGCGTCCTCCGGTTCGCGGCCCTCGGCCAGCTCGTGCCGGTAGCGGGACACCACGAACAGCGCGTAGTCGATGCCGACCGCCAGGCCGAGCATCAGCGCGAGGGCCGAGGTGGAGGTGCTCAGGTCGAAGAAGCCGGTGGCGATCCGGATGCCGAGCATCCCGACCAGCACGCTGAGGATCGCGGTGAGCAGCGGCAGGCCGGCCGCGACGAGCGCGCCGAACGTGATGATCAGGACCACCGCGGCCACCGCCACGCCGATCACCTCGGTGGCACCACCGGCCTCGTTGGCCTCGGTGGCGGTGCCGCCGAACTCCACCCCGACGCCGGCGCTCTGCACCGTGCGGCCCGCGGCGAACAGCGCCTCCCGGTCGGCCTCGGTGACGTCGGCCTGCCCGATCGTGTAGCTGACCGTCGCGTACGCGGTCTGCTTGTCGGCGGAGAGGGTCGGCTGGGTGACCGCGGCGACGTCCGGCGCGGCACCGAGCGCGGTCACCGCCTGCTTCAGCGCGGCCTGCTGCGCCGTCCCGGCCAGCGTCGCGTCGCCGCCGACGGTGAAGACCACGGTGGCCGAGGCGGTGTTCGCGGTGCCACCGCCGCCCATCTTCTCGGCGATCACCTCCAGCGCCCGCGACGACTCGGTGCCGGGGATCGAGAACGCGTTGCTGGTCGGCCCGGACAGGGTCGCCGCGCCCAGGCCGAGCAGGGCGAAGACCACCACCCACAGAGCCGTCATCCGCCGGCGCCGGCGGAACGAGAACCGGCCGAGCCGGTACAGGAGAGTCGCCACCGGGTGAGTCCTCCGAAACTGTCGGGAAGCTGTGTCACTCCACGATTTCCGGAATCCCGCCAGGCGTCGTCGTCCCGGCGGCGTCGGCGCCTACCGCACCCGCGGTATTTCCGGATCGGGGGGCTACTCCCCCGAGACGACGTCGCCGCTGGGCCCGGCCGCCTACCGTGCATAGGTGATGGATCGGGTGCAGGCGTGGGGGCAGCGGCACCGGGCCGTCCTGTCCGACGTCGGCGTGGCGATCTTCCTGGCCGCCGCCACCCTCCAGATCGAGCGGGCCAACCAGACCGGGCACGGCACCGCGGTCACCAGCCTCGCGGTCGCCGCCGTCTTCCTGCGCCGCCGCTGGCCGTACCCGACCCTGGCCGTGGTCACCGCCGGCGCGCTCGCCTCCGTGATCGTCCAGCCGATGTCCGGCGGGCTCCTGCTGGCCCTGGGCGTGGTCATGTTCTCGGTGCCCCGGCAGCCCATCGCGTACGCAGCCGGAGTCTCGATCTTGATCTTCGGAACCGGCCTGGTGGTCGACGCGTCCGGCTGGTGGAAGATCCAGTCGCTGGCCGCGTTCACCTGGATCTTCGGGGGCGCCGGGATCGGCGACGGGGTGCGCTCGCGGCGGGCCTATCTCGCCGAGGTCACCGAGCGGGCCCGGCAGGCCGAGCAGACCCGCGAGGAGGAGGCCCGGCGCCGGGTGATGGACGAGCGGCTGCGCATCGCCCGCGAGCTGCACGACGTGGTGGCGCACCACATCGCGGTGATCAGCGTGCAGGCCGGCGCGGCCGGGCACGTCCTGCGGCAGCAGCCCGAGCAGGTCTGGCCGGTGCTCGGGAACATCCGCGAGGCCGCGGACACCGTGCTGCGCGAGATCCACTCGGTGATCGGGGTGCTGCGCGACCCGGACGAGGCGGGCAGCACCGAGCCGACCCCCGGCCTCGACCGGCTGCCCGAGCTGATCGGCGGGCTACGCGGGGCGGGCTTCCGGGTGCGGTCGGAGCTGCGCGGCGAGCCGCGGGCGCTGCCGGTGGTGACCGATCTGGCCGCGTACCGGATCGTGCAGGAAGCATTGACCAACGCGCACCGCTACGGCGACGGCGCGGCCACGCTGACCGTCGACTACGGGCCGGACGCGATCACCGTCGAGATCACCAACACCATCGTCGCGTACCGGGTGAACACCCGGGCCGGCTCCGGCTTCGGCCTGCTCGGCATGCGCGAACGGGCCGCCGCCGCGCACGGCACGCTCAGCACCGGGCCGGTCGATCCGGGCGACCGATATCGGGTGCTGGCCGTCCTGCCGACCGGAGGAAAATCATGACCATCCGCGTACTGCTCGCCGATGACCAGGCGCTGATCCGCGCCGGCTTCAAAATGATCATCGACGCCGAGCCGGGCCTGGAGGTGGCCGGCGAGGCGGCCGACGGCCGGGAGGCGGTCGAGCTGGCCCGCACCACCCGGGCCGACGTGGTGCTGATGGACATCCGGATGCCGCACGCCGACGGCATCGAGGCAACCCGCCGGATCTGCGAGGATCAAACCCTTTCCGGGGTACGCGTTCTGGTGCTCACCACGTTCGAGGAGGACGACAACGTGGTGCTGGCCCTGGAGGCCGGCGCGAGCGGTTTCCTCGGCAAGAACGTCCCCCCGGCCGACCTGGTCTCGGCGATCCGGGTGGTGGCCGACGGCGAGGCGCTGCTGTCCCCACGGGCGACCCGAGGGTTGGTCGGCCGTTTCCTCGACCAGCTGCGCCCGGCCCCACCGCAGACGGCGGCCGCGCTGGCCCTGCTGACCGAGCGCGAGCGGGAGATCCTCGTCCTGGTCGCGCACGGCCTCTCCAACGACGACATCGGCCGCCGCCTCTACGTCTCCCCGCTGACCGTCAAGACCCACGTCAACCGGGCGATGGCCAAGCTGGACGCCCGCGACCGAGCCCAGCTCGTGGTCCTCGCCTACCGCGGCGGCCTGCTCCGCGCAGGCGACCCACTGCCGGGCTGAACACCCCCCTCTCCACGTGCTCTCCACATCGGTTCCATCCGGCCCGCACAGCGCGGCGTCACGGTAGGGGTGTCAACCGGATCGACGAGTGGAGGAGCGATGAGGACGACGACACGCCGGACGGTGGTTCTGGTAGCCGCGGGTGCTCTCGGTATCGGCGGGATCGCGGTGGCGGCTCCGGCGCTGGCCGGGGTAGGTCCGTTCGCCGGCCAACCGATGGCGGCGGTAACTCCGGGGCCGGGAGGGTTCGGCTCCGGCATGGGCTTCGGGTACGGCCCGGGCGGCTCCGGGATGATGGGGGCCGGCGTCCGTGACGGCACCTGCCTCGATCCGGCGATCACCGCCGGGAGGGGCACGCTCACTGAACAGCAGAAGACGACGCTGGGCGCGATGGCGCAGGAGGAGAAGCTGGCATACGACCTGTACACGGCGTTCGCCGGCGAGTACGACATGGTCGTCTTCGACCGGGTCGCCGCCTCGGAAACCCAGCACCTGGCCGCGGTGCGGACCTTGCTGACCCGGTACGGTGTCGCCGACCCGACTGCGGGCAGGACCGCCGGGCAGTTCAGCGACCCGACGGTGCAGGCGACCTATGACAGGTTGCTGGCACAGGGCCGGGCCGGCCGGGCCGCCGCGCTGCAGGCGGGCGTCACTGTCGAGCAGACCGACATCGCCGATCTCAGCGCCGCCCTGGACGGGTTGAACGCTCCCGACGTCACGCAGGCCTATACCCGGCTCCGGATGGCCTCGCAGCATCACCTGGCCGCGTTCCAGAACTGGTCCACCCGGTAGCGGGGCGCATCGAAAGCGGCGGCGGCGTTCAGGTCATGCGCGACGACTATCGATCTGCTCCAGCGAGCGGGAGTCGAATGGTGATGGTGGTGCCGCCGCCGGTGGGTGCGGCGGCTGAGACGGTGCCGCCGTGGGCGGTCACCAGTTCGCGGACGATGGCGAGGCCGATGCCGGAGCCGGCAACGGACCGGGCCTCGGCCCCACGCCAGAGCCGCTGGAAGACGTGCGGGAGTTCGTCAGCGGGGATGCCGGGGCCGGTGTCGGCGATCTCCAGGACGACCAGGTCGCCGCTGCGATGTCCACTGATGGTGACGCGGTCGCCGGGGCGGCAGTAGCGGGCGGCGTTGGCGAGCAGGTTGGCGACGGCCTGGTGCAGCCGGTCCGGGTCGGCGTACACGGGCAGCGCGACCGCCAGGTCGGTGCCGCTGTGCAGGCCGGCGGCGTCGAGCCGGGCCTGGTGCGTGCTGAGTACGGTGCGGGCGATCTCAGCGAGGTCGGTGTCGGTGCGGTGCAGCGACAGCGCGGCCGACTCGGCGGCGGACAGGTCGGCGAGGTCCTGCACCACCCGGCCGAGACGCAGGGTCTGGTCGTGCAGGGCGGCGAGGCGTTCGGTGTCCGGTTCACGCAGGCCGTCGCGAAGTTCTTCGAGGCCGGCCTGCAGGGCTGCGAGCGGGGTGCGCAGTTCGTGTGCGACGTCGGCGGCGAGCCTGCGCCGGTCTTGATCGGCGCGGACCATGTCGTCGGCCATGGTGTCGAACGCGGCGGCGAGCTCACCGAGTTCACCGGGGCCCGCAAGCCCGGCGCGGGCCTCGGGTTCCCCGGCGGCGAACCTGCGCGCGGCCCCGGTGATGGCCTGCAGGGGCCGGGTCAGTCGCCGGGTCACGTAGCCGGCAGCGGCCAGTGCGGTGAGCAACGCGACAGCGGCCGCGCCGAGCACCCAGGACCAGGCCACCGCCCGCCCGGTGGCCGCGGGAGTGGTGAAGGCGAGCCGGACGCTGCCGACGGTCTGCCCGCCGACGACGATGGGCGCATCGACCATGGTGGCGTTGGCCGCCGTAAGCATTCCGCCCATCCCCGGCCCCATCCCACGGCCCGGCCCGACCATCCGGCCATCGTCGTCCTGCACGACCAGTCGGGCCCCGGCCGCCCCGGCGATCGCCGACGCGGCGTTGAGGTCGGCACCGGCCCAGCCATCGGCCTGCTGATACGCAGTGGCCACGGCTTCCGCGGCGCGTGCTGCGGCTTCCCGGCGGTCGTTCTGCTGGGCGCTGGTCAGCCCTTGGGCGGTGCCGACCAGGGCCGCGGTGGTCAGGACGGCGACCGAGGACAGCGCGACGAACAGGAACGCGGCAAGCAGCCGCCGGCCGAGCGGGCTGCGCAGCGGGCCACGGAGCCATCGGTCAGCGGTCATGGGACCACCCGAGGCGGTATCCGACCCCGAGTACGGTCTCGACGATCTCACCGCCATCGTCGCCGAGTTTGCGGCGCAGGTTCTTCACGTGCGAGTCGATGGTGCGCTCGTAGCCGGCGAACTCATACCCGCGGACCCGGTTGACGAGTTCGTACCGGGAGGACACCCGGCCGGGGGCGGCGGCCAGGGCGGTCAGCAGGCCCCATTCGGTGGGGGTCAGCTCCAGCACGACACCGTCGAGGTGCGCTTCGTGCCGAATCTCGTCGATCCGCAGGCGTCCGCCGCCGTACATGGCCGTCTCGGCCGCGCCTTCGGCGCTCCGGGTGCGGTGCAGGACGGCCTGGACCCGCAGGACGAGTTCGGTCGGGCTGAACGGTTTGGTGACATAGTCGTCGGCACCGCGGCGAAGCCCATCGATACGGTCCTCGACCTGACTGCGCGCGGTCAGTACCACCACCGGCACCTCCCGCCCCTGGCGGGCCGCGGCCAGGACTTCCCGCCCATCCACATCGGGCAGACCCAGATCGAGGACGACGAGGTCGACTCCGCCGGTGTCCAGCAGGCTCAATGCCTCGGCACCGGAACCGGTGGTGTGCACCGCGTGCCCGGCACGTTCGAGGTAGCGGCGGACGACCTCCCGCAGCTCCCGATCGTCCTCGACCACCAGGACCACACCAGGCATGGCTTCACGACCCCCTTCAGCTACCCGACGGAAAGGCCGGCCACGGCAGGTCTCCTAGATGAACAGGAGCTGGGCGCCGTCGGTCTTCTCGATGAAGTCGGCCGCGTTGATGATGTCCTCGACGCCCTCGTAGAGGTCGTCCTTGCTCAGGTGCATCATGTCGGCGGACATCCGGCAGGCCCACAGGTGGCCGCCGGAGGCGACGATCTGTTCCAGGAACTCCGGCACCTCGGGCACGCCCACCTCGGCGATCTGCTTCTTCATCTGGTGGGTGGCCATCGCGGTCATCCCGGGCAGGCCGCCGATCCCCTGCGGCATGTGGGTGGCGGTGTTGCCCAGCATCGTGAACTTCAGGTCGCCCATCCTCGACTTCGTGATCATGTCGAAGCCCCAGAAGGTGAAGAACAGGTGCGTCTCGACGCCCTCACCGAGGGCGGCGTTGGCGAGGATGAGGCCGGGGTAGGCCATGTCGAGGGTGCCCTTGGAGCAGATGATCGCGAGTTTGCGGCCGGTGGTGGCGTCGTCGCCGAAGTTCGGGACGATCGCCGGTGCGGCTTGGGTGGTCATGGCAGTACTCCCGTTCAGACGCAGCCGTGTGGTTTGGGCAGTCCGGCGATGTAGGCCATCTTCTTGGCCGGCTTCTTGGGGAACAGCGAGAACAGCTCTTTGGTGGGGATCCCACCCAGCGCGGAGACCCGGCGCAGGGTGGCCGTCTCGCCCTGGGTGACATAGTCGGCGCGCAGGAAGGTCAGCGCCTTGAAGTGCTCGTCGGTGAGGTCGAGGCCGATCTGGGCGGCCAGTTGCCTGGCCAGGTCGGGGTCCCACTCGTCGTAGACGGTCAGGAACCCTTCGTCGTCGACGTGGACGTCGCGGCCGGCGATGGTGGTGACGGGCATGTCGCTCACTCCTCGGATCTCGGGAGGTGTTTGCCGGCCATGGACATGTGCGCCGGCAACGGGATCGGCCGTCCGGGCAGCAGGAGATTCCAGTACATCCATCGGAACGCGAGCTTGCCCCAGTGGTTGACGGCGGCCTCGTCGAGCAGCCGGAACGGCCCGACGGCGGGCACCGGGTAGCTGCCCGGCAGCGGTTCGGTGTCGTAGTTGAAGTCGATGAGCAGGGCCTTGCCATCACCGGACTCGACGAAGCAGTTGGCGTGCCCGTCGAAGCTGCCGGTCATCGGCTTTCCGGCGGTGTATTCGACGAAGTTGTCGGCGAACACGTCGACGGCGAAGTGCGCGACCGACCCGGCCTTGGACGTGGGGACGTCGTTGGCGTCGCCGAGGGCGAAGATGTTGTCGTACGCCTTGGCCAGCATGGTGTGCCGGTCGACCGGGACCAGGTTCAGTTCGTTGCCCAGCCCGGAACGGGCCACGTAGTCGGCGCCCATGTTCAAGGGCACGGTGACCAGCAGGTCGAACGGGATCTCCCGCTCGTCGTACGACACCAAGGTGGTGTCCTCGATGCGTTCGACCAGGAAGTCGGGTTCGACGGTGATCTTCCGGTCGTCGAGCATCGAGCCGAGCCGGGCGGCGGCGATGGGTTTGGTGAACGCCCCGGGCAGCGGGGTGGCGTACACGAGCTCGACCCGGTCCCGCATGCCGCGGCTGCGGAAGTAGGCGTCGGCGAGGAAAACGAATTCCAGCGGCGCGACCGGACATTTGATCGGCATGTCGGTGATGTGCACGACCAGCCGGCCGCCCTCGAACGCGTCAAGGGCTTTCGCCAAGGCCAGGGCGCCGTCGTAGGTGTAGAAGTCGAAGATGCTGCGGCGCCACTGCCCGCCGTCGAGCATGCCCGGCGTCTGATCCGGCCGGGGAGTGACGCCGGTGGCGATCACCAGGTAGTCGTAGGGCAGCGACCGGCCGTCGGCCAACAGCACCCGGTTCTCCGCCGCGGCCACCCGGTCGACCTCGCCCCGGACGAGGTCCACGCCGTCGGTGATCAACGGCGCGGTCGGTTTGACCACCTGCTCCGGGCCGTACGCACCGAACGGCAGGAACAGGTAGCCCGGCTGGTAGTAGTGCGTGTCGCTGGGCTCCACCACGGTGATCTGCCATTCCGCGCGAGCCAGTCGGCGGCGCAGCTTGTTGACCACCATCGTGCCGGCCGTGCCGGCACCGAGGACGAGTAGCCGTCGCATCGCGTCCACCTCCCGCTACCCCTTGATACCCCCCACGGTATTGGTGCGGCGCGCGTCGTCGTAGGGGACTAGGTCCCGGGATCCCACCGGCCGGCCGCCTCGATCAGGCCAGGGACAGGAATAGTTTTTCCATGCGCTCCAGGTCGGCGCAGCCGCTTGACCACATCGCCGGTGGCGGTCTCATCGACCTGCATCACGCACTCCCTCGTTCCATGTTCCGGTCCCCGATGCTACCCCAGGGGGTATGCGGCGAAGATCACTGTTGGCCGCCAGAACGCCAGGCGCGCGCTGGACGCCGGCCGTCAGCTTCGCTGCAGGACGAGGAGAAACTCCGCCGTGCCGTGGTCGGCGAGCGAGCCGAGTCCCCCGTATCCCTCGGGTCCGGCGATGTCGTAGTCGGCGAAGGCGACCGGGAGGGACCCGGCGACGTAGATACCGGTGCCGTCTCGCCGGAGGGCCAGCGCGACGGAGGCGGGGCGGGTGACGCCGTGCAGGGTGACGGTTCCGGCCGCGTTGACGGTGACTGCTGTTCCCGAGATGAAGGCCGGGTCGAGCGTGACCGGCTGGGTCATGCCGATGGTCGCGTCCGGGTATCGCTGGGTGTCGAGGCTGATGCCGAACTGAGGAGCGGGTTTGGCATCGCCCGAGGTGAGGGCGAGCAGTCCTACTCTCAGGCTCGCCGTTGTGGCCCGGCCTCCGGCGATGGTGACGGTGCCGGTGATGTCGCCGGTGCGGCCGACCACGTCGCTGGTGAGCCCGAGGACGGACTGCTGGATCCGGAAGCCGGCCAGCGACCCGGACGCGGCCCGGTAGGTGCCATCCGCCGGGCCGGATGGTGCGGCCACGCTCGCCGGCAGTGCCAGCGGCGCGGGCACCGGTTGCAGTTTGATGGCCGCGGCGACCAGTCCGACGATGAGTACCGTGAGCGCGGCGACGCCGGCAATGGTCCACCGCAGCCAGCGGCGTTTGCGTCTGGTGGGCGCAGCCCGCGCCGGCCGTCGGGGGGCGGTGGGGGCGGTCATGTCGCGATCTCCTTCACGGTCCGAGGCGGGGTGACGGCGTCCTCGACGCGAAACGCGGGGTAACGCGCCGCAATCGCCTCGAACTCGGCCAGCGGGGCGTGCGGGTCCACCGGGAGGTGTGGCCGAGCGCCGGGAACTTTCTGCAGGTAGCGCCGCAGAATGGGCGCCCGCTCCGCGACGGGTATCTCGATCAGGCGGCAGGCGCGGGCATGCCGGTGCCGAATCGTTGCGAGTCCGCCCGCGGCGCGCACGTTGCGGACCCAGTTGCAGTCGTTCCCCAGCATCGAGACCAGGTACCAGTCGCCCATCCAGTCGGCCATGCCGAGCGGGAACCGGGTGACTCGTCCGGTGCGGCGGCCGACGACCTCGAGGGTCACCCAGCGCCGCGGGAAGAGTCCGGTACTGAGCACGTACGCCCAGAAGCGCGCAAATCGGCGAGCCGCAGCGTTCCCGCGTCCACCTCGGTACATGGCCCGGAGCTCGTCATTGTTGTAGGGCCAGCGTGCCATCGGTCATCGCCCTCCTCCTGGTTGCTCGCCGAAGCTTGCGGTGGTCCGAACCATACGGGGTTTTAGACTTGAGATACAGTGTCTCAAGTCCTCGGGTAGGATCGCCCTCATGACCGAACATCCGTCCGCTCCGACCGGCCTCGGGCGGCGCAACCGCCGCTTGTCCGATCAGCAGACGCGCGACCGGATGCTGCGGGCCGCCATCGACATGGTCAACCGGACCGGACTGACCGTGAGCCTGGATCACATCCGGTTCGAGGACGTCATCCGCGACGCGGACGTCTCCCGCAGCACGGCGTACCGGCACTGGCCGTACAAGGATCTGTTCTTCAGTGACCTGGTCAAAGAGCTGGCCGGCAGCGCCAGCCCGGCGATCATCAAGGATGAGATTTCGCTCATCAAGCAAGTACTCAACGAGCGCCGGGAATGGCTGCGGACGCCCGGGCAGCGCCACAGCCTGATCCTCGAACTGATCCGCCAGTTGGCACTGCTGGACTACCGGAGCATCCTCGCCTCGCCCGAATGGCGAACCTATCTGGCCCTGCACGCGACGTTCTCGGGCCTGTCCGACGGCGATCTCCGCAACCAGATCCAGGCCGCACTCGCGCACGCGGAGGCCCGCCACATCGCGCTCGTCGCCCAGGCCTGGACGCAAATCGCCGGCCTGTTCGGCTATCGGCTGCGGCCCGAGCTCGCCACGAGCTTCGAAACCCTCGCCGCGCTACTCAGTGCCACCATGCGCGGCTTGGTAATCGCCGCGCTGTCCACCCCTGAGGTCGCTACCAGCCGGATGGTCGCCAAACCACCCGGCGCGGCGGGTGCCGATCAGTGGTCCCTGCCCGCTATCGGCATGGCGAGCATCGCCATGGCATTCCTCGAACCGGACCCGTCCGCCGCATGGAACGAGCATCGCCTCGCCGAGATCCACCGGACCTTGGACACGTGGGCCAACGGCGGCCCCGGTGAAGGCCGGTAGCGGTGACCTTCCCTCGACTCCGCCCGATGATCGTTTCGATCTCCCGCAACAGGTCCGGGTCTACCTGATGCCGCTGCCCACCCGGCTGATGACGACACCGGTCAGCCGGCCGGCAGCCGCACCGTGACGACGGCGCCGCCGAGCGGGCCGCCGTTGCCGAGCTGGGCGGTGCCGCCGTGCGCGGCCACCACGGCCCGGACGATGGACAGTCCCAGCCCGGCGCCCGAGGCCCCGCTGCGTGCCGGGTCGCCGCGAACGAACCGCTCGAACGCGGCGGCGAGCAGGCCGGGCGGGAAGCCCGGGCCGTCGTCGGCCCACTCGAGGCGGGCCGTCGCACCGTCGGCGCCGATCGTGAGGTGCGCCGCGGTGGCGCCGGCCGCCGCGCTGTTGGTGGCCAGGTTGATCAGCACCTGCCGTAGCCGGTCGGCGTCCGCCTCGACGACCACCGGACCGCCGGCGACGGCGAACGCCAGCCCGGTCACCGGGGCGAGGAGCTCGGTCTCCGCGATCGCCAGGTCGGTGAGGTCGACCGGAACGCGGTGCACGACCAGGGCGCCGGCGCGTTCCCGGGCCAGCAGCAACAGGTCCTCGGTGAGCCGCTCCAACCGGGCGACCTGGCCCTGGGCGGCCAGCAGTGACTCCCGGACCTCGTCCGGATCGTCGACGGCACCCAGCGCCAGGTCGATCTCGCCGCGCAGCACGGCGAGGGGCGTGCGCAGCTCGTGGCCGGCGTCGTCGACGAAGGCCCGCTCCCGGGCGAAGGCGACCGACAGCCGGGCGAGCATGCCGTCGAGGGTGGCGGCGAGCCGGGCGATCTCGTCGTCGCCGCGGACCACCGGCAGGCGGCGATCGGAGTCGAGCGTCGAGATGGCGGCGGCCTCGCGGGTCAGCAGGTCGACCGGGCGCAGCGCGGCCCGCAGCAGCAACCAGCCCAGGCCGGCCAGCAGGGCGATCAGCAACGGTGCGGCCACGGCCAGCACGATCAGCTGCCGGTCGCCGGCGTCCTCGACGGCGGCCGTCGGCAACGCGACGGTCAGCACCTGCCCGGTCCGGCCGACCGGCTGCGACCGCAGCCGCACCCGCAGCGGTGCGCCGTCCGTGCCCAGCGGCAGCGTCCGGCTCGACACCGTGGTGCCCCGAACCTCGCGGGCCTGCGCCGGGCTCAGCAGCACCCGGCCCGCGATCGACACCGACGTGGCGATCGGTGTCCCGGCGGAGTCGTAGAGCTGCGCCATCGGATCCCCGGCCACCGCGGTCAGATCCTGGGCTCGCACGCCGGCCATCAGATCGTCGCTGCGCCCGGCCAGAGCCACGTCCACCGCCCCCGCGAGCTGCCGGTCCAGGGCCAGATAGAGCAGCGACAACGCCAGCAGCAACACCAGCAGAGTGCCCGCCCCGAACAGCACCGCCAGCCGGGCGCGCAGGGAGGCGGGAACCAGCCGCACCAGGTCACCTCCCCCGATCTTCACGATCCTCTCATGACGGGTGGACCAGGCTGGCCGGCATGACGCGGCCCGCTGCTGATCTCGATCCCGGCCCTATGCTGGGCCGCATGAGGGTGCTCGTCGTCGAGGACGACCCGGCGATGGCCGCCATGCTCCAGCGCGGTCTGCGCCGGGCGGGCTACGCGGTGGACACGGTCGGCACCGGCACCGACGCCATCTGGACCATCGTGGAGAACCCGTTCGGTGTCGTGGTGCTGGACGCGATGATCCCCGCACCGGACGGATTCGAGGTGTGCCGGCAGATCCGCGCGAAACAGCGCTGGACGCCGGTGCTGATGCTGACCGCCCGCGACGGGACCGCCGACAAGGTTCGCGGCCTGGATGCGGGTGCCGACGACTACCTGACCAAGCCGTTCGCCCTGGACGAGCTCCTGGCCCGGGTGCGGGCGCTGCTGCGCCGGGAGCCCGTGGCGCGGCCGGCCCTGGTCCGCGCCGGTGACCTGGTGCTCGACCCGGCGAGCCGGACCGTGCGCCGCGGTGACCAGCCGATCACGTTGTCGGCCAAGGAGTTCGCCCTGCTCCACGAGCTGATGCGCCGGGCGGGCGAGACCCTGTCCCGGACGCACCTGATCGAGCATGTCTGGGACTTCGCCTACGACGGCGGGTCCAACGTCGTGGACGTGTATGTGCGATATCTGCGGGACAAGGTCGACCGGCCGTTCGGCCGGGACACGATCCGCACGGTGCGCGGCGCCGGCTACCGCCTCGACCCGCAGGGCTGAGCCCGCGGCATTCACCGTTTTCTCATCCACGCCCCGCTACGGTCCGGACGCCGTCGGGGTTGATGGAGGGACGCAGGATGATGAGCAGGCGCAGCGAGCAGCAGTGGCGGTCGCGGCCGCCGCTGAGCCGGGTGGCGATCGCGCGGATTGTGCAGCTCGCGGGGCTGTTCAACGTGGTCACCGCGATCGCGCCGGTCCGGGCCGGGCGGATGGCCGGACTGAGCGAGTTCATCCCGGTCACGGGTGTCCTGTCGGCCCGGGCCGGCACCGCCGTGGCCGGGGCGCTGTTGATCTACCTGGGCGCCGGGCTGCGCCGCGGCAAGCACCGGGCCTGGCAGTTGGCCGTCGCCCTGGCGGGCGCCGGCGTGCTCCTGCATCTGGCCAAGGGGCTCGACGTCGACGCCGCGGCCGGATCGGCGGCGCTGCTGGTGCTGCTGGTCGTGGTGCGCGGGCGGTTCCAGGCGGTGGCCGACCCGCGCAGCCGGTGGCGGGCGCTGACCGCGCTGCTCGGGTTCGCGGCGACCGGCTGGCTGCTGGGATTCGTCGAGATCGCGGTCCGCATGGACCGGCTCGCCGGTGCGCCCGGGGTGCGGGCATGGGCGGTCGAGGCCGCGCTCGGCCTGGTCGGGGTCACCGGGCCGATCCATTTCGTGCACCCGCGGGCGGCGCTGGCGGTGGACCTCACCACCGGCGCGTTCGGCCTGCTCGCGGCGATCGCCGGGGTGGTTCTGCTGCTGCGCCCGGGCACGCCGCTGCCCCGCCGGACCGAGGCGGACGACGACCGGCTGCGCGCGTTGCTCGGCCGGTACGGCGACCGCGACTCGCTCGGCTACTTCGCGCTACGAAAGGACAAGTCCCTGGTCTGGGCACCCTCCGGCCAGGCGGCGATCGCCTACCGGGTCGGCCACGGCGTCTGCCTGGCGTCCGGCGATCCGGTCGGGGTGCCCTCGGCCTGGCCCGAGACGATCGCGGCGTGGCTGGCCGAGTGCGCCCGGCACGGCTGGACGCCGGCGGTGCTCGGCTGCGGCAACGCCGGCGGCAGGGCGTACCGGCAGGCCGGCCTGGACGTGATCGAGCTCGGCGACGAGGCGATCGTCGACACCGCCGGGTTCAGCCTGCAGGGCCGGCCGATGCGGTCGGTCCGCCAGGCGGTGGCCCGGATGCGGCGAGCCGGCTACACCTGCGCGGTGACCCGGCAGCGGGACCTGCCGGCGGCGGCGCTGGCCGAGGCGGTCCGGGCGGCCGACGCCTACCGGGACGGGCCGGTCGAGCGGGGCTTCTCGATGGCGCTGTCCCGGCTGGGCGATCCGCGCGACGCCGACTGCGTGCTGGTGCTGGCCCAGGACAACGGCGGGCGGCTGCGCGGGCTGCTGCAGTTCGTGCCGTGGGGCACCGACGGACTGTCGCTGGACCTCATGCGCGGTGACCGCACCGCCGACAACGGGCTGACCGAGCTGATGATCGTCACCGCGATCGAGGCGGCGGCGGCCATGGGCGTACGGCGAATGTCGTTGAATTTCGCCGTTCTGCGGTCGGTCTTCGCACGCGCCGACGAGCTCGGTGCGGGTCCGGTGCTGCGGCTGTGGCATCGGCTGCTGCGACTGGCGTCGCGGCTGTGGCAGATCGAATCGCTGTATCGGTCGAACGCCAAGTACCAGCCGGACTGGCAGCCGCGCTACCTGTGCTTCCCCACCGCCCGGGACCTGCCCCGGATCGCCGTCGCCGCCCTGGCCGCGGAGGCGTTCCTGCCGGCCGGGACAGCGGCGCGTGCGGATCAGCGGGCCGCCGTCCTGGTCCCGGCTCGTCCCGCCGCGTAGATCAGCGCGGCGATCGCCGCGTGCCCGCGAGCGTTGGGGTGGTCGCCGTCGGCGGCCAGCAGGCCGGTGGGATCGCCGCTGCCGGTCGGGCCCTTGAACACCGCCGCCGTCGGGAGGTAGCGGGCCAGGCCGGATGCTGCCGTCCGCAGCGCGTCATTGGTCTGATCGGTGATCCGCGCGGCCTCGGCCGTGGTCGCGTCGTCGTAGTCGGCCCGAGCGACGTCACCGTCCTCCACCACGTTCCAGTAGCCGAGCACGTCAACGGTCACCGAGGGCCCGACGATCTGCCGGATCCCGTTCAGCGTGCCGCGCACGTTCGCCTCGACCTGGGCCGCGGCGTCGGCGTAGGCCTTGGTGCCGCCGTCCCCGGCGAAGACGGCGGCCAGGTCGTTCGCGCCGATCATCAGCAGCACCGCCGAGGCCGAGCGCAGCGCCGAAACGGTCACCGGCGTATCGACCTGGGACAGCACGTCGCGGGAGGTGGCACCGGACCGGGCCAGATCGGTCGCCCGGCCGTCGGCGGACAACAGCCGGGCATACAGCGCGGGAAACGGGGTGCAGCCGCACGCTGTTCCGGCCGGCACCGAGTCACCCAGCGCCACCACCACCGGCCCGCTCGACCGGGGCAGCACCGCGGCACCCCACCACGAGCAACACAACAGAGCAACCGAACAGAAGGCGAGCGTACGGATCATCCTCACACCGGGCCGCCGACGGGCCGCCCGAGCATGGTGGACAGCCAGTCGAACGCCGGCGCCTCCATGGCCAGCCAGGTCTGCGTGTTGTGCCCGCCGCCGTTGATGAAGGCGGTGGTGACCGCCAGCGGCGGCCGGGCCGCGTGGGCCAGCTGGGCGGTGCTGCGCATCGCGGCCGGATCGGCCCGGGCGCAGGACAGGTAGAGGGCGACCGCCGGGATCGGCAGGTGGCGCAGCCGCCATACGTCGTCGTACAGGGTGTTCTCGGTGCCGTTGCCGATCCTGATACCGGGGGTGGCGTAGCCGGAGAGGCTCGCCGCGGCGGTGTACTCGCCCGGGTGGCGCAACGCCAGGTCGGCGGCGCAGTAACCGCCGGCCGAGAACCCGATGAGCCCCCACCCGTCCCCGGTCGGGCGCAGATGCAGCCGGGCGCGGGCGGCGGCGGGCACGTCGACGGTCAGGAACGTCTCGGCCTGGGGGCCGCCGACGAGGTTGGCGCATTCGGTGTCGACCAGCGGCTGTGGCGTCTGGTAGGGGAACAGCACGACGGTGGGGGCCATCCGGCCGGCGCTGATCTCCTGGTCGAGCACGGCGGCGACGCCGAACCTGCGGATCCACTGCAGCGGCGACCCGGGGTACCCGTGCAACGCCTCGACGACCGGGAACCGGGTGTCCGGCCGGCTGTCGTAGCCGGGCGGCAGGTAGGCGTACACCGGCATGGTCATCCCGCTGGCCCGGCCGGCCACGGTGAAGCCGATGATGCGACCGGCGCTGCCGGTGGCGGGCGCGGCCGCGGCGGCCGACGTCGAGCCGAGCAGGCTCCCCCAGGTCGGATAGGTGTCCACCTGGCGGTTCACCCAGATTCCGCCGGTGGCCGCCGCGGTGGCCAGGCAGGTGGCGACGGCCGCCGACCGGATCAGGATCCGCGACCGGCTGCGCCCGGCGCCCCACACGATGCCCAGCATGACAGCGGCGGCCACGGTCGCGACCAGCGCCACCACTTCAACGGCGAGGCTGTCCGGCGACATGGTCACCTCCGGGTGCCGGCGGAACGGCCGGGCCCGACGGACGGGCCGCCGGGTGCCGTGGCCGGCGGTGGACCGGCAGGTGCGTGACGGGCGGCGTCGATGCGGCCAGCGGTGGTGGGGTCTGCTCGCACGCCCAGGTCAGAGCGGCGGCAAGGCCGCCGGCCCTGGTGGATGCGATCCCGGCCGGCAGCGACACCAGCGATGCCGCGGCCGGCGTGCCGCCGAGAACGGCCACCGCCGGGTAGCGGGACGGTGCCCGGACGGCGGCGATGCGGGCGAGAGCGGCGCCGGAGCTCGACGTGACCAGCGCCCAGCGGCCGGCGGTGACGCGCAGATCGCCGGTGAGGGCGGCCGGCAGGCTCGTGGTGAGCGTGGCCACGCTGGTCCGCGGGCCGGCCGGGACGAAAACCATGATCGCCGGGCCGGCGACGGTGCCGGCGGTACGGACGGCCGCGGTCTCGGCGGCGTGCGTCCAGGCACCGACGGCCAGCACGACGGAGTAGCGCCAGGCCGGGTGCAGCAGGTAGCCCGGCGGGACGGCGACGGCCGGTGCGGCGGTGAGATGCCAGGTGGTCCATCCGGCCGGCAGCCAGGGAAAGGTGCTCACCGGTCCGGCGAGCGCCGGCAACGAGGCGTCGAGGTGGCCGGGTTTCACGGCGTACGAAATGCCGCTGGTGTTGCTGGTTTGCCGCAGTGCCGACCAGGAGGGGTAGAACTGCTCGAACCGGTTGGCCACCAGGCCGACGGTGGACAGCAGCAGCGCCTCGGTGACCAGGACGCCGAGAGTCCGCCACAGCAGCCG
This sequence comes from Paractinoplanes durhamensis, assembly GCF_016862175.1. Lineage (GTDB taxonomy): Bacteria > Actinomycetota > Actinomycetes > Mycobacteriales > Micromonosporaceae > Actinoplanes > Actinoplanes durhamensis. The sequence goes on along the minus strand of NZ_BOML01000064.1, from coordinate 934 downwards.
CAGCCGCCGCCCGCGCCGCCAGAGCACGATCGTGCCGGCCAGGGCCGCGGCGGTGGCGAAGATCGCCAGCACGATCAGCGGCCGTCCCGTCAAGGACATGACACTCTCCTCCCCGCATGCTGCGCGGATCGAGAGTGCCCGAACGCCGATGAGAGCGCGGTGAGAACCAGCTACGAGAATCCGGCGAGGAGGAGCAACCCCGCAACGACAAGACCGATCTCGACGAGTACGACGAACGTGTGATCGCTGACCCGGTTGACGACCTTCTTGCCCACCCAGGCTCCGGCGAGCGTGGCCGGCGTCAGGGCGGCGCCGTAGAGCAGCACTCGGGTGGTGAGCAGATCGCCGGCCCCGTAGACCGCGATCTTGGTCAGGTGCATGGTGATCGCGGCGGCGGCCTCGGTGCCGATGTAGGCGGCGCGGGCGAGTCCGTACGCCAGAAAGAACGGCGCGGTCAGCGGCCCGACCGAGCCGAACAGCGCGGATCCGAAGCCGGAGGCCGCCCCGACCCCGATGAACGTTCGCTCGCGCGGCGGCCCGGCCCGCCGCGGCAGTCGCCGCCAGACCACGACACCGATCAGGAAGACGCCGAGGACACGCTTGAGCGGGCTGAGCGGAGCGTGCGTGAGGAGCAGCCCGCCGGCAACGGCCAGCGGAACCGCTCCGGCCGCGAACCACCCGACGATGCGCCACCGGACAGCGCCACGATTGAGCCACACCCGGGCCCCGTTGCTGGACAGCTGGGTGAGCGTCAGCATCGGCACGGCGAAGCGAAGCCCGAAAAGCGCGACAAACACCGGCAGCAGAAGCACCCCGCCGCCGAACCCGGCAACCGCCGAGAGCACGGCCAGCAGAAACGCCGCCACCGACGCGAGCACCAGCGTGAACACCAGAGTCCCCCACCTGACGGTCATGGCAGGCGGCGCCTGCGGCC
>NZ_BOML01000063.1 GCF_016862175.1 Paractinoplanes durhamensis | reverse complement strand
GCAGGCGGCGCCTGCGGCCGCCTGCCATGACCGCGACCGCGTCAGCCCCCGCTGACCGGCTTGAAGTGCTGCGGCTTCGACCGCGGCGCCACCTTGGCGGCGGTGGCGCCCGGCGCCGGCGGCAGGTTGTCGATCATCGCGCGGCCGATCTTCGCGTGCGCCTCGACCGCCGGGTGCGTCGCGCCGTAGTTCTCCGGGTCGCCCAGGCCCTCGGCGAACATCGCGTACGTCAGCAGCGGCACGCCGTTCGCGTCGAACATGATGCCGACCTCGTGCCTCGACTCCCCGAGGTCGTTGAAGTCGGCGCCGTACTTCGTCGCGACGCGCTCACGCTCCAGCGACGACATCACCCGGCGGACGCCGTCGTGGTAGCCGCTGAGGCCCCGGGTCACCCGGAGCATGAAGTCGCACGAGGCCGGCGACAGCAGCGTCTTGTTCGCCAGACGCCACAGCAGGTCGTGCATCTCGCGCGGGGTGGTCACACCCAGATAGAAGCGGTTCGGGTTCGCCACCGGGATGACGCGGGTCTGCACGAACCCCTTGGCCGCGAGGATCTCGTTGATCTCCAGCGCCGGGACGAGCCGGCCGCACAGGCGCACGGCGGTGTTGTCCGAGACCAGGAGCATCGCGGTCAGGAACCCGGCCACGGTGAGGTCGTCGCCGTAGGTGCCCTGCAGGAAGTAGATGCCCGACCCGCTCAGGATGATGTCGCCCTGCAGGTCGAGCTTGGTGCCCATGGTGAGCTCGCCCCGGTCGACCTTGTCGAGCACCGCGGTCGCCACGGCCAGCTTCTGCACGCTGTATCCGTACGTGACGTGGTCGGCGTCGTCCTCGACGAACGGCGTGATCACGCCGTTCGCGTCCACCGCCGCCATGTGGGTGTGCCACATGCCGCCGACCTTCACCTTCTCCTTCTCGTACACCTTCTTGATACGCGCGGGCCCCGACACGGCAGCTTCCGCGGGCGAGCTCACGCCGACCGCCGCCGCCGCGGCAGCGGCTGCGCCAAGGCCGAGCGCGGAACGGCGGGAAAGATTGACTGACATCGTGCTCCCTTTGTGGACGGACAAGCCAGGCGCAAGGTACAACAGCCCCGCTCATGGCTCGCCCGGCCGCGTTGCCGCTCAGCGACCGTAGATGGCAGGTTTGGTGATCGCGCTCATGCCGCCGCCGACAACAGAAATCGGAGCTGAGGCCGGCCCAGCCCGGCCGGCCTCAGCGGGCTCAGCCGATCGGGTTCCAGCCGTCGGTGCCGGCCAGGTATCTCTCGCGGGTGAAGTTCGCCGCATCGGCCGGGTCGAGCTGGGGGCGGCTCTCGCTGACCGCGGCGCCCGGGCCGGTGTTGCGGTACTCGAAGAACCGGGCCTGCTGCCAGGGGAATCCGCTCATGTCGGTCCACGGCGGGTCGGCGATCTGCGGGCCGAGCCAGGAGTCCCGGATGACCACCTGGGCGATGGCCCGCACGTCGCCGCCCGGATGCCACGGCCGGCCCAGGTGGACACTGCCGGCGGCGGCGTCGCTGGTGAACCGGCTGTGCGTGAACAGGAAGCCGTACGGGTTGTCGTCGCTGGTGCTGGCGGCGGTGGTCCAGCCGTTGTTGGCCGGCGTGCCCCGGTCGCTGGAGAAGATCTCGCAGCCGTCGAAGACCGCGGTGCCCCGGCCGTAGATGAAGTCGACGTCGCCCTCGATGTAGCAGTCGTGCAGGTAGGTGCGGCTCACCCGGTCACGGTTGGGGCTGTCCGCCTTGTAGGTGTCCTGGTCGGCGACGAACCGGGTGCGGTCGAAGATCGCCCGATCGCCGACCGTGCGAACGGCGAGGGCCTGACTCGGCGTGACCGACTCGTCGTAGGAGTTCGCCAGCGTCAGGTTCCGCACCGTCACGTCGTCGCCCAGCGTGGTGAACGTCGGGCTGCCGGCCGATCCGTACGTGCCGCCGTAGAACTTCTCGCCACCGGCCGGCAGGTCGTAGGTGATCACCACGTCGGACGGGCTCCGGCCGGCGCCGACGAGGGTCACCCCGGCCATGTCCTCCCAGACGCGGACGACCTCGCGGTAGACGCCCGGCTTGAGCACGATGACCCGGGGGTGCGCGCCCAGCGCGCCCATCAGACTGCCGTAGTCGCCGCTGCCGTCCAGCGCCACCGTGACGACCCGGGCCGGGCGCCGGTGCGCGGCCGGTTGCGGTCCCGCTCCGGCACGCACGATCGCCGGCACCTGGCCGGCCGGATCCATGGCGTACGGATAGAAAGCGGCCGGATCGAAGGCGGCGCCGGCGGTGTCCCGTCGGCCGCTCGATCCGACGAAGACGTTGCCGTTCTGCACCAGCTCCGAGGCGGCGTCCTTGGCCACCAGCGGATCGTTGACGTGGTCGAAGTAACTGTTCTGGACGACCACCTTCGCCGCGTTGCGGCTCATCGTGCCGTACTGGCCGACGTCCTGCAGGTAGTTGTTGTAGAGGTGCGCGGCGGCGGCGTTGTCGATGCTCCAGTTGCGCTGGAACGTGTTGCGGATCCAGTTGTGGTGGGCGGTCACGTGGGTGATCACGTTGGTGGTCCAGCCCAGGCCGAGCGCCTTGTTGGTGTCGGCGATGACGTTCCACGACACGGTGACGAAGTCGCAGTCCTTGCGGGTGTCGATCGCGCCGTCGCCGACCCGCTCGATCCGGTTGTGGTCGATCCAGATGTGGTGCGACGTGTCGATCCGGATGCCGTCGTTGTCGTTCGTCGACTCCTTGCCGTCCCAGTCGCCCGGCACGTAGGAGTCGCGGATGGTCAGGTTGCGCACGATGACGTTGTGCTGCTGGTTGAGGTAGAAACCGCCGCCGACGATCTCCGCGCCCGGGCCGGCGCCGACGATCGTCTTGTCCGACCCCACCTTGATCATGTCGCCGAACGGGGTCACGACGATCGACCCGCGCACCCGGACGACCAGCGGCTCGGCCGCGGCGGCGTACGTCCTCAGGTCGTCGAGGGTGGTCGCGGTGACCACCCGCCCACCGGCGCCACCGGTGGTGGTGGCGAGGCCGTCGCCGGCGACGGCCGCGAAGCCGTCGACGGTGGCCGCCCTTTCCGAGCCGGCGGCCGGGAAAGCGGGGACGAGGATGGTGGCAGCGGCAACCGCGACCACGAGCAGGCGTGGCCCGATCATGATGCACTCCCCGCGCCGTATTCGAGTGCGCCGATGTCGGGGGCACCGTTGTAGAGAGCGCCGCCGGCGTAGTCGATGCCGCCGTTGCCGCTGATCGCGAGGCCGGTGTTGATGGCCGGCGAGCCGGCGGTCAGCGCGTAGGCCAGCGCCGTCTTCAGTTGCGGTCCGCTCGCCGCGGTGCCGTACGGACCGGTCACCCCCGGGTTGACGAACTTCGGATCGCCCGTCTTCGCGCTGGTGTCGGTCGACGGGATGGTCAGCGTGCCCGCGTAGAGGTTGTTCTGGTACGTGATCGTGCTGCTCGCCGTGAGCACAGCGTTGGCCTTGGTGGAGTGGTAGATGTTGTTACGGATCGTGTACTTCGCGGCCAGCGAGGAGCCGTAGCCGTACGTCAGATAGCCGCTGACGTTGTTGTAAATGGTGTTGTTGTAGATGTCGGCGGTCGCGGCCTTGTCCGAGTGCAGGTAGATCGGGTAGCGGGTGTTGCTCTTGAGCACGTTGTACCGCACGATCACGCTGCCGAACGCGAACTGGCAGAGCAGGATGCCGTCGCCGTTGTCGTGCACGAAGTTGTACTGGACCAGGATGTTGGTGGTGGCCTTGTCCGGGTCGATGCCGTTGTAGTCGGCGCCGCCGGCCTTCTTGGACGTCTGGTAGATCTCGTTGTGCTCCACCGTGACGTTGTCGGCGAAGTACGCCTCGATGCCCGACGTGCCGGCCTTGTAGACGGTGTTCCCGGTGACCAGTGCGCCCCGGACGTCGGTGAGATAGACACCGTTGCAGCCGTACGCGGTGTTCGCCTGGGAGATGTAGTTGTTCCGGATCACCACGTTGGTGTGCGGCCGGAAGTTCGCGTCGCTCGCCGACGCCCGGTTGCCCCAGCCGGTCGCGGTGGCCCCCGCGGCGTCACCGCTGTACTGCTTGACGACGATCCCGGCGAACGACGTGTCGGAGATCGTCGAGTTCTGCACCACGAGATCGTTGAGGATGGTCGGCGTACTGCCCGGGGCGGTGATCGAGGCGACGGTCGTGTCGAAGACGATGCCGCCGGTCTTCTTCGAGTTGTCCCAGCCGGTCTGGAAGGTGACGCCCGGCGCGTTGCCCGCGGTGTCCCCGCCGATCCAGTTGACCTGGCCGGTCACGTCGTGCACGTAGACGTTGTCGACGTACAGGTGACTGAGGGTGGTGCCGTTGTCGCCGTCGATGTGGATGCCGCGCAGGTCCTTGAGGTTCGCGCCGGCGGTACCGGTGGCCGGTGCCGTGTTGGTGACCTCCAGGTTGCGGACCTCCCAGTACTGCTGGTTGTGCAGTTTCACGGTCGAGCCGACCGTCCCGGCCCCGTCGATCCGCGGGCGCGCGCCGGTGCCGTAGGACGAGAGAACGATCGGGCTACCGGCCGCGCCCGAGCCCTTCGGCCAGACGTAGCCGGACCACACCTGCCCGGCCTTCAGCAGGATCTGATCGCCCGCCTTGAAGGTCGTCACGGTGAGCTTGCCCAGCGACTTCCAGGGCGCCGCCGAGCTGGTGCCGGCATTCGCGTCGTTCCCGCCGGTGGCGTCCAGGTAGTAGGTCGTCCCGGTGGCCGCGAAACCCGGTGTGGCCGCCGCGGACACGGCGAGGACGCCGGCGGCCACCACTACGGCGGCCAGCGCACCCCATCGTCGACTGTTCACGATCGTGCTCCTTTCACGGAAAGGCGCGCGCCGGCGCCGGCCGTCACCAGTCCCGGGACGGTCCGGGCCGGGTCGATGCGGGTGTGCAGGGTGGGGGTCCAGCCGACGTCGGGGCTCAGGTCCGGGTCGTTCGCGGCGTTGTACGCGGCGAGAACGTCGGCCGGCCGGCCGTTGACCACGGTGCCGCTCTCGTGGATCGCGGTGCCGCTGGACACCCAGATGATGGTGGCCGCGGTGAACGGCGCGGCCAGCAGGAACGCGTTGTTCTCGGCGTACAGCTTGGACTCGATGCCGACGCCCCACGAGTACAGGTAGCCCGAGCCGGCGGTGGAGCGGTACAGGTTGTTGTAGACGTGCACCTGGCCGAACCGGACCCGCGGGCCACGCTGGACGAGGTTCGTGATCTCGCAGTGGTGCATGGTGACGCGGATCTTGCCCCGGTCGGCGACGACGGTGTCGCCGTTGCCCCACAACATGCCCTTGTCGTGTCCGGAGAACCGGCTCCAGGAGATGGTGACCAGGTCGCTCTGCCGGGCGATGTCGAGCAGGCCGTCGTGGCGCAGCAGGTGCTGCCCGAAGACCAGCGGCTCGGCGGCGTCCGGGTGATCGCCGTCGTCGATGCTCACGTGATCGATCCAGACGTGCGACGTGTGACTGAGCGCCAGGTTGTCCCACTCGGTCTTCCAGGCGTCGCCGTTCCACCCCGGGAAGCAGGTGTACGCGTCGTGCAGCGCCAGGTTGCGCAGGATGACGTTGTGCACCGACTCCAGCTCGATCTGCGCCCCGGTGACGGCCGAGTGCGGCAGTCCGACGATCGTGGTGTTCGACCCGACCAGGATCTTGACGCTTCGGCCCTGGTTGGCGTTGGCGGCCTTGCGGGCGTCCTCCAGCGGGCCGGTCGGCGCGCCGGTCCAGACCGCCGGGTCGTACGCCGCGAGGTAGGCATCGAAGTCCCAGCCGGGGGCGGCGTAATCGGCGCAGTCCAGCGCGTTGCCGGCGGCGTCGACGTTGGCGTCGAAGCGTCCCGCGACGTAGACGATCTTCGGCTCGTCGCCGGCCACGGCCGCGGCCAACTCGTTGCGGTCGCGGACGACGGAGACGTGGCCGGCGGTCGCGGCCGACCCGCCGGTGACACCGCCCTCGGCCGACCCCCAGCCGTCACGGGCGCCGAGCACCTCGCGCCCGATGTCGTGGTGCGGACCTGCGGCTCGCGCCGGAGTGGGTGTGATCGCGCCGGTCAGGACGACGACCGTCGCGATGAGGGCAGGCAGAAGCCGGCTTCGCGCCATCGGCGGAGCCTCACTTTCGATACAGGGAGCGACCGTATTTTGTTACAGACTATTACTAATGTACGCCCAGGAAGTCAAGGACATCGATGGATGCGCTTCCGGGTGCGCCCCGCGTGCGCCTATCCTGCACACCGGTGATCACGAGCTCGGAGAAGGCGGTCGGGGATGGACAGGCCGGCGGTGCTACGCCTCGGGGATCAGACCGTCGCCGAGTACACATGGCGCCCGGACCTGCCCGGCACCACCTCACCGCGCCCCTACCTGCATCCGGTACGGACGATGGCCGGCACCGTGGTCACCGCGCTGAGGCCGACCTCGCACCAGCACCACCTCGGCGTGAGCATCGCGGTGGCGGACATCGACGGCCACAACTTCTGGGGCAGCCGGACGTTCGTCGAGGGCCACGGGCCGGCGTGGCTGCACAACCACGGCACCCAGGAGCACGTCCGCTGGGCGCGGCGCACGCCGGATCAGCTGCGGCACTCGCTGCGGTGGATGTCGATCGACCGCGAGCAGCTGCTGACCGAACGGCGCACCTGGACAGCACGGCCCATCGACTCTGATTCATGGGCTCTGACCTGCGAATTCGCCCTGACCAACAGCACCGGGCGGGCTCTGCGGATGCAGAGTCCGGCCGCCGTCGGCCGGGCCGGGGCAGGCTTCGGGGGATTCTTCTGGCGAGCGCCCTCCGGGCCGGGCGAGTGCCGGGTCGCGGCAGCCTCCGGCGACGGCCTCGAAGCCGTCCACGGCTCCCGATCCTCGTGGCTGACGGTGTCCGCGCCGGTCGGCGACGGGCGATGGTGGACCCTCGTCTTCCTCGCCGCCGACCCGGCGACCCGTGACGACCCGTGGTTCCTGCGCACCCGGGACTACATCGGCGTGGGCTCGTCGCTGTCCTGGGACTCGCCGCTGATGCTTCCGCCGGACACCACGATGACCCGCCGGATCGTCGTCGTCGTGGCGGACGGCGTGCTGCCACCGGGCCGGGCGGCCGCGCTCTCCGCGGAGTTCGGCGCGTGACGATGCCCGATCGCCGCACCGGATCCGGCTTCAGCACTCCGGCCCGGCAGGAGAACATCCGCGCGCACAACCTCGGCCTCATCCTGCAGCGGATCGCCGCGGATGGCGGCCCGGTCTCCCGCATCGACCTGGCCCGCGCCACCGGCCTGGCCCGGCCCACCATCTCCCGCCTGGTCGACGACCTCCTGGCCGGCGGCCTGATCGCCGAGGTCGGCCCCGACCGCTCGCGCAGCGCCGGCCGCCCGCCCATCGGCCTGACCCTGTCCCGGACCGGGCCGGCCGGGCTCGGCCTGGACATCCGCACCGGCAGCCTGGCCGCCTGCATCGTCGACTTCGCCGGCACGGTCCGCCATCTCGAGTTCGCTCCGCGCACCCACCCGGTGACGTCGCCGGAACAGACCATCGACGATCTGGCCGCCATCGCCAAGGACGCCATCCGCCTCGCCGAGGCGCAGGGGCTGACCATCGTCGGCGTCACCCTCGCCACCCCCGGGCCGGTGCAGGACCGCACCCGGGTCCGTTTCGCGCCGGCCATCGGGTGGCGGGACTTCGACGCCGGCTCCCGGCTGCGCGCCGCGCTGGGCTCGGCCGACATGAGCGTCTCCGTCGACAACGAGGCCGGCCTGGCCGCCCTCGCCGAGTGGCACGCGAGCGACAAGGAACTGCGGAACTTCGTGTGCCTCTTCGGTGACTTCGAGCTCGGGGCGGGCATCGTCCTGGACGGCGAGCTGCTGCGCGGCGCCCGGGGCTGGAGCGGTGAGCTCGGGCACGTGACCGTGGAGCCCGACGGCGTGGCCTGTTCCTGCGGCGCCAAGGGCTGCCTGCAGGGATACGCCGGCCTGGCGGCGATCCTCGCGGCCGTGCCCGACGAGGAGAAGAGGTCCGGCGCCACATCGCACCGGACCCCGGCGGTCACCATCGGGGTGCTGGCCGACCGGTCGCCGGAGGTCCGCGCCGCCCTCGCCCGGGCCGGCACCGCGCTCGGGATCTCACTCGCCGCGCTGATCAACCTGGTCGACGTCGACACCGTCCTGCTCGACGGCAGCTACTCGCTGCTCGCGACGTGGCTGACCGAGGAGATCCAGGCCGAGATCCGGGACCGGGTGCTGACCGCCCGGTGGGCCCCGGTCGAGGTGCGGGCCGCCCCGATCGGCCCGGACGCCGCGGTCATCGGCGCCGCCCTCACCGTCATCGAGGACGTACGCCGAGACCCATCCACCTGGATCACCCGCACCGTCAGCTGATCCACGGCCAACCATCGCTACACTTGCTGCAGTTGGAGCAGTTGAAGCAGTTAGGGAGGTCGGTCATGACGGACCTGCTGAGTCGGGATGCCGCAGCCCTTCACCGTGCCCTTGCCGAGCCCGGCAACGAGGTAAGCGTCGAGCTCTCGCGCGAGACAGCCGAACTGATGTCACGGTTGATCGACGCCCAAGCCCGAGGCGAAGACATCGTCGTTTCCCCCGCCAACGCCGAGGTCAGCCCGACCGAAGCGGCGGTGCTGCTGGCGATGTCACGCCCCCAGGTTCGCAAGCTCATGGACCGCGGCCTGCTGACGTCCCGCAAGGTCGGCACTCATCACCGCATCCGGGTGTCCTCGATCAAAGCGTTCCTCGACGCCGAGCGCGGCCGGCGACGGGAAGCGCTAACAGAGCTGGCCGCCATCCAGAACGAGCTGGGCCTGACCGAATGACTCACGCCGCCGACGATGCCGACCTGATCCGAATCGTTCTGGCTGATGCGAATGTCCTCTACTCGCGCGTTCTCCGTGACTATCTGCTCTACGCCGCCGACCAGGAGATCATCGCCATCTCATGGAGTCCGCAGATCCTCGCTGAGGCGACCGAGCACCTCATGAGGAACGTGGAAGGCTTCGACCAAGCCGCTGCCCAACGGCTCACCAACGCGATGAACCGCGCCTTCCCGTTCGCCGAGGTGGAGCCCGCCGAGGAGCATTGGCTGCAGCTTCGCGAGCTGGAGCTGCCCGACGAAGACGACCGGCACGTCCTTGCCGCATCGCTCGCCGCCGAAGCGACCGTCCTGTGCACCTCCAACGTCAAAGACTTCCCGTCAGACGTTGTCGAAGGCCTCGGCTTCGAGGTGCTCACGCCGGACCAGCTTCTCAGCCGGCTGACGGTTGAATACGCAGAACAGATGATCATCACGCACCACACAGCAGTCGCCTCCCCGCCAGCCGGCCGTGACAAGGTGCGGTCGATGCTGAGGATCAGTGGCAGCGGTGCTCGCCGGTGGCGGGGTGGGTGGCGCCCAGGTCGTCGTCGTGGCCGGCGGCGAGGCGCGTCCATTGTGAGGTGGGCCGGCCGTTGAGCCGGAACTGGTCGCCGTCGGTCTGGAAGGTTTGCGGCCAGCCGTCCGGCGAGTCCTCCCAGCCTTCCTGCCGGCCGTAGACGGTCATGTCGAGCAACCCGTACGAGGGCGCCATCGGCTCGACGCCTCGCCCGGCGGTCCAGTAGGTCTCGAACACCCGGTCACCGCTGCGCAAATAACACGCCTTCATCCCGAAGCCGCGCCCCGCGACGAGGGAATCCAGCGACTGCTCGGGAACCGAGTACCAGGGCGCCTGCCAGCCCATGAAGGCGCGGTAGCGCGACGACTCCTCGAACGGCCCCTGGCAGAAGACGGCGAACGTGACGTCGCGCGAGTGCAGGTAGGACAGCTCGAGGACCTGGCCGGTGAAGAACGTGCAACCCTCGCACTGATCAGCGGCCGACCTGCCGGTGTGCCACATGTGGTACGACACGACGAGTTGGGATCTGCCCTCGAAGACCTCGAGCAGAGGGACTGGACCATCGGCACCCACGAGAACAGCGGCCGACCCGACCTCGACCATCGGCAGCCGCCGCCGGGCGGACGCGATGGCGTCACCCTCTCGCGTGTGCTCCTTCTCTCGGCGCCGGAGATCATCGAGCTGCTTCTGCCAGGTCGCGCGGTCGACGACCGGGGGTGACGGATGCGTGGACATGGCCCCTCCTCCGCTGCTTTACTATGACCCTAATAGTTATTGCTATGTCCCAGCAAGCATGGAGATGACGGATGCCGGCTCAGCGGGGCTATCGGCAGGCCTGCGGCATCGCGCGCGGCCTCGACATCGTGGGTGAACGGTGGTCCCTGCTCGTGGTACGCGAGCTGCTGCTCGGACCGAAACGATTCACCGATCTCCAGCAGGCTCTGCCGACCGCAAGCCCGAACGCCCTGTCCGACCGGCTACGCGAACTAAGCGGTGCGGGCGTCGTGAGCCGCAGGCAACTTTCGCCACCAGGCGTCGCACGGGTCTACGAGCTGACCCCGTGGGGACGCGGTCTGGAACCAATCGTGATCGCGCTCGGCACCTGGGCGCTGGGCGCTGCGCGGACGGCGGAGCAACAGTTCGTGAGCGCGGACAGCGCCATGTTGACCATCCGTACCTACTTCGACCCGACCCCGGGACAACCCGCGGCGACCCTGCGGATCGAACTGGACGATCTTGGCCCTGCCGGAATATTCGGCGTCCATCTCACCAGCACCGGCGCCAAGGTCTCCCACGAGCCGCCGCCGGAGCCGGACGCCGTCCTGACCACCACGACGGACGCCCTTCTCACCGCCTTCGGCGACAACGACCTCGATGGGCTTGTAGCCGCCGGCTCCACCATCACCGGCGATCCCGAAGCCGTACGCCGCCTCCTCATGGCCGTCAACGTCCCAGCCCCCGTCGATCAATGTCCGAGCGGAACCTCCCGCCCTGAACAGCGGATCATCGGTCGCCAGTCGCCCGATACATCAAACTCTGACTCCTGAACGCGAGTTGCGTTCCATGCCGGCGACGCGTGTCAGCGTCCGGCCAGCACGACCCGCCGAGCGGGATCAGAACGAGACCATAGTTGGACACGAACCGCCCTCGCGGTCCCCATAACCGCAGTTCAGAAGCCTCGGAAAAGGTCAGGCCGCGGCCAACTGCGGCAGCCGCTGCTCCCACAGGCGGACGAGTTGGCGAGCGGTCAGCCGGCGAATCTTCGGCCAATCCTGTGCCAGCAGGTCCGGGTTCACATACTCAGCGATACAGCCCATGCAACGAGCGATGCCGTACAGCCCAAACCAAGGTCTCCAGGCACGGCCCTGGACCCACCCCACCCAGCTGGGCCACGCATGACAACCGCAACCCACCAGCAAGCAAAAAGCCGCCCTCGAAGGGCGGCCATCGCAACGCGGGGTTTCCGGGGCTCGGCCCCGGAGTAGGCAAGGTGGACCATAGTTGGCAGAATAAGAACCGCATACCCGCAGCTCAGGGCCCAATCGTGACGCTGCCGGCCGTCCGCCGTCGCACAGCCCGACCGTTCACCGCTCAGTCTCCGCGGCTCCGTTGGGCTCGACCAGCAACGGCATCGGAGTGAGGGCACCGTTGCCCACTCCGCAGCGAGCAGTCGATCACCACATCCAGGCCGCGATCAGAAGCAGCACGAAGGCCTGGAGGAAGAGCGGACGAAGACCAGAACGGATCAGGGCGACGGCCGCATCGATCAAGGTTTCGGCGAGACAACCAACGGAACCGTCCTCGGCGCCCGCGCGACCATGGTAGACATCGGGCTCCTCTTATCCGCCATGCAGCGTGACAACGGCGACGCCGAGGAATGGGAACGCTGGCGCCCCGCCGAAACTCGCCGAGGTCGTGCGGCACGCGGTTGATCCTGAGATCCTCAACTTCCGGAACCGGTGACCGATCGGGGACAGGACAGCCTGACGGACAAGCGGAGCGGTAGATGTGGCGATTCCAGGACCTACCCATCGGGAAGAAACTCGGATCGCTGGCCTTCATCGCCGGCACCGTGGTCGCCGTCAGT
>NZ_BOML01000062.1 GCF_016862175.1 Paractinoplanes durhamensis | reverse complement strand
AGGACGCGCCGGCGGCGAGTCAGTGTGTCCTCGTAGAGGCTGTGTGCCTGTTCGTATTCGCCCAACTCATAGAGACTCCGGGCGAGGTTGTTGGCTGAGCTGAGTGTCTCGGCGTCGTCGTCGCCCAGGACGCGCCGACTGCGTGCCAGTGCGTCCTCCTGACGGCGCCGGGCCTGTTCGTGGTCGCCCAGCAGGGACAGGTTGGAACCGAGGCTGTCGGCGGAGCGAAGGGTGACGGGGTCATCGTCACCCAGGATTCGTCTGCGGCGGGTCAGAGTGTCCTCGTTCAGCCGGCGGGCCTCCTGGTATTCACCCAGCAAGGCATGAGCGTTGGCGAGTTGGGCGGCGATCTCCAGCACCGCGAGATCGTCGGGGCCCAGTTGCTGTCGCAACTGCTCATGCCAAAGGTGGCCCCATTGCTTCGCGGTGCGGTAGTCCCCGCGGAGCACCAGGTAGTACAAGGCGCTGGCGGCAAGGTCGCGTAGCGCACTGCTTGCGGTGACCGGCATTCTGACCAGCAGGTGCGGAAGTAGATCCGCCCACTTGGGCCAGAGCGCCGGTTCCCCTGTGTATCCGGGTGATGCCTCCACGAGCAGCCGATCGGAGGACTCCGTCTCCGCGGAGCTGGTCGTCCGGGCCACGATGGCCTGGGTCAGCCGGTGCATCTGGATCACGTCGGAGTCGACCCGGGCCAGGCCCAGCGCCGCGATCCGGCCCAGCGTGCGACGCAGGGCGAGGGTCCGGGAGGCCACGGTCGCCAGTGGCCGCGGCAGCGTGCCCTCGGGCGTGCCGATCAGCCACCGCAGTGGCACCGCCTCCGGCGCGAGCACCGCGATCAAGCGCAACAGCTGGGCAGCGGCCTCGTCCTGCCCGGCCAGGTGCCGCATCGCCGCCGCGACTGCCGCGGCGAGCGGCCCAGGGTAGTGCCCGGTCGGCCCCTCGCTCAGCACCGCCGCCGGATCGACCGTCAGCTCCTGCAGGTATTCGTCGACGGTCATCCCGGTCTCGGCGAGCAGCCCGGCCGCCTGCGTCAGCGCCAGCGGCAGATCCTCGACCGCCGCGGCGAGCCGATCCACATCCGTAGCCGACAGCTCCGGCCGCACGTCCAGCACCAGTTGCACGGACGCCGGCCGGGTCAGCACATCCACCTCGATCGGAGCCGCCGCGACCTTGCTCGTCTGCCTGCTGCGCGAGGTGATCACCACATGGCCGGTTCCGTCCGGGATCAGCGCGCCGACGGCGTCCGCCGTCGGCGCGTTGTCGTAGATCAGCAGCCAGCCGGGCATCCCATGGAACCGGCGCATCACTGACTCCGTGGCGGCCGGCGTTGCCGAGGCCCCGGGGGTCAGCCAGTCGGCGGCCACGGCGAGCGCAGCCAACTGCTCGCCGATCAGCTCGGGCCGTTCCGCGTCGATCCACCACACCAGGTCGTACTCGTTGGCGAACAGGTGCGCGTACTCGACCACCAACTCCGTCTTGCCGACCCCGCCGATGCCGTGCAGTGCCTGCACCAACGCTCGATCTCCCGAGCACAGGCGTTGCCGCAGCCCGGCCAGCTCCGCTTCCCGGCCGGTGAACGCAGGGTTCCGGCGACGCACATTCCACACCGCGGGCAGCGACCCGGGCACGCGCGCTCCGCCGGTCGGCGGCGTCGGGGCGTTATTGACAGCGGAGCCGGGGAACGGAACATCCCCGGCCGGGCGGCTCGGCCCGGTGACCGCCGCCAGCAGCCGTTGCCGAGCTTCCAGCTCCGGCACGCCGAACAGGTCCCGGTACAACACCGCCCGCAGGATCGACGGCGGTTCGACCTCGGCCACCCGCAGCGGAATCAGACGGCGGCCGCGCTTGTCGGGCCGCTCAGCCAGCACCACCGTCCACTCGTCCGTGGTGAAGCGCTCCCGGTCGAAGTAGTCCTTGGAGAGCAGGGCCAGCACCCGGTCGCATCGGGCCAGCGCGTCACTCATCCGCAGGACGAAGTTGTCGCCGGTGGCCCAGTCCCAGACGTCCAGCTCGACCGTGAATTTGTTGCGTTCGAGCTGCTGGGCGGCCCACTCCGCCCACGGCCGGTCCGGGCCCGCGTAGCTGATGAGGAAGTCCACCCGCGTCATGCCTGCCACCCTTACCCGAACGGATATGGCCGGTCATCCGGCCTTGGTGGCCTTGATGAATTCCAGCTTGCCCGATTTTCCCGAGTGATGCGGTCGATGCGGGGGTTCACACCGCTCAGGATGCCTTGGCGAAGAAGTGCCGGAGGTAGTCGTTGCGGGCTACGCCGGGGGCGCCGATCGCCTCGACCACGGCCGGAGGCCGCAGCAGCTCGTCGGGGATCTGGCCGTCGCCGCCCAGCGAAGCCGGCTGCCAGCCCTTCTGGCGGGTCACCGCCAAGGCCAGCCGGGCCAGGCGGGCGGCGATGTGGTCGAGGACCGCCGGGCCGCCCGGTGGCAATGCCGAGATCAGGTGCAAGATGCGGCGGACCGACTCGGCGGCCTGGGCGTCGCTGATCAGCGGCTTGCCCAGGTAGGTGTAGGCCAGGCCTCGGGTCAGGTATTCGGCGATGTTCAGGTATTGGCCGGGGGCCGGGTTCTGCTCGTAGAGCGCCATGCCGTTTCCCCAGCCCAGGCGGCCGCCGGCCGCGCCCTCCAGCTGGCCGGGCGGCCACTCGGCGCGGATCCGGTCGTCCTCCGACCAGTCCAGCGCGGGCGCGGGCGGCGCGGACGTGATGCGGGCGCCGGGCGGTGGCTCGGCTCGGCGGCGAAAGACAGACATGGACCCTCACCCTCCTGGCTTGGACCGACTGACAAGCTACTCGCCGCCGGACGGCCCGGCCCATCGCCCGTTTCGGCAGAAAGGCTAACGAGCTACCGCCTTCTCCAGGTGGTGGCGGGTGGCCGCGATCGCCATCCGGGCGTGTTCCTTGCCGCCGACCTGGGCGACCAGCGTCGCCCTCGGGATCTCCAGGGCGTAGGGCAGGCCGGGCGGGAGGGCGCCGAGGATGCCGTGCACGTCGATGCCGCCCTCGCCGGGGAACAGGCGCTCGAAGCGGGCGGTGTGGATCAGGCCCTCGTTGGTGGCGGGGACCGCGGGTGGGGCGTCGCAGACGTGCGCGAAGTGGAACCACTCGGCCGGCAGCTGGCGCAGGTCGGCGATGCTCGAACCGGAGCGGGCGAAGTGCAGCAGGTCGATCAGGATGCCGGCGTTCGGCTGGGCGGCGCCGCGCAGAACCCGAACCGCGGCTTGCAGGTCCGGGGTTTCCGTCCAGGACGGGAATTCCAGGTCCATGGTCAGGCCGAGCGGTCTCGCCATCTCGCAGAGTTGCGCGAAACGGTCGGTCTTGCGGGCCCGGTCGGGGTCGGGGAGCTGCACGATGACGTGCCTGGCGCCCAGCTCGGCGCCCGCCTCCAGGAAGCGCTGGAAGTCGCGGGGGTCCTCGGCGGGGCTGATCCGGGCGAGCTCGATGTCCAGGACCTCGATGCCGGTGGCGGCGAGCCTCGTCTTGGTGGTGCGCATCAGGGCCGGATCGGTGGCCAGGGGATAGTGCGGCTCCTGCGGGGTCACCCGGGTCAGCCGCAGCCCGACGTAGCGGTAACCGGCCTCGGCGGCCGCGTCGACCAGCTCCGGTGGGGAGAGGCTGAGTGCGGTCAGGTGGGCCAGCGAGTAGTCCTGCCGTTCGGCGGATTCGGTGTGGCGCAGGGCGAGCAGCCGTCGTTCGCGGTGGGCGGCCATCCGGGCCGGTGCACTGACCGCGCCGCCGTAACCGTCGTAGCCGTCGATCCGCTGCACGACGGCGAAGAAGACCCGGGAGCCGAGCATCTCCGTGTAGAAGTGCAGGTAGGCGCCGCGCTCGTCCCGATCGTACAAAATGGAATGCTCTTGGAGCTCGGTGAGCAGGTCGGTGGGCAGGGCCAGGCGGGCGTCGAGATCGGCGTAGTAGTTGTCGGGGATCGGCAGCAGCGGGGCGCCGAGCGTGCGCATCGCCCTGGCGCAGGCGACGGCGTCGTCGGTGCTGAAGGCCACGTGCTGCGGGGCGGGGATGACCGGCGCCCAGTCGCCGCGGTGCAGCGGTGCCGTGTTGAGGGTGACCCGGACCCGCCTGGCCGGATCGGCGGCGGCCCGGCTGAGGATGCGCCCGAAGGGGGCGGCGATCTCGGTGGTGGTGCCGGCGCGCAGGCCGAGGACGGCGCGGTAGAAGAGGGTCGCGTCGTCGAAGTCGTCGATCGAGTCGGTCAGCGAGAGATGGTCGGTGCCGGTGATGTTTCCACCGGAGGACGGCGCTGCGCCGGTGGGCAGGAAGTCGCGGGGCCAGCTGTCGGCGTGGACGAGGAAGACCGCGGTGCCGTCGGGCGCGGCGATCGAGGTGAGCTCGGCCTCCTCGGCGGCGCGCAGCCGGGGGAGGGCCGGAGCGAGGAACTGCTCGGCCCGCCGGGTCGAGGCGACCGGGTCGGCGCTCTCCACCGCGAAGGCGCAGATCGTCGCGGTGCCGGGCGGGACCGTGCGCTGCGCGGCGAAGTTCAGCAGGACCCGGGCCCGGGCCTGCTGCCAGAGCTGGACCGGCTTCGAGCGGTGCTGGCCGGCATGACTGAAGCCGAGGGCGGTCAGCGCGCGGGCCACCGACGGGCCGGAGGTGTCGTCCACCGCGAGCTCGGTGAAGACGATGCCGCCGAGTTCGGGCGCCGGCGGCAGCTCGGCGGCCGGGGTGGTGACGCCGGCCGACTCGCGCAGGGCGAGCAGGGACCGCATGCCGTCGATGGCGGCCTGCCGGGGGTCCGCCTGCCGGTAGACGTCGTTGACCACCTCCAGGGCGAGCGGCCCGGCGTAGCCGGTGCTCAGCACCTGCCCGACGAAGCGGGTCAGGTCGAACGAACCCAGCCCGGGGAAGAGCCGGGTGACGTCGGGGCTGGTGCGCGGGGCGTCGGCCACCTGGAGGTGGAAGATCTTCTCGCCGGGGATGACCCGGATGCCGGCCGGGTCGTCGCCGCGGGACAGGATGTGGAAGCTGTCCAGGCAGAGGCCGAGCGCCGGATGGCCGGCCCGGCGCACGATCCGCCAGGCGTGCGCGTAGGTGTTGACGAAGCGGCCCCGGGCCAGCGCCTCGTAGGCGATCCGGGCACCGTGCGCCTCGGCCCGGGTGGCCAGCTTGTGCAGGTGCTCGGCGGCCAGATCGTCGTCGTCGACCGCGTCGGCGGACATCGACGAGCTGACCACGAGGGTTCGCGTGCCGAGCTGTTCGAGGATCGCGAAGGTCCGGTCGGCCCGGCGCAGGGTGGCCGCGAAGATGTCCGGCGGGACCGCCTCGGCGTCGGTGAACGGCTGGTAGGCGTCGATGGTCAGGCCGCGCCGGGCGCATTCCTGGCGGATGCGGCCGGGCGACCAGGACGACACGACGAGGTCGTTCCCGGTCAGCTCGATGCCGTGGAACCGCGCGGCCGCCGCGGCGGCGAGCTTGTCCTCGAGAGATCCGGAAAGGCATGCCGTGGAGATGGACGAGGGGTGGTCCATGGCCTTTCCCTTCAGGATAGAAACGTGGGGCGGATCGCGGGCGGGATCGGGCCCTTGTTGCGGCGCCCCTGCTGGGACTCCTCCCAGGCGTGGGCGAGGATGCCGACGCTGCGGCTGAGCACGAACAGCCCGCGCGCCAGGGGTGCCGGGAAGCCCAGCTCGGCGTAGATGACCGCGGTTGCGCCGTCGATGTTCATCGGCACCGGCCGGCTCCGGCCCCGGTTGAGCGCGGTCTCGACGGCCCGGGCCGCCCGCAGGTGACCGCCGGGCACGACGCCGTCGGCGACGGCCGCGTCGACCAGGGCGAGCAGCGGATCGCGCCGGGGATCGTGGGTGTGGAAGCGGTGGCCGAAGCCGGGCAGGTAGCGGACGCCGCGGGCCCGCCAGGCGGCGATCACCTCGTCGGCCGCCACCGCGAGGTCGCCACCGTCGCGATCGAGGATCTCGGTCAAGAGCATCACGCACTCCTGCCCGGCGCCGCCGTGCGAGTCGCCGAGTGTGTTGACCGCGCTGGCCATCGCGTTGTTGAGCCCGACGCCGCAGGTGATCGCCATCCGGGCGACCGCGATCGACGGGGCGTGCGGACCGTGGTCGACGCCGGCCACGAGCGCCGCCTCGAGCAGGGCGGCCTGCCGGTCGGTGGGCCGCTCGCCGCGGAGCATCAGCCAGATCATCGACCCGAAGCCGATCGATCCGATCAGCTCCTGCACCGGGATGCCGCGCAGCTCGATGCGGTTGGGCTCGATGCGGGACACCGCGGTGCCCCACCAGTCGGCGGCGTCGTCAGCGGTCATGGCGAGACCCTAACTCGGGTCCGATCTGCGGTCCAGGGAAACCGTAGAGCGGATCTCTTGCGCCGTACGAAACAAGCTCTTTATATTGAGCCGGACCTAAGAGCGGTACAGATGGTCCGTCTAGCGGACTTCCCTTCAGGGAAAGGCTCTCGATGGCGAAACTTCCCCGGCGCGCGGTCCTTCGGGGCGCGGCCGCCACCGCCGCGGCCGCCGCGGCGGCCGGCACCACGGCCAGTAGTGCGGCGGCCGCCGAACGGCATGCCGGTGGCGCCGAGCCGACGGTCAAGCAGCCGGTCACCACGAACGTCCCTCGTGGACTGGACGACTATTTCGACCCGTACTACAACGTCATCCGCGGTCAGGTGCCGGCGTCCTACCACCCGTGGGTGGCCAACCGGCAGGACCGGATCCTGCTCTACACCCGGACCGCCGGCCCGCGGCACGCGCACCTCGGGCCCGCCCTGGCGGCCGGGCTGAACCCGACGCTGACCGCCGCTCACGTCCTGCAGAACGCGGTGATCGCCTGGATGGCCGAGGTCGGCGTCGGCGTCGACTGGACCGAGGACGTCACGCTGATGCCCGGCATCGGCAGCACCTACAAGGCCGTCGTCTTCGGCAGCACCAGCCGCGACACGCTGTGGAAGCACGGCACCGCGGTGAGTGCCGCGGCGGTGAACACCACCACCGGCGCCCACCTCGACGCGGCGAAGACCGCGCTGCGGCAGTACGTGCGGGCCGGCGGCGGTTTCGTCGGCATCCACAACGCGATCGGCGGCACCGAGTACAACTGGCCGTACTACGAGGGCCTGTGCGGCGGCACCCAGTACTACGACCACGGTGCGCATCAGAACGGGACCGTGGTCACCCTGGCCAAGGACTCGTCCACCCAGGGTCTGCCGCCGCGGTGGGACTTCAAGGACGAGTGGTACAACTGGATGCCCTTCCCGGCCCGGGTGAAGTTCCTGCTCGGTGTGGACGAGTCCAGCCTGGCCACCAGGTCCGCGGTGCACCCCGGGCACGGCCGGTTCCACCCGCTGTCCTGGTGCCAGTACTACGACGGCGGCCGCTCCTGGGTCACCGCCCTCGGGCACGACTCGGCCGCGTGGACCGACGGCTCCGGCTATGTCGGCCAGGCCTTCTTCAAGAAGCACATCGTCACCGGGATCCTGTCCGCCATGGGCAAGCTCCCGTTCTGCAGCTGACTCGAGAACGGGGACAGCCATGGAGAGACGCAAATTCCTGGCCGGCGCGGTGGGCGCCGTGGGCACGACCGCCCTGGCCGGCACACCGGCGGAAGCGGCCCCATTACAGCCACCTGCCTTCGGGCGGCCCGGGAAGAACTTCCCCAAGGTCTGCGGAGACCTGGGCAACACCAACCACTCCAACCTGGGCCAGATCAATCGGCGAACTCTGCAGCGGCTGGGCGGTGCGTGGCACGTCAACCTGGAGGGCGGCAGCACCAGCCAGGCGCAGCAGAGCACCGCGGTGGTCCAGGACGGCGTCCTCTACGTGCAGACCACCCAGCAGAACGTCTTCGCGGTCGACGGCCGCACCGGCGCGATCAAATGGAAGACCAACCTCGGCAGCAAGAGCACGAACATGCGCGGCGTTGCGCTCGGCGGCGGCAAGGTCTTTTCCACAAGCGGATCCAACATGGTGTACGCCCTGGATCAGCTCACCGGCGCGATCCTCTGGCAGCGCCCGCTGATCACCGCCGGCGAGGGTGGCTCGGACAGCGGCTGCGACCCGCAGAACGGCCAGTGCGGCGGCCTCACCGGCACCCTGGCCGGCGCGGTCGTCCACCACGACGGCCTGGTCTACGTCGGCATGCAGGGCAGCACCGGCGGCGCCCGCGGCCGGGCCTACGCCCTGAACGCGGCGACCGGCGAGATCGTCTGGACGTTCTGGTCGGCGCCAGGGCCCGGCGAGTTCGGCCACGACACCTGGGCCGGCGACTCGTGGAAGACCGGCGGCGCGGTGCCGTGGATCCACCCGGCGATCGACCCCGAGCTGGGCCTCGTCTACTGGACCTTCAGTGGCCCGTACCCGCGCACCGACGGCTCGTCCCGGGCCGGCGACAACCTGTTCGCCAACTCGATCGTCGCCCTCGACGCGAAGACCGGCCGCCGGCGCTGGCACTTCCAGTCGGTGCACCACGACATCTGGGACATGGACAACGTGATGGCCCCGGTCCTGATCGACATCGTGGTCAAGAAGAGGCTGCGCAAGGTCGTGGTCTACGGCAGCAAGGTCGGCATGTACTACATCCTCGACCGCCGCACCGGCGAGGCGATCCACGGCATGGAGGAACGGCCGGTTCCCCAGGACGTACGCCAGAAGACCGCACCCACCCAGCCGTTCCCCGGCGGCGAATCGTTCGTCCCGCAGGAACCGCGGATCGACAAGGCCACCCGCCCGGTGCCGTTCTACGAGACCGGCGGCCTCTACACCCCGCACTGGGACCGGCCGGTCATCATCTTCCCCGGGGCCGGCGGCGGCGCCGACTGGTCGCACCTGTCGTTCAACCCGCACACCGGCTGGATCTACGTCGGCTACGGCCTGATCAACTCGGGCTTCTCCAACGCCCGCGACGGCCGGGTCAACACCTCCCGGCCGCTGGGCGAGTATTTCGCCGGCGGGATCGTCGCGGTCGACCCGGTCACCAACCGTCCGGTGTGGACGAAGGACGGCGAGTGGTCGCTCGCGCACGGCAACGGCATCCTGACCACGGCCGGCCGGGTGATGTTCCAGGGCGGGCCGGACGGCCTGCTGCACGCGATGGACGACACGAACGGCGAGGTGCTCTGGAGCTTCCAGACCGGAGCCGGCGTGCACACCAGCCCGATCGCCTACGAGATCGACGGCGAGCAGTACATCGCGGTGTTCGCCGGCGGCAACGGCCTGCCCTACCCGGACATCCCGCGCGGCGACCACCTGTGGGCGTTCAAGCTCGGCGGCACCGTCGCGCCGGCGGCGACCCCGGTGCCGCCGTCGAAGCGCAACGACGTCCGCACCGCGGCGGTCACCGGCGCGACCGCGAACAACACGGTGACCATCGGGCGGGTCTGGAGCGCGGCCACGAACGCGCCGGGGGCCACCGAGAACCTGGTGGCGCAGAACGCGATGGCGCCGCAGCACCTGGCGATCCCGGCCGGCACCACGGTCACCTTCGTCAACCCGGCCGACAACGCCTCCGCGCACGCGGCGGTGTCGTTCTTCGACGACGAGTTCGACACCGGGGTGCTGATGCCGGGCAAATCCTGGTCACACACGTTCAGCACGCCCGGCACCTACTTCTACAACGACGCCGTCTACCCGCAGAACACCGGCAAGATCGTCGTCTCCTGAAGGGACATCTCATGACCAAGGAAAAGCGCACCTGGACCAAACCGAAGACCGAATGCCTGGAATCAAGAGCAGAGATCTCCGGGTACGCCGGGGTCGGCCAACCGTGGCGCCGGCCGAGCTGAACCGGGCCGACTTCGCCGCCGCCCTGCACGGCCTCGCCCCGCGCTACTGGGATCGCCACCCGTTCCACCGGCGCCTGCACGCGGGCGAGTGCTCGCCGGCCGAGGTGCGCGGCTGGGTCGCCAACCGGTGGTACTACCAGAGCATCCTGGCCCGCAAGAACGCGGCGATCATCGCGAACTGCCCGGAGCCGGCCGTCCGCCGCCGCTGGCTCGACCGGGTCACCTTCCACGACGGTGCCCGCGACGGCGAGGGCGGCCAGGCCGACTGGCTGGTCCTCGCCGACGCGGTCGGGTTGGCCCGCGAGGAACTGCTCGACGAGCGGCACGTCGCCCGCGGCACCCGGTTCGCGGTCGACGGCTACCTGCACTTCTGCCTGCACCGGCCGTGGCTCGAGGCGGCGGCCGCCGCACTGACCGAGCTGTTCTCGCCGGAGCTGATGGCGGCCCGGGTGGTGGCCTGGCGCCGGCACTACGACTGGATCAAACCCGAGGGGTACGCCTACTTCGAGCACCGCATCCCGGTGGTGCGCGACGACGCCCGCTACACCCTCGACCTGGTGCTGACGCACTGCCGGACGGCCGACGAGCAGCAGGCCGCGCTGCGGGCGCTGGCGTTCAAGTGCGACGTGCTGAACGCGATGCTCGACGCCGTCGAACACCAGGGCGGCGTCGCGTGAGACCGGGGCTGGGCCGGGGCGTACGGCTGGTGCACGACCCGGTCCGGCAGGCCGACGCCCTGCTCTTCCCGGAGGGCAGCCTGATGCTGACCGGGCCGGCCCCGGACGTGGTGCGCGCCTGCGACGGGCACCGGGACGTCGACGACATCGTGGCGCTGCTGGCCCACACCTACGACGACGTCGACCGGGCCGACGTCGCCGAGCTGGTCGACGATCTGACCGCCCGGCGGTTGCTGGCCGACGGTGGACGCCCGGCCGTCGCGCAGACCTGCGCCGGTGCCCCGGGCGGGCCGGCGCCGCTACCGATCGGCCTGGTCGCGGAGCTGACCTACCGCTGCCCACTGCGCTGCGGCTACTGCTCCAACCCGGTGCAGATCGACCCGGTCCGCGACGAGCTGACCACGGGGGAGTGGCGGACCGTCCTCGACCAGGCCCGCGAACTCGGCGTCCTGCAGGTGCACTTCTCCGGCGGCGAGCCGGTCCTGCGCCCCGACCTCGCCGATCTCGTCGCGCACGCCCGCACGCTGGGCATGTACACCAACCTGATCACCAGCGGGGTCGGGCTGTCGCACGGCCGGCTCGACCGGCTCGGCGCGGCCGGCATCGACCACGTGCAGCTGTCCGTGCAGCACGCCGACACCCCGGCCGCGGACGCCATCGCCGGCCTGCGCGCCCACGAGCGGAAGATCGCGGCGGCCGGCCTGATCCGGCGGGCCGACCTGCCGCTGACCATCAACGTGGTGCTGCACGCCGCGAACGTGGACCGGCTCGCCGACATCGCCGCGTTCGCCGCCGATCTCGGCGCCGACCGGCTCGAGCTGGCGCACACCCAGTACTACGGCTGGGGCCTGCGCAACCGGGCCGCCCTGATGCCCACCGCCGATCAGGTGCGCCGGGCCGGCGTCGCCGCGGCCGGGGTGCACGAGCGGTACGGCCACGAGATGGAGATCGTCTACGTGGAGCCGGACCACTTCACCGGCCGCCCGAAGCCGTGCATGAACGGCTGGGGCGCCCGGCAGCTCGCGGTCACCCCGACCGGCGTCGTCCTGCCCTGCCTGGCCGCCCAGCAACTGCCCGGCCCGCCGGCCCCGACCGTGCGGCGGCAGCGGCTCGCCGACATCTGGTACCGCTCGGAACTGTTCGAGCGCTACCGCGGCACCGCCTGGATGCCGTCCCCGTGCCGCGATTGCGAGCTGCGCGAACTCGACTTCGGCGGCTGCCGCTGCCAGGCCTTCCAGCTGACCGGCGACGCCGCGGCCACCGACCCGGCCTGCTCGCTCTCGCCGCACCACGGGCTGCTCGAACCGGCCACCCGAACCCCGATGATCCCGCGGCGGTACGCGTGAGGGTCCGGGTGCTCGGCAGTGCCGCGGGCGGCGGAAGCCCACAGTGGAACTGCGCCTGCCCGGTCTGCCAGGACGCCCGCCGCACCGGCCGCCATCGGTCCCAGGACACCGTCGCGGTCAGCGGCGACGGCACGGCGTGGTACCTGCTCAACGCCGGCCCGGATATCCGCACCCAGATCCTCGGCACCCCGGAGCTGGCCCCCGGCCCGGGGTTGCGGGAGACCCCGCTACGCGGCGTACTGCTCACCACCGCCGAGCTCGACCACACGCTCGGCCTGCTCAGCCTGCGCGAGGCGGTCCGGCTGAGCGTCTACGCCACCCCGGCGGTGAGCGCGGCCCTCGAAACCGCCTTCCCCCTGCGCCCGATGCTCGCGTCCTACACCGAGCTGCACTGGAACGAGCTCACCGACCACCTCGTGCTGGACGGCGGCCTCGACGTCCGCCGGCTCACGGTCGGCGCGAAGCGGCCGCGCTACGCGGCCGGGGTCGCCGGCGACGACTGGGTGTCGGCGCTGCGTCTGACCGACACCCGGACCGGCGCGAGCTTCGTGCACGCCACCTGCCTGCCGGCGTGGACCGCGGCGTTCGACGGGTTCGTGGCCGGTGCCGGCGAGGTGCTGCTGGACGGCACCTTCGGCACCGACGACGAGCTGACCCGGACGACCGGCCGGCCGGGCAGCGCCCGCAGCATGGGCCATCTGCCCATCGTGGAGTCCCGGCCGCACACGGCCCGGCATCCCGGCACCCGATTCCGCTACGGGCACCTCAACAACACCAATCCGGCGGCGGGGGACGACGTGGTCGCCGATGGGTCGGAGCTCCTGGCCGACCGATAAAGGCCATGCATTGTCGTCCATCTCTTGACATCGCAGGTTTCGGTGCCGATAACTAACGTACTGGTTCGTACAAAGAACTGGAGGCCATCGTGGAACGCTGTCTGGTGGGCCTGATCGGCGCCGGCATCGGGACGTCGCTGAGTCCGGCGCTGCACGAGCGGGAGGCCGGCCGGCACGGCCTCCGCTACCTCTACCAGCTCGTCGACCTCGACCGGCTCGCCCCGGCCGCCCGCGACGTCGGCGACCTGGTCAGCGCGGCCCGGCGGCTCGGCTTCCGCGGCCTCAACATCACCCACCCGGTGAAGCAGGACGTGGTGCGGCACCTCGACGATCTCGCGCCGGAGGCGGCCGAGCTCGGCGCGGTCAACACCGTCGTCTTCGACCACGGCCGGGCGGTCGGGCACAACACCGACCGGTACGGCTTCGCGGCCGGCCTGGCCCGCCAGCTACCCGGCCTGCGCCTCGACCACGTGGTGCAGCTCGGCGCGGGCGGCGCGGGCCTGGCAGTGGCGTCCGCGCTGGCCGGCGCGGGCGCACGGCGGCTGTCGGTGGCCGACGTCGACCCCGGCCGGGCCGAGCGGCTGGCCCGCGCGATCGCCGGGCACCACCCGGTGACGGTCGAGGCGATCGCCCCGGAGGAGGTGCCGGCCCGGCTGGCCGACGCCGGCGGCCTGGTCAACGCGACCCCGATCGGGATGGAGGGCCATCCGGGCACCCCGATCGAGCCGGAGCACCTGCGGGCCGACCTCTGGGTCGCCGACGTGATCTACCGCCCGCTGGAGACGGCACTGATCCGGACCGCCCGGGCGCTGGGCTGCCGGGTGGCCGACGGCGGCGGGATGGTGGTCCACCAGGCCGCGGCGTCGTTCCAGCTCTTCACCGGATACGCGCCCGGCGAGGACCGGATGTACGCCGACTTCCTGGAGCTGGTCGGCGATGCCTAGCGTGTCAGTCGCCGGCCGGGACCGGGCTACGGGCCTCCCGCCAGCGCCGGAGCAGCTCGGGCACCTGGGCGTTGTGCTCGCCGAGCACGGGCGGCGGAGCGGGCGGGGTGAGCGGCTCGCCGTCGAAGAGCACCCCGCTCCCGCTCACCCGCAGCGTCCGGTCGCCGGCCGGGAACGGCACCTCGGCGATGAAACCCCGGCCGGCCACCTGGTCGATGTCGACGGCCTGAGCGACGGTCAGGATGCGGGCCGCCGGGACCCCGGCCGCGGACAGCATCCGCTCCCACTCCAGCGCCGGCCGCGCCCGCAGGGCCTCGGTCAGCTCCCGGTTGAGCTCCGGCCGGTGCGCCTTGCGCGCCTCCCGGTCGGCGAAGCGGGGATCGTCGATCAGCTCCGGGCGGCCGACCAGCCGGCACAGCGTCTCGTACTGCTCCTGGCGGTTCGCCGCGATGTTGAGCGGGCCGTCGGCGGTGTCGAAGGTGCCGGACGGGGCGGCGGTCGCGTTCTGGTCGCCCATCGGCTGCGGCTCGACCCCGCTCACCAGGTAGTTGGAGACCGCCCAGCCCATCGCCGACAGCGACGCCTCCAGCATGGACACGTCCAGGTAGCGGCCCTTGCCGTCGACCCGCCGGCCGGCCAGCGCGGCGGTGATCGCCAGCGCGGCGGACAGGCCGCCGACGGTGTCGGCGACCGGGAAGCCGACCCGCAGCGGCGCGGTCTCCGGGGTGCCGGTCACGCTCATCATCCCGGACAGGCCCTGGATGATCTGGTCGTAGGCGGGCGCCTGGCTCATCGGCCCGGTCTGGCCGAAACCGCTGATCGCGCAGTGCACGAGCCCGGGGTTGAGCCGGGCCAGCCGCTCGGCCGGGAAGCCGAGCCGGGCCAGCACGCCGGCCCGGTAGTTCTCGACCAGCACGTCGGCGTGCGTCGCGAGCTCCTCGAACGTGGCCCGGCCGTCGTCCGACTTCAGGTCCAGCTCGATCGACTTCTTGCCGGCGTTCTGGGCCAGGAAGGACGCGCCGAGCAACGACCGGTTCAGCTCCGGGTCCGGGCCCAGCCGCCGGGCGAGGTCGCCCCGGCCGGGCATCTCGATCTTGAGCACCTCGGCGCCGAGCAGCATCAGGTGATACGTGCAGTAGGGCCCGGCGAGGACGTTGGTGAGGTCGAGGACACGGATACCGTCGAGCGGCCGGTCGGGCATGCGCGGTTCTCCCTACGGGTGTGGTCAGAACGACGAGCCGAGCGGATGGTCGAAACCTCGCTCGTTCATCTGCGCCGCCGCGGTCAGCAGCGCCGCGGTGAACTCGGTGACGCGGTCGTCGGTGAACCGCACGGTCGGGCCGCTCAGCGTCAGCGCCGCGACCACGGTGCCGGAGCGGCCCAGGATCGGCACGGCCACCGCGGACAGGCCGGTCTCGCGCTCGCCGTGGCTCACCGCGTACCCCTGCTGGGTGGCCTCGTCGATCCACTCCCGGATGCGCCGCACGTGCCCCTCGCCCCACGGCGAGGAGCGGGCCACCCGCTCCAGCAGGCCGTCGGAGGCGTTGCGCAGCAACACCTTCGCCGAGGCGCCGGCCCACATCGGCAGCTCGTCGCCGACGTGCACGACGTGCCGCAGTGGTTGCGGGCTCTCCTGCTGGGCGATGCAGATCCGGACGATGTCGCGGGCCACGTAGACGTTGACCGTCTCCCGTTCGCGCGCGGCCAGCTCGCGCATCAGCCGCTGGGTCTCCGGCGGCAGCTCCCAGCCGCGCCGGGCGAGGTGCGCCCACCGCCAGAGCCCGGGCCCGGCCATGTAGCCGGAGTTGGTCGCCCACAGCAGGCCGCTCTGTTCGAGGGTCTGCACGATCCGGATGACCGTCGTCTTGGCCAGCCCGGTCGCCGCGACGATGTCCCGCACGGCGATCAACGGGCGGTCCTCGGTCAGCAGCGACAGGATGTCGAGCGCCCGCTGGATGCTGCGGACGCCCTGCCCCTCGGAGCTCTCGTCGCCGGCCGCCGGGTTACGCCTGGTCGCGGATGTCACCGTGGCTCACTTCCTCTGCAGTGCGGCCGAGATCGGCCATTGGTGTCTAGGACACCTGAATTCTGCCGCCCGCGCGATGACGTCATCGGCCCGTAACTTTTCGGCCCCGATCTATTGCCATCGGCTGATGGCCAACCGTACGTTACACCCGAGTCCGTACAGCGGTCCAGAAGACCAAATGTGGTCCACGTGACGGACTTTAGGAGGTGCAGATGCTCGCGGCCATCCTCAACACGCCACCGGGATCGGTGGTTTCGGCGCCCACCCTGCTCGGCGGCGTCTGGATCGGTGACGGGCCGTCGGACGACCGGGTCGGTCCGTTCACCCGCACGGTGGTCAGCCGGGCCCGGATCGCCGAGCCGGGCGACGCCCGGGCGGCGGCCGGGCATGCCACCGCGTTCGCCCGCACGGTCGCCCGCCTCGCGCCCGCCACCCGGGCCGCGATCCTCGACCGGGCCGCCGCGCTGGCCACCGAGCACCGCGACGCGATCGCCCGGCTGATCGCCCTCGAGCTGGGCAAACCCGTCAAGGACGGCCGCGGCGAGCTGGACCGGGTGGCCGACACGTTCGCGGTCTGCGCGGCCGAGGCCCGCCGGATCGGCGGCGACGTGCTCCCGGTCGCCGGCTGGGAACGCGGCATCGGCAACACCGCCCTCACCTACCGCGCGCCGGCCGGCGTCGCCCTCGCGATCACGCCGTTCAACGCCCCGGCCAACCTGCTCGCGCACAAGTTGGGCGCGTCGTTCGCGGCCGGCAACAGCACCATCGTGAAGGCACCCCCGCAGGCGCCCGCCGTCTCCGCCGCCGTGGTCGCGCTGCTGCTGGAAGCGGGCGCGCCGGTCGAGGCGGTGCAGCTGCTGCACGGCGGGGGCGAGGTCGGCGCCGAGCTCTGCGCGGCCCCCGAGGTCGCGGTCATCAGCTTCACCGGCAGCGCCGAGACCGGCGCCGCGGTGGCCCGGGCGGCCGGCGCCAAGCGGCTGGTCCTGGAGCTCGGCGGCAACGCCGCCACCATCGTCTGCGCCGACGCCGACCTCGCGGCCGCCGCCAAGGTGTGCGCCCGCACCGGCTATACCAACTCCGGGCAGAGCTGCATCTCGGTGCAGCGCGTCTACGTGCAGCGGGACAGCTTCGCGGCGTTCGTCGACCTGCTCACCGCCGAGGTGGCGGCGCTGCGGGTCGGTGACCCGCTCGACCCGGCCACCGACGTCGGCTCGATGGTCGACGACCGGGCCGCCGAGCGGGTGCTCGGCTGGGCCACCGAGGCGGCCGGCGCCGGCGCGCGGATCACCGTGGGCGGCGCGCGCGACGGCGCCACCCTCACCCCGACCGTGGTCGCCGACCCGCCCGCCGACGCCGCGGTGGTGACCAAGGAGGTCTTCGGGGCGCTGGTCAGCGTGCTGCCGTTCGACGACTTCGACACCGTCCTGGCGACCTGCAACGCGAGCCGGTTCGGCCTGCAGGCCGGGCTGTTCACCCGGGACATCGGCCGGATCCTGACCGCCTGGCGGGAGCTGGAGGTGGGCGGCCTGATCGTGAACGGCTCGTCCAACTTCCGGCTCGACCACGTGCCGTTCGGCGGGGTCAAGGACTCCGGGTTCGGCCGGGAGTCGCCGGCCCACATGATCGACGACTACACGGTCGTCAAGACGCTGATCCTGCGCGGAATGTCGATCTGGGGAGAGAACTGATGGCCACCGCCGCCGACGCGCTCGTCGCGCAGCTCACCGACTACGGCGTCGAATACGTCTTCGGCACCTGCGGGCACACCAACATCGCGCTGCTGGACGCCATCGGCCGCAGCGGCATCGAGTTCGTCATCGCCCGCCACGAGCAGACCGCCGCGCACGCCGCCGACGGTTACGCGCGGGCCACCGGCAAACCCGGCGTCCTGCTCATGCACGTCGGCCCGGGCATGATGAACGCGGTCACCGGGGTGGCCACCGCCGCGCTCGACTCGGTGCCGCTGGTCGCCATCGCCGGCGACATCCCGTCCTACCTGTACGGCCGGCACCCGCACCAAGAGGTCAACCTGCACGCCGACGCCGACCAGGCGGCCATCTACCGGCCGTTCGTGAAGCGGGCCTGGCAGGTGCAGCGGGTCGAGGATCTGCCCCGCTTCACCGAGCGGGCGTTCTGGACGGCGAGCTCGGGCCGGCCGGGCGCGGTGCTGCTCAACGTGCCGATGGACCTGTTCTCCCGGCCGCTGCCGGACGGCGTCCCGGCCTACCCGCTGCCGGCCGCCGTGACCCGTCCCGACCTGAGCGCCGCCGACGCCGACCGGATCGCGGCCGCGCTGGCCGGTGCCGAGCGGCCGCTGATCTACCTGGGCGGCGGACTCGGCGGCCCGGCCGGCCGGGCCGCGCTGCGCGAGCTGGCCGAGCACCTCGACATCCCGGTGGCGCACTCGCTGATGGCCAAGGGCGCGCTGCCCGACGACCACCCGCTGGTGCTCGGCATGACCGGGTTCTGGGGGCTGGAAGTCACCAACGCCTACGCCCGCGACGCCGACCTGGTGCTGGCCATCGGCACCCGGTTCGCCGAGACCGACGCGAGCTCGTGGAACCCCGACTACACCTGGCGTTTCCCGCCGTCGCGGCTGATCCAGATCGATATCGACCCGGCCGAGATCGGCCGCAACTACCCGGTCGAGCTCGGCGTGGTCGCCGACGCCGCGCTCGCGGTCACCGCGATCCGCGACCGGGTCCGCGGCCACGACCCGGTCGCCCGGCCCGAGCTGCGGGCCCGGATCGCCACCGCCCGCGGCGAGCTGTTCGCGGCCAGCGCCGAGCGGGGCCGCAGCGACCAGTTCCCGTTGCGGCCGGAGCGGATCCTGGCCGACGTGCGGGCCGGGCTGCCGCCGGACGCGGTGCTGGTCACCGACGTGGGCTGGAACAAGAACGGGGTGGCCCAGTGCTATCCGCTGCCCGCCGCGGGCCGGTTCATCACCCCCGGCGGCGCGTCCACCATGGGCTTCGGCCCGGCCGCCGCCCTCGGCGTGCAGCTCGCCCAGCCCGAGCGGGTGGTGGTGGCGCTGATCGGCGACGGCGGGATGAGCGCGCAGCTGCCGGCCGTGCCGATGGCGGTCGAGCGGGGTCTCCCGGTGATCTTCCTGGTGATGAACAACCGGGCCCACGGCACCATCTCCGACCTGCAGTCGACGTTCTTCGGCCGCAGCTACGGCTGCGACTTCACCGACCCGGACGGGCAGCCCTACAGCCCGGACTTCGCCGCCCTGGGCCGGGCCTGCGGTGCCGACGGATACCTGATCGGCGAACCGGGCGAGCTCACCGCCGCCCTCAAGACGGCCGTCGACCGCCGCCGCCCCGCGGTGATCGACGTTCCGATGGTCAACGAACCGGTGCCGACCCCCGGCCACTGGAACATCAAGGACATCTACCAGGGCGTCTTCGAGTAAGAGGCGCCGACTCAACCCTAGATCGAGGTGAGACGCACATGGTCCGACCCCGTGCCACCGCCATATCCGCCGTCGCCGTGCTCGCTCTGGTCGTCGCCGCCGGGTGCAGCGCACCCGGCGGCGACAAGAAGGAGTCCGGCTCGGACTCCGGGCCCATCAAGATCGCCCTGGTGGACGCGCAGAGCGGGCAGCTCAGCTCGCTCGGCGCGTGGGAACTCAAGGGCGCCAAGCTCGCCGTCACCGAGTGGAACGCGGCCGGCGGCATCAACGGCCGGCAGATCCAGCTGGACGTGTTCGACGACCAGGCCGACCCGACCACCGGCACCAACCTCGCGCGCAAGATCGACAGCGAGGGGTACATCGCGATGATCGGCACGGCCGAGAGCGCGGTGACCATCGCGATGGCGCCGACGCTGAAGACCGCCGAGATCCCCAACATCACGTCCGGGCAGTCCCCGGGCCTGGTCGCGGTCGGCAGCGAGTTCCTGTTCCTGAACGGCCCGACCAGCACCACCTACGACGAGACGCTGGCCAAATACATCGTCGACCAGCAGGGCATCAAGAGCATCGCGCTGATCACCAACAACGGCTCGTACGGCAAGGGCGAGCACGACGCCTTCACGAAGGCGCTCACCGCCCGTAGCGTCACGCCGGTCGCCGACCAGGTGGTCACCACCGACCAGAAGGACTTCAGTGCCGCGCTCACCTCGATCCGGCAGAAGAACCCGAAGCTGATCTTCCTGGGCGCCGAGGAGGTCGAGTCCGGACTGATCGTCAAGCAGGCCCGCGACCTCGGCATCACCGTCCCGTTCGCGGGTGCCGCGCCGCAGGGCACGCCGGTCTTCCTGGACACGGCCGGCGCCGCCGGCGCCGAGGGCACGATCGTCAGCTCGCCGTATCTGAGCAACGACATCAGCCCGGCGTCGAAGAAGTTCGCCGACGCCTACAAGGCCGCCTACAACGAGGACGCCGAGCTGCACGGGGCCAAGGCGTACGACGGCGCGCAGATCATGCTGACCGCGCTCAAGAACAGCAACGTGGCCACCGGCAAGCCGCTGGCCGACGCCATCCGCGCCACCAAGTACCAGGGCCTGCTCGGCGACTTCGCGTTCGACCAGACCGGCGTCGGGATCTTCGCCACCTCGATCGGCAAGATCCAGGGCGGCAAGCTCGTCGCGGCCGCAGGCTGATCCACCCGACCCCCGGTATCCCGGCGCCGCCACGGAGGCGCCGGGATACCGCCATCGAAGGAGAGGCCATGCAGGTCTTCTTTCAGACGATCATCGGCGGGATCAGTCTCGGTGCCGTCTACGCCCTGGTGGCGCTCGGTTTCTCGCTGGTCTACCGCACGATGGGCCTGGTCAACTTCGCGCACGGCAACGTCGTCACCGTCGGCGCCTACCTGGCCTCCACCTTCTACCTCACCACCAAGCTCCCGTTCGCGCTGGCCATGCTGGTGGCGATCGCGGTCACCGCGGCGATCGGCCTGGTCATCGAGCGGGTGCTCCGGCCGCTGGAGAACCGCGACTTCGACCTCATGCTGATCGGCACGATCGGCTTCGGCATCGTCCTCGACGCCCTGGTCATCATGATCTGGGGGGCCACCGGGCGGGCCGTCCCGTCGCCGGTGCCGGCCGCCCCGATCGAGCTGTTCGGGCTGCGGATCCGCACCTACGACCTGGTCGTGCTGGCCATCGCGGCGGTCGCCACGGTGCTGCTGGTGCTGTTCCTGTCGCGCACCAAACGCGGCGCGGCCATGCAGGCGGTGGCGATGGACCACGAGGCGGCCACCGCGGTCGGCATCCACGTCGGCCGCAGCAACGCGATCGCTTTCATGATCGGCGCGGGGCTGGCGGCGCTGGCCGGTGGGCTGGTCGGGCCGCTGCTCTACGTCAACCCGGCGCTCGGCGGGGCGCTCGGCATCAAGGGCTTCGCGGCGGCGATCCTCGGCGGGTTCGGCAGCATTCCCGGCGCGATCGTCGGCGGGCTGGCCATCGGGGTGCTCGACTCGTTCGCGGCCGGGCACTTCCAGGGTTACTCGGAGTTGGTCACCTTCCTGGTCTTCACCGTGATCATCATGATCCGGCCGACCGGGGTCTTCGGCGAGCGGACGGTGAATCGGGCATGAGATATCGCATCGCTACGCTCGCGATCATTGCGGTGGCGGCCTGGTTACTTCCGTACGGCCTTGATTCGTACGCAATCCATGTCGTGAATGTGATCTTGATCTTTGCGATCCTCGCCGTCGGCCTGGGCCTCTGCATGGGCGTGGGCGGGCAGGTCAACCTGGCCCAGGTGGCGTTCTTCGGCGTCGGCGCCTATGCCACCGCGATCCTCACCACCCGGGCCGGCTGGGGTTTCTGGGTCTCGGCGCTGCTCGCGATCGCCGCCACCATGGCGATCGGGCTGCTGGTCGGCACCCCGGCGCTGCGGGTGCAGTCGCACTACCTCGGCATCGTCACTCTCGGGCTGGCGCTGGCCTTCACCAACTGGGTCACCAACGCGCAGATCGCCGGCGGCGCCGAGGGCATCTCGGCGATCCCGGTGCCGACCCTGCCCGGCGTGGATCTGTCCAGTGAGTACCTCTACTACTACCTGGAGCTGATCGTCTTCGCGCTGGTCCTGGCGTTCGGCCTGTTCATCGTGCGGACCGCGCTCGGCCGGCGGATGCGGGCGATGCGCGACGACGCCCTCGCGGCCGGCGCCCTCGGGGCCGAGGTGCCGGT
Organism: Paractinoplanes durhamensis; assembly: GCF_016862175.1. GTDB lineage: Bacteria > Actinomycetota > Actinomycetes > Mycobacteriales > Micromonosporaceae > Actinoplanes > Actinoplanes durhamensis. The sequence continues at coordinate 102,393 of NZ_BOML01000062.1, read as the reverse complement.
GCTGCGGATGACCGCGTTCCTGCTGGCCAGCGTGTACGGCGGGGTGGCCGGCGTGCTCTACGCGGGGCTGATCCGCTACGTGGCGCCGGAGTCGTTCTCGATCGCCAACATGTTCCTGCTGCTCGCCATGGTGATCATCGGCGGCCGGCAGAGCCTGATCGGCTGCGTGGTCGGCGCGGTCGGCCTCTACCTGGTCCGCGAGTGGCTGGTCGACCACCCCACGGTCGCCCAGCTCGCGTACGGCACGGTGGTCGTCCTGGTCGTGGTGTTCGCCCCGACCGGCCTGGCCGGGCTGCCCAAGCGGCTGCGCGCGGCGCTGGGCCGGGGCCGGGCCGGCAGCGCGGCCCGACTGCAGCCGTTCCGGCCGTACGAGACCCGTGCCGAGCCGGCCGGGCAGGGCGCGCCGATCCTCGAGGCCGACCGGATCAGCATGCACTTCCGCGGTCTCAAGGCCCTCGACGAGGTCTCGCTGTCGGTCACGGCCGGCGAGATCCGCGGCATCGTCGGCCCGAACGGCTCCGGCAAGACCACCCTGTTCAACGTGATCAGCGGGCTCTACCGGCCGACCCGGGGCCGGGTCCGGTTCCGCGGCCGGGACGCCACCGGGCTCGCGCCGTACCGGCTGGCCCGGGCCGGCATGTCGCGCACCTTCCAGAACCTCCGTCTCTTCGGCGACCTCACCGTCGAGGAGAACGTCCTGGTCGCGCTGGACCGCAGCGCCACTTGGCACAGCTGGCACTACCTGCTGCGACCGGTGCACGTCCTGCGCCGGGACCGCGACCTGCACCGGCGGGCCCGGGAATCGCTCGACCGGTACGGGCTCACCGAGTTCGCCGCCCTGCCGCCCAAATCCCTGCCCTACGGCATCCAGCGGCGGGTCGAGATCGCCCGGGCGATGGCCGCCGGCCCGGCCCTGCTGCTGCTCGACGAGCCGGCCGCCGGCCTCAACGGCGAGGAGGTCCGGCAGCTCAGCGAGATCGTCCGGTCCATCCGTGACAGCGGCGTCACGGTGATCGTGATCGAGCACAACATGGGTCTGGTGATGTCGCTGTGCGAACGGATCACCGTGCTGGCCGGCGGCCGGGTCATCGCCGAGGGGGAGCCGGCCGAGGTGGCCACGACCCCCGCGGTGATCGAGGCGTACCTCGGTGACTCGATGGAGGTGACTGGATGACCGCAATGTCCGAATCCGCGACCAAGACCGCGCAGGCACTCACCGTGGAGGGCCTGACCGTCCACTACGGCGGCGTCTGCGCGGTCCGCGACCTGAGCTTCGCCGTCCCGGCCGGCGAGGCGATCGGGGTGATCGGCGCCAACGGCGCCGGCAAGACGTCCACCCTCAAGGCGGTGATGGGGCTGGTCCCGCGCAAGGTCGGCACGCTGCGCTACGGCGACGTCGACCTGAGCCGCGTGCACGCCCGGGCCATGGTCCGGCACCGGATCGGCTACGTCCCGGAGGGCCGGCACGTCTTCGCCGGCCTGCCGGTGGAGAAGAACCTGCTGCTGGGCGCGTACGTCCGGAAGTGGAACGCGGAGACCCGGGCGACCCTGGCCGAGGTCTACGAGATGTTCCCGGTCCTCGGCGAGATGCGCGGCCGGCTGGCCGGGGCGCTCTCCGGCGGCCAGCAGCAGATGCTGGCGATCGGGCGGGCGCTGATGGCCCGCCCCCGCCTGTTGCTGCTGGACGAGCCGTCGATGGGGTTGTCGCCGAAGCTGGTCGAGGAGATCCTCGCGGTCCTGCTGCGGCTGCGCTCCGAAGGGCTCAGCCTGCTGCTGGTCGAGCAGAACGCCAAGCTGACCTTCGAGGCCACCAGCAGCTGCCTGGTGGTGGAGAACGGCGAGGTGGCGATGCGCGGCACGTCGGCCCAGCTCCGGCACGATCCGCAGGTGCGGCGCATCTACCTCGGGCTGTGACGTGCTGCTCGGCGAGCCGCTCCGGGTGGGCCGGCACGAGCTGCGCAACCGGGTGGTTAGCCCGCCGATGGAGCGCAACTACGGCACCGCCGACGGCCGGCTGACCGGCCTCTACACCGACTACCTGCGGGCCCGGGCAGCCGGCGGGGCGGCGCTGGTCTTCACCGAGGCGACCTTCGTGCGCGCCGACGGCCGGGGCCGTTCCCGGCAGCTCGGCGCGCACGGCGAACACGTGATCCCGGGCCTGCGGGCGCTGGCCGAGGCGGTGCACGCCGAGGGTGCCCTGCTCGGCGTGGAGCTCAACCACGCCGGCCGGGTGGCCGACCCGGCCGTCTCCGGCTTCCAGCCGGTGGCGCCGTCGCCGGTGCCGTTCCGCGGCCGCCGGCCGCGGGAACTCGGCACGGCGGAGATCGCCGAGATCGTAGCCGCGTTCGGGGCGGCGGCCCGCCGCTGCGCGCGAGCGGGGGTGGATGTGCTGGAGGTGCACGGCGCGCACGGCTACCTGATCCACCAGTTCCTGTCGCCACGCACCAATCGGCGCACCGACCGGTACGCCGATCCGGTGCTCTTCCTGGCCGAGGTGCTCGACCGGGTGCGCCGGGAGGCACCGGCCGCCACCGTGTTCCTGCGGCTGTCCGCGTTCGAAGGTGTGCCGGAAGGCCTCGGCGTCGAGGAGACGCTGGCGCTGACCGGGCGCCTGCCGCTGGACCTGGTCGACCTGCTCGACATCTCGGCCGGCTGCTACGAGGCCGGCGAGTGGATGGTCCAGCCGGGTGAGGTGCCGCACGGTGTGCTCGCGCCGTACGCCGCCCGCTTCCGCACCCTCGGCAAGCCGATCGGGGTGGCCGGCCGCATCACCACCGGCGCGGCCGCCGAGGAGGTTCTGCGGTCGGGGCCCGCCGACCTGGTGGCCGTCGGCCGTGGCCAGCACGCCGATCCGGAGTGGACGAAAACCGTCCTGGCCGGGAGCGATCCGCGCCCGTGTATCGGCTGCAACCAGGGCTGCATCGACGCGTTGCACACCCAGCAGCCGATCTGGTGCCTGGCCAACCCGGCCACCGGCCGCCCGGCCACGGCCGCCCGGCCCGGACCTCGCCGCACGGTCGTCGTGGTCGGCGCGGGGATAGCTGGGCTGGCGGCGGCCCGGGCGGCGGCGCTGGCCGGTGATGACGTCACGGTGCTGGAGGCCGAGGCGGTGATCGGCGGGGAGTGGCGGCTGGCCGCGAGCCTGCCGGCCAAGCCCGAGTTCGGCCGGCTGCTCGACTGGTATGCCGCCGAGATGGGCCGCCTCGCGGTGCGCGTCCGTCTCTCGACCCGCGCCGACGACGAGACGATCGCCGCGCTCGCCCCGGATGTCGTCGTCCTGGCCACCGGTGCGGCCGGGTTGCTGCCGCCCATCCCGGGCGCCACCGGGGACCGCGTCGTCGACCTGCGGGAATGGCTGCGCCACCCGCGGCCGGTCGCGGACGGCGAGGTGGTGACGGTGTGGGGTGCCGACCGGGCCGGGGTTGCCGTCGCCGATGCGGCCGCGACGGCCGGGCATCGGGTACTGCTTCTCGCCTCCGGCGGTGAGCTCGCGCCGGAGGCCGGCCCTCGTGAGAAGGTGCTGATGGTGCGGCGGCTGACCGAGAACCCGGCGGTGGAGATCCGGTTCGGCACGACACTGGAGGCGATCGACGGGGAGCGGCTGCTGCTCGGGCACGACGGCCGCCGCCGATGGCTGGTCAGTCCCGGGCCGGTCGTGGTGTCTCAGGGTACGTACGAACCGGTCCGTACACTCAACGCATTCGGATGACTGGAGTCGACGGCATGACATCGGAGGCCGCCACCCCCAGGGTTCGCGACGCGGAGCGGACCCGCGCCGAGATCATCGAGGTGGCCACGCACGAGTTCGCGGATCAGGGCTACGCCGGTGCGCGGGTCGACGAGATCGCGGCTAAGACCCGCACCACCAAGCGGATGATCTACTACTACTTCGGCGGCAAGGAGGGGCTCTACCTGACCGTGCTGGAGGGGGCCTACCGGCACATCCGCTCGCTGGAGCAGCAACTCGACGTCGACCATCTGGCGCCGGTGGACGCGCTGCGGAAGCTGGCCGAGCTGACCTTCGATCACCACGAGTCGCATCAGGATTTCGTCCGGCTGGTCGCCATCGAGAACATCCATTACGCCCAGCACCTGCTGAAGTCGGAGTCCCGCGAGGTGCTGGCCGCGCCCGCGTTGGAGGTGCTCACCCGCATCATGGAACGGGGCCGGGCCGCGGGCGTCTTCCGCGACGACCTGGACGCCCTCGACGTGCACATGATCATCAGCGCGTTCTGCGTGTTCCGCGGCGCCAACCGCTACACGTTCAAGGCGATCTTCGACCGCGACCTGCTCGACCCGGCCGGCCGCGATCACCTGCGCCGGATGATCGGCGACCTGGTGGTCGCCCACCTGACCGCGGTCTAGGAGACGCTTCGCAGATCACGGCGGTGATCACCGCAGCAAGCCGATAGCCCGTCCTGCCTGCGCGGCTCACCTCCCGCCACACCGCCTCCAACGACCGACCTCGACAACCACCGCTCATGATCCGTACGCCAGACCCGAGCCCCACCAGGCTTCCCGCCCCTTCGCTCTGCGCACATAGACGCGCTGCTCTGCTAGCCCGGGCGCGCCGTCGGGTCGCTCTGCGCACATAGACGCGCTGCTCTGCTCACCCGGGCGCGCAAAGTGCCGAGAAACACCTGGTCGGCGCCCATCCTGCGCCAGCGGCAACCCAGGCCCCGTGGGGGCTCGCCGGGCGTCGATGGTGCGGCGTGATGGCCGTTGGCCGCCGGCGAGGTCGGCACGGCATCGTCCGGCGTCAGGTCCGACGAGTTTCAGCCGGCCACCTTTTCCTTGATTCCGGGGTCTCGCATGGCGTCCGAGACACCGATTGCCAGGATGTCGGGCTCTGCGCTCGCGGCGAGGCCCCGACATCCTGGAAATGAGCGTGACCGTGCCTCGGGAAGATCTCTGCTCGCCCGGCTCAGCTGACCGGCACCGCCTCAGCACCGTGTGGCCCATCCGTGCGGCTGGGCATGGCCCGCTGATGCCGGATGCGGCCGCATCCGGGGCGGCCGCATCCGGCCGGGTCTACTCGCCGCGGATGCGGCCGATCGTGTCGCGGAACCACAGGGCGCTCTGTTTGGGCGTACGCGTCTGGGTCTCGTAATCGACGTGCACGATGCCGAACCGCTTCGCGTAACCCTCGGCCCACTCGAAGTTGTCCATGAGTGACCAGGCGAAGTAGCCCTGCACGTCGGCACCCTGCGCCCGCGCGTCGGCCACCGCCGAGATGTGCGCGGCCAGGTAGGCCGTCCGGTTGTCGTCGGTGACGTAGCCGTCGGAGTCAGCGAGATCCTCGAAGGCGGCGCCGTTCTCGGTGATCACCATCGGCAGGCCGGGGTAGTCCTGGTGCAGCCGGACCAGCAGCTTGGTGAAGCGCTCCGGGGTGATCGGCCAGTCCATCGCGGTGCGCGGAGTGTCCGGCAGGACCGCCCGCACGACCGGCTCGCCGGACGGCTCGTGGGTGTTGCCGTCCAGGTCGGTGCCGGCGAAGTCCTGTCCGAAGTAGAAGTTGACGCCGAGCACGTCGAACGGCTCCGAGATGATCTCCAGGTCGCCGTCCCGGACCGGGAAGGCCGAGCCGCGGGCGGCCAGGTCGTCGACCACGTCGGCGGGGTAGCGGCCGTGGCGCAGCGGGTCCAGGTAGATCCGCAGGCCCATGCCGTCGGCCCGGCGGGCGGCCTCCCGGTCGGCATCGGTGTCGGCGGCCGGGTCGGCGGTGCCCATGTTGAGCGTGATGCCGAGGGTGTGCGCCCCCGACGTCGACGCGGCACGCATCCGCTGGGTGGCCAGGCCGTGCCCGAGCAGCAGGTGGTGGACGGCGAAGAGCGAGTCGTCGAAGTTGCGCCGGCCCGGCGCGTGCACCCCGACGTGGTAGCCGAGCCAGGCCGAGCACCACGGCTCGTTGAGCGTGGTGAACGTGTCGACCCGGTCCTGCAGCTTGTCGAAGACGAGCATCGCGTAGTCGGCGAACCGGTAGGCGGTGTCCCGCACCGGCCAGCCACCGGCGTCCTCCAGCTCCTGCGGCAGGTCCCAGTGGTAGAGCGTCACCCACGGGTCGACCCCGGCGGCCAGCAGCTCGTCCACCAGCCGGTCGTAGAAGGCCAGGCCGGCGGCGTTCACCGGGCCGCGCCCGCCGGGCTGCACCCGCGGCCAGGACACCGAGAATCGATAGGCGTCCACGCCCAGGTTCTTGATCAGTTCCACGTCGGCCGGCATCCGGTGGTAGTGGTCGCAGGCCACGTCGCCGTGCTCACCGTTGTGCACGGCGCCCGGCTGACGACAGAACGTGTCCCAGATGGACGGTGTTCGCCCGTCCTCGCCCGCGGCGCCCTCGATCTGATAAGCCGAGGTCGCGACACCCCAGCGGAACGATGCGGGCAGCCCGGTGACGGGCGGGATGACGATGCTCGGTGCGGTGGTGGGATTCATGTCTCTCCAGGTGGGGATTGGAAGGAGGGCCGGTCCCTAGGGAAAAGGACCGGCCCCCCGCGCGTCATCCGACGGGCTGCTCGGCCGGATGCAGCCAGCACGCGACGGAACGGCCGGCTCCATCCGGGGTGTCCGGACGGCCGAGCACCGGGATGGCGCTGTTGCAGGGCTCGAAAGCCTTCGGGCAACGGGGATGGAAGGAACATCCCGCGGGCATGCCCGCGAGGTCCGGCGGGGAGCCGGGGATGCCGGCGAGCTCACGCTTGGGCCCACGCAGGGCCGGGAAAGAGCTCAACAGGCCTTTGGAGTACGGGTGGAGAGCGTCCCGATAAATGGTGGCCGCCGGCGCCTCCTCGACGATCCGGCCGCCGTACATGATCGCGATCCGGTTGGAGAACTCGACCAGCAGGGACAGGTCGTGGGTGATGAAGATTACCGAGAAGCCGAGCCGTTCGCGCAGCTCGATCAGCTGACCCAGGATCTGCCGCTGCATCACCACGTCGAGCGCGGTGGTCGGCTCGTCCATGATGACCACCTGCGGCTGCAGGATCAGCGCCATGCCGATCATGACGCGCTGCCGCATGCCGCCGGAGAGCTGATGCGGGTAGGCGTCCATCCGGTCGGCCGAGATGCCGACCAGCTTGAGCATCTCCCGGGCGCGGGCGCTGCGGCTGTGCTCGCTCATCTTCGGGTCGTGCGCCTTGAGCACGTCGGTGAGCTGGGTGGAGATCTTGTGCACCGGGTTGAGCGAGTTCATCGCGCCCTGGAACACGATCGCCGTCTCGGCCCACCGCCACGCGCGCAGCTGGCGGTCGGTCAGCCCGAGCACGTCGTAGGCCGGGCCCTGCTGCGGGTGGTAGACGACCTCGCCGCCGGTGATCACCCCGGGCGGGGCGAGCAGCCGGGTCATCCCGTACGCGAGGGTGGACTTGCCGGAGCCGCTCTCGCCGGCCAGGCCGAGCACCTCGCCCCGGTGCAGGGTCAGGTTGACGTCGCGGACCGCGTGCACGGCCCGATCGCCCAGGCCGTAGTCGACGTTGAGGTTGCGGATCTCCAGAACCGGTTCGGCCATCACTTGGCCTCTCTCATCACGGGCGTCGCGACGACCTTGGCGTGGGTGTGCGGCGTGGCCGAGTTGGACAGCACCGGGGTGAAGCCGATCCGCATGCGTACGGTCCCGCCGGACGCGGTCTTGAGCTTGGTCTTGCCGGCGCTGCGCAGCCGAGGGCTGACGAACTCGTCGATGCCGAAGTTGATCAGCGAGAGGGAGGTGCCGAGCAGCGCGATGGCCAGACCGGCCGGCACGAACCACCACCACGCGTCCTGGCCGAGCGCCTGCTGGCCCTGCGCCCAGAACAGGATCGTGCCCCAGTTCCAGCCGGAGTTGGAGACGACGCCGATGAAGGCGAGGGTGATCTCGGAGAGCACCGCGAAGATGACGGTGCCGACGAAACCGCTGGCGATGACCGCGGTCAGGTTGGGCATCAGCTCGAACACGATGATCCGCCAGGTGCGTTCGCCGCTGGCCCGGGAGGCCTCGACGAAGTCGCGCCGGCGCAGCGACAGGGTCTGCGCGCGCAGCACCCGGGCGTTCCACGACCACGAGGTGAGGCCGATGACCAGCGCGACCAGGGTGTCGCTGGCGTTGTTCAGCACCGAGGTGATGATGATCATCAGCGGGACGGCCGGGATGACCAGCACCACGTTGGTGAGCACCGACAGGCTGTCGTCCATCTTGCCGCCGAGGTAGCCGGCGGTGACGCCGATCAGCACCGACAGCGTGGTCGCGATCGCGCCGGCCAGGAAGCCGACCAGCATGACGCTGCGGGTGCCCTCCAGGATCTGGCTGAAGACGTCCTGGCCGAGATGGGTGGTGCCGAACCAGTGCGCGGCCGACGGGCCCTGCACCAGGTCGTTGCTGCGGGCGCTCGGGTCGTACGGCGCGATCCACGGCCCGATGATCGCGATCAGCACGTAGACGCCGAGGATGACCAGGCCGGTGGCCGCCTTCTTGTTGCGGACGAACAGGAACCGCTGCCGCTTGGCCCGGCTCGGCTTGGCCGCCTCGGGCTGTGCCATCGAGCCCTGCCCGGGGATGACCTGCTCGATGCTGGAGGTGGGGATCGTCATCGCTCAGCCCTCCTTGCGGGTGCGCGGGTCGAGGAGCAGGTAGGCGATGTCGGCCAGCAGGTTGGCCACCAACACCGAGATCGTGATGACCAGGAAGACGCCCTGCATCAGCGGGTAGTCCTTGGCGCCCAGCCCCTGCAGCAGGGTGTAGCCGAGCCCCGGGTAGGAGAAGACGATCTCCACCAGCAGGGTGCCGCCGACGATGAAGCCGAGGGCCAGCGCGAAGCCGGAGATGTTCGGCAGCAGCGCGTTGCGGGCGGCGTAGGAGACCGCGACCCGCCGCTCGGGCAGGCCCTTGGCGTGCGCGACGGTGATGTAGTCCTCGCTGGAGACGGTCACCATCATGTTGCGCATGCTCAGGATCCAGCCGCTGACCGACGAGATCAGGATGGTCAGCGCGGGCAGCAGGCTGTGCTTGATCGCGCTCGGGATGAAGTATTGATCCCAGGCCGGCACCAGGCCGGAGTCGAAGCCGCCGGACGACGGGAAGAAGCTGTCCGGCCCGGCCAGCAGGTAGATCGCGATGATGCCGAGCCAGAAGTAGGGCACCGACGAGAAGAACGTGGTGACCGGCAGCAGGCCGTCGACCCAGGAGCCGCGCCGCCAGCCGGCCAGCACACCGAGGCCGGTGCCGAGCAGGAAGCTGATCACCGTGGTGATGCCGACCAGCAGCAGCGTCCAGGGCAGCGCCTGCCCGATCACGGTGGAGACCGGGGTCGGGAAGAAGGTGAACGACAGGCCGAGGTCGCCGTGGAACAGCTGCTTCCAGTAGTCGATGTACTGGCTCCAGAGGCCCTCGTCCTTGTCGAGTCCGAAGAGGACGTAGAGCGACTGGATCGACTTGGTGCTGAGCTGCCCCTGATACTTCGTGATCAGCGACTGCACCGGGTCGCCCGGCACCATCCGCGGGATGAAGAAGTTGAGCGTGATCGCGGCCCACGCGGTGAACAGATAGAACGCGATGCGCTGCAGGAAGTACTTCACCGGGCACCTGCCTTGTCGTACAACCAGCACGCGGCCCAGTGGCCGGGCGCGTCGCCGATCTCGAGGGGGACCGGCAGGTCGGTGCTGCAGCGCGCCATCGCGGCCGGGCAGCGCGGGTGGAACCGGCAACCCGACGGCGGGTTGATCAGGCTCGGCGGTTCGCCGTTGCCGCGGTCCTCCTCCAGCGGGTCGACGTCGCCGGTGAGCCGGTCCGGGTCGGGCGCCGAGTCGATCAGCAGCCGGGTGTACGGGTGGGCCGGGGTCTGGGTGACGGTCTCGCTGTCGCCGCCCTCGACCATCCGGCCGGCGTACATCACCATCGTCTGGTCGGCGAAGTAGCGGGCCGACGCGATGTCGTGGGTGATGTAGAGGATCGCCAGGTCGAGGCGCTCCTTGAGGTCGCGCAGCAGGTTCAGCACACCGAGCCGGATCGAGACGTCCAGCATGGACACCGGCTCGTCGGCGAGCAGGGCCTCGGGCTGGGCGCCGAGCGCGCGGGCGATCGCCACCCGCTGGCGCTGGCCGCCGGAGAGCTCGTGCGGGAACTTGTCGAGGTAGCGCTCGGGCGGGGTGAGGCTGACCCGGGTGAGCAGCTCGGCCAGGGCCGCGTCGAGGTCGTCCCCGGCGTTGTGGTGGATCTTCAACGCGCGGGTCAGGTGGTAGCGGATCGTGTGCACCGGGTTCAGCGAGGCGAACGGATCCTGGAAGATCATCTGGACCCGGGCGGCGTAGGCGCGGAACGAACTGCCGCCCTTCACCCGGGTCGATTCGCCGTGCAGCTGGATGTCGCCGCCGGTACGCGGATAGAGCTGGGCCAGCAACCGGGCGACCGTCGACTTACCGGAGCCGGACTCACCGACGAGCGCGACGACCTGGCCGCGCCGGAGGGTGAGGTGCACATCGTCGACGGCGTGCACCGCCGAATGCTGCCTGCGGAAGAGATCACGCAGTCGCCGGCGGACGGGGAAGTGCTTGGTCAGGCCGATCGCCTCAAGCACCACCTCGCCGGCCGGGGCTTTGGCGTCCTGGATAGACGTCATGCCGGAATCCTTTGCGGGGGGTGATGCCGCTCCCCGCCCGAGGGCGGGGAGCGGCGGGGCAGCGATCAGGAGTTGGCGGCCTTGAGGTGCAGGACCACGTCGAGGGCGTACGGCTGGGTGGGCTGCATGCCCGCGTAGGCGTCCCCGTCGGACGGCCAGCCGGTCCAGTTCTTGGTGCTGTAGGCGCCACCGACGTTGTCGGAGCCGACCGGCAGCATCGGAACCTGCTCGACGAAGACCTTCTGGATCTGGTTCATCGCCGTGGTGCGGTCGGCGTCGCTGGTGGCGTTGGCGTACGCCTTGAGCGCCGCGGTCGCCTCCGGGCTCTTGAACCGGCCGAAGTTGCCCTGCTGAGCGGCGGTGCCGATCGGCTTGAGCAGGTCACCGTCCATGACGGTCTGGTAGATGTCGTACGGCGTCGCGCCGCCGTTCGTCCACCGCATCGTGGCCCCGAAGTCGCCCTTCTGGACGTTCTGGTCCCACTTGTCCTGGTTGGCCTTGTCGACCGTGGCCGCGATGCCGATCTCGGCCAGGTTGGTCTTGATGATCTCCAGCGTGGTCTGGTAGTCCGACCACGGCGCCGGGTCGGTCAGCGTGATCTTGACCGGCTTGCCGGACGGGTCGCTGAGCGTGGTGCCGTTCAGCTTGTAGCCCGCGCTCTGCAGCAGCGCCTTTGCGCCCGCCACATCGGGGGTGAGCTTCTTGTCCTTGTACTCCGGCGCGATGAACGCGTCGCCGGCGCCGTTGGGCAGGCCGGTCACGCTGTCGATCTGCGGGTGGAAGTAGCCGGCCTCGGCCTGGGTGAAGATGTCCGCCCGGTTGATCACCATGTTCATCGCCTGACGCAGCTTGGCGTCGTCGAACGGCTTGATCGTGGTGTTGATGTAGAGGCCGTGGATGCCGAGCACGCCGGGCGCCCAGATCTTGTGGTTGGCCGGGTCCTTGGAGACGAAGGTGGCCTGGTAGTTCGGGATGAAGACGAAGCTCCACTCCGATTCGCCGTTGGCCAGCGCCGTGGTCTGCGCGCTGTTGTCCGCGTAGGACGTGTAGCGCAACTCCTTGACCTTGGGCAGGTCCTGCCAGTAACCCTCGGTGCGCACGTTGAGGATGATTCCGGCCTGGGTGAACGACTTCAGCGTGTACGGACCCGAACCGATCGGGTTCTTGTTGATGTCGGTCGCCGGGTCGGCGATCTTCTCCCAGATGTGCTTGGGCACGATCGTGGTGCTCGCCATGATCTTGTTCTGGTTGACGAACTGCGGCGCCGTGAAGGTCACGTGCACGGTGCTGCCGTTGACCGTGATGTCACCGAACGGGATCGCGTTGGCGTTCAGCGCCTCATTGGTCTTGAGCAGGGTGAACGTGTACGCCACGTCGTCGGCGGTCACCTTCTGCCCGTCCGACCAGGTGGCGTTGTCCCGCATGGTGATGTCCGCCGACTTGTAGTCCGCGGCCCACTTGACCTCCTTGGCCAGCCACGGCTTGGCCGGCTCGGCCGGCTTGACCGGGTTCCACATGGTCAGCGGCTCGTAGATCATCCACTTGTAGCCGAGCGCGTTGGCCGAGGAGGTGCCGGCGAACGGGTTGTGGTTCTCGGTCTGCGTGCCGTTCGGCATGCCGATCCGCAGGTAGTCGACCGACGCCTTGTTGGCGTTGTTGCTGTTGGCGTTGGGCGAGTCGCCACACGCCGCGAGACCGCCGGTGGCGAGTGCCCCCGCCAGGACGGTGGCGAACAGGGTCCTTCTCTTCATCGAAGTGCTCCCGAGAAGTGTGTTGGGTGAGAGGGGTGCCCGGGAGGGCGTGCGCCATCGCGGCGCCGGCCAGGAACAGCCGACTCCGTGCTGAGCGCGTGTTTCGGTAACCGATCACCAAAGATCGGGGGTGCTTACCGGGTTTGGGATCTATTCAGTGGGTGCGACGGTCGAGCCGCGGGTGACGAAGCTCGCCGGGATAACGGTCGGGCGGTTGGGCAAGGGTGTGCCCTCGAAGTGGGCCAGGAGCGTGCGTGCCGCCGCCTCGCCCATCTCGCGCAGCGGTTGATGCACGGTGCTGAGCGGCGGCTGGGTGTGGGCCGCCGTCGGGATGTCGTCGAAGCCGACCACCGCCACGTCCTGCGGGATGCGGCGGCCGGCGTCCATCAGCGCCTGCATGGCGCCGAGCGCGGACAGGTCGTTGTGGGCGAAGACCGCGTCGAACTCCACGCCGGAGTCGAGCGCGGTCTGCACGGCCTCGGCGCCGCACGCCACGGTGAAGTCGCCGAGCCAGGTGCGCTCGGCCGGGATCGGCAGGCCCGCGTCGGCGAAGACCGCGGCGAAACCGGCGTTGCGCTGGAGGGTGCATCCGAAGCGCTCCGGGCCGGTGATCACCAGCGGGCTGCGCCGGCCGATCCGCAGCAGATGACGGGCCGCCGCGCCGGCACCGTCGTGATTGGTGGTGCCGACGCTCGGGATCTCGCCCGAGGTCTGGTCGCGGTCGTCGATCAGCACCACCGGCAGGCCGCGGCGGTGCAGGGTGGCGATGTAGTCGAGAGTGCCCTCGGGTTCGATGACCAGGAGACCGTCGAAAGACTTGGCGGACACCTGGGCGCCGAACTGCCGCATCGACTCCTCGCCGCGGTTGCAGGTGAAGAGCAGCAGGCCGTAGCGCTCGGTCTCGAGCACGTCGACCGCGCCCTGGATGACCTCGCCGATCCACGGCCAGGTCAGCGACGGCACCAGCATGCCCACCACCCGGGTGCGGCCGCGGGCGAGCCCGACCGCGCGGGAACTGGGCACGTAACCGAGCTCCTCGATCACGGCCCGGACCCGGGCCGCGGTCGATTCGTCCAGCTCACCCTTGCCGTTGAGCACCCGGGACACGGTCGTCTTGCTGACCTTCGCCCGGGCCGCCACGTCGGCGATGGTGATCGGCACTGGTCCTCCTGTGTTCATACCCGCGATTGTCTCCGGAGAGGGGAGATCGTGTTGCGGGGGTATTGCGGAACCGGTTTCGGGACCGGTTCCGGCAGTTAACGCCAGTGGTCCCCGTCACGTCAATGAGAAAGAAACTTTATTTGTGTATCGCTACGGTAACCGCGCCGAAATCATCCCGATTTATGCGGCTGGGAGCGCTACCAAATGGGGTAGGACAATGCCCAAAGGGGCATCGATGATGAGCCCCGCGTACGGCTCGCCGCGAGTCACTCCACGATTGACGATCGCCACCCGGATGCCGAGCTTCGCGGCCCGCAGCACGAACCGCCGGCCCGACATCACGGTCAGCGAGGAACCGAGAACCAGCAGCGTGCGTGCGCTTTCCACGAGCTCGAAGCTGCGCGCGACCCGGTCGGCCGGCACCGTCTCGCCGAAGTAGACGACATCCGGCTTGAGCAGTCCGCCGCAATCGGTGCAATCCACCACGGTGAATCCGTCGAGCGATTCGTCGGCCAGCTCGGCGTCGCCGTCCGCGTTGAACGCCAGCGCCACCCCGGTGAACGCCGGATTGGCCGCGTCGAGCCGCTCGCCCAGGACCTCGCGCGGGGTCAGCTCGCCGCAGGCCAGGCAGGCGATCCGGGCCAGGTTGCCGTGCAGCTCGACCACGCCGGTCGCGCCGGCCGCCTGGTGCAGCCCGTCCACGTTCTGGGTGATGATCCCGCCGACCACACCCTGGTGCTGCAGGCTCGCCACCGCGGCGTGACCCTCGTTGGGGCGGGCGTCACCGATCGTGCGCCACCCGAGATGACTACGCGCCCAGTACCGCCGGCGGGCGATCGGATCTCCGGTGAACGTTTGGTATGTCATCGGGGTGCTGCGCCGCGCCGACCCGGACGGGCCGCGATAGTCCGGAATCCCGGAATCGGTGCTCAAGCCCGCGCCGCTGAGCACCACCACGTCACCGTCGGCGATCCACTCGCCCAGGAGCGCCACCTGCTCCACCACCTGAAGGTCCACCCCTCCATGGTCCCTCGTCGGTGGAACACACCCGAAATGCCCGCAACGAGTGGGAGCCGTGCACGTTGTGGGCGGAAACGGTAAGTTGATCCGCGTGACAGCTGTGGCGCGTGTGCTACCCCGACACTGGGACGGCCGTCGCCTGCTGCGCTTCCTCACCGGCCTCGCGATGCTCGCGCTCGCGTTCACCACGCCGGCTCCGGCGGCGCCGGCGACGCCGATCCCCGTGACGTCGGTTGCGCAATCCGCCGAAACCCCCGCTTCGGTTCCGCCGGGCGAGTCGGCGACAGCTGTTTCTGAGGTACGGGTGGTGGCCGCGCCCCGACCGGCCGAGATCCTCGCGATCACCGGCCTGGGGCTGCTGGTCGTCCTGATCGGCGCCGCGCCGCGCATCCGCGGCGAGCGCGCGCCCCCGGCGATCTGACTCGGCAACACCGCCGAGCTCGGCCGCAACCTGCTGTGAACCCCCGTTTCCGGCCGGTGCCATTGCGGTAGGCGCCACTCCCGTCGCGTACGCACGAAAGCGCGGAAGAACGCCGCGTGCCGGAAGGCGCGCCACGCAGCGCAATCCCCCCACGAAAGCTCGCGTCTCTCAGTGAGGTGTTCCGTGGAAACCGCCATGCACAGCTTCCTCGTCTCCGTCCCGCAGGCCGCCGCACTCTGGGTGGTCATGCTCGGCGGCGTGCTTCTCGCCGCCGCCGCGATCGCCCGCGTGCAGCAGCCCAAGCCGCCGGCCGCCGAAGTCCGCGCCGATGAGCTCCGCTACGCCTCGGAGATCGCGGTGGCCGCCGATCGGGCCGCCGCGACCGCCGCCCGCCGCCGGGCCGAGTGGACCACCGCGCAGGAGCGGCTGGACGCCACCTGGCTGGCCTTCGACGCGGCCGACCGGACCGCCCGGCAGGCCGCCCAGGCCTGCGCCTATCCGTTGATCAGCAAGCGCCGCAAGCCCGGCGAGAACGTCGAGCGGGAGCGTTATCTCCATCACGCCGCCAGCGAGGCGTGCCGCAACCGGGAGATTTCCATCGCGCAGCTGAACGACGTCTTCGCGCACCGCGGCTGGAACGCGCGGCTGCACCCGGTGGTGCAGGAGTCGCTGCTGCGGCAGGCGGTCCGGGAGCACCGCTTCGACGAGTACCGCAAGGCCATGGCCGCCGAGCGGGACGCCTGGCAGGAGGCCGAATCGGCGGCCGAGGCGCTGCGCAGCCTGCGGGTCGAGGCGTCGTCCGCGGTCACCCGGGCGGGGGCTCGGCAACCGGTCGCCGATGAACAATGGTGGGCCGATCAATGGACCACCGCCGAGCTTCCGGCGGCGGCCTGAAAGTCCGGTGTGGAGGGGCCCGCATTCCTCCGCGAGTGTCGGACCGGGCAGGTACGGTAACCGGATCGGGACGACCGCCGCACCTTCGACGGTTAGGGGGCCAGCGTGACGCAGACTCCGGCGGGTTCCAATCTGCCCGTGGTCCGGATGCATCGGGCTGCACGGGTGGAGGACGCTCTTCACGAGGTCGTCGAGCGCCGGTTGCGCAACCGGGGCTGGCAGCCGGTGATCACGGCGTATACGGGCTATGGCGCGCCCGGCTGGGCCCGGGTGATGGCCCGGGTGGTGCTCACCCGCGGCAACGGCGCGGGCCGGCGCCTGGAGAAGGTGCGCGGCTGGCGCAGCTTCATGAGCTCACCGGTCAGCAAGGCGGTGGTGCGCATCCAGATCGGCGACACGGTCACCGAGACCCGCACCGACCGCAGTGGTTACGTCGACTGCCGGGTCAAGGGCGACCTCGAGCCCGGCTGGGCCAAGGCCCGGCTCGCCATCGAGGGCGCGGCCACCGTGGAGGCGCCGATCCGGGTGGTCGACCCGGCCTGCAAGTTCGGCCTGATCTCCGACATCGACGACACGGTGATGGTCACCGCGCTGCCGCGCCCGTTGCTGGCCGCGTGGAACACGTTCGTCCTCGACGAGCACGCCCGGATGGCGGTGCCCGGCATGGCGGTGCTCTACGAGCGGCTGATCAACGCGAATGCGGGCGCGCCGGTGTTCTACCTGTCGACCGGCGCGTGGAATGTCGCACCGACGCTCAGCCGGTTCCTGTCCCGGCACCTCTACCCGGCGGGCCCGCTGCTGCTCACCGACTGGGGGCCGACCCCCGACCGCTGGTTCCGCAGCGGTCAGGAGCACAAGCGCAACACCCTGCGCCGGCTGGCCGGCGAGTTCCCGCACGTGCGGTGGCTGCTGATCGGCGACGACGGCCAGCACGACCAGGAGATCTACTCGGAGTTCGCGCATGCCCACCCGGAAAACGTGGCGGCCGTGGCGATCCGCCGCCTGTCACCCACCCAGGCGGTGCTGGCCGGTGCGATCCCCGGGCCGGCCGGGACCCCGGAGGCGGTCGGCTCCGGGGGCAAGACGTGGTTCTCCGCCCCCGACGGGGCCGGGCTATGGTCGCTACTCCGCGACACCGACGTCGTCTGAGAGGGTGGCCACCTCGGCCACTCGCTCATGCAGACGTTGCCTGACCTCGTCCGGGCTGTAGGCCCGGCGCTTCCGCTCCGACCGGGCCACCACCACACCGGTGGCCGCAACCCCTGCTAATCCGGCCAAGCCCACTACTTTCCACCAACGCATCATCCGAGGATAGACACGTGGATGCCGCTATCAGCCTGGACCAGGCGATCGATCTGACGCGCACGGGTGACATCTGGATCTTCCGGGGCCGTTCCGGCCCCGACCGGGCGATCCAGACGCTGACCAACAGCCCGGTCAACCACGTCGGCATGTCGCTGGTCATCGAGGACATGCCGCCGCTCATGTGGCACGCCGAGCTCGGCAAGTCGCTGCCCGACCTGTGGTCGGGCACCTTCCAGCGCGGCGTCCAGCTGCACGATCTGCGGGACGCGGTGACCGTCTGGGCGCAACGCTACGGCCAGCGCGGCTGGCTGCGGCAGCTCGAGCCGTCCGCCTCGCGCCCGATGGAGGACAAGGCGCTCAAGACGGTGGCCCGGCTGGACGGCACGCCGTTCCCGTCGTCGGCGCAGCTGGCCTGGCGGTGGGCGCGCGGCCGGGTGCCGCAGATCCGGCCCCGGCGATGGCGGCGCGGTTCGGTCGCCGACGCCGCCCTGGAGACGGCCTACTGCGCCGAGGTGGTCGCCGTGACGTACGAGGACATGGGTCTGCTGCCGCGCCGGCACAACCCCAGTTGGTATGACCCGGGCCGCTTCTGGAGCGGCGACGACCTCGACCTCTGCGCCGGCTACACGCTGGGCGAGGAGATCGAGGTCGACGTTCCGGCTACGTAGACGTCAGCGGCTGCCACTCCGGCGGCCGCCGACCCGGCTCGACGAGGAGAAGGCAGCCGCGCTGCCGCTCCCGCCGGAGGCCTGACCGGTGCGCGCCGGTGCGGCGGCCCGGCGGCCACGGTTGCCGCCGCCGCCCGAGGCGCTGGGCCGGGCCGCGACCGGCGAGGACTCGCTGGTGTGCACCGCGGCCGAACCGGCGCCGCGGCCACGACCGCGACCCCGGGCGGGCTGGCCGCTGCTCTGGCCGGCGGTGCGCTGCTTCGGCTGGCGCGCCGAAGGCTGGCCGGACGACTGGCCGGACGCGGACCGCCGGGGCGAGGACTGGCCTCCGCCGGCCGTGCGGGCCACCGGGGCCGGCGCCGCGGGCTCGATGAAGCGCCGCTCGCCCGGGGCCAGCTCGGCCAGCAGCGGGTCGCCGGGGCGAGTGCGGCTGGTGGTCGGGCGGACGCCGGCCTTGCGGGTCAGGTCGCGGACCTCGGCCTGCTGGTCGTCGGTCATCAGGGTGACCACGGTGCCCTGGTTGCCGGCCCGGGCCGTGCGGCCGGAACGGTGCAGGTAGGCCTTGTGCTCGACCGGCGGGTCGGCGTGGATCACCAGGGCGACGTCGTCGACGTGGATGCCGCGGGCGGCGATGTCGGTGGCGACCAGGGTCTCGGCGCTGCCGTCGGAGAACGCCGCCATGTTGCGGTTACGAGCGTTCTGCGCGAGGTTGCCGTGCAGCTCGACGGCCGGCACCCCGGCCGCGATCAGCTGCTTGGTCAGCACCTTGGCGCGCCGCTTGGTGCGGGTGAAGACCACCGAGCGGCCGGGCGCGGAGAGCAGGTCGACGAGAACGCCGAACCGGTCGTCGCCGCGCACGTGCAGCACGTGGTGGGTCATCTCGACCGGCGCCTCGGCGGCCGAGTCGACGGCGTGCGTGACCGGCTTGCGCATGAAGCGCTTGACCAGCACGTCGACCCCGTTGTCCAGGGTCGCCGAGAACAGCAGGCGCTGGCCGTCGCGCGGGGTCTGCTCGAGCAGGCGGCGCACCACCGGCAGGAAGCCCAGGTCGGCCATGTGGTCGGCCTCGTCGAGCACGGTCACCTCGACCGCGTCCAGCGACGCGTGGCCGTTACGCAGGTGGTCGTCGAGCCGGCCCGGGCAGGCGACCAGCACGTCGACGCCGGCGGCGAGGCCCTTGATCTGCGGGTTGGCGCCGACGCCGCCGAAGACGACGAGCGTGCGCAGCTTCAGCACGGCGGCGAGCGGCGCCAGGGCGGCATCGATCTGGGTCGCCAGCTCGCGCGTGGGCGCCAGGATGAGCGCCCGCGGCTTGCCGGGGCGCCGGGGCCGCCCGGAGGCGGCGAGGCGGGCCAGGACCGGCAGCGCGAACGCATACGTCTTGCCGGAGCCGGTGCGGCCGCGGCCGAGGACATCCCGGCCGGCCAGCGAATCCGGCAGCGTGGCCGCCTGAATGGGGAACGGGGTGGTGATGCCGAGGCCGGCGAGCGCCTGCGTCAGGGCGGCGGGCACGCCGAGCTCGGTAAAGGTCAACATGTAGCGGGAACTCCAATTGGTCGGGGATACCCCAGTGAGGCGTGACCTGCGCGGGTAGCGCGGCTGATGGATGGTCGCGAACAAGCCTCAGCGATCAAGCATACGGCGGTTCCGGGAAGCAACCGTGCTGCACCCGTACGAGAACCGGTTAGCACTCAGCCGGCCTCACCGTTCTCCTCAGTGCCCAGGACACCCCCAACCTGGGCGTTCCCGCGAGGAGATCCCCCCACTATGAGCGGTGCCCCCGTCTTCGAACGCCGTCGTGGAGACATCGTCCAGGAACACATGCCGCTCGTCGGCCACCTGGTCCGCGAGATGCTCGCCCGCGTTCCGGCGCACGTCAACCGTGACGACCTGATGTCCGCCGGCTACGCCGCCCTGGTGCATGCGGCCCGTGGCTTCGACGCCGAGCGGGGCGTCCCGTTCGCCCGGTTCGCCGCGGCCCGGGTGCGGGGCGCGCTGCTCGACGAGCTTCGTGGCCTGGACTGGGCCAGCCGCTCGGTGCGGCAGCGGGCCCGGCGTACCGACACGGCGCGTCAGGAGCTGACCGCCGAGCTGGGCCGCACCCCGACGATCCAGGAGGTCGCGGCGCGGTTGGGTGTGACGGTCGAGGAGATCGAGAACGCCGACGACGACGTGCACCGCGCGGTGGTGTTCAGCCTGCAGGGCTTCGCCACCGCCGCGGCCGACGACATGGTCACCGAGCCGAGTGCCGGCCCGGAGGAGATGCTGATCCGCCGGGAGAAGCTCGGTTACCTCAAGCACGCGGTGGACGCGCTGCCGGAGCGGCTGCGCGCTGTGGTGCAGGGCTACTTCTTCGAGGAACGCCCGATGGCCCGCATCGCTGAGGAGCTGGGGGTCACCGAGTCACGCGTGTCACAGCTGCGGGCCGAGGCCCTGGGCCTGCTGCGGGACGGCCTCAACACGCACCTCGACCCGTCCCTGGCGGCGGACAGCCCGGCGAAGGAGGGCTGTGTGGCCCGCCGCCGCACCGCCTACTACGAGCAGATCGCGGTACGCGGCACGCTGCACACCCGGCTGGCGATGACCAGCCCCGACGGCCTGCCGGTGGCCGCCTGAACTCCTGCACGTCATGACGGTGCCCGCCGCGGTTCGTGGCGGGCACCGTGTTCTTCGTTACCCGGCGCAGGTGCCCGCCTTCTTCTGGGCGGCGATCGCCTTGGCCGCCCCCAGCTTGTAGAGCGCGAGGCCCTCCTTGGCCGGCTCCAGCTTCCAGGCGTTGTTCTCGTACACCATCGTGTACGACTGGGCCGCGACGAGCTGCTTGGCGATCACGATCGCCTTGTCCTGGCCCTCCATCCGGGCGCTGGTGAGCTGGATCGCCAGGCCCTTGCGGGAGCAGGCCTGGTTCAGCTTGATGTAGTCGTCCTTGCTGATCGACTGCTTGCCGGCCGACGTGTACATGTCCCAGGCGCCGCCGAAGTCCCCGCCGGCGAACCGGTCGAAGACGGTCTGGGCGGCCACCTTGGCGCCCTCGACGGTCTTGGGCTCGGGACCACCGGCCGCAGCCGCGGCCGCGTTACCGGCCGGCTCCTCGTCGCTGGTGCAGGCGGTGACGAGGGTGAGGGCGGCGGCCGCGATGAGGGCGACCGCGCTGAGACGACGGATCGGGTGGTTGGGGTTCATGCCGGGACTAATTCCGATCGACCGGTGCGCGTAACGGCTCGCCGGAGAGGTTGACGGATTGCTGACACTTCCGTTACCTCTGGGAGCACGCCGGTCGATGGGCTAATCTGGGCGATTGTCGAGCAACAAAAAAGGCGCCTCAAAAGGCGCCACGCGAGGAATGATAACACAAAGGGGAGTGGCATTGTCAAGCTTCGCCGGGGACGACCTCCGTTCCGAGCAGGCGTACCTCACCACCCTCTACGACCGGCTGGACAGCCTGCGTGACCAGGCCGACCAGCGACTCAAGGCGGTTCTGCTGGAGTCCGGCGGCACCCCGCAGGGCCGTGCCAATCGGGAAGCCAACCGCGGCTATTACGCCGATCAGCTGGCGCAGATGAATGCGGTGGAAAACGGTCTCTGTTTCGGCCGGCTCGATTTTGCCGCGGATGCGCCGCGCTACATCGGCCGGCTCGGCCTGTCCGCCCCCGATCACGACCAGGACCCGCTGCTGATCGACTGGCGGGCCCCGGCGTCGCGCGCCTTCTACCTGGCCACCGCGGTCTCGCCGGACGGCGTGACGCGGCGCCGGCACCTGCGCACCAAGGGCCGCACCCTGACCGCCATCGACGATGAGGTGCTCGACATCCAGGCCGGCCGGGCCGGCGGCCGGGAGGACGTGACCGGCGAGGCCGCGCTGCTGTCGGCGCTGACCGCCGAGCGGACCGGCCGGATGCGCGACATCGTCGAGACGATCCAGGCCGAGCAGGACGAGATCATCCGGGCCGGGCTCAACGGCGTCACGGTCGTGCAGGGTGGGCCGGGCACCGGCAAGACCGCCGTCGCACTGCACCGGGCGGCCTATCTGCTCTACACCTACCGCGCTCAGCTGACCAAGCAGGGCGTGCTGATCCTCGGGCCGAACGCTACGTTCCTGCGCTACATCTCACAGGTGCTGCCGTCGCTGGCCGAGACCGGTGTGCTGCTGGCCACGCTCGGTGACATGTTCCCGGGCGTGCGTGCGCGGGCGGTGGAGCGGCCGGCCGTCGCCGCGGTGAAGGGCCGGCTGGCGATGCTCGACGTGCTGGCCCGGGCGGTGACCGACCGGCAGACCGTGCCGGACGACTTCGTCGAGGTCGACCACGACGGCTATCCGCTGCGCATCGAGCGGACCGTGCTGGAGGACGCCCGGGCCGCGGCCCGCCGCACCGGCCGCCCGCACAACGTGGCCCGGGCGGTCTTCGTGACCGAGGCGATCCACGCCCTGTCCCTGCAGATCGCCGAGCGGATCGGCGCCGACCCGCTCGGCGGCGACAACCTGCTCTCCGCGGCCGACCTGGCCGAGACCCGTCGCGAGCTGCGCGAGGACGTCGACGTGCAGCAGGCGCTGTTCGACTTCTGGCCGGTGCTGACCCCGCGCCAGGTGCTGCGTGACCTGCTCGGTGACGCCGATCGCCTGGCGTCGGCGGGCGGCGACCCGCTGCTGCTGCGCGCGTACGACGCCCGCTGGGCCCCGGCCGACGTGCCGCTGCTCGACGAGCTGGCCGAGCTGCTCGGCATCGACGAGACGCTGAAGAAGCGGCAGGCCGCGGCGGAACGGCGCGAGGCGATCGAATACGCCGAGGGTGTCCTCGAGATCGTCGAGGGCTCCCGGTCGCTCGACTTCGAGGACCAGGAGGAGGAGATCCTCTCCGCGATCGACGTGGTCGACGCGAGCGCGTTCGTCGAGCGGCACGAGGTGATCGACACCCGCACCGCCGCCGAGCGGGCCGCCGCCGACCGCTCCTGGGTCTTCGGGCACGTGATCGTCGACGAGGCGCAGGAGTTGTCGCCGATG
Source organism: Paractinoplanes durhamensis (assembly GCF_016862175.1). Taxonomy (GTDB): domain Bacteria; phylum Actinomycetota; class Actinomycetes; order Mycobacteriales; family Micromonosporaceae; genus Actinoplanes; species Actinoplanes durhamensis. Next base: position 79,585 of record NZ_BOML01000062.1, on the reverse strand, counting down.
GCCTGGCGGCTGCTGATGCGCCGCTGCCCGAGCCGCTCGATGACGGTGGTCGGGGACGTCGCGCAGACCTCCGAGCTGGCCGGCACCACCGGCTGGGAGCAGGTCTTCGAGCCGTACGTGGCGCAGCGCTGGAACCTGGTCGAGCTGACCGTCAACTACCGCACGCCGGCCGAGGTGATGGCGGTGGCGGCCGACGTGCTGGCCGCGGTCGATCCGGCGCTGCAGCCGCCGCGGTCGGTGCGATCCGCCGGCGTGCCACCGTGGGCGCTGCGGGTGCCGCGGGTCGCGCTTCCGGCCGAGACCATTGCGGCGGTCCGCGTGGAGGCGGCCGAGGTGGGCGACGGCCGGGTCGGGGTGCTGGTGCCCGAGGCGCTGCAGGAGGAGCTCGGCCGGCATCTGGTCGAGGGGATTCCCGGGGCGGCCGTCGGCGAGCAGCCCGACCTGCTCAACCAGGTGGTGCTGATGACCGTGCGGCAGGCCAAGGGCCTGGAGTTCGACGCGGTGGTGGTGGTCGAGCCGGACGAGATCATCGCGGAGAGCCCGCGCGGCCTGTCCGACCTCTACGTGGCGGTCACCCGGGCCACCCGCCGGCTCGGCGTCCTGCACAGCGGCGACCTGCCGAAGGTGCTGGCCGCGCTGGCCTGATCTTTTTACGACGAAGGGCCCGGCCGATTGGCCGGGCCCTTCTTTCACGTCGTAGGTCAGGCGGCGACGGTCGCGCGCGGGGCGCGGCCGTACGTGGTGTGGCCGTGCGCGTTGGTCATCGCGAGGCGGCTGTTCATCGAGGTGTTGCTGGCGATGTTGGCGTAGTAGTTGGCACGGCGGCGGGCGGTGATGCTCTCCGGGTTGTCCGGCACCGGGGCCATCTCCGGGTTGAGGTGCGTGTTCATGCCGTCCTTGAGCAGCGACAGCGCCTCGGCGCGCAGCTGGCTGATCCGGCTCTCGGTCACGCCGAGGTCGTCGGCGATGTCGGCCATCGGCCGCTCGTTGAGGAAGTACTCGGTGATGACGACCTGCAGGCGCTCCGGCAGCGAGCTGATCGCGTGGTGCAGGTAGCCGATCTGCTCGCGGCGCAGCAGCATGTCCTCCGGGCCCGGGGTCTTCTCGGTGACCAGGTCGTCGGCGCTGCTGGTGGTGAAGCCCTGCAGCGACAGCACGGTCGCGCGCTGCACGTCGGTGTCGGTGCGCTTCAGGTCGTTGGTGGTGGTGCCGAGCGCCTGGGCCAGCTCGTCGGCGGTCGGCGTGCGGCCGAGCGTCGTGGTCAGCTGCGAGCGGGTGGTGTCGGTGGCGCGGGCCTTGGTGCGCACCGAGCGGGTGGCCCAGTCGAGCGAGCGCAGCTCGTCCAGGATGGCGCCGCGGATGCGGGTGCTGGCGAAGCGGTGGAACGGGATGCCGCGGTCCGGGTCCCAGCCGCGGGCCGCGGTCACCAGGGCGTGCAGGCCGGCGCTGGTGAGGTCGTCCCGGTGGATGTGGTTGGGAATGCGGGTGAGCATGTCACGCACCAGGTGGCCGACGAGCGGCATGTGGGTGCGGATCAGCTCCTCCTGCTCGGCGGCGGAGAGCACCGTAGCGGCGGGCGCGAGGTCGGCAGCGTTCGTCACGATGGTGGTCATGTAAGTTCCCCCGTTTTTGTTGGTCGGGCGGCCCGCTTGCGCAGGCTTCCCGGCTGACAGGAGGAAACTTTGGTGGAGCTGGGGTACTACTTTCGGTCACGTCCAGGTGCGTAACGGTTGCTGTGTTTGCGGCCTTGCGCCGGGTGGGCACGCTGGTCCCATGGACCTCTCCGACACCGGCACCCTCGTGAATGTCATCGCCGGCATCGCCGTCGCGCTGGGCGTGGTGGGGGTGGTGATTCCGGTGATTCCCGGGTTGCTGCTGGGCTGGCTCGGGGTGCTGACCTGGGCGCTGCTCGGCGACGCGTCCGGCACCGTCAAGTGGCTGGTGCTGATCGCGGCGACCCTGGTGGCCACGCTCGGCGCACTGGTGAAATACCTGGTCCCGGGCCGGCGGCTGAAGAGCGCCGGCATCCCCAACACGGCGCTGCTGGCCGGCGGCGCGCTCGGCCTGGTCGGATTCTTCGTGATCCCGGTGGTGGGCCTGATCCTCGGCTTCGTGCTCGGCGTCTTCCTGGTCGAGCAGCACCGACTCGGGCCGGGTCAGGCCTGGCCGTCGACCAAGAAGGCGCTCGGCGCGGCCGGCATGGCCATGCTCATCGAGTTCACCGCAGCGCTGGGCGTCGCGGTGGTGTGGGTGTTCGGCCTCATCCTCGCGTGAACCGGCGAGCCCGGACCGACCGGCGGCGCCGCTGGGTGAGCAGGAGCAGCAGCGGAGTGCCGGCCAGCACGATCGCGACCCCGCCCGCCGCCATCACGGTCCTCGCGCCCGGGCCGGGGGAGTGCACCGCCGGGGCGGCCTGCTTGGTGGTGGTGGTGGTGGTGGTCGACTCGGTCTTGCCCGCGGCCGCGGTGGCGGCGTTGCGGGCGGCCACGTCGTCCGGGCTGACCAGCTTGCCGACCGAGGCGTCGGCGGGCAGCGCGAAGCCCCAGTCGAGCAGCGCGGCGCCCTGCTGCCAGCCGCGCTGCGGGTGGGCCTCGGCGCCGAGCAGGGTCACCACCAGGCGGCGGCCGTTGCGCTGGGCCGCCCCCACGTAGCTGTGCCGGGCGACCGTGGTGAAGCCGGTCTTGCCGCCCATCGCCCCCGGGTAGTTGTAGATCAGCTTGTTCTCGTTCTGGATCTGGAAGCCCTTCTGCTTCACCTGTGGCTGGGCCGGCATCTGGGTGGCCTTGGTGAGCACGTACTTCCGGAAATCGGCGTTCGCGAAGTCCTTGCGGGCGATCAGCGCCAGGTCGTAGGAGCTGGTGAACTGCCCCTTGCCGTCGAGGCCGCTGGGGGTCACCGCGTGCGTCTGGAACGCGCCGAGCCGCTGCGCCTCGGCGTTCATCGCGGCCACCGTCTTCGCCACCCCGTCCGCGCCGCCGCCACCGGCCAGCCGGGCCAGGGCGTTGGCCGCGTCGTTGCCGGAGTTGAGCAGCAGGCCCAGCCAGAGCGTGGCGATCTGATATTTCCCGCCCACCACCAGGCCGACCGCCGAGCTGTTGACCTCGATGTCCAGGTCGCTGCGGACCACCGTCATGGACTGCTTCGGGTCGAGCTTGTCCAGCACGGTCGCCGCCAGCAGCGTCTTCTGCACGCTGGCCGGGGTCTGGTAGACGTGCGGCCCGCAGCCGCCCAGCACCTCGCCGGTGTCCAGGTCGGCGACGATCCAGGTGGTGGCGGTGACCGCGGGCGGCTGCTTCGCCCCGGCCGGGATGATCAGGCCGTGGGTGGCGAGGGCGTCCCCGCCGACCGCGCTGTTCACCGGGTCGTCGGCCGGCGGCACCGGCCGGGCCGGGATGCCGGCCGGCTTGGCCACCTTCGGCCTGGGGCAGGGGATTTCGGCGGCCGAGGCCGGTGCGGCCGGCAGCACGGCGACGGAGGCCGTGAGCAGGACGACGGAGAGGAATGCCGGGGGGCGGATCAAGGCCAGGAGACTCCCGCGTCGAGTCGCTGATCAAGCAACTGGGCCAGGGGCACGGTCTCGCCGTCGCCGCCGCCCGCGCCGACGATCAGCCGGGGGATGCTCGGGGACAACTCGGCGCCGGTGAAGCGGGCGCGCAGCGAGGCCGGGACGGTCAGAACGTAATACTCGCCGTGCTCGCCGACGGCGACCGAGCGGTTGGACTTCAGAAACCAGCCCTTGGCCTTCGTCCGGTAGGTCGCGCGGCCGTCGAAGCTGCGGGCGGTGAGGGGATGTGGCGGCAGGCCGCGCTCGGCGGCCCGGCGGACGAAACCGGTGAGCAGCTCGGCCGCCTGACGGGCTTCGGCCTCCCGGCTCGCGGCCTGCGCGGCGGCGTGCCCGGCGATCGCTTGCCGGCGCTGTTCGTGCCACGCCGTCCGCTCGTCCATGCCGACGACCCTAGGTGATCCAGAGCCCGCGCTGCCACCCGATGAGTGAGGCTTGTTCGCGACGGTGGAGCTCACCTGCATCGACCTGCGGAGATGCAGCTCGAGGTAGGTCGCGAACAAGCCTCATTCTCGCCGTTTCCTGTGAATATGGGCTCGCCATTTGAATTATGGGCCGCCTTGAGCAGGAAAGAATGCTAATTCTGGCCCGATGAGTTGCGCGAGATGCCAGTTTCGAGCAACACTGGGCGCGGTTGATCGGATTGACTCGGGAGTCATTATGGCGCGTCAGGTTATCACTACTCTGATCGACGATCTGGATGGAAAGAAGGCTGACCGCACCGTTGAGTTCAGCCTGGACGGCATTAGCTACACGATCGACCTTTCCGAGACCAATGCCGGGAAGCTGCGTAAGGCACTCGATCCCTACATCAGTGCGGGCACCCGCCTCGGCCGCGGTCCGGGCCGGATCAACGGGCGCCGGGGCCTGCCCAGCCGCACCGCGGGTTCCCGCGACGAGAACCGCCTGATCCGCGAGTGGGCCCAGGCGAACGGCCACCAGATTTCCGAGCGCGGCCGCATTCCGCAGTCGGTGACCGACGCCTACCGGGCGGCGCACTGATTTTTTAGTTTCCCCGCAGCGTAGGTAGCACCTCGGCGACAGATTCGAGGACTTTTTCGTCGCCGGCGTACCAGCTGGATGCCCGCGGCCAATGGGTGATGGCGTCGGTGAAGCCGAGCCCTGCCGCGCGGCCGATCGCGTCGGTGAAGGCGTCCACGCTGGTCATCGAATAGAGCGGGGCCGAGTCGAGGTTCAGATAGCGCGGGATCGCATCCGGCGCCCGGCCGGCGGCGGCCATCGCCTCGGAGAATCGGCCGGCGATCTCGGCCACCTGCCGCCACCACGAGTCGAGATCGTCGACGGCCTGCGGCCCGGTGGTCACCCAGCCGTCGCCGTGCCGGGCGGCCAGCCGCAGCGCGCGCGGCCCGTTGGCGGCCACCACGAACGGCGGGCGCGGCTGCTGGACCGGCCCGGGGATGCTGCGCGCGTCGATCGCGGTGTAGAACGTCCCGCGGTGCGTGGTGGCCGGGTTGGTGAGGATCGTGCCGAGCAGGTCGAGGAACTCGGTGAACCGGTCCACCCGCTTGCCCGGGGTCAGCTCCGGCTCGCCGAGCACGGCCGAGTCGAAACCGATGCCGCCGGCGCCCAGCCCGAGCAGCAGCCGGCCGCCGGAGATGTCGTCGAGCGCGGTGATCTCCCGCGCGAAGTGCACCGGATGCCGGAAGTTGGGTGACGCCACGTAGGTGCCCAGCCGGATCCGGCTGGTCACCCCGGCCGCCGCGGTCAGGGTCGGCACCGCGTCGAACCACGGCCCGTCCACCAGATCACGCCAGCCCAGGTGGTCGTACGTCCAGGCGTGGTCGAAGCCGAACTCCTCGGCGCGCTGCCACCGCGATGCGGCGACGGACCAGCGCTGGTCGGGGAGGATAACGATGCCGATGCGCATGACGGCACGCTATCTCAGGCGGTGCGCAGATCGCCGTCCGCATCGGCCCGGTCGGCGCCGGCCACCGCGGCGAATGCCTCGAGGGCGTGCACCAGCCCCTGCCGGTCGTCGGCGGGCATCCGCTCCAGCACCTGGGCGAGGGCGGCCCGCCGCCGCCGGCGCAGGTCGTCCAGCAACCGGCGGGCGGCCGGGGTCAGCAGCAGCCGCACCTCGCGGCGGTCCCGCGGGTCGGGCACCCGGCGCAGCATGCCGGTCGCCTCGAGCCGGTCGCAGAGCCGGCTCGCCGACGACGGCACCACCTCGAGGGCCTCGGCCAGCCGGCTCATGTTGGTATGCCGGTTGCCCGCGACGATCGTGAGGACCCGTAACTGGGCCGGCGGAACCGTGGGCGAACCGGCGACGCTCCCGTCGAGCACGGACACGAGGGACTCGACCGCCGATTCGACAGCCGCGGCGACGTCGGTGACCCGGTCGTCCATGTTGTGTCCCTGTTCTGCAGGTGCTCTTGTGCCCGATGCCGACATGCCACTACCCGTGCGGCGTGCGAATCATTCCGTTTGCCGCAGCCAATCCAAGCAGACAATCACGGCGTCGTCGTCCGGGTCGATCCCCGCGTGGTAGTCGCGCAGGCCACGCAGCACCGTGCCGACCGCCTCGGCCGGGCGCTGCATCCTGGTCCGGCGCACGGCGGTGAGCAGGGAGGACGTGCCGTAGGCGACGCGCCCGCCGGGAGCCGCCGCATGCACACCGTCACTGACCACGAGCAGTCGGTCAGCCGGTTCGAGCCCGAATTTCTGGATCTCGTACCGGGTGTCGCCGAACATGCCGAGCGGGAGCTGCTGCTCCAGCGAGACCGTCCGGAGGTCGCCGTTGTGCGCGATCATGGCGCGCGGCGAGCCGGCGTCGACCGCCTCGACCGTGCCGTCGGTCAGGCAGACCTCGAGCAGCAGGGTGGCCACGTGCGCATTGCCGCCGTGCCGCGAGTAGATCGCGTCGGAGGCCAGCTCGGCCTGCTCGACGATGTTGGCGCCGGAGCGGCGGGCGTTGCGCATGGCGTTGACCGCCGTCGCGGTCAGCAGGGCGGCCTCGATCCCGTCACCCTGCCCGTTGAGCACGGTGAGGGTGAGCAGGTCGCCGGTGACCGCCCAGTCGTAGTGGTCGCCGTAGACGGCGTAGGCCGGTTCGAGCGCACCGGCCAGCCGGAACCGCTCGCCGTCGAGCGAGCGCCCGGGCAGCAGATCCCATTGCAGCTCGGCGGCCATCGTGAGGCGCTGCCGGCGGCGGGCCTGGTGGTAGCGGTCGGTGTCCCGGTCGGCGGTGCGCACGGCCATCGCGAGCTCGCCGGCGATGCTGCACAGCTCGGCGGTGAGCTCCGGGGCCGGCCGGCCGGGGACCTGGACCCGCAGCACGCCGAGCCGGTCACCCCACACCGTCATCGGCAGGAGCAGCCGGGTGGTGCCGTCCGGCCGGGGGTCGAGGACCGGTTGCTGGCTGCCGAAGCAGCGCTGCTCGAGGGGGCCGCCGTCGGCGCTCTCCGGGTCGAGCACGGGTCGCAGTGTGGACAGGCTCAGATCACCGAGCAGCACCTCGATGCCGTCGGCGGCATATCGGGCGCGCAGATGCTCGGCGGTGACCTCGGGAAGGCGATCGGGCGGCGCTGCGCGAAGCAACGCGCCGACCGATGCCGGGCCGTCGGGCACTCGATCTCCTTTCACGGTCAGCAATAGTTGCCAGACAGCAAGCATGATAGGTGCTTGGTCCGGCCGGGGGGCAGGGCGGGTCTAGGCGAACGACTTCTCGAAATGGATCAGGCTGCCGTGCCGGGGTGCGGACTGCATCCGGACGTTCTCGGCAAGTGCCCTGATCAGGAAAAGGCCGCGGCCGCGCTCAGCGTCCTCGCCGGGTGCGTCGATCGTCTCGGGGTCGAAACCGTCCCCGTGGTCACGGACGTCGATCGCACAGTGGTTGTCGGCCACCTCGACGTGCACCTCGAAGCTCTCCGCGCCGGTCGCGTGATCGATCACGTTGGCGCACGCCTCGGTGATCGCGATCTCCAGATCGGCGCCGGCGTCCTGGTTCAGGTCCAGGTCGGCGAGGGCGCAACGCAGCAGCCGGCGCACGGCCGGCACGCTGCCGGACTCGCGGGGAAGATCTAGCCGGACTGTCATACGCATGGCTTAGGTGTGCCCGGACCGTGGCCCACCTAATCACGCACGCCCTCATCCAGCCGCCCCTGGAAAACGTGTTATCCATGGACAGCTCGCGCGTCCCCCTATGGTCGGCCGCCGAAACAGTGGCCGGGACGACCGAGGAGAGGCAGGAACATGGCGGACCAACCCGACATCGCGACCGTCGTTGCGGCCCGTGCCGGCGACCCGGCCGCGGTCGACCGGCTCGTCGCGGGGTACCTGCCGCTGGTCTACACGATCGTCGGCCGCGCCCTGGAGGGGCACGCGGACGTCGACGACGTGGTGCAGGAGGTCATGCTGCGGGTCCTGCGCAACCTGGGCGACCTGCGCGAGCCCGAGTCGTTCCGGTCCTGGCTGGTGGCGATCACGGTGCGCCAGGTGCGCGAGCGGTACCGCTCCCGGCGCGGCGCGCCCGAGGCGCTGCTGCACGAGGACGTCCGCGACCCGGGCGCCGACTTCACCGACCTGGCCATCACCCGCCTCGAGCTCTCCGGGCAGCGCCGGGAGACCGCCGAGGCGACCCGCTGGCTCGACGAGGACAGCCGGGAGTTGCTGTCGCTGTGGTGGCTGGAGGCCTCCGGCGAGCTGACCCGGGACGAGATCGTCGAGGCCACCGAGGTGACCCGGCAGCACGCGGCGGTGCGGATCCAGCGGATGAAGGGCCAGCTCGAGACGGCCCGGGCAGTCGTGCGGGCGCTGGCCGCCCAGCCGCCGTGTGCCGAGCTGCGGCTGGTCACCGTGCCGTGGGACGGCACTCCGAGCGCGCTGTGGCGCAAGCGCATCGCCCGGCACACCCGTGACTGCTCCTACTGCTCGCCGGCCTGGCACAACCTGGTCGCGGCCGAGCGGCTGCTGGCCGGGATGGCGCTCGTGCCGATCCCGGCGGCGATGGGCGGCAAGCTGGCGATCGGCGGCGGCAGCGTGGTGGCGGCCAAGACGGCGACCGGCAGCGGCGCCCACCTGGCTGCCAAGATCGGGTTCAGCGTCTCGCAGAAGGTGCTGACCGCCGCGCTGGCCACCACCGCGGTCGCCGGCACCGCCGCGGCCGTGGTGGTCTACCGGGCCGACCCGCCGCCGGCGACCCCCACCGCGGCCGTCCTGGCCACCCAGTCGGCGGCCCCACGGCGTACCCCCAGCGCAACGCCGGCCACGACGTCGCCGTCGCCGTCCCTCTCGCCGTCACCGTCGAAGACCTCGAAGAAGCCCGTCGTGATCGCCGCCAAGGCGAGCAGGAAGAAGGGCGTCGGGGTCTGGGAGTTCAGTGGGGTCAAGGGCGCTCTCGCCGACGTCGGCGCCGGTTGGTATTACAACTGGGCGGCCAACAACGACAGCATGCCCGGCCCGTCCGGCGTCGAGTTCGTGCCGATGATCTGGGGCAAGGCCAACGCCACCGACACCACCATCGCGCAGGCCAAGAAGGAGAGCGACGGCGAGCTGCTCGGCTTCAACGAGCCGGACATGTCCGGGCAGGCCAACATGAGCGTCGAGGACGCCCTGGCCGCGTGGCCCAAGCTGCAGGCGACCGGCCTGCGGCTGGGATCCCCGGCGGTGGCGTACGGCGGGGACACCGCCGGCGGGTGGCTCGACCGCTTCATGAGCGGGGCGAAGGACAAGGGCTACCAGGTCGATTTCATCACCCTGCACTGGTACGGGAGTGACTTCAGCGACGCGGCGGTCGAGCAGTTCCTGGGGTACGTCGATGCCGTGCACCAGCGCTACGACAAGCCGATCTGGATCACCGAGTACGGCCTGATGAACTTCTCCGGCTCGCCGAAGTACCCGTCCGACGCGCAGAAGGTCGCCTTCATCACGGGCAGCACCAAGGGCATGCAGAGCCGGTCGTTCGTCGAGCGGTACGCGTGGTTCGGACTGCCGGCGGTGGGCGACAGCGTCGACTTCGGGCTGTACAAGGACGGGGATTCTCCGACGGCGGCAGGGCAGGCCTACAAAGCCGCGGGTTAGATTCGAACCATGATTCGGTTCGGGTACAAGGCGTCGGCGGAGCAGTTCGCCCCGGCGGAACTCTTGAAATATGGCGTGCTGGCCGAGGAGCTGGGCTTCGACTCGGTCTTCACGTCCGACCACCTGCAGCCGTGGCGGCACGACGACGGGCACGCCCCGGCCGCCCTGCCGTGGCTCGGCGCCCTCGCCGCCCGCACCGAGCGGGTGCTGATCGGCACCAGCGTGCTCACCCCGACGTTCCGCTACCACCCGGCGGTGGTGGCCCAGGCGTTCGCGACGCTCGGGCTGCTGGCGCCGGGCCGGGTGGTGCTCGGCGTCGGCTCCGGCGAGTCGCTCAATGAGGTGCCGCTGGGCATCCCGTGGCCGGACGGCAAGGAGCGGTTCGCCCGGCTCAAGGAGGCCGTATTGCTCATCCAGAAGCTCTGGCGTGAGGACCGGGTGACCAGCGAGGGCCAGTTCTACCGGGTCGAGAACGCCACCATCTACGACAAGCCCGAGACGCCGGTTCCGATCTACATCGGCGCGTCCGGGCCGGCCGCGACCCGGCTGGCCGGCCGGATCTCCGACGGTTTCATCACCACCAGCGGCAAGGGCGCCGAGCTCTACACCGAGACGCTGCTGCCGGCCGTCCGCGAGGGCGCCGAGAAGGCCGGTCGCAAGATCGACGACCTGGACCTGCTGATCGAGGTCAAGGTGTCGTTCGACGAGGATCTCGCGCAGGCGCAGAACAACACGCACTATTGGGGCGCGCTGGCCCTCACCCCGGACGAGAAGACCGGCGTCGAGGACCCGATCGAGATGCAGCGGCTGTCCGACGCGCTGCCGGTCGAGCGCACGATGACCCGCTGGATCTGCTCGTCCGACCCGGAGGAGCACGCGCTGCGGATCACCGACTACCTGGACATGGGCTTCAAGCACCTGGTCTTCCACGCGCCGGGGCCGGACCAGGAGCGCTTCCTGCGCCTCTACTCGGAGCAGATCCTGCCGCGACTGCGCGAGCGCGTGGCTTAGTTCTCCCGCGGGACCGGGCGCAGCCGCCCGGGCCGGGTCCGCGGACCGCCGGTGCCCTCACCGTTGATCACCCGCAGGTCGGGGCGCTGGCGGTACACCTCCATCCGGCGGCGCTTCTCGCCCACCTCGCGCGGCTGCGGCTTCATCGCCTTGGTCGGCGGCTGGAACAGCGGCGCCTCGATCATCCGCGGATTGACGTCCGGCCGGCCGGGGTGGCCGGAACGCCAGCTGTGCGACTTGCCGTTCCCGGTGGGCCGGGTCGACGTCGACGTGTGCGCCTGCGCGTTCTCGCCGGCCCGCCACAGGTCGCGGCCGGGCGTCGGCCGGCGGCGCGGCGGGCCCCACAGCGGCTCGCCGGTCGGCTGCCGGTTCGACATCGGCCAGGTCGGCCGCACCGGCACGGTGGTCGCCTCGGGGTCCACCGCCGGGGCGGTGTGCCGGCCCTTACGCAGCTTGAACTCGACCGCGATCACCCGGATCCAGTGCCGCAGGCCGGCCCGCTCGGCCCGGCTCATCCGCGGGTACGCCACGCTGCCCACCTCGGTCACCCGCATGCCGCGGGCCTCCGGGCGCAGCGCGAGCAGCGGCTGGATCTCCGGACCGTCACCCCACGCGCTCGCGTGCCGGGCGGACGGGTCGGGCAGGTCGAGGCGGTCGATGGCGTCCCTCCAAAAGGCGGCGTACCCGAAACCGGGGTCGGTGCGATCGGTGCCGAACAACGTGTTCACGATCCAGATCAGCACCAGGTTGGTGCCGCGCCGAAAACGGCCGCCGGTCAGATCCCGGCCGCCGGGGCGGTAGCGGGAGCCGACCGCCACGTCGGCGCCCTCGGTCAGGGCCGCGATGTAGCGGGGGATCTCGCCCGGGTCGGTGGAGCCGTCGCCGTTCAGCGTCACCACGACGTCGCCGCTGCTGGCGGCGACCCCGCTGGCCAGGGCATTTCCGGAGCCGGTCCGGCCGGGACGGATCACCAGCGCGTCCGGCCGGGCGGAGCGGACCAGCGCGGCGGTCTCGGCGGCCGGGCCGTCGCTGACCACGATCACCTCATCGACGACCGGCAATCCACGAAGCATCAGCGGCAGGCCCCCGGGGTCGCGCACCGGAATCACGACACTTACGGAGGGTGACGGGCGTCGGTAACGGCTCGTCGCTGGAGTGAGCGGCGAAGGAGGCATGGCGGTGCTCCTTACATGGACTGCTGATCTTCGAAGCTACCGGTCGGCGATGAACCCGCAACTCAGCGGAACGGTGGAGGCGGGGCCGCCCCGGGGACCGAACCGGACTCCGGCAATGCGGTAACGGAGCGTGTTCGGCGGTCGCGCGGCTACCCTCCGTACAAAATCAGGGGGTTGGGGGTAGGGTTTTATTTGTTGCGGATCAATCCCTGGTGACTGCTTTTGCGGAGGGAATTCGGCTGTGAAACTTGGCCTCCACATCTCGAACTTCACCTGGCCCGACGGCGCGCCCCGGCTCGCCACGGTGCTCGCCGATGTCGCCTCGGCGGCCGACGAGGCCGGCTTCGAGCGGATCAGCGTGATGGACCACGTCTGGCAGATCGGGGTCAACGGACCACCCGAGATGGACATGCTCGAGGCCTACACCGCGCTCGGTTTCCTCGCCGCCCACACGAAGACGGCGAAGCTGCTCACCCTGGTCACCGGCGTTTCCTACCGCGACCCGGGCCTGCTCGCCAAGGCCGTCACCACGCTCGACGTGCTCTCCGGCGGCCGCGCCATCCTCGGCATCGGCGCCGCCTGGAACTCCGAGGAGTCGAAGGGCCTCGGCCTGTTCTTCCCCTCGACGAAGGAGCGGTTCGAACGGCTCGAGGAGACGCTGCAGATCTGCCGGCGGATGTTCGACGGCGACGAGACCGCGTTCGAGGGCAAGCACTACCAGCTCGGCCGGCTGCTCAACGTGCCGAAGCCGCTGGCCGAGGGGCGCCTGCCGATCCTGATCGGCGGCGGCGGGGAGAAGAAGACGCTGCTGCTGGTCGCGAAGTACGCCGACGCCACCAACCTCTTCCCCGGCCCCGACGTGCAGCACAAGCTCGACGTGCTCAAGGCGCACTGCGACACGGTCGGCCGCGACTACGACGAGATCGAGAAGACCGTCATGTACCGCTTCGACCTCGAGGCGCAGACCGTCGGCCAGATCGTCGAGGACCTCGGCCGGCTGGCCGCGATGGGCTTCACGGTCGGGCACGGCGGCCTGCGCAACGTCTACGACACCAACCAGCTGGAGATCTTCCGGAAGGAGATCATCCCAGCGGTCGAGGCCCTATGACCATCCGGGCGGTCGTCTTCGACCTCGACGGGGTCATCATCGACTCGGAAGAGGTCTGGGAAGAGGTTCGCCGCGGCTATGTCGCGGAGTTCGGGCGCTCGTTCCGGCCCGACACCCAGGACCGGATGATGGGCATGAGCACCGGCGAGTGGTCCACCCACCTGGCCGAGGAGGTCGGGGTGCCGCGCACCCCGGCCCAGGTCGCCGACGACGTGCTCGGCCGGATGGCTTCTCGTTACCGTGACGATCTGCCGCTCATTCCGGGCTCGGTCGACGCGGTGCGCCGGATCGGCGCGCGGTTCCCGATCGCGCTGGCCAGCTCGTCGGCCCGCATCCTGATCGACCAGGTGCTGGCCACCGCCGGGCTGACCGACGCGTTCCCGGTGACGCTCTCCACCGAGGAGGTGCCCCGGGGCAAGCCGTTCCCGGACGTCTACCTGGCCGCGGCCGAGAAGCTCGGCCTCGACCCGGCGGTGTGCGCGGCGGTGGAGGACTCCAGCAACGGGCTGCGCTCGGCCGGGGCGGCCGGGCTCGCGGTGATCGCCGTCCCGCACGGCGTCTACCCGCCCGCCGCCGACGCGCTGGCGATGGCGAGCCTCGTGGTGCCGAGTTTGGGCGAGCTGAGCGTGGAAGCTATCGATAGGCTCCGCTGATGGGGGTCTATACGTCTGCCGTGGGCACGGAATTGCATTACGAGCTGCGCGGGAGCGGGCCCCTGCTCATCTGCCATCCCGGCGGACCCGGCCGGCCGGCGTCCTATCTGGACGATCTCGGCGGGATCGGGCACACCCTGGTCCTGCTCGACCCGCGCGGCACCGGCGCGTCGGAGCCCGCGTCGTCGTATGCGTTCACCGACCTCGCCGACGACCTCGAGCTGCTGCGGATGCACCTGGGCGCCGAGCGGATCGCCGTGCTCGGGCACTCGGCGGGGGCCTGGCCGGTGCTGGCCTACGCGGCCAAGCGCCCGGACCGGGTGTCCCGCCTGGTGCTGCTCACCCCGTCCCGTAAGCCGATCCCGCAGGGTGGCGACGAGCCCAGCCAGGACGTGCTGGTGAAGCGCTGGTTCGCGGCCGAGCCGTGGTATGCGTCGGCGAAGGTGGCGTGGGACGCCGAGGATTTCCCGGCGGCCGCACCGCTGATCTACGCCGCCGACACCCCGGCGGTGCGGGCCCATGCGGCCCGGCCGGAGATCACCACCGACTACGCGGCGGATTTCTGGTCGGCCGAGCTCGACCCGGGCGACCTGGCCGCGGTCGGGGTGCCGGTGACCATCATGGCCGGCGACCGGGACGTGGTGACCGGCCTGGCCGCCCCGCACGTGCTGGCCGACTGGCTGCCGAACGCGGCGATCTGCTGGCTGCCGGACGCCGGCCACTTCCCCTGGGTCACCCACCCCGACCTGACCCGGACGGCCATCGACGAGGTCCTGGCCGGCTGATCACCGGGCCTTTACCGGCGCCGGGTAGTCGGGCAGGTCGAGGCCGGTGCTGCGGTCGCCGGCGATCTTGAAGGTCAGGTCGAGGAACCACTTCTTGTTGTTGATCCAGTTGCGCGCCCGGATGCCCCGGCCGGTCTTCGGTGCCAGGAACATGCCGGTGGTGTCGCCGCCCTTCTGGGTGCCCCGGGCGAATTTGCCGATCCGCTTCTCGTAGGCGGGGAAGGCCACCCGGTGGTCGCCGCCGGCCGCGGCCAGCTCGCCGGCCAGCACGTAGGCCGAGACGAGCGCCGTGCCGTTGCCCTGGCCGCCGATGGTGGCGCCGCAGGCCGCGTCACCGACCAGCGCGACCCGGCCCGTGGACCAGACCGGGTTGTCGACCCGGCAGATCTGGTCGAACCAGAAGTCGGTCGCCGAGCTCATGCCTTCCAGCAGGCGCGGGGCCAGCCAGGTCATGCCGGCGTAGCGCTCGCGCAGGATGCCCTCGATCTGGCCGCGGTCGTGCCGGTCGTAGCTGAGCTTGGCCGAGCGGAACACCCCGAACACCGCGGCCCGGGCCGGGTCGTGCCGGGCGCCGGCGACGCTGAGCATCCGGCCGGGCAGGTTGTGCAGCCGGCTGTCCTTGCCGACGCCCCACTCGTTCGGCACGTCCCAGCCGGCCACGTAGTAGCCGAGGTGCTTCACGAACTGCTCCTCGGGGCCGAATGCCAGCCGGCGCACCCCGGAGTGCACGCCGTCGGCGCCGATCACCAGGTCGAAGCGGCGCTGCCGGCCGCTCGCGAACGTCACCTCGACGCCGCCCGCGGTCTCGGTCATCGCGGCGATCCGGTCGCCGAACAGGTATTCGGTGCGGTCGCCGGCCGCCTCGCACAGGATCTGGGCCAGGTCGCCGCGGAGCACCTCGAGGTCGCCGCCGGCCAACCCGGCCGGCCACTCCATCAGCTTCTCGCCGCCGGCGCCGACGAACCGCATCGCGTTGCCGCCGGTCTGCACCGCGCGCAGGGCCGGCAGCACGCCCATCTTGTCGAGCACGCCCATGTGCAGCGGGCCGCGGAAGTCGACCGCGTTGCCGCCGGTGCGCAGGGCCGGGGCCACCTCGACGATGGTCGGCCGGAAGCCGTGGCGACCGAGCCAGTAGGCCAGGGCGGGACCGGCGATGCTAGCGCCCGAGATCAGGATGTCCATAACTGTGTCCTCCGTAAGCAGTTATTTCTGTGTACGGTAGACGCAGTTACCGAGGAGGGCAAGATGTTTCTCTGGGACGAGCGGCCGAAGCCGACCCGCGGCCCCAAGCCGGCCCTGACGCTGGAGCAGATCGCCGACGCCGGGATCGCCATCGCCGACGTGGAGGGCCTGGCCGCGGTCTCGATGCAGCGGGTCGCGGCCGACCTGGGCTACACAAAGATGTCCCTATATCGCTATTTGCCGGGCAAGGCCGAGCTGGTCGCGGCGATGCTGGAGCGGGGGATCGGCTCGCCGCCCGATTTGTCCGACGGGCCATGGCGGGAAGCGCTGACCCGCTGGGCCGATGCCCTCTTGTCGCGATATTTTGGGCATCAGTGGGCGCTGGAAGCCTCGACCGGCGACCGCCCGATCGGACCCAACGAACTGGGCTGGATGGAGAGTGCCCTGAGCGCCCTCCCGCCCGGGCTGACCGGCGCCGAGCGGATGGACATGATCGCCACCATCGCCGGCCACGTGCGAGCCCTGGCCGGCCAGCGCGGCGGCGAAAGTCAGATGACCGGCGCCATGACGCTGGTGCTGCGCGAGCACGCGCAACGCTTCCCGGCAGTGGTCGCGGCCCTCACCGACACGGCCAAGACCGGCGGCGCCGACCAGGCGTTCACGTTCGGCCTCGACCGCATCCTGGACGGGCTGGAGATGCTGCTGAGACAGCGGGTGTGAAAGAGATTCGGTAGGGGTATCCGAGGCCGACTTCGCGCCGACTTCTTCCTCTCCGGCCGCTCGATGCAGGCCTTCGGCCTGCTGATGCTTCTGTGGCTGCGTCTGAGCCCGCCGGAGCCGCCTGCTGAGGCCCCGGAGAAGCCGCGAAGTCGGACAATTTGCCCGACTGATTGACGGGACGGTGTCGACCGGGTGCGATCGGGTTGCACAGGTTCCTCATATGTTCGAGTGCTGGGCCTGACCGTCCGATACACACGGCATGGAACCCCTCGCAGCAGTCAGCTTCGCCACCACCGGGAGCAGTAGGGCCCCCGGGTGGCAGGCACAGGTGAGAATTGACTACGTCATCAACAAGGTCGCGCAGACCCACCGCGGGCAATCCGAGGATCAGGTCCTGCAGGCGATTCACGACCAGCTCCGAGCCGTCGGAGTGGTGCCCAACGGACGGAAGATGGCCGAGTACGCGACGGCGATCTCCGCACTTCCGCAAATTCCACCCAACAACCGATGAGCAAGTAGTGGCCCGGTCCGTGGAGCTCTCGGACCGGGCCACGCCCGCTTTTCAGGAGAACCGCAGGATCCGGTCGTCGCCGTCGGCCGGGTCGCCCCGGCCGTCCCGGTTGGAGGTGGTCAGCCACAGCGCACCGTCCGGCGCGACCGCCACCGTGCGGAGCCGGCCGTACTCGCCGGTCAACGCGGCCTTCGGTGCGCCGCCGCCGAGCGGCACCGTCCACAACCGCTGCCCTTTGAGCGCTGCCACGTAGAGCGTGTCGCCGGCGATGGCCGCCCCCGACGGCGACGCGTCGTCGGTCTTCCACTGCACGATCGGGTCGACGAAGCGCGCGTCGCCGGCCTCGCCCTCGACCGTCGGCCAGCCGTAGTTCTTCCCCGGCTCGATGACGTTGACCTCGTCCCAGGTGTCCTGGCCGAACTCGATGCCGTACATCTTCTTGTCCGCGTCCCAGGCCATGCCCTGCACGTTGCGATGACCCATGCTCCACACCGGCGAGCCCGCGGCCGGGTTGCCCGGGGCCGGCCTGCCGTCGGTGGTCAGCCGCAGGATCTTGCCGTTGACGTCCTTCGGGTCCTGGGACTGCTCGCCGTCGCTGGCGTCGCCGGTGCCGACGTAGAGCATGCCGTCCGGCCCGAACGCGATCCGGCCGCCGTTGTGCCGGCTGCCCTTGGTGATCCCGTCGAAGATCACCTGCGGGCTCTTGTCGTCGAGCGTGAACTTCACGATCCGGTTGTCGTTCGAGCCGGTGAAGTAGGCGTACACCAGCTTGTTCTCGCGGTAAGAAGGATCCACCGCGAGGCCGAGCAGGCCGCCCTCGCCGCCGGAGTCGACGCCGGGCATCTGATAGACCTTTTTCGGGTCGCCGCCGCCGACCGGGATCTGCAGGATGTCGCCCTTGTCGCGTTCGCCGACGAGGGCGCTGCCGTCCGGCAGGAAGGCCAGCCCCCACGGCACGTCGAGGCCGGTCACCAGGGTCTGCGGCTTCGACAGGTCCGGAGCTTTCGCCGCGGCGGTGGCGGACGCGACGGCCGGCGCCGACGGCAGCGTGGCCTCGGCGCGTGGCGTGGACTGAGCCGGCTCTCCCGACGAACACGCGGTCAGCATCGCGGCGCCGGCGGTGGCGAAGAGAAGTCGGGTTCGCATCGCCCAACGGTGCCACGCTCCGGCGAACTTCACCCGTTTCCGAGAACCGCGATCAAGATCCGTTCCAAGATGGGGCCGCGCGGTGCGGCGGCCGTGCAGGGCGGAGAACAACGCGGTGCGAGCTTTGGCGCGACCCTTGCGGGCCGCGATCGTCACGGCCATGACCCTGCTTATGTACGCCGTGAGCCCGGCCCAGGCGCAGCCGTTGCCGTCCCCCACCATCGCGTGGAAGGTGTGCCCGGAGAACGCCAAGGTCCAGTGCGGGACGATGAAGGTGCCGGTCGACTGGGCCAACCCGGCCGGCCCGGCCACCACCCTCACCATCGCCCGCCGCCCGGCCACCGACCCGGCGCACCGGATCGGCGCCCTGCTGGTCAACCCGGGTGGCCCGGGTGGGTCCGCCGTGGACTTCACGTTCGACGCGACCGGTTTCTTCGGCGAGCAGGTGCGCAAGCAGTTCGACATCGTCGGGATGGACCCGCGCGGCGTCGGCCGCAGCAGCCCGGTGCTCTGCTCGCAGGACCTGGTCGACGAGAAGCCGTCGCCGCTGGTCGAGACGCCGACGCAGTACGCCGCCCTGATGGACTACAACCGCCGGCTGGCCGCCGACTGCGCCTCCCGCACCGGCCCGGTGTTCGCGCACGTCGACACGGCCAGCGTGGTCCGCGACGTGGACGCGGTCCGGGTCGCCCTCGGCGAGGAGAAGATCAGCTTCTACGGCGCGTCCTACGGTTCGCTGATCGGCGAGCAGTACGCCGAGAGTTTCCCGGCCCGGCTGCGCGCGCTGGTGCTGGACGGGGTGATGGACCACAGCGCCAACATCGGGGTGTTCCTGGTGCAGGAGACCGACGCCGCGCAGGACTCGTTCCGCGAGTTCGTGGCGTGGTGCGCCCGGGACACCCGGTGCGTGCTGCGCGGCCAGAACATCTACCAGCTGTGGGCCGGCCTGATGGCCCGGGCTCGGGCCGGGACGCTGCAGAATCCCACCGACCCGCCGGAGAAGCTCACCCCGGCCGGGCTGTCGGCGGCCGCGTTCGCCGCGTTCTACGAGCCGCAGTGGTATTCGTTCGCCTACTACCTGAAGGACGCGGCCGGGCTCAAACCGAAGGTGCGCCGGCCCGACCCGGTGCAGGTGGACATCGTCGACCACAGCTTCCCGGCGGTGATCTGCTCGGACTGGCACATGCCGATCAACGGCTTCCCCGATCTTCATCGCCGGCTGACGATCCTGGCCGGCCGGGCCCCGCAGATGCTCGCCTCGCCGCTCGCCCTGGCCGCCACGGTCGGCTGCCTGGGCTGGCCGAACTTCCCGCCGAACCCGCAGCACCGGTTCGTCGCGCCGCCCGGCCTGCCGCCGGTGCTGCTGATCGGGTCCCGGCACGACCCGGCCACCGCCTACGCCTGGGCGCAGCGGATGACCCAGCAGTTCGGCCCGGCCGGCAACCTGCTCACCTACGAGGGCTGGGGGCACGTCGTCTACAACCGCAGCCCCTGCGTCGCGGCCAACGCCGACAAATACCTGATCAGCCTGGTCCGGCCGGCCGCCGGGGCGACCTGCCCGCCGGTCGAGCCGCAGCCGTTCGGAGTCGGCTGAGTCACTGAACTTTTTTCAACGTGGCCAGGGCGGCAGCGCCAGGCGCCGGTCAACGGCACCGGAACCGCTGGCCGTAGGCCAGGTTGAAAAAGGTTCACTCTGGCAATTTCCGGGCCGCGGGGTATCGTTAGCCAGGCTAACTACCTGCTGCGATAACCCCGGGAGGTGCCGTTGAGTCGCCGCGCGCCCAAGGCGTCCATCGACCCGGATGCCCGCAAGAGCTGGCTGCGTCGCGCGCTGCCGCTCGTCAAGGCCCACCGCGGGCTGCTGATCACCTCGCTCGTGCTGTCCTTCGCCGGCCTCATCGTCCAGGTGCAGATCCCCAACCTGGTCCGGATCGGCATCGACCGGACGATCGTCGACCGCACCGGCCACCTCTCCTACTACGTCTGGGCCATCGTCGGGCTCGCCCTTCTCCAAGGCCTGATCAACTATTTGGCCCGGCTTTATCTGCTGCGTACGGCCTACGAGCTCGAATACGACCTGCGCAACATCGTCTACGCCCATCTCGTCCGGATGCCGTTCGGCTTCTACGACAAGGTGCAGTCCGGCGAACTGATGTCCCGCTCCGGCTCCGACATCCGGGCCGTGCAGATGTACCTGTCGTTCGGGCCGTCCATCCTCGTGCAGTGCCTGATCGCGGTGGTCGCGTTCGGGCTGATGCTCTCGATCAACGTGCCGCTCGCGATCGTGGCGATGGCGACCATGCCGATCATCGGGATCCTCGGCGTCAGCATGCGCAAGGCGATCTTCCCGGTCTCGTGGCTGATCCAGGCCCGGCTCGCCCAGCTGGCCACCGTGGTCGACGAGAACATCCAGGGGGTACGCATCGTCAAGGCGTTCGCGGCCGAGGGGCGGCAGTTGCGGACCCTCGCCGAGAGCGCCGACCGGATCCGCTGGGCCTACCGGCAGGACGCCCGGATCCGCAGCCGCTGGAACCCGCTGCTGGACAACCTGCCCCGGCTCGGCCTCGCCCTGGTGCTGCTGATCGGCGGAATCATGGTGATCGACGGGCACACCACCATCGGCACGATCGTCGCCTTCAACTCGTACGTCCTGATGCTGCAGCCGCCGTTCCGCCTGCTCGGCATGATGATCATGATGGGCCAGCGGGCCTCGGCGTCCGCGCGCCGGATCTACGAGATCCTGGACACCCCCTCCGACGTCGTGGACGACCCTGAACCGGTCGAACCGTCGCTGCGCGGCGACCTTGCGTTCGTGGACGTCGGTTTCGCGTACCCCAATGGCACGGTTGCCCTTGATCATTTGGACCTTTCGCTGCGAGCCGGGGAAACCGTGGCCGTCGTCGGCGGCACCGGGTCGGGGAAGTCGACGCTGGGCCGGCTGGCCGCCCGGTTCTACGACGTCACCGCGGGCAGCGTGACCATCGACGGGATCGACGTGCGGAAGATCGAGCTGTCGTCGCTGCGCTCGCAGGTCGGGATCGTGCCGGACGAGCCGTTCCTGTTCTCGCTGTCGATCCACGACAACATCGCCTACGGCCGGCCGGACGCCACCCGCGCGGAGGTGATCGACGCGGCGACGGCGGCCGGGGCGGACGAGTTCGTGGCGAACCTGCCGGACGGCTACGACACCGTGGTGGGGGAGCGCGGCTACACGCTCTCCGGCGGGCAGCGGCAGCGGATCGCGATCGCCCGGGCGCTGCTGATGAACCCGCCGATCCTGGTGCTCGACGACGCGACCAGCGCCATCGACGTGACCGTCGAGCAGCGCATCCACGGCGCGCTGAAGGACCGCATGCAGGGCCGGACCACCCTGATCGTGGCCCACCGCCTGTCCACCATCAGCCTCGCCGATCGGGTGGTGCTGATGGAGGCCGGCCGGGTCATCGCGGACGGGACGCACGCGTCGTTGCTGGCCGCCGAGCCACGCTATGCGGCGG
Source organism: Paractinoplanes durhamensis (assembly GCF_016862175.1). Lineage (GTDB taxonomy): Bacteria > Actinomycetota > Actinomycetes > Mycobacteriales > Micromonosporaceae > Actinoplanes > Actinoplanes durhamensis. The sequence continues at coordinate 58,196 of NZ_BOML01000062.1, read as the reverse complement.
TGCTCGCCTCCTTGTCCACCACCGACGAAGAGGTGCCGGCATGAGCGAGCGTAGCGAGCGAATCGGCAAGCTCAGTGCGGAATTTGCTCTTGGCAGCTCGGAGCGTAGCGAGGAGCTGGCATGAGTATGTTCGGTGGTGGCTTCGGTGGATTCCGGGCCGGCGGGCAGTCCGTCGTGGGGGCGGCCGGGCGCAACGGCAATGGGCTGCCGTTCGCCGGAATTCCCGCAGATCTCGCCGCCGGTGTCGGGAAACTTGAAGCCGCCGAACCCGACCATGGCGACCCGGGTGTCAGCTTCGACCCGGTGGCCGACTCCGGTGGGCGGATCTCGCTCGGCCGGCTGCTGATCGGGCGGCCCGGGCTGCTCGTCGCCGCCGGCCTCGCCATCCTGGTCGAGACGCTGCTGCTGCAGGCCGGGCCCTATCTCGTCCAGGTCGGCATCGACCACGGCATCGCCGACCGCAACCTGCGGGTTCTGGTGATCGCGACCGTCTGCTTCGTCGCGGCGGTGCTGCTCACCGGGCTGGCCACCGCGGTGCGGATGCGCAAGACCGGCGTGCTCGCCGCCTCCGCCACCCGTGACCTGCGGATCCGCATCTTCGCGCACCTGCAGCGGATGTCGCTGGACTACTACACCCGGGAGAAGGCCGGGGTCACCATGACCCGGATGACCTCCGACGTGGAGTCGCTGCAGAGCCTGCTGCAGGACGGCTTCGCCCAGTTCCTCATCCAGGGGCTGACCATGGTGGTGGTCACCGGGGTGCTGTTCCACTACAACCCCGAACTGGCGATCATCACGTTGGTCCTGGTGGTGCCGCCGCTCACGGCCGCGTCGCTGTGGTTCCGGCACGCGGCCGACCGCGGCTACAACCGCCAGCGCGACACCATCGCCGCGATGTTCGCCGACCTCGCCGAGAGCCTCAACGGGGTACGCGTGGTGACCGCGCACAACCGGCAGGAGCGCAACGTGGTCGCGCACCGCTCGGTGGTCGGCGCCTACCGCGACGCCAACGACTGGACCGGGCGGATCAACGCGATCTACGGCCCGGGAACGTCGGTGATCGGGTTGATCGCGATGGCGGTCATGCTGCTGCTCGGCGGCCGGATGGTGCTGCGCGGGACGCTGACGATCGGCGAGCTGACCGCGTTCGTCCTCTACATCAACTCGTTCTTCCAGCCGGTGCAGCAACTGGTCCAGCTCTACACGCAGTACCAGCAGGCCAAGGCGGCAGTCGGGAAGATCCGCGGCCTCCTGTCGACGCCGCCTTCGGTGGGGCAGGCTTTGTCGGCCGTCGAGCTGCCGCCGGTGCACGGGGAGATCGTTTTCGACGACATCAGCTTCGGATATTTGCCCACGCGACCCGTCTTGTCGCATTTATCCCTGCGAATCGCACCGGGTGAGACGGTCGCCTGCGTCGGGCCGACCGGCGCCGGCAAATCGACCCTCGCCAAACTGGTGACCCGTTTCTACGACCCGACCGAGGGCGCCATCCTGATCGATGGCCACGACCTCCGTGACGTCACCTTGGAGTCGCTGCGGCGGCAGATCGGCGTCGTCCCGCAGGAGCCGTTCCTGTTCGCCGGCACCCTGCGCGACAACATCGCCTTCGCCCGGCCGGATGCCACCGATGACGAGGTCTGGGCGGCGGTCGACTCGGTCGGGCTGCGCGAACTGGTCGAACGCTCGCCCGACGGCCTCGACACCGCGTTGCACGAGCGCGGCCAGTCGGTCTCCTCCGGCGAGCGGCAACTGCTGGCGCTGGCCCGGGCGTTCCTGGCCGAGCCGCGGGTGGTCGTGCTCGACGAGGCCACGTCCAGCCTCGACCTGCGCTCCGAGCTGCGGGTGGAGGCGGCCCTGGACGCCCTGCTCGACGGCCGCACCGCCATCCTCGTCGCGCACCGGCTCTCCACCGCGATGCGCGCCGACCGGATCATCGTGGTCGACGACCTCGGCATCGTCGAGTCCGGCTCGCACGACGAGCTCGTGCTGGCCGGGGGTCGCTATGCCGCGATGTTCGAGACGTGGGCGGCCGCCTCTGATAGGCAAGGGTAAAATCTACCCTTTTGCCTACTTCGGAGGTTCAATGCGGATCTTGCCGGTTGTTGTCGTAGCCATCCTGGCCGCGACCCCCGCCGCTGCGGCGGCGATGGCGGCGCCCCGGGCCTCGCAGCGCAACACCGACGGCATCCAGGCCGAGCCGGCCTTCCACACCGCCTACGGCCCGGCCCTGAGCGCCCTGGGCCACACGTTCGGCCCGGACGTTCCCGAGCTGGGCGCGGCCACCGCCGTCGAGGTCAACGGCTACGGCGGCTTCGTCGCCTCGGCCGAACCGACCCGTCGCGGCGGCGGCACCGCCGGAGTCGTCACGGTTAATCGCTGACGCGGGCCGGTCCTTCTGGTAGGCAGGAATCGACAGCTACCTCTGCCCACATTGGAGGATCGATGCGGATCTTTCCGGTCCTAGCAGTAGCTTCTCTCGCCACCACGTTGATCGCGGCTCCCGCCTCCGCCGCGCCCACGCTCGGCCCGACCGCGTATGGGCGCGGCGGTGGGATCGCCACCGTCGACGCGACCGCGACCGCCGCCGGCCTCGACGTGTTGCGCCACGGCGGCAACGCGATCGACGCGGCGGTCGCGGCCGCGGCCACCCTCGGTGTCACCGAACCGTTCGTGGCCGGCCCGGCCAGCGGCGGTTTCCTCGTCTACTACGACGCCAAGCGGCACACGGTGTCCACCATCGACGGCCGGGAGGCCGGGCCCGCCACCATGACGCCGACCTACTTCATCGACCCGGCCGACGGCCTGCCCTACGACTTCCAGGAAGCCCGGGTCAGCGGCCTCTCCACCGGGGTGCCCGGCGCGCTCGCCACCTGGGACACCGCGCTGCGGCAGTGGGGCACCCGCTCGCTGGCCTCGCTGCTGTGGCCGGCCGCCGCGGTGGCCGACCGCGGGTTCCCGGTCGACGCGCAGTTCCGCCAGCAGATCAACGACAACCTCGCGGCGTTCGGCCAGTTCGACTCGACCAAGGCGCTCTACCTGCCCGGCGGTGCCCCGCCCGCGCTCGGCTCGACCCAGCGCAACCCGGACCTGGCCGCCACCTACCGGCAGATCGCCGCGCAGGGGATCGGCGCGTTCTACCGCGGCCCGATCGGCGCCGACCTGGTCAAGACCGTGCAGCACCCGCCGGTGTCGGCGAACCCGGTCGGCACGTGGGCGTACCCCATCCGGCCCGGTGTTCTGACCACCGATGACCTGGCCGCCTATCGGGTGCGCCGGCCCGCGCCGACCGTCGCCGACTTCCGTGGCCTGTCGGTCTACGGCATGTCCACCCCGTCCAGCGGCGGCACCGCGGTCAGCGAGGTGCTCAACATCCTGGAGAAGGCGAACCCGGCCGACGTCACCCAGGTGCTGCACACCTACCTGGAGGCCTCGGCGCTCGCGTTCGCCGACCGCGGCCGCTACGTCGGGGCGTACACCTCGCCGGATGTTCTTCGGAAGCTCGCCTCGGACCGCTGGGCCGCGCAGCGCGCCTGCCAGATCTCGCCGGTCAGGGCCCTGGCGAAGCCGGTCGCTCCCGGCGACATCACCGCCTCCGGCTGCACCCCGGCCGCCGCCACCCTCACCCCGGACAACGGCCTGAGCACGACCAACATCACCGTCTCCGACCGGTGGGGCAACGTGGTCGAGTGGACCTTCACCCTCGAACAGTTCGGCGGCAACGGCATCGTGGTGCCCGGCCGTGGCTTCATGCTCAACAACGAGCTGACCGACTTCAACTTCGCGCCCACCCAGGGCACCGCACCCGACCCGAACCTGCCCGGCCCGGGCAAGCGGCCGCGCAGCTCGATGTCGCCGACCATCGTCCTCAAGGACGGTAAGCCGTTCCTGGCGGCCGGCTCGCCGGGCGGCGCGTCGATCATCACCACCGTCCTGCAGATCCTGATCAACCGCCTGGTCCTGGGCATGCCGCTGCCCGACGCCCTGGCCGCGCCGCGCGGATCGCAGCGCAACACCGCCGGCATCCAGGCCGAACCGGCGTTCCACACCACCTACGGCCCGGCGCTGACCGCCCTGGGCCATACGTTCGGCCCGGACGTGGCCGAGATCGGCGCCGCGACCGCGATGGAGTTCACGCCGCACGGCGGTGTGATCGCCGTGGCCGAACCGACGCGGCGAGGCGGGGGAGCTGCCGCCGTGCTGCGGGAGTGAACATCTGGTAGGCAGAGATTGACAGCTACCTCTGCCTACACCTCGGAGGATCTATGCGGATCTTGCCGGTCCTAGCAGTAGCGTCCCTATCCACCACCTTGATCGCGGCACCCGCCGCGGCCTCGACCACCACCCTCGGGCCGACGGCGTACGGATACGGCGGTGCGGTCGCGACCGTCGACCCCACCGCTACCGCCGTCGGCCTCGACGTGCTGCGCCGCGGCGGCAACGCGGTCGACGCGGCCATCGCCACCGCCGCCACCCTCGGGGTCACCGAGCCGTTCTCGGCCGGCATCGGGGGTGGCGGCTTCTTCGTCTACTACGACGCCAAGCACCGTCGGGTGTCCACCATCGACGGCCGCGAGGCCGGCCCGGCCACCATGACGTCCACCTACTTCATCGACCCGGCCGACGGCCTGCCCTACGACTTCCCGGAAGCCCGGGTCAGCGGCCTCTCGGCCGGCGTGCCCGGCACGGTCGCCACCTGGGAGACCGCCGCCAATTCGTGGGGCACCCAGTCGCTCGCGAAACTGCTCAAGCCGGCCGCCGCGGTCGCCGACCGGGGCTTCGCGGTCGACGCGATCTTCCGCCAGCAGGTCGCCGACAACGCGGCCGCGTTCGGCCAGTTCGACGCGACCAGCGCGATCTACCTGCCCGGCGGGCAGCCGCCCGCGGTCGGCTCGACCCAGCGCAACCCGGATCTGGCCGACACCTACCGGCTGATCGCCCGCACGGGTGCCGACGGCTTCTACCGCGGCGGGGTCGCCGCCGACATCGTCCGGACCGTGCAGCACCCGCCGGTGTCCACCCACCCGATCGGCACCTGGGCCTACCCGATCCGCCCCGGCGCGCTGACGTTGCAGGACCTGGCGCGGTACGAGGCGCCCCGCCGCGCGCCGACCCGCTCCGACTTCCGCGGCCTGTCCATCTACGGCATGTCCACCCCGTCCAGTGGGGGCACCGCGGTCGCCGAGGCGCTGAACATCCTGGAGCAGAGCGGGTTGTCGGCCGCCGACCGGACCAAGGTGCTGCACTACTACCTGGAGGCGTCGGCCCTGTCCTTCGCCGACCGCGGCCGCTATGTCGGCGCGTACACCCCGAAGCCGGTCCTGGAGAAGCTGGCCTCCGACCGGTGGGCGCGGCAGCGCGCCTGCCAGATCTCGCCGTCCGCGGCGCTGACCAAGCCGGTCCCGCCCGGCGACATCAACGCCCAGGGCTGCACGCCGGCCTCGGTCGGCGGACCCACCGAGCAGGGCCAGGCGACGACCAACCTGACCGTCGCCGACAAGTGGGGCAACGTGGTGGAGTACACCTTCACCATCGAACAGATCGGCGGCAACGCCATGGTCGTGCCCGGCCGCGGCTTCCTGCTGAACAACGAGCTCACCGACTTCAACTTCACCAACACCCAGGCGCCCGCCGCCGACCCCAACCTGCCCGGCCCCGGCAAGCGCCCGCGCAGCTCGATGTCCCCGACCATCGTCCTCAAGGACGGCAAGCCGTTCCTCGCCCTCGGCTCGCCGGGCGGCTCGACGATCATCACCACCGTCCTGCAGGTCCTGGTCAACCGCCTGATCCTCGGCCAGTCCCTGCCGGACGCGATGGCCGCGCCGCGCGCCTCCCAGCGCAACAGTGCCGGCATCCAGGCCGAGCCGGCCTTCCACACCACCTACGGCCCGGCGCTGACCGCGCTGGGCCACACCTTCGGCCCGGACGCCGCCGAGCTGGGCGCCGCCACCGCCGTCGAATTCACCGGCCACGGCGGTTTCGTCGCCTCCGCCGAGCCGGTCCGCCGCGGCGGTGGCACGGCCGGCGTGGTCCACCCGAACCGTTGATTCGGCGCCCCGGACGCAGCCGCGTCCGGGGCATCGAAGACGGTCGCGATCGCAGTAATATGTGGCCGCCGGTTCAAGATCGACCGGCTTCATTTCGTGCCTGCGGCGCTCCTCCGCGCCGTCGGCGCGGTTCACGGGGGAGGGCTGCTGCATGCTGTCCAAACACTGGCGACGCGTCGCCGGCGCCGCATTGGCGCTGGTGATAGCGCCGTCCTTGATATCCATGGTGGCGGTCGAACCGGCCGCCGCCGCACCGTCGGTACCCAAACCGACCCAGCCCAAGCGGGTCGCGCTCGGCGCCGCGAAAGCCGCCAAGAAGGCCGCCGCCCGGCCGGCCTACGCCAAGTTCAGCGCTACCGGCCACGAGAAGCTGCCGGGCGCGCAGGACACCACCGTCAGCCTCGCGGCCACCGCCGCGACCCGCACCCGGGCCGGCTCCTCGCCGGTCTCGGTGTCCCGGGCGGCCGCCGGCGCCACCCCCGACCAGGTCAAGGTCAGCACCGTCGACCAGGCGGTCGCGCAGAAGGCCGGCGTCCGCGGAGTGATGTTCACCGTGCGGGCCGCGGCCGGTGCCGGCGCGGTCGGCGTCGACGTCGACCCGTCGACCTTCCGCAACGCGTACGGCGGCGGCTACGCGTCCCGGCTGCGGCTGGTGCAGCTGCCCGCCTGCGCGCTGGACACCCCGGAACTGGCCAAGTGCCAGGTCCAGACCCCGGTGTCGACCGCCCTCGCCACGCCGCTGTCGGCCAAGGTCAGCCTGACCGCGGCGGCCACCGTGCTGGCCGCCACCGCCGACGCGAGCGGCACGTCCGGCGACTACACCGCGACCAGCCTGTCGCCCGGCGGTTCGTGGTCGGTCACCGGCAACACCGGCGCGTTCGGCTACAGCTACCCGATCGCGGTCCCGCCGCCGATCAGCGGCGCGGCGCCGGGCATCACGCTCTCCTACAACTCGGCCAGCCAGGACGCCCGCACCCTCGGCACCAACAACCAGTCCTCGTGGCTGGGCGACGGCTGGTCCTCGGGGGAAAACTTCATCGAGCGCAGCTTCGAGCCGTGCAAGGACGTCAAGGACTCCGGCGCCCCCGAGCACGACGCCGACGTGTGCTGGGGCAGCGGCCAGCGTTTCACGATGTCGCTGAACGGCGCGTCGAGCGCGCTCGTCTACGACGACGACGCCAAGACCCTGCGACCGGCCAACGACGACTCGACCACCAAGATCGAGAAGCTGACCGGTGCGACAAACGGCACCAAGAACGGCGAGTACTTCAAGGTCACCGAGAACGGCGTCCAGTTCTTCTTCGGGCTCAACCACCTGCCCGGCTGGACCACCGGCGCCGAGGAGACCAAGTCGGCGTACACGATGCCGGTCTACCAGGCGCACGCGGGCGTCGCCGACTGCCCGGACGGCGACTTCGCCGACACCGCCTGCACCCTGGGCTACCGGTTCAACCTCGACTACGTCGTCGACCTGCACAACAACGCCACGGCGTACTACTACGCGCCGGAGACGAACTACTACGGCCCCAACATGAAGAACAAGGCGGTTTCGTACGTCCGGGGCGGCACCCTCAAGCGCATCGACTACGGCATGACCGCGTCGACCGTCTACGCCGCCACCGCGCCCGAGCAGATCGTCTTCAACACCGCCGAGCGCTGCGTCAGCGACTGCACGTTCAGCGAGGCGCACCCCGAGTTCTACCCGGACGTGCCGACCGACCTGAGCTGCGACGCGACCGGCGACTGCACCAACCACGCGCCCAGCTTCTGGTCGCGCCGCAAGCTCACCTCGATCGTCACCCAGGTCCAGGTGGCCGGCGCCACCAAGCAGGTCGACCGCTACGACCTCACCCAGACCTTCCCGGACAACGGTGACCACGCGCCGACCCTGTGGCTGGACTCGATCCAGCACACCGGCCTCGACCGGCTCGGCGGTGCCGCCGCCGACAGCCCGACCGCCGCGGTGACGTTCAACCCGGTCCAGCTGGCCAACCGGGTCGGCACCCTGGCCGGCCTGCCGAAGATGTACTACCAGCGGATCCAGAACGTGGTGTCCGAGTCCGGCGCCGAGTCGGTGGTGGAATACAGCACGCCGGACTGCTCGGACGTGCCGGCCGACCCGTCCACCAACACCACCGGCTGCTTCCCGATCTTCTGGACGCCGGAGGCGCAGCCCGCGCCGCTGCTCGACTGGTTCTACACGCACCCGGTCACCAAGGTGACCACGATCGACAAGTACAACAACTACCAGGACGGCTCGCAGCCGTCGCTGGTCACCGAGTACGCCTACAAGGGCAAGCCGGGCTGGCACTACGACGACAACGAGGTCGTCAAGGCGAAGTACCGCACCTGGGGCCAGTTCCGCGGCTACCCGGAGGTGGACGTCACCACCGGCGACACCTCGGTCTTCCACTACACCGACGGCAACGAGGTCCACGACCAGAAGACGCTGTCCAAGACCTACTACTTCCTGGGCATGGAGGGGGACACCCTGCCCGGCGGCAAGACCCGTGACGTGCCCGCGCTGACCAGCCAGGACGGCTCGGTCACGGTGGCCGACAAGGACGTCTACGCCGGCCGGGTCTTCGAGACCGACGTCTACAGCGGCGTCGGCGGCACCATCAAGCAGGCGACCATCACCGTGCCGACCAGCATCGGGCCGACCGCGTCCCGGGCCCGCACCGGGCTGCCGGCGCTGACCGCGCAGATGGTCCGGACCGCCAGGACGATCAACCGGCAGGCCGTCTCCTACGGCTGGCGGCAGACCGAGACCGCCACGTTCTACAACACCACGCTCGGCCAGAGCACCACCGGCATGCCGGTGCAGGTGGCCGACCGCGGTGAGGTGGGCGCCACCGGCAACGTGCCGAAGTGCACCTTCACCCGGTACCTCGACGGCAAGGTCAGCACGATGGTGGTGGCGGCCGAGACGATCGTCACCGCCCAGGACTGCACGGCGGCCGGCGCGACCCCGTCCGGCACGCTGCTGTCCGACACCCGCACCTCGTACGACGGGAACCCGTTCGCCTACAACGGCGACGGCCAGGCCAGTCCGGCCAGGCCGGCGATCGGCAACGCCACCCTGACCCAGAAGGCGAGTGCGTCCTCCGGGGCCACCGCCACCGCGTTCCTCGACGAGCTGGCGCAGACCTTCGACTCGTACGGCCGGATCCTCACCAGCACCCGGACGCCGAGTTCGAAGTCGGCGAGCGGGGTGAGCCTCGCCCAGACGACGTTCAAGAAGATCACCCCGGCCAGTGCTGCGCTGCCCACCAGCATCGTCACCACCACCCAGGTCACGCCGGGCGCGAGCTGCGCCGCGGTGACCGTGTCGAGTGCGGACTGCCAGCGCGAGACCGTGACCATGGACCCGGCCCGGCAGATCGCGATCGAGAAGACCGCCGCGGACGGTGCGCGTAACTCGCTCACCTACGACGGGCTCGGCCGGCTCGTCGCGGTCTGGCTGCCGAACAAGAGCAAGGTGGCCGGGGCCAAGGCGAGCATGACCTACGACTACCAGCTGTCCCGCACCGGGCCGTCGGTGGTCACCACGTCCTCGCTGCTCGACGACGGCACCTACGCGCTCACCAAGGTGCTCAGCGACGCGATGCTGCGGCCGCTGGAGAAGCAGGTGCAGGGCGAGAACGGCAGCATCACGGTCACCGACACCCAGTACGACTCGCACGGCTGGTCGGTCGTCTCCAACAACGCCTACTCCACCGCGGGTGCGCCCCGGAACACGCTGGTCTCCGACCGGCTGTCCCAGGTCTCCATCCCGTCGACCACGATCACCGACCACGACGCGCGCGGGCAGGCCACCCAGGTCACCACCGAGCACAACGGGGTGGCGATCTGGCACAGCCGGACGGCGTACACCGGGGACAAGACCACGGTGGTGCCGCCGGACGGCGGGGTCGCGACGACCACCACGGTCGACGGCCGCGGCCTGACCACCGCGCTGGCGCAGTACACCACCCCGCCGACCATGTCCGGCACGGTCAGCGCCGGCTTCACCGCGACCGGTGGCACCCCGCAGACCATCACCTACGGCTACAACACCGCCGGACAGCAGGCCACCGTCACCGCGCCGGACAAATCGGTGTGGACCTTCGGGTACGACCTGCTCGGCCGGCAGACCTCCCGGGTCGACCCGGACACCGGCAGCAGCCTCACCGCCTACGACGACGCCGGCAACACCGTCACCACCCGGGACGCCCGCGGCATCCAGCTGACCTTCGACTACGACCTGCTCGGCCGCAAACTCACCGCGGTCGACAAGAGCAAGAGCAACTTCAAGTACGCCTCCTGGACGTACGACACCATGCGGATCGGCAAGCTCACGTCGTCCAGCCGCTACGTGTCCGGCGTGACCGGCGCCTACACCACCTCGGTCACCGGCTACTCCACGATGGGCAAGCCGCTCGGGCAGACCATCACCCTGCCCAGCGTCGAGCAGCCGTTGCCGGCCAGCTACACCACCGACATGGCGTACAGCTCGAACCTCGAGTTGCTCCAGCAGCAGCAGGACCCGGCGGTCGGTGGCCTGCCCGGCGAGACGATCAGCTACAGCTACAACTCGCTCGGTGCCGCCACCCGGACCTCGGGCATCGACACCTACATCGGCAGCAGCCTCTACACCGACTTCGGGCAGCCGTCCCGCTTCACCATGGGGGCGTCCTCGACCGAGGCGCAGGTGCTCTACTCCTACGACGAGTTCACCCTCCGGCTCGCCGGCCGGTCGGTCTACCGCTCCCAGGGGCTCGGGCCGCTGGTCGACGAGATGAACTACCAGTACGACGACGCGGGCAACGTGCTGTCGGTGTCCGACACCCAGTCGGAGTCGGGCAACGCGCTCAAGGACACCCAGTGCTACCGCTACGACGGGCTCAACCGGCTCGCCGACGCCTGGACCGCCGCGGCGGCCTGCCCGGCCGCGGCCACCGCCGAGCCGGCCGCGGGCACCCTGGCCACCGGCGCCGGTTCCTACTGGCAGAGCTTCGACTACGACGTCATCGGCAACCGCACGCAGTCGGTCGAGCACTCGACCGGCGGCGGCACCGACGTCACCACCGGCTACCAGAACGGGTGCACGACCGCCTGCAACCGCACCGGCACCCAGCCGCACACCCTGACCGCCACCACCGGCGGGACGGAAGCGGCGAGCCTCGTCTACGACGTCGGCGGCAACCTGCTCACCCGGACCGGTGCGGCCGGTAACGGGCAGGCCCTGAAGTGGGACGACGAGGGCCACCTGGCCGAGGTGACCACCACCGGCACCGGAGCCGGCGTCACCAAGTACCTGTACGACGCCCAGGGCAACCAGCTGATCCGCCGCGAGCCCGGGCGCACCACGCTGTTCGCCGGGGACACCCAGATCGTGGTCAACACCGCGGCCGCCACCCCGGTGGTCCTCGGTGCGGTCCGCACGTACGCCCACGGCGGCACCGGCGCGCCGGTGGCGATGCGTTCCTCGCTGCCCGGTGGCGGCGCGTTCCACCTGTTCAACGACTCGCACGGCACGGCCACGCTGGCCATGGACACCACCACCCAGGAGCTGTCCCGCCAGCAGTACAAGCCGTACGGCGAGACGCGGGCCAGCGCCAACGTGACCGGCTGGCCGGATCAGACCCGCGGCTACCTGGCCGCGCCGAAGAGCCTCGCCACCGGCTACACCGACATGGGGGCCCGTAAGTACGACCCGGCGCTCGGCCGGTTCATCAGCCCCGACCCGGTGCTGGAGTTCACCGACCCGACCCAGCTGGGCGGGTACGCGTACGCCGGCGACAACCCGATCACCGGTTCCGACCCCAGCGGCGAGATGCTGCCGATGGACGAGCGGGGTTCGCCGCCGGCGAGCTCCTACACGCCGCTGACCCAGCCGAGCCCGCACGTCTACGTCGACCAGAACGGCACCCCGCACAAGGAATACACCAGCTCCAACGTCAGCAAGGAACAGGGCACGGTCAGCTACCTGAACAAGCACCTGAAGACGGCCGGCGAGCTGTACGACGCCAGCACCGGCAACGGTTCGCAGTTCTTCCTGCAGGACGAGAACAACCCGATCGTGGGGAAGGGTGTCGTCGATCTCGGCGGCGGCAAGTCGACCGTGCGCGGCACCACCGCCGACGCGATCAAGGTGTCCTGGCTCAACGGCAAGATGGTGAGCGTCGACTCGTACGACATCACCGGTGGTGCCCAGGACCGGAACGATGCACACATCCGGACGGCGGAGAACAAGATGGCCACCGAGGTGGTCGACGGCCGCAAACCGAAGATTCAGACGCAGAACGTCGTCCTCGTCGCCGAGACCGACGCGCAAGCGGTGGACCTGCACGCGCGGGCCAAGAACAATCCGAACATCCGGGTCGTCAACCCGAACACCGGCTGGGACTCCGGCGAGTTGTACAGCGAGACCCACCAGAAGGCGCTCAAGGGGGTGGGCCTGACCTCGGTGAAGCCCCGGACGACGACCGGTGAGGTCGAGGGCGGCAAGGGCGGTGGTGGCAAGGTTGCCCGTGGTGGTGGCGCGGCGCTGGGTGCGCTCAGCGTCGTCGGCGACCTCTACATGGCGTTCAAGTTCGGCAAGGCCCTCTCCTCGGACAACCCGCTGGAGCTGGACCAGTTCATGTGCGACTTCACGTTCGACCCGGTGTCCTGTTTCAACGTCGAGCGCGCGCAGAACCCGAACGCCTTCACCGCGTAGGCCGGGGTTCGGAACGAGAGAAGGAGAAGGCGATGAGCTGGCTCGGTGAGTTCCGCCGGGTGCCGGCGGCCCGGCTCGAGGAGATTCGAGCCAGACCGGCCGACGCCTACGACCGGATCGTCGCGCTCGCCGGCATGCTCGATCTCGATCGGGCATGGCAGCGACTGTCGGCGCTGATGGACCGGGCCGGCTTCCCGGTCAACCCGATCGCGGGCGGCACCCCGTTCCCGGACGCGAGCCACGCGTTCGGGCGCGAGGGCGACTCCCGCGCGCTCTCTGCGGACCAGGTCGCCGCCGCGGCGGCGCACCTGGCCCGGACCCCGTTCGACGAGCTGGCCGTGCACCTGCGCGCACAGCTCGAATCGGAGGAGTGGGTGGCGATCAAGGAGCTGGCCTGGCCGCCGGAGCCGGTCGCCTACCAGGTCGACGAGGAAATGGAGCGAGCGCTCCTGGACACCCTCGCCGAGAGCTACAAGGAGTTGGTGGCCTTCTTCGCCGAGGCCGCCGCCGAACAGGAATGCACGGTCTTCTGGGCCGAGTGAGTGGTGGGGCCCCGCAACGCGGGGCCCCACCTCCGTTCCAGGCGAAGCCGTCAGCCGAGGTCGAAGATCGGCCGGCCCTGGTCGCGCAGGTGGCGCAGGGCTTCCAGGATCGAGTGGCAGTCGGCCAGCGCGTCGTGGGTCGACTCGGCCGGTCCGGGGCGGCCGAGGGCGGCGGCCAGCGCGCCGGACGCCAGCGACGTGGTCTCCGGCAGCATTCGGTTCAGGTACGGCCGGATGTTCAGGAACGGCGGCAGGGGCCGGCCCGGTGGGTGGCCGGGCGGGACCTGCAGGATCAGGTTCTCGCCGAGGATGACCATGTCGTTGCCGTAGGAGACGGCGTAGGCGTCGTCGCAGAACTTCGCGAAGTCGTCCAGCGCATCGGCGAAGCCGACCCCGCGCTCGGCCACCGCCTGCCCGGTGATCCCGGTGAGCTCCTGGAAGAAGTCGGAGAGCCGCGGGTTGTGAACCGGCCGGATCAAGGCCTCGAACTCCCCGTCCACCACCAGCGTCGCGGGGTCGACCCGGATCGCCCCGATCTGCACGACCTCGCGGAACTCGTCCGGCCCGGACCAACCGCGATCCTGCGCGCCGGGCCAGGTGGTGTACTCCAGGTCGAAGATCACGATCACGCGATCATGGTAAGGAAACTTCCGCCCCCGGCGGGACGACCGGGGGCGGAAATTCCTGCTTACGCGGTGATGGTCCACTCCTGACAGGTGTTGCCCAGGGCGGACCACTGGCGGACGGCGACGCCGTCCGCGCTGCCGCAGTCGGTCACGTCGAGGACCAGGCCGTTGCCCCGGTTGGCGATCAGGTAACCGCCGTTGATCGGGGTCAGGCTCCACTCCTGGCAGACGTTCGAGAGACTCGCCCACAGGTCGACCGCGGTGCCGTTGGTGGCGCCGCAGTTCACCGAGTCGAGGACGGTGCCGCTGTTGGCGTTGGTGATCCGGTAGTAGTTGCTGGTCGTCTTCGTGAACGTCCACTGCTGACAGGCGTTGCCCAGCGACGTCCACTGCTGGATCGCGGTGCCGTTGGCGGTGCCGCAGTTCTGCGCGTCGAGGACCTTGCCGCTGCCCTTGCCGATCACCCGATACTTCGTGCCGGCCACCGGGAACGAGACGGTGCCGCCCGGGTCGCCGGCCGGAGCCGTGAGCGACGTCGACAGCTTGTCCGGCGTACCCAAATTGGGGCTTCCGTCGGAATTCCAGGTGACCTTCTTGATCCGGGTGGTCCGTGTCCCGCCGCAGCCCTGGGTGGTGCTCTCGTTGGCGTGGTAGACCAGCCACGTCTCGGTGCCGTCCGGCGAGTTGAAGAAGCCCTGGCCACCGGGTCCGTAGACGGCGTTCGCGTCGCTGCGCTGGAAGATCGCGGTGCTCTTCTTGGTCCACGAGCTCGCGGCCAGCGGATTGCTGCCGGTGAGGGTGAGCATGCCGAGCTTGTAGTCGGGGGTGTTGCACGAGCTGGCCGAGAAGGTCAAATACGTGACCCCGTTATGTTGTACGACGTAGGGTGCCTCCTCGGTGTTGCCGCCGACCATCTCCCACGAGTACGTCGGGTAGGAGATCCGGGTGCCGTAGGCGCTGACCGTCCACGGGTTCGACAGCGGCGCCACGAACAGGCTCTGCAGGTTGCCCACCCACGACGAGTAGAAGTAGTAGTTCGCGCCGTTGATGGTGGCCACGCTGCCGTCGATCGCCCAGCCGTTGCCGGACTGCACGTTCAGCTGCCCCTTGTAGGTGTAGGGGCCCATCGGATCGTTGCCGGAGCTTTCCAGGACGTACGATCGCTGGCCGTCGCAGCAGGCGGTGGTGCCGGCCGTGTAGTAGAGATACCAGCGTGTCCCGTTCGGACCGCTGAGCCGGTGCAGCGACGGCGCCCACATGTTGCAGCAGTTGGCGGTGCCGCTGCCGGTGAAGACGACCGACTCACCGGCGCCGGGGAGCGCGGCCACCGACGTCGCCTTCTTGATCACGATCTGCGAGTTCCAGGTGGTGGCGGCCACGTAGTAGTAGCCGTTGTAGTAGCCCATCCACGGGTCGGCGCCGTAGGGCGCGGCCGCGAGGGGATTGCTGAAGGCGACGGCCGCCTGGCTGGTGTCGGGGCGCAGGACGATCGCCACCGAACCGGTCACGACCAGGAGGAGGGCAAGCAGGATTTTCCGGAGCATGACGTTCCTCCTCAGTAGACGTAGGGCCAGGCGGACGAGTCCCAGCCGAGCAGGTTGATGCCGAGCTTGGCGGCGCCGGAGCTGGTGTAGTAGTGGTAGACCAGCACGTCCTGGGTCCCGTCGGCGATGACCGCCGGGTGCCCGGGGCCGTAGACGGCGTCGTGCGCGGCGAGGATCTGGGTGCCGCCGCCCGCGGTCGTCGCGACGCCGGCCCGGTCCACGTACGGCCCGGTCACCGTCTTCGAGCGGGCCACCATGGTCCGGTAGGTGCTGGACGCGCCCTGGCAGCAGAAGTCGAACGACATGAACAGGTAGTAGTAGCCGCCGTGGTAGTAGATGAACGGCGCCTCGACCGACTTCGAGTTCACGAACCGCTCGGCGATGTTGTACATCGCGCTGTCCGCCCGCTTGCCGCTGCTCGGGTTGATCTTGACCATCTTGATGCCGCTCCAGAAGGAGCCGAACGACAGCCACCATTCACCGGAGGGAGTGACGGTGAGGTTCGGGTCGATCGCGTTCCAGCCGCTGCTGGTGGTGGACTCGATGACCTTGCCGTAGTTGGTCCACGAGCCGGCCGCGCCGGTGGTGCTGCCGGCCAGGAAGATCGCCGACTTGCTGGAGCCGAAGCTGGAGGCGGCGTAGTACATCAGGTACTTGCCGCCCTGATAGGAGATGTCCGGCGCCCACAGGTTGGCGTCGCCGTTGGTGTACGGGTCGGCCCACGAGGTGCCGTTGGGGAACGCCTTACCGGCGTCGGCGAACGCGGTCCGGTCGGACGAGGTCTTCAGCGTGATGCCGGCGCCGGTGGTGGCGAGGAGGTAACCACCGGTGGGTCGCTTCACGATCGTGGGGTCGTGCGCCCCGGTCGAGCCGGTGACCAGCCCCGGATTGGGGTAGGTCGCGGCGTCGGCCGAGGACAGGCCGTAGATGCTGGCCGTCGCCGCCACTAGGGCGGTGACACCGGCCAGCATGGTGGTGCGCAGGCGGAATCGCATGGGGGGTGCCTTCCGAGTCGGTGGACTGCTCGGGGAAGCAGTGGCCGAAGGGGTGCAAAAGGTTGCTCGCACCCCGGTAGATGTTTCGGAAGGCGTCGATACAACAAAAACCTCAGCGGGCATCCATCGGCAGCCGCACCAGGACGGTGGTGCCCGGTCCCTCGTGGTCGACCAGCTCGATGCTGCCGTGGTGCCGGGAGACGACCGCGCGGCTCAGCGTCATGCCGAGGCCGGTGCCCGGGATCGTCTTGTCCCGTCCCCGGCTGGTGCGGTAGAGGCCGGTGAACAGTTTCTCCCGCTCGTCGGCGGTCACCCCCAGCCCGGTGTCGGAGACCGCCAGCTCGGCGGCGCGGCCGGCCGCCCGCAGGGTCACCCCGATGTGGCCGCCGTCCGGGCTGTACTTGACCGCGTTGCCGAGCAGGTTGTCGACGACCTGGCGCAGCCGTTTGCGGTCGCCCGGCAGCACCAGGTTCGCCGGCAGCTCGTCGTCGATGACCAGCGGCGCGTCCTGGACCGCGGCGCGCGCCTTGGCCACCGAGTCGCGGACCACCTCGGCCAGGTCCATCGGCGCCAGCTGCACGTCGGCGTGCCCGGCGTCCAGCGCGGACAGCTCCATCAGCTCGGTGATGATGTGCCGCAGCTGGTTGGTGTTGCGGTCGATCACCTCGAGCAGCCGCGGCCCGTCGGCGACCAGGCTCGCGTCGTCGGCCTCGCGCAGCAGTTCGGTGTAGGCACTGATCGAGGTGAGCGGGGTACGCAGCTCGTGCCCGATCAGCGCCAGGTATTCGTTCTTCGAGCGGTTCAGCTGCAGCTGCAGGTCCTCGACCAGGCGCCGCTCGACGAACTGGCCGATGTGCGCGGCGATCCCGGCCATCAGCGCCAGCAACTCGTCCTCGGAGTCCTCGACGGTGTCGGCGAAGACGGTGAGCACGCCGAGCGTCTCGAACCCCTCCCGGACCGGCACGGCCAGCGCCGCGTGCAGCCGGGACGACGCGGCGACCTCCTTGGAGATCAGACTCTGCGGCTGGCCCACGTCGCGGATCCACAGCGGCTTGCCCACCTGCCAGGCCCGGCCGGCCAGCCCCTGCCCGAACGGCAGGTCGACCGGGACGGCGATCTCGGTGTCCCGACCGGGGGCGCTCCAGTGCGCGGCCGAGCGCACCACCCCCGCGGCCTGGTCGACCAGCCACAGCTCGGCGTGCGCCCATTCGAGGGTGCCGACCACCGCCTCCAGCACCCGCGGGCCGGCCGCCTCGATGCTCGGCGCCTCGGCCAGCGCGGTGGTGACGGCCAGCTCGCAGGTCCGGAACCGCTCCACCCGGCGGCGGCGGGTCACGTCCTGCACGGCCTGCACCGCGCCGACGGTGTGCCCGCCCGGCCCGGTGATCGGGTGCGCGTCGACCAGGTAGTGCCGGGTGCGGCCGTCCGGGCCGTGCAGGATCACCTCGTCGTCGCGTAGGTGATCACCGCGCAGCGCCCGGAACAGGCCCAGGTCGTTCTGGCTCAGCGGCCGGCCGTCGGCGTCGGTGAAACCGTCGGCGGGCAGCGCGTCACCGGGCAGCCCGGCGTCCTCCCACATCTGCCGCATCCGCTCGTTGACGAACACGATGCTGCCGTCGGCGTCGCAGGCGGTGACACCGTCGTGCAGGCTGCCGAGCACCGCGTCCAGGAAGCGGCGCTGCTGGTCGATCTCGTAGCGGGCCAGCTGCTCGGTGATCAGCAGGGTGCACACCTGGGCGGCCTCGGCGACCGCGGCGACCTCGTCGAGGGTCCACTTCCGCGGTTCGGGGTCGGAGGCGCAGCAGACGCCGAGCACGGCACCCTGCTGGTCGCGTACCGAATGACCGAGATACGCGCCGTGCCGCGCGGCACCCAGACCGGCCCCCCGCTCGTCGGCGGCGAGATCGCTGATCACCACCGGGTCGTCGTTGTGCAGCACCAGCCCGGTCAGGGAGTTGTCGATCGGCGTGTCGGCGATCTCGTCCCATGAGCCGGCCACACCCCAGCCGCCGTAGAGCCGCAGCCGCCCGCCCTGCAGGAAGTGGATCAGGCCGACCGGCGCGTGCGCGGCCCTGGCCACCAGCGCCGCCAGCTGATCGGCGGCACCGCTGGTCAGCACGCCACGATGCAGCTCGGCCGAGATGGGCAGCAGGCCTTCCTCGAGTAGGCCTGGCCGCCATCCGGCCGCCGCCCGATTGGTAGGCCATGCCCGTCCGGCGTCTTCCACCACCATGCCCTACCTCCGGCTTTCAGCCTAAAGGTGGTGATTCACGGGCGGCGCTGGAATCGCAGATCCGCGATGGGCCGACCGGCGGTTGTGCCACGGCGCTCGAATTTCGTCTCCGGTCGGCCCGCCCGATCGT
Source organism: Paractinoplanes durhamensis (assembly GCF_016862175.1). Classification (GTDB taxonomy): domain Bacteria; phylum Actinomycetota; class Actinomycetes; order Mycobacteriales; family Micromonosporaceae; genus Actinoplanes; species Actinoplanes durhamensis. The sequence goes on along the minus strand of NZ_BOML01000062.1, from coordinate 39,379 downwards.
CGCCCGCTCGCTCCAGCCCGGGGTCGGCCGCCAGAACCTCGGCCATCGCCTCGGCGTAGTGCGGCCAGTCGGTGGCGCAGTGCAGCACACCGCCCGGGCGCAACCGTTCGCGCAGCAGGGCGACGTTGTCCGGGCGGATCAGCCGGCGCTTGTGATGACGGGCCTTCGGCCAAGGATCCGGAAAAAATACGTGTACGGCGTCGAGCGCGCCCGGCGCGATCCGGTGCACCAGCTCCATCGCGTCGCCGTGCGCGACCCGGACATTGGTCAGACCCTGCTCGCCGACCAGCGCGAGCAGGTTCCCGATGCCCGGGGTGTGCACCTCGACGCCCAGATAGCCGCGGCCCGGGTCGGCGGCCGCCATCGCGGCCGTGGTGTCACCCATCCCGAACCCGATCTCCAGCACCACCAGGTCGTCGTTTCCGAACAGCCGGCCCAGGTCGAGCGGAGTGCGGTCACCGTCCTCGACGGTCAGCCCGAAGCGCGGCCACAACTCGGCGTGCGCGTCATGGTGCCGCGAACTCATCCGCCCCCGGCGGGGGTGGAAGGTGCGGATCGGGCGTTGGCCGGCGCTGTTCGTCATAGCGCCGACAACGATAGGGCCAGGGTCTGCCCTGCCGGTCACGCAGGGCTGACCCCTAGGCCGAGACGTCGATGCGCCGCGGGCCGCTCGCCGCCAGGTAGGTCAGCGCCTTGTCCAGGTACGACCCGAGTGGGCTGGGGGCGCTCGCCCGCTGGTAGCGGTGGTGCAGATCCTTGAGGTAGACCGCGGTGACCGGCTGCCCGGGCGCCAGGTGGCCGGTGGCCCGCTCGGCCGCGAGGGCGGTCGCGAAGCTCGTCGGCTTGTCCTTCTCCGGATCGAAGTCCGGGCCCACCCGCTGCCCGGTGACCTGGAAGATGAGCTCCCGGTCGGACGGGGTCAGGGCCTCGAAGTCGTGGTTCCGGTTCTTCTCCACCTGCGCCCGCCGGGGCGGAGCCGAGAGGGGCGGGTAATGGGTGCGTGTCGTTCCCAGGCCGGAGACGGTCATATGCTGATCCCCACGTGCGTATGCGGGATGGCAACCTGGTTGCCACCGGTCTGAACTTCTGTTCGGCACCTTCCCCGCCACCGCTTAGCGGATGGCGCGGACACTCGGCTGCGAACCTTCCCGGAACGGCGTCCGGGACCCGTCGGCCAGGCCGACCATCATCACCCACGAGTGCCCCCGGTACTGGCCGGTGACCAGGCCGTGCGTGCTGTCGGTGTACGCCATCTCGCGGTCCCCGACCCCGCCGACGGTGCGCTTGACCCGGGTCGCCGGGTCGTACTCGACCAGGTGCACCGGCTCGTTCTGGGCGGCCGTCTCACCCTCCTGGTAGGCGGTCCAGGAGAGCCGCTGCCCGTCCGATCGCCAGCCCGGCACCACCGCGAAGCCCCGGTTCTGCAGGCTGCCCCCGCCGTACGCGGCCACCGCCTGCTCGCCGCCGGTCGCCACCGTGCCCACGCTCAGGCAGGCGTCGTAGACCGACTCGCAGTCCCCGCCCCGGAACGCGATCTTGGCACCGTCCGGCGACCAGGCCACCGCGTCATCGATGCGCAGCCGCTCGGTCAGGGTCGCGGTCTTGCCGCCGACCGCGATCGCCGGCTCGGCCGGCAGTTCCTCGCCGCGGCAGTCGCGCGGGAACAGCACCTCGGGCGTTGCCTTGGCGGTTACCGTGGAGATCCGGTAGACCCCCGGCCCGCCGGCGCAGGACAGCGAGGCGAAGGCGATCCACTTACCGTCCGGCGACCAGGACGGCCCGGCGGCGGCGCGGGTGGTGAGCCGGCGCGCGGTGCCGCCGTCGGCCGTCATGGCCCAGAGCTGACCACCCTTGAGGTACGCGATCTGGCGGCCGTCGGGCGACCACTGCGGGCGGGAGCGGCCGCCGCCGGTGGTCAGCCGGCTCTCCCCGCCGCTCCTGCTGACATAGATGTCGCCGTTGCGGACGTACGCGACCGGGTTGCTGCTGCTCGCGGCCGTGGCCGGCGCCGCCCCGGCGAGCCCGCCGGCGATCGCGCCACTGGTTGCCATGATTGCGGTGATCTTCTTCATGACCTGCATAACGGAACGCCCCCCGACGCGCCTCGCCCCTCGCTTACACCGAGCCCATCGTCCGCAACCATTTCGCTACTGAGGGATTCTCGGATTCTCTTGCGGCGGCTCGATGACACCGAGTTGGCGAGCGCTCTCGTGCTGGTGGGCGAGCAGGCGCAGAGCGCTGAACAGGGCCTCGCCGAACACCGTGCCGAGCACCACCAGCTCCATTTGGGAAGCCGGGTCGGGGCGGGCCAGAACGGTGCCGACCTCGACGGCCGCGATCGAGGCGGCCGAGTCGGCATAGCTGTCGAGGTTGGCGAGCAGCTCCTCGACGCCGAGCGAGCCGCCGGTCGTGAGGGTGTCGGCCACCAGGTCGATCTCGGGGGAGTCGGGGTGGACGAGCCAGCCGCGCTCGACGATCAGGGCCAGCACCCGCTTGCGGGCGGCCTGCCAGTCGGGCGTCTCCCGGTCGGGCCGGTGCCGCGGCGCGATCGCCGACTGGGCCGTCCCGAGCAGCTCGAGCGGATCGCCGGCGTGCGCGCCGAGCGCCGCGACCACATCGCGCGCGCCCGCGACCGACACGCCGCCGACGTCGATCAGCGCCCGCACGAGCAGCAGTCGCCGCAGGTGCTCGTCACCGTAATCGGCCTGGTTGGCGGCCGTGGCGGCGCCCGGCGGCAGCAGTCCCTCCCGCAGGTAGTACTTGATCGTCGGGATCGGCACCCCGCTCCGCCTGCTCAGTTCTCCCACGCGCACCTTGCGATCATCCCCTTCCGAGTGGATAGTCTAACTATCGGAAGCGGATAGTGCTGATATCTAAAACTCAGCTATCTGATCTTTACGGAGGCGATGATGGCGAAGGTTGTTCCCGGCTGGATGACCGCGGAGGTCGACGGAGACTTCGTGGTCTTCCTGATCGGCATGCGCATCAACAAGTGGTGGAAGCTCCACAAGTGGCTGCCGATCGCGGCCACGATGGGCCCGATGATGCGCGAGCTGATCCGCCGTAAGGAGCTCGGCCTGCTGCACTTCACGTCTTGGGCCGGCCCGCGCGGCACGCTGATGGTCCAATATTGGCGCAGCGTCGAACACCTCGAGGACTTCGCGAAGGACGCCCGCCTGCCGCACCACCCGGCCTGGAAGCGCTGGAACAAATTGGTCGGCAGCAGCGGCGACGTCGGCGTCTGGCACGAGACCTACGTCGTCCAGAACGGCACGTTCGAAGTCCTCTACGGCAACATGCCGCCCTTCGGCCTCGCCGAGGCCGGCCGCGCGGTGCCGCTCACCCGTGCCACCCGCGGCGCAGCGGGCCGCCGCGCCAACAACGCCGACCAGGCCGCCGCCTGACCGCGCGCCGAGCGGAGGGGGTGGGTGGCCGCCGCCGCCCGGGCGGCGGCGGCCACGACTGGCCGGTCAGGCGACGGTTGTCGACCACATGGCGGTGAAGGCGGCAGCCTCGCCGGCCAGCCAAGTCTCGATGTCGGCCGGCTTGACGCCCGGGTCGATGCGGTGGGTGACGCCGCGGCGCAGGTCGACCAGGACCGGCTCGGCGTTGGGCAGGATCTGGTCCATGTGCCGGGCCATCAGATGCAGCGCGGCGGTGACCGCCTCGGGCGTCGGCGGCGCCTCGTCGAAGTGCAGCCGCACCGCTTGCCGTGTCCCGTCCTCGTAGCGGAGGCCGAAGTGCGGGTTGATCTTCACGGCCAGCGGCCCGACCAGGGTGAGAGCGTCCCGCGTCTGCGCGAGCCCGACCTGCTCCGGGTCGCCGAGCGAGGCCAGGTAGGCCAGCGCGCCGGTGCTGACCGCCTCATAGAGCGGCTTCCATCGGTCTTTCACCAGATCGGTGACGCCGGAGAGATAGCTGCCGCCGGTGCGGAAGGCGATGTCGGCCTTGAGCGCCTTGACCAACTGGCCGTGCGGGTTGAAGCCGGACCGCCGCTCCCGGGCCTTGCGCAGCCCGCCCACGAAGGTCGCCTTGGCGGGCCCGGTGCGGGTCACGTAGCGAGTGAAGCCGAGCATCGTCGCGTACGGCGGGATCGTCGGGGTGGAAACTGGCACAGTGGACAAAACAGGCGCGGTCACGTTGATCTCCTCGCAGGTCACGGCCCCTTTTAGTACACACATTCTAATCGACGGGTACGACATTCCCCAACCCCGCCGAGGTGCCCGCGGGTAGGTCTGCGGCGGCGGGCCTGCGGACCAGGACGAGCACCAGGATCCCGGCGGTCAGGGCGGTTCCGGAGGCGACCAGGAGGGTCGCGTTCAGGCCGTCGGCGAACCCGGCCGGCGAGCCGTGCCCGGCCGCGATCCGATCGGTGAAGACGGTCCCGAAGATGGCGACGCCGAACGCGAGCCCGAGCTGACGGAACGTGTTGAGCGCCCCGCCGGCCATCCCGCTGCGCTCGCGCGGCACCTCGGCCAGCACCGCCGAAGCGTTCGTGGGCAGCACGCAGCCGACGCCGAGACCGACCACGATCAGTCCGGGGATCAGCACCGCGCCGCTGCTGTCCGGGCCGATCCTGGCCTGCAGCAGGTTGCCGGCGGCGATCAGGAGCAGGCCGAGGCCGACGGTCCAGCGCGGGGCGATCCGCTGCAGGAGTCGGCCGGCGGACGCGCCGACGACCAGGGCGGCGGCGGCCATCGGGAGGGCGCCGTACAGGCCGGCGTCGACCGGGCCGTTGCCGAGCACCTGCTGCAACCAGACCATGCTGAACGGCAGGTAGCCGAACGCGGCGGCCTGGGTGAGGAACGCGGCGACGATCAGCACGGCGAACGGCGCCCGGCGGAACAGGGTCAGGTCGAGCATCGGGTGGTCCGAGCGGGCTTCGGTGCGAAGGAACAGGACCAGGGCGACCAGGCCGGCGGCGAACGCGGCCAGGGCTACGCCGTCGGTCCAGCCGGCGTCACCGGCGCGGATCAGGCCGTACGTCACGGCCGCCGCTGCCACCGTGAAGCTGATCGTGCCGGGCAGGTCGAAGCGGCCACCCCGCGGCGCCCGGGACTCGCTCACCCCGCGCACCGTGAACCAGATCGCGACCAGGCAGATCGGAAGGTTGACCAGGAACACCCAGCGCCAGCCGAGGTGCTCGGTGAGCAGGCCACCGGCGAGCGGGCCGGCCGCGGCGGCGACGCCGTTGACCGCGCCCCAGACGCCGAACGCGACGCCCCGGTCGCGGCCCTGGTAGGTGAAGTTGAGCAGGGCGGCGGTGCACGCGAACATGGCCGCGCCGCCGAAACCCTGGAGGATCCGGGCGGCGATCAGGGCCTGTTCGTTCGGGGCGACCGCGCAGAGCAGCGAGGAGATCGCGAAGATGCCGATCCCGATCAGGTAGGTGCGGCGGCGGCCGAACCGGTCGGCGAGCGAGCCGGCGCCGAGCACGAGGGCGGCCAGCGACAGGGCGTACCCGTCGATGACCCACTGGAGGTCGGTGTAGTCCGCCGTGAAGTCGTCGGAGATCGCCGGCAGGGCGACGACGACGATGAGGACGTCCACCAGTAGTAGGAAGGTGCCGAGGCAGACCGCGATGAGTGGTGACCATTTACGCATGCATTGCAGGATCCGGGTCTCCGCATCAATATCCCCAGCTAGATTCGTCATTCCTGCGGATCTCGACATTCGCTAGGCTGATGCGGTGGAAATCGATGACCTGGACCGGCAGGTGACGCACGCGCTGCGGATCAACGGCCGGGCCGGGTATAGAGAGATCGGCACGGTGCTCGGCGTCTCCGACCAGACGGTCGCCCGGCGTTATCACCGGTTGCGCGCCGAGGCGGGCGTGCGGGTGGTCGGCCTCCCCAACCCCATCGAGCTGGGGTATGAGACCTGGCTGCTCCGCGTGCGCGCCGCCCCCGACGCGGCGGTGCAGATCGCCGGCGCACTGGCCCGCCGTGCGGACACCGGCTGGGTGTCGATCACCTCGGGCGGCACCGAGATCGCCTGCAACGTACGGGTGCCGGCCTCGGCCGACCGGGAGACCCTGCTGCTGCAGAAGCTGCCCCGGACCCCGCGGGTGATCTCGGTCAGCGCGCACTGCGTGGTCCACCAGTTCGTCGGCGGAGCGGTCGGCCCGGACCTGCACGACGACGCGCTGACCGCCGAGCAGATCGCCGCGCTGACCATCGAAAAGGGCGACAACCGGTCGGCGGCGCGCCTCACCACCGCGGACGCGCCGCTGCTGGCGGCGCTCGCCTGGGACGGGCGGCTCAGCTACGCGGAGCTGGCGGCCACCACCGGCTGGCCGGAGTCGACCACCCGCCGCCGGGTGCAGGAGCTGTTCGAGTCCGGGTCGCTCTACACCGACGTGGAGACCAAGTCCGAGCTGTACGGGTTCCGTGCCCCCGTCCTGCTCTGGTTGACGGTGAGCCCGTCCCGGCTGGCGGCGGTCGGTGCGGCGCTCCGCGAGCACGAGGAGGTCGTCTTCGCGGCGGCCACCACCGGGCCGACGAACGTGCTGGCCCTCGCCAACTGCCGGGACATGCCGGCGTTCTACCGATACCTGACCGAGAAGCTGGGCTCGCTGGACGGTGTGGAGCGGATCGAGTCGGAGCCGCTGCTACGCAACGTCAAGCAGCTCGGCACCGTTCGTTGACCTGATCACGCCGACGTCCGGAACGGGGCGAGGGTGCTGCGGATGATCTCGGCCGCGCCCCAGTCCGGGTCGAACTGGGCCACCACGGCGAGGTGCTGTCGCAACTGGACGATCGGCATCCGGGCCCGCCAGTCGCGGTCGAGGGCGGTCAGCTCCGCGTAGACCGCGAAGAACCGGTCCGCCTCCGGTGGGGGTGCGGTGGACCAGACGTGCGCGAGGTCGACCTCGGCCCACATGTAGGACACCGCCGGGTCGATCACCGCGGGCCGGCCGTCCGGGGTGGCCATCAGGTTCTGGGTCCACAGGTCGCCGTGCGTCAGGCAGGCCGGCCGTTCCGGGAGCAGCTCGGGCAGCCGATCACACAGCCGTACCAGCGCGGCCCGGTCGCCGGCGTCGAGCGCGGCCTCGACGCGCGGCTCGCCGAGCCATCGGAGCAGCCGGTGCTCGGCGAAGAACGCGAAGCCGTCGTCGTGCCAGGTGTTGATCTGCCGCCGACGGCCCAGCCAGTTGTCCCGGTGCCAGCCGAAGCGCGGGTGGACCGTACCCACATGCAGGTGGGCAAGGGCGTGGGCGAACTCCTCCCAGAACGCCGCGCCGCCGGGCTTCGGTCGTAGTGCGGACAGCACGAGCAGCTCCCGGTTCGCCAGGATCACGTCGGGGGTCGCCAGGCCGCCGAGCTCGCGCAGGGCGGCCAGCCCTTCGGCCTCGGCGCCGAACACGTCGTCGTCCGGTGGGTCGGCGAAGGCCTTGACGAACACCGGCGGTGCGTCCCGGCGGGTCGCGATGCCGGCGAGCGCCGCGAGCCCACCCGTCGCCGGCTCGACCGCGACGACATCGCCCATCCCGGCCCGGTGCAGGCAGTCGAGCAGAAACGTCGAGCGCATGGTGGAGCTCCTTGGGCAGAATGCGGCGGTGACCGAGACGACGCTGCCCAGCCGGCTTCCCGACCTCGACGGCACGGTCGCCGGCGGTGATCCGCTGCGCGACCGGGGCCGGTCCGAAGTCTGGCGGATCCGCCTGGACGGTGTCACCCCGAAATCGGTGATCGCCAAGCGGGGTCTCGGCGAGCCGGCCGCCGACCCGGCCCGTGACTGGATCGACGAGTTGGTCACCGAGCTGCGCCGGTAACTTTTCGGCGGCGGGCGGGAACTCGCGCCGTGCTGAGGACAGGTATGGACGTGGATCTACCTACTCGAACCCAGCTCCGGGCCGGCGACCGGGTCGCCTTCGGCGTGCTGTTCGACGCCTTCGCGGGCGCCGTGCACCGGTACGCGATGCGCTGGACCGGCGACCGCTCGGCCGCCGAGGACGTGGTGTCCCTGACGTTCCTCGAAGCGTGGCGGCTGCACGAGAAGCTGCTGCCCGAGGGCGGCAGTGTGCTGCCGTGGCTGCTCGGCATCGCCACCAACGTGCTGCGCAACACCGGCCGGTCGGCGCGGCGGCACCGCGAGGCCCTGCTGCGCATGCCGGTGCCGCCGCCCGAGCCGGATTTCGCGGACGAGCTGGTCGACCGGGTGCACGACGCGGCCCGCCTCGCCGCGGCGCAGCGTGCGGTCGGGCGGCTGCGCCGGGCGGAGCGCGAGGTGGTCCTGCTCTGCGTGTGGAGCGGCCTCGACTACGCCGGCGCGGCCGAAGCGCTCGGCGTGCCGGTCGGCACCGTGCGGTCCCGGCTGTCCCGGGCCCGCGAGAAGCTCCGCAAACTCGTCGCCGCGGATCCGGAACTCATACCGAGCCGGCAGACAGCAACAGGTGGCCGCGCGTTCGCGGCCCGGTCGATCGAGAAGGGCTAGCCGATGGACAAGGACATCGAGGAACTGCGCGGGCTGCTGCCGGCGCCGGTGTCGGCGGACCTCACGGCCGACCGCCACCGGTTGTTGAAGGAGCACCTGATGCAGGAGATCACCGAGCCCGCCGTTGCGCGTCGGCAACGCCGCCGACTGGCGGTGGCGCTCGTCGCCGCGGCCGCGGTCGCGGGACTGGCCACGGTCGGCGCCGTGATGGGGCTGCGCGACGAGCCGGCCAGGGCGCCCGTCGTGGCGCTGCCGAGCGCGACCGCGACCACCACGAAGCCCGGCCTTCCGGACACCCCGCTCGGGCAGTTCGCCACCCAGGTGGCGCTGGTCGCGAGCCAGTCCGACCTCACCGTCGGCAAGGACCAGTACCTGTACGTGAAGAGCCGGGTCGCCTTCCGCAACGGCGAGGGGCGCGACAAGGATCTCGGGCTCGACCCGCTGCACGACCGCGAGATCTGGCTGCCGGGCGACGCCAAGAAGAAAGCCCTGGTGAAGGAGAACGGCCACACCGAGGAGTTCAGCGTCGGCCAGACCAACGAGCAGCGTTTCGCGGGCCTGCCGACCGACCCGCACCGGCTGCTGGAAAAGATCTACAAGGACACGGCGGGGACCGGCCATGGCCGCGAGGAAGCGGCCTTCGACCAGATCCACTACTACCTCGTCGAGGCGCTGCCGCCCAGCCCGGAGCTGCTCGCCGCGCTCTACCAGGCGGCCGCCCTCATCCCGGGGGTGGAGAAGGTCGACGCGGTCGACGCGATCGGCCGGCACGGCGTGGCGCTCGCCCTGCACGACAAGTTCGACGGATCCCGCAGCGAGTGGATCTTCAACCCGAAGACCTTCGCCTACCTGGGGGAGCGCAGCGTCCAGGTGGAATCGAAGGACGGTCGCAAGGCCGGCGGGATCAACAGCACCACCGCCGTACTCGAGGTCGCGGTGGTCGACAAGGCCGGCCAGAGCAAGTAGCTGACGTACGCGGCGGCGCGGGCTCTTGGGTCCGCGCCGCCACGCCCGTCGGGCCGTCTGCGCAAGACTGGTGCCCATGGCTGTGATCCGATGCGACTTCTTTGCCGAGACCCTCGAACTCAGCACCTCGATGACCGTGGTGCTGCCGCAGGAGGGTGCCACGCCGCCGCCGGTGCTCTATCTCCTGCACGGGCTCACCGACGACCACACCGCGTGGACCAGGTTCACCTCGATCGAGCGGTATGCGGCCGACAAAGGGCTGGCCGTGGTCATGCCGCAGGTGCATCGCAGCTTCTACGCCAACGAAGCGGTCGGCATGCGCTTCTGGGATTTCCTGAGCGAGGAGCTGCCGGCCACCGTCGACCGGTTCTTCAAGGTCTCCGGCCGGCGCGAGGACACGTACGTGGCCGGGCTGTCGATGGGTGGCTACGGAGCCCTCAAGTGGGCGCTGCGCGACCCGGCGCGCTTCGCGGCCGCGGCCAGTCTCTCCGGTGCGCTGGACCTCGCGTACATCCAGGAATTTGATTTGCGGCCGCACATCCGTGGCCTGATGCCGCGGGTTTTCGCGGACCGGCAGGTGCGCGACGGTGACGAGGACCTGATGCACCTGGTCCGGACCGCCGATCCGGCGGCGCTGCCGCGGCTGTTCCTGCGTTGCGGCACCGAGGACGTGCTGCTCAAGCAGAACGAGCGCTTCGTGGCCGCGGCGCAGGCGGCCGGGGTGGCGCTGGACGCCGGCTTCGGGCCCGGTGAGCACGTCTGGCAGTACTGGGACGACCAGATCCGCATAGTGCTCGACTGGATGCTGCCGAAGCCGGCGTGAGCGCTACTCCCCGTCGCGGGCCTGCTCGGCCAGGAACCGTTCCAGCTCGGCGCCCAGCTCCTCGGCGGTCGGCAGCGGGGTGTCGCTGTCGGCCAGCAGGTTGGCCTCCCGGCCGCGCAGGAACGCGTCGTACTGCGCTTCGAGGGAGGTGACCAGGCGGCCGGCCTGCTCGTCGTCGGCGATCTGCTTGTCGACGTCGGCGCGGACAAGCTCGGCGGCCTTGCGCAGCTGGCTGGTCGGCAGGGCCAGCCCGGTGCTGGACGAGACCGAGTCGGCGAGCAGCTCGGCGGCGGCCGGATAGCTGGTCTGGGCCAGGTAGTGCGGGACGTGCGCGGCGTAGCCCATGGCGTCCCGGCCGGCCTGGCCGAGCCGGAACTCGAGCAGGTTGCCGACGCTGGCCGGCACCTGCACCCGCTGCAGCCACGACTCCCGGTCGCCGAGCAGGCGCTGGTCGGTGGCGTGCGCGGTGATGCTGACCGGGCGAGTGTGCGGCACCGCCATCGGAATCGCGTTGAGGCCGACGGTGAGCTCGACGCCGAAGCGGTCGATGAGCCCGGTCACGGCCGCGATGAACCGCTCCCACTGCAGGTCGGGCTCGGGGCCGGCGAGCAGCAGGAACTGCGTGCCGAGCTGGTCGCGGACCAGGTGCAGGGCGAGGCTGGGCTGATCGTAGGACTCCCAGTGGTCCTCGACGAAGATCATCGAAGGGCGGCGGGAGCGGTAGTCCAGCAGTTGGTCGAGGTCGAACGTCGCCACGACCTGGGTGTCGAGGGTGTCCAGCAGATTTTCGCGGAACAGCTGAATCGCGCTGCCCGCGTCGACGAACCCGGTGAGCGCCTGGACCAGTATCGGCTTGTCCAGGGCCGGCAGGTCGTCGGCCAACTCGTAGAGCTCGTTGGGGTCGAGCACGTCGACGACCTCCTGTGCTTGAAAAGCGGGGTAACGATGAGAAACAACGACCGGTAGCCGTTCATTCCGGTCATCACCCGATCTTGCCAAAGGTGCGGTAGATCTCAGCCTGGGCACAACCGATCTTCAACCCTCGCGTGCACGTGCATTCGCACGGCACAATGGATCGAGATCTCTCTCCCCCCAAAGAGAGCTCAGTTCCCCTCGGAGCGTGATCTGGTGGACCTGCCCGCCGTGAAAGAGCCCCTGCCCGAGACCGAGGCCCCGCCCGGCACGCTGTGGTCGCGCATGAAGGCCGACCCGCAGTATGCGCCGGAACACCTCGCTCTCGAAGCCGTGCGCCGCCTCGGCCCCGAAGCTGCCCAGTGGGCCGAACGAGCCCGCCTCGACCACCCCGGCATCACCCCCGACGAACTAGCCGACTTGGCCGTCAAGCGTTTCACCACCCTCGCCCGCATCTCCGGCGCCGTCTCCGGGGCCACCGGCCTGCCCGGCGCGGTGCTCGACGTGGGCGTGCTGGCCTGGACCCAGTCCCGGATGACGCTGCACATCGCCGCGGCCTACGGCTTGGAGCCCGCCGCCCACGAACGCGCCACCGACCTGCTGGTCCTGCAGCGGGTGCACAAGGCGGCCGAGGCCGCCCGGCTCGCGCTGGGGGTGGCCTCCGGCCGGGAGCGGGCCAGCCGCTTCTTCTCCGACGTGGCCGGCGGCCCGATCACCCGGGTGATGCTGAAGCTGAGCGTCCGGCTCGCCCACATGGCCGGCGTCCGCGCGGGCCGCCGGGTCTTCGCCAAGATCATCCCCGGCGCGGCGGTCCTCCTCGGCACCTGGGTCAATTCGGCCGCGACGAAGGATCTGGCCGGCCGGGCCCGCGAGCTCTACAGCCGGGCCTAAGCAACTCCTCTCTCCGGACGATTTGACCCCTGAGCGGGCCGGATCTGTTACGGGGGAGGCGAGCAGTGCGCCGTCGGTGGCTGATGCTGGGGGGAAGTGTCGCGCTGCTGCTCCTGAGCGGCTGCAGCACGTCGAGCACAGGCACCACGGCGACCGGGACCCCGATCCCGTCGGCGAGCGGTCCGGCCTGGGTGGTCACCACGCAGGGCAGCGCCACCCCGTCGGCGACCGTCGGCGGCGGCGCGACGGTGACCCGGAGCCCGTTCCCGTCCGGCTTCCTGCCGCTGCCGTCGTACGCCGCGACCACGCCACCGACGCCGACGGGTTCCTGCACCCCGAACAACGGTGCCGGCACCATCTCCGGCGCCACGGTCGTGCCCGGCCGGACCACCGCAACCGTCACGTTCTTCAACCCGGGCGGCGCCCTGCTCCAGCAGTACCGGATCACCGCCATCGACCAGGACCTCGTGGTCGGCGCCCAGCGCGACGTCGGCTGGACGGTGGTCACTCCCGGCACCGCCTGCGCTTTCCAGACGGTGACGATCACCGGCTTGGACCCGAAGACCCACTACATCTTCTCGGTGGACGCTGTCTGGTCCCAGGTCGGCGGCAGGGACGGCACCAACGCCGCCACGGTCGCCCGCTCCGGCGTGGTCAGCACGACATAGCCGCCGGCCCGCGTGACGTGCCGGCCCGCGAGTTGGGTCGGCCTGCGAAGTCTGCCGTTAGGTGAGTGTTCGTTCGGGGCGCCAGCCGTGGTCGAGCGCCTTGCCGATGTCCAGCACCATGCCGTCGGTGACCTGGTCGATGCTGTAGCGGGTCAGCGCCGGCCCCGCGACCAGCGACAACGCGCGAGCGGCGGCGATCGGCACATGCCGGACCGGCACGCCCAGCACCGCCTCGATCGCGGCATCCCGCCGATAGACGCGGTCGTCCGCGATGTTGTAGGCACCGCCCGGCCAGCTGAGTGCCGCGAGGCAGGCGGAGGCGAGGTTCTCCACGGCGGTCAGGCTGAGCGGCACGTCCGGCCCGGGAAGCCAGGCCCGGCCGCCGCGCACGATCCGCCGCAGCCGCGGCATCAGGTGCGGATCACCGTCGCCGTAGACGGCCCGAGGCCGCAGAACAACCGCTCCGGCCCCGAGCGCAAGCTTTTCACCAGCCGATTTGGTACGCCCATAAGCGGTCCGCTGCCCCTCGACCGGATGATCCTCCCGAACCGGCACGGCATACGGCCCGGGCCGATACACGCTGGCGCTGCTGACCCACACCACCGGCCGCCCGCCCGCCGCCGCGAGAAGCCGCCGGGTCCCCTCGACGTTGACGGCCCGGAAGGCGGCCTCGGTCCGCCGCCCCGCCCGCGGATCCCCGACCGCCGCCGCGAGATGCAGCACCGCGTCCGCGCCGGACAAATCAGGAATGTCCGAAGAGGTGGCGTCCCAGAACAGATGCCGCCCCACCGGCCCGGGCCGCCGCCCGACACAGACCACCTCGGCCCCCGACGCAGCCGCCAGCCGAGCCACGACCCCACCGCAGAACCCACTGGCCCCGGTCACCGCGATCCTCATGCGGCGCGGACGATCAGGGAGCGCCAGCTTGGCAGGGCCGAACGGCGGTCGGCGCGGGCGCGGACCACCGCCGGCTCGTGTGGGGCGAGGGCGGCCATGAAGTCGCTGAGCTGCTGCCGGGCCAGCCGGGCGCCCGGGCAGGCGTGCGGGCCGACGCCGAAGACGAGCTGCGCGGTGCGGGCCGGCGCCGGGTCGGCCGGGTCGGGGTCGCGGCGGTGGGCGTCGGCGGCGTGCCGGGCGATCAGCAGCATCCGGTCGCCCGCGTGCACCGGGCAGCCGCCGAGTTCACCGCCGCCGGCGGCCACGCGCGGCAGGAGCGGCGTGGGTGCGGTGACGCGGAGGAGTTCATCGGCGAGAGCGGCTTCCCCGGCGTACGCCCAAAGCGCCCTGTCGCCGCACGCCCAAGCCGCCGCCCGGGGCAGTGCCGCGACCGTGGTGTTCACGGCAGCCACCGCAAGCGTGGCCGCGAGCCCGCCCCCGACCAGCGCGATGAGCCGCTCCGCGGCCTGTTCGGCGTCCCGCTCGGCCCGCCGCCGCCCGATCCCCGGCAGATGCGCCCGCGCCGCCGTGGCGCCGACGTCCTGCGCGGCCGCCGCCAGCGCAACCGGATCGACTTCCAGATCCAGCAGCGCGGCCGCGGTGGTTCCGGCGATCTCGGCGGCGAGCGGCACGAGATCCACGGTCCCACCGGTGCCGAGCGGGGTCAGGCGTTCGTCGATCAGCTTGATCCAGACCGGCCGAAGCCGCTCCACCCCGGCCGCCCCGAGCTGCTCGGCGACGTCCCGCCGAGCGCGCCGATGCTCCGCGCCGTGCTGGTCGAAGAGCCCACCCGCCCCGGCGAGCCGATCAACAGCTCCGCCGGTGGTGCCGGCCGCCGTCCGATCGAGCGGAATCCGGGTGAGCGCAGCGAGATAGGCCTCCCGATCGTGCACGAGCACGGTCCGCCCGATCCGCAGCACCGGCCACCGGCGGGTGGCCGCAAGCAGCGCGAACATCACCGGATGGCTGCGCAGATAGACCCACCGATCATGCCCCCGAGAGCTGATCACTTTTCCCCGATCGAGCCCGCACCTCCGCGATCTTGTGGAGTTCGCGCCGGATGCGGCACCAAATTCTCCAAGATCGGCGGGAGGGGGTGGCGCGCGGTGGCTGCCCCGCGGGATCTTGTGAAGTTCGGGGTGCGGGCGGCACGGAACTCGCCAAGATCGGGGGAGCAGCGGGCGGGTGTGGGTCATGCGGCTGCGGCCAACCGGGACGTGGCGGCTCGGTCGGGCTTTCGGGAGCGGCCGGACAGCGGGATCCGGGCGAACATGATCGCGTCGGGGCGAGCCGTGCCCATCCGGGACAGCGGGTCGCGCAACGCCGATCGGATGGCGCTCTCCGTGCCGCCCGTGGCGGGCTGGATCACGGCTACCACCCGTTCGTCGCCGTCGCCGGCCGGGACGCCCACCAGCAGGGCCAACTCCACGCCGGGGACGTGCAGCGAAGGCTCGTACAGGCCGGGGTAGATGTTCTCGGCCCCGCGCAAGATCATGTCTTTCAGGCGGCCGCCCAGGATCACCCGGCCGTCCGCGATCCGGCCCAGGTCGCCGGTCGCCACCTGGGTGAACGGCTCCTCGCCCAGGTAGCGGTCGGCGGCGGTCGGGCCGGACAGCAACAGTTCGGCGCCGTCGCCGACGACCGCCGTCACGCCCGGCAGCAGCGAGCCGACCAGGTCGCCGTCGCCGGTCCAGGCCGATTTGTCGGTCGACTCGATCGCGGCGGCCGGGAACACCTCGGTCAGTGCGTACACACCCCAGGCCTCGGCGGCGCCGGCGGCGCGCACCGCGCGCAGCAGGGCCGCGCTCACCGGGGCCGAGCCGCTGTAGACCCGGCCGGTGAAGCGCACCCGGGCCGCCAGCGCCGCCCGGAGCTGCGGCGGCGTCAGATAGATCGCCTGCGGGCGCAGCGACCGGATCTGCCGCCCGAGGTTCCACCGGGCCGGCAGCGCCACCGCCGCCCCGCCGGCCAGCGACGGCAGCAGCACGAAGAACGTCCCGCCGAGCACCGGCACGTCCGGCACCGGCCGGACCAGGTCGTGCACCGCCGTCATCCCGGCCGACAGCGACCGCCGGGTGTGCACGACCGCGCGCGGCCGGCTCGTCGTCCCGGAGGTGAAGACGATGACCGCGTCCCCGTCGCCGTCGAAACCGGCCGGCGGCGGGCCGGCCAGCGGGCGCAGCGGCGGCGGTGCGCCGGGCAGGCGGCGCCCGATGGTGCGGACCGGCGCCAGCGCGCCGAGTTCGGGCAGGGCGAGGTGCGCGCGCCGGGCGAGCGGCGCCAGCCGGCCCGCCACCGCCTGCGCGGTCGCGTCGGCCAGGATCAGCCGCGGCGCGGCCAGGGCGAGCCGGGCCTTCAGGACGTCCGGGCCGGCGGTCGGGTCGAGCACGGCGATCCGCAGCCCCAGGTGGTACGCCGCGAGCATGGTGGCCAGCGAGCGCGCTCCGGGGCGTACGGCCAATCCGATGGTGTCCCCGGCACTCAGCCCCTGTTCGCGCAGCGCCACGGCGTAGCCGTGGGTGAGGGTGGCCAATTCACCCCGCGTGACCCGGCCGGCCAGCGCTTGCCGATCGTCACCTTCCCGGAGGCTGCCGATGAGGTCGGTGAGCATCAGCGGGGGTCCACGTTCAGCCGGCCGCTGCCGCGGTCGAGGTACCACTTCGCGGTGCCGATCACCCCGTAGGCCTTGATCCGGCGGGTGGAGTTGGCGACCACCATGCGACGGCTGTGGACGATCGCCGGGGTGGTGCGGCGGACCCGGTTGAGGAAGGTGCGGTCGGTGGGGGAGGGACGCCGGGGCATGCCGCCGCAGGCCTGGTAGAGGTCGGCGGTGATGGCCATGTTGTTGCCGGCGTGCATGCGGTAGGGGGCCTTGAACTCGGGGCCTCGGTGTTCGGGGCGGAACCGGCCGAACCACGCGGCCAGCGACACGAGCAGGCGGAACCAGGTGCGGCCGAGCGGGCCGTGCTCGTCGGGGCGGGCCACGATGCGGCCGCAGGCCAGGCCGCCCGAGGAGGTCAGGGCGTGCCGGGCGGCGGCGACCCAGCCGGGGGCGGGCAGGCAGTCGGCGTCGGTGCGGGCCAGGTGGACGGCGCCGTGCGCGATCGCGTGCCGGAAGCCGGTGTCGACCGCGCAGCCGACGCCCTTCTCCGGCTCGATCAGCACCTGGGCGCCCAGCGACCGGGCCAGCGAAGCGGTGTCGTCGGTCGAGCCGTTGTCGATGACCAGCAGGGTGAAATCGGTGTCGGTCTGGGCGGCCAGGGCGCGCAGGGTGTCGCCGATCCGGGCGGCCTCGTTGTAGGCCGGCACCACCACCCACAGCGGCGCGGTCACGACACCTCCCAGACCATGGTCATCAGGCTGACACCGCCGCCGAGGCCGACCAGCAGGACGCGGTCGCCGGTCTCCAGCTGGGGGCGGACCCGGGCCAGCTGCACGCCGAGGGTGGCCGACGCGAGGTTGCCGAGATCGCTCACCGTCACCTCGAGCTTTTCCGGGGGGACGCCGGTGACCTGCACGAAGCGGTCCAGGTAGGGGAGCGTGACCTGGTGGACCAGCACCTTGGTGTAGTCGTCCCAGCCGTACCCGGTGCGCCGCGCGACCCGTTCGATCAGGCCGGCCCCGATCGTCTCGAAGATCCGGCGCAGCCGGTGCCCGTCGCCGGTGAAGTAGGTGTGCTCGTCGCCGCGCGGATGCCGGGAGCCGCCGCCGAAGATGCCGCCGGCCGCCCAGTGCTCGGAGTGGGTGTCGCTGTCGATGTCGACGATGCCGCCGGTGGCGACCTGTTCGATCAGCACGGCCGCGCCGGCGTCGCCGAAGGTGTAGCCGGCGAACGCGCTGCGGGCCTGGGCCAGGCCGTCGACCTTCGGGCGCATCGCCCGGGTGGGCGTCTCGCCGGTCACCACCAGGGCGCGGGTGGCCCGGCCGGCCAGGATCATCGACCGGGCCAGGTCGATGCCGTTGAGGAAGCTGTTGCAGGCGTTGGTGACGTCGAGGGCGTGCGCCCGGCTGCCCAGCGCGGCCTGCACGACGTGCGCGGTGGCCGGCTCGGCCATGTCCCGGGTGGCGCTCGCGAACAGCAGCAGGTCGATGTCGAGCGGGTCGCGGCCGGTCTCGGCGAGGACCTTGGTGGCGGCGTCGATCGCCAGGTCGGAGGCGTACTCGTCGTCGGCCGCGATGCGCCGCCGCCGGATGCCGGTGGCCTGCTCGAACATCCGCGGCGGCAGCATCAGGCCGCTGGCCACGGCGACCCGGCGCTGCAGCTCGGCTGTCGGCACCTCACGGGCGGGCAGGGCGTACGCGATCCCGGTGATCCCTACGTTCATGCGCGACAGCCTTTCTCATCCGCGCATCCCGGGGCCTGAGTAGGAGGGCTCATCTGGGTGATGCTCCGCACGCGCCGTCGCTTTCAGCATTCAATAAGCTTCACGCCATGAGCAGCATCGTCGACGTGGTCGTACTGGTGGCCATCTCGGTGATCGGGGCGGCCCTGGCCCGCCGTCTCGGGTTCGTGGCCCCCCTGGTCCTGCTGGTGGCGGGGCTGGGCCTGTCGTATGTTCCGGGTTTCCCGGAGGCCGAGCTCGAGCCGGAGCTGGTGCTGATCGGCATCCTGCCGCCGCTGCTCTACGTGGCCGCGCTGCAGACGTCGGTGCCCGCGTTCCGCCGGGCGTTACGCCCGATCCTGCTGCTCGCGGTCGGGTTGGTGCTGGTCACCGCGTTCCTGGTGGGCACGGTGGTGCACCTGTTGCTGCCGGACATTCCGTACGCGGCGTGTGTCGCCCTGGGCGCGGTGGTGGCGCCGCCGGACGCGGTGTCGGCGACCGCGATCGCCCGCCGGGTCGGGCTGCCCCGCCGGGTGGTGACGATCCTCGAGGGCGAGAGCCTGCTCAACGACGCGACCGCCCTGGTCATGGTCCGGATCGCGGTGGCCGCGATCGGCGGCACGGTGGCCGGGTTCTGGCCGATCGTGGGCGAGGTGGCGCTGAAGGCCGGCGGCGGTGTGCTGATCGGCCTGCTCGGCGCGTTCCTCGCGGCCAAGCTGCACCGCAAGATCGTCGACCCGCTGCTGGACGACGCGGTCTCGCTGCTCACCCCGTTCGTGGTGGTGATCGTGGCCGAGCGGCTGCACAGCTCCAGCGTGGTGGCCGTGGTGATCGCCGGGCTCTATCTGGGCCACCGCATCCCGTTCCTGCTGTCGGCGACCTCCCGGCTGCAGATGGACGCGGTCTGGAAGCTCATCACGTTCCTGCTCGAAGGGGTGGTGTTCCTGCTGGTCGGGCTGCAGTTGCGGCACATCGGCGAGGGCATCGAGACGGACGTCGGCACCACCGTCTCGGTCACCGCCGCGGTGTTCGTGACCCTGGTCGTGGTGCGGTTCGCCTGGATGTACCCGGCCACCTACCTGGTGCGGCTGGTGCCGAAGATCCGGCAGCGCGAGGAACGGCCGCCGCCCGCGGTGCCGACCGTGCTGGCCTGGGCCGGCATGCGCGGCGTGGTGACCCTGGCGGCCGCCCAGACCCTGCCCGAGCAGGGCGACAAGGTGCCGGAGTACCACCGGGACCTGTTCATCTTCGTGGCGTTCGCGGTGATCGTGCTGACCCTGCTGATCCAGGGCACCTCGCTGCCGTGGCTGGCGGTCAAGCTCGGCGTGCGCCAGGACACCAGCACCGAGGACGCCCTGGCCGAGGCCGGGGTGCAGCATCAGGCCGGCCGGGCCGCGCTGGAGGCGCTCGAGGACAAGGCGGGCGACGCGCCCACCGAGGTGGTCGAGCGACTGCGGTCCCTGGTCGGCAGCCGCTCCAACAACGCGTGGGAACGGCTCGGCAATCAGCAGGCGGAGACCCCCTCGGCGGCGTACGGTCGGCTGCGTCGCGAGATGATCAGTGCCGAGCGGCACGTCTTCAAGATCGCCCGGAACGAGGGGCGGATCCCCGAGGAAGTGCTGACCCGCGCCCAGCGCGAGCTCGATTTGGAAGAGTCCCAGTTGCAACGGAGTGCAGAAGATTGAGTTGCCAGCACCTGGCGGAAGCCGGCGATCCGGAACCGCAGTCGGCCTACGAGGACGGGTGCCCGCAGTGCGTGGCCGCGGGCTTCACCGGCTGGGTGCACCTGCGCACGTGCCTGACCTGCGGCGTGGTCGCCTGCTGCGACTCGTCGCCGCGCCGGCACATGTCCGCCCATCACGCCGAGAGCGGTCATTCGGTGATGCGATCGTACGAACCGGGGGAGAAGTGGCGCTGGTGCTTCGAGGATGAGCTCCTGGGCTGAGTCCGGGGTGCCGCGGAGGCGATGGCGATCACCTCCGCGGCCGGGCCTAGCGCTGGATCAGCACCTCTTCCAGGCCAGGTGGTAGATGGTGCCGATGGCGGTGTCGGTGGAGTCCATCGTGATCAGGTTGAGGGTCTGGCCGTTCGACGAGCCGGTGCCGACCCGCAGCTCGGTGTTGATGTTCAGGTAGCGCTTCTCGCCGCACGGCGCCCACGAGTAGGACTCGAGGCCGACCAGGTCGGTGGTCTGCCAGTCGCCGTTGTTCCCGCTGTTGAAGTTGTGCCGGGCCCGGGCCGTCTGCGAGTAGCCCTGGAAGTAGTAGTTCGCCTGCTGGAGCGCCCACGCGCCGGGCGCCAGGTTCAGGTACCCGCGGTAGTCGGTCTTCGCGATCGCGTACGTGTACCCGGACGGCACCTGCACGTTGAGCGCGATCTGGCAGTTGCGCCGGAACTCGTCGGGCGCCGCGCCCTTGCCGGCCTGCGCGGTGTACTCGCTGTAGAGCACCGTGAACGCGGTGTTGTCCTGGGCGGTGAGCACCGAGGCGGTGCCCGGCGCGCATCCACTGCCGTTGAGGCCCACCAGGGCGATGGTCATCTTGTCCGACGGCGGCGGGGTCGCCTTGGCCGGCGAGGCCGGCGACGAGGCGGGCGACGCGAGGGACGACAGGAACAGAACTCCGGCGGTCAGTGCCTGCAACATTTTATTTCCTCCTGCGAATAGCCGAAAAAGACTTACATAATGGCTTCGGTAAGCCCGCAAGTAACGTACTTTTCGCAGGTGGGGGTGGTTTTGAAATGGAAATAATTGGGCTGATCGAAAGAATCGACGGGCCAATCGTCCGGACATTGTTCGGGCGGTCGGTCAAGATTTTGTGAATGATGCCGCGCAACCGGGGCACGGGGTGCTAGGTCCGAAAACGATCGGCCGATCGGGCCACCCCGGCCGAGCGGTTCTGCGGGTAACCGGACAGTCGCGCGAAAGTTGCCGGGCCCATCGAGGAGAATGACCGCTGACGAGGCCGCACAGGATTACACCGGCCGACCGGCGGGCACTGATGCGTTCGCCTCGGTGCGGCGGCGTGCGGCCGAAGTGCACCGACGGTCGAGGGGTGGGAGCACGACATGCAAGTTTGGCCTGGTCACCGGTACCCGTTGGGGGCCACGTACGACGGCACGGGCACGAACTTCGCGATTTTCTCCGAGGGAGCCGAGGCGGTCGAGCTGTGCCTGTTCGATCCGTCCGGAAACGAACGCAAGGTTCAGCTGCACGAGCAGGACGCGTTCGTGTGGCACGCCTACCTGCCGGGGGTCGAGCCGGGTCAGCGCTACGGCTACCGGGTCTACGGCCCGTACGAGCCGGGGCGCGGGTTGCGCTACAACCCGCACAAGCTGCTCCTCGACCCGTATGCGCGGGCGGTCGACGCGGACATCGAGTGGCACCCGTCACTGTACGCGTACGAGCTCGGTAACCCCGATCAGATGTCCGACCTCGACTCCGCGCCGTACATGGCCAAGGGCGTGGTGGTGAATCCGTACTTCGACTGGGGGAACGACCGCCGCCCGGACATCCCCTATCACCACTCGGTCATCTACGAGACGCACGTCAAAGGGCTCACCGAGCGGCACCCCGAGGTGCCCAAGGACATGCGCGGCAGCTATTCGGCGCTCGGCCACCCGGCGATCATCGAGCACCTGAAGGGCCTCGGCGTGACCGCGGTCGAGCTGATGCCGGTGCACCAGTTCGTGCACGACAACCGCCTGTACGACCTGGGCCTGCGCAACTACTGGGGCTACAACACGCTCGGCTTCTTCGCGCCCTACCAGGGCTACTCGTCGACCGGCACGCTGGGCCAGCAGACCCAGGAGTTCCGCGGGATGGTCAAGGCCCTGCACAAGGCGGGCATGGAGGTCATCCTCGACGTCGTCTACAACCACACCGCCGAGGGCAACCACCTGGGCCCGACGCTGTCGCTGAAGGGCATCGACAACCGGACCTATTACCGCCTGGTGGACGATCAGCCGCAGTTCTACATGGACTACACCGGCACGGGTAACAGCCTCAACGTGCGCAGCCCGCAGAGCCTCCAGCTGATCATGGACTCACTGCGCTACTGGGTGACCGAGATGCACGTCGACGGCTTCCGGTTCGACCTCGCCTCCACCCTGGCCCGCGAGTTCTACGACGTCGACCGGCTCTCCACGTTCTTCGAGGTGGTGCAGCAGGACCCGGTGGTCGGCCAGGTGAAGCTGATCGCCGAGCCGTGGGACGTCGGCCCGGGCGGCTACCAGGTCGGTAACTTCCCGCCCAACTGGACCGAGTGGAACGGAAAATACCGCGACACGGTCCGCGACTTCTGGCGCGGTGAGCCGGCCACCCTGGCCGAGTTCGCCTCCCGGATCACCGGCTCGGCCGACCTCTACCAGGACGACGGCCGCAAGCCCTTCCACTCGATCAACTTCGTGACCGCGCACGACGGGTTCACCCTCCACGACCTGGTCGGCTACAACGACAAGCACAACGAGGCCAACGGGGAGGAAAACCGGGACGGCGAGAGCCACAACCGGTCCTGGAACTGTGGCATCGAGGGCCCGACCACCGACGCGAAGGTGCTCGAGCTGCGGGGCAAGCAGCGGCGCAACTTCCTGGCCACGCTGATGCTGTCGCAGGGCGTGCCGATGATCTCGCACGGCGACGAGCTGGGCCGCACCCAGCAGGGCAACAACAACGCCTACTGCCAGGACAACGAGCTGGCCTGGATCGACTGGGGCGACGCCGACGAGCAACTGCTCGATTTCACCCGCAAGCTCACCGCGTTCCGCCACCGCCACCAGGTGTTCCAGCGGCGCCGGTTCTTCACCGGCCTGCCGGTCACCGCGCGCGGCGGCGGCGACCCGCTGCCCGACCTGGAGTGGTTCACCCCGGACGGCCGGCAGATGGCCGGCGACGACTGGGGCAACGACTTCGGCCGGGCGGTCGCGCTGTTCGTCAACGGCGAGGGCATCCGCGAGCGCGGCCAGTACGGCCAGCGCCACGTGGACTCGTCGTTCCTGCTGTTCTTCAACGCGCACGACGCACCCATCGAGTTCGCCACGCCTCCCGCCGAATACGGCGAGAAGTGGGAAAAGGTCATCGAAACAGCCGAGTCGTCGCCGGATCGCCCGTCGGTCGTGGAGGCCGGCAGCAAGATCTGGGTGCCCGACCGGTCACTAATCGTGCTGGACAGGACGGTCTGATGCCCCCTTCCGACCACCCCACCGCCGCCCTTGACCGGACTGAAGGCGTGCCGTCGGCAACCTACCGAGTTCAGGTCCGCCCCGACTTCCCGCTCTCCGCAGCCGCCGAACTCGTCGACTACCTGGCCGATCTCGGGGTGTCGCACCTCTACACGGCTCCGCTGCTGACCTCGACGCCCGGCTCCCAGCACGGCTACGACGTCGTCGATCACCGGTCGGTCAATCCAGCGCTCGGCGGTCCTGACGGTTTGCGTGATTTGTCCAATGTGTTGAAGGCGGCCGGCCTCGGCCTCATCGTCGACATCGTGCCCAATCACGCCGGAGTCGGTGTTCCGCACGAAAACCCCACGTGGTGGGACGTCCTGAAGAACGGTCAAAAATCGGAATTCTCCGATTTCTACGACATCGATTGGGCGCGCGGGCGCATTCTCCTTCCGGTTTTGGGGAGTACGCCGGACGAGCTCGACAAACTCCGCATCGAGGACGGGGAGCTGCGCTACTACGACAAGCGCTTCCCGATCGCCGACGGCACCGGCGACGGCAGCCCGCGCGAGGTCCACGACCGGCAGCACTACGAGCTGGCCGACTGGACCCGCGGCGACGCCGAGCTCAACTACCGCCGCTTCTTCACCATCACCGACCTGGCCGGCCTGCGGGTCGAGGACCCGGCGGTGTTCGAGGCGACACACGCCGAGATCCTCCGCTGGTACACCGAGGGCATCGCCGACGGCATCCGGATCGACCACCCCGACGGCCTGCGCGACCCCGGCGAATACTTCACCCGGCTGCGCGACGCCGCCCCGGACGCCTGGCTGGTCGTCGAGAAGATCCTCGAACCGGGCGAGGAGATGCCGCCCTGGCCGATCGCCGGCACCACCGGCTACGACGCGCTCGCCGAGGTCTGCGGCGTCTTCGTCGACCCGTCCACCGAGGCGTTCTTCAACACCCTCCAGCACCACCTGACCGGCGGCGAGACGTCCTGGCAGGACCAGGTGCACGAGGCCAAGCTCGCGGTCGCGACCACCACCCTGGCCGCCGAGCTCGGCCGGATGGCCCGCCTCGTACCGGAAATCGACGCCGCACCCCGCGCCCTGGCCGAGTTGGCCGCGTGTTTCCCGGTCTACCGCTCCTACCTGCCGTTCGGCTCCCGGCACCTGGCCAGGGCCCGCTCCGAAGCCGGCCGGCGCCGGCCGCAGCTGATCGGTGTGCTCGACCAGCTCACCGCCCGGCTGCGCAACCCGGCCGACGAGTTGGCCATGCGGTTCCAGCAGTTCACCGGCGCGGTGATGGCCAAGGGCGTCGAGGACGCCTCGTTCTATCGCTGGACCAGGTTCACCGCCCGTAACGAGGTCGGCAACGACCCGGCCAAGTTCGGGGTCAGCCCGGACGAGTTCCACGACGTCACCGAGCAGCGGCGCCGGGCCTGGCCGGACTCGATGACCAGCCTCTCCACCCATGACACCAAGCGCAGCGAGGACGTCCGGGCCCGGCTCGCGGTTCTCGCCGAGGTGCCGGGGGACTGGACCGAGGTGGTGCGCCGGTGGGTCCGGATCGCTCCGCTCCCGGATCCGGCGCTGGCCCATCTGATCTGGCAGGCCGCGGTGGGTGCATGGCCGATCTCCCGAGAGCGACTGCAGGCGTACGCCGTGAAGAGCGCCCGCGAAGCCGCGACCGTGACCACCTGGTACCACCCGGACGAGCGCTTCGAGACGGCGCTGCGGGAGATGGTCGACCGGATCTACGACGACCCGGCGCTGCAGCGTGAGGTGGCCGGCTTCGCCGCGTCGATCACGCCGCCCGGCTGGTCCAACTCGCTCGGCCAGAAGGTCGTGCAGCTCACCATGCCCGGCGTGCCCGACGTCTACCAGGGCAGCGAGCTGTGGGACCTGTCGCTGGTCGACCCGGACAACCGGCGGCCGGTCGACTTCGCCGCCCGCCGCGAGCTGCTCGCCCGCCTCGACGACGGGTGGCAGCCCGAGGTCGACGAGAGTGGCGCCGCCAAGCTGCTGGTCACCAGCCGGGCCCTGCGGCTGCGCCGGCAACGGCCGGAGCTGTTCACCGGCTATCGCCCGGTGTGGGGCGAGGGCCGCTGCGGCGAGCACGCGCTGGCCTTCGACGTCGGCGGCGCGGTGACCGTGGCCACCCGGCTGCCGGTCGGATTGTCACGGCACGGCGGCTGGGGCGACACCAGCCTGACACTCGACGGCCACAGCTGGACGGAAGTGTTCACGAACACGAGCTACGGCGGGAACCGCTTGTCGGTGGCCGAACTGTTGCGTACGTACCCCGTCGCTCTGCTGGTGAAAGAACAATGACAAGCTTCGAAGTGTGGGTCCCGGAGAAGACGGTCAAGCTCCGGCTGGCCGGGGAGGACCGCGAGATGGAACGCGGCGACGACGGGTGGTGGCGGCTCGACGTGCCGTCGGCCGGCCCGGGCAGTGACTACGCCTACGTCCTGCCGGACATCGAGGCGCCGCTGCCCGATCCGCGCTCGCCGTGGCAGCCGGACGGGGTGCACGGCCCCAGCCGGGTCTACGACCAGTCCGCCTTCGAGTGGAGCGATCAGTCCTGGACCGGCCGGCAGCTGCCCGGCGCCGTCCTCTACGAGCTGCACATCGGCACGTTCACGCCGGCCGGCACGTTCGACGCGGCCATCGACCGGCTCGACCACCTGGTCGACCTCGGCGTGGACCTGGTCGAGCTGCTGCCGGTCAACGCGTTCAACGGCGAATACAACTGGGGCTACGACGGCGTCTGCTGGTATGCGCCGCACGAGGCCTACGGCGGCCCGGACGGGCTCAAGCGATTCGTCGACGCGTGCCACACGCGCGGGCTCGGCGTCGTCCTCGACGTGGTCTACAACCACTTCGGGCCGAGCGGCGCGTACGCCCCGATGTTCGCCCCCTACCTGTCCACGCACGGCTCCAACCCGTGGGGCGACTCGATCAACCTGGACGGGCCGCTCGCCGGCGAGGTCCGCCGCTACATCACCGACAACGTGCTGATGTGGCTGCGCGACTACCACGTCGACGGCCTGCGGCTCGACGCCGTGCACGCGCTCGTCGACCACTCCGCGATCAACCTGCTCGAACAGCTCGCCGTCGAGGTCGAGTCGCTGTCCACGCACCTGGGCCGGCCGCTCTCGCTGATCGCCGAGTCCGACCTCAACGACCCCAGGCTGATCACCCCGCGCGAGGCCGGTGGCTTCGGCTTGCAGGCCCAGTGGGACGACGACGTGCACCACGCCCTGCACACCCTGCTCACCGGGGAACGGCAGGGCTACTACGGCGACTTCGGCTCGCTCGACTGCCTGCAGACCGTCCTCGAGGGCGCGTTCTTCCACGCCGGCACGTGGTCCAGCTTCCGGCAGCGGACCCACGGCCGGCCGGTCAACCGGCAGCTCACCCCGGGCCACCGGTTCGTCGCCTTCCTGCAAAATCACGACCAGATCGGCAACCGGGCGGTCGGCGACCGGCTCTCCGCGCTGCTCTCGCCCGGCCTGCTCAAGGTCGGCGCCACCCTGCTGCTGACCGGGCCGTTCACCCCGATGCTGTTCATGGGCGAGGAGTGGGCGGCCAGCAGCCCCTGGCAGTTCTTCACCAGCCACCCCGAGCCGGAGCTGGCCGCGGCGGTGCGCAACGGCCGGCGCCGCGAGTTCGCCGCGCACGGCTGGGCCGAGGCCGAGGTGCCCGACCCGCAGGACCCGGCCACCTTCGAGCGCTCCAAACTCGACTGGGACGAGCTCGGCAAGCCCGGCCACACCGAGATCCTCGACCTCTACCGGCGGCTGATCGCGCTGCGGCGCAGCCGGGCCGAGCTGTCCGACCCGTGGCTGTCCAAGGTCGAGGTCTGGCACGGCGACCAGTACATCGTGATCAAGCGCGGCAACTGCGTGGTCGCCGCCAACCTCGCGCCGGTCGCGCAGACCGTCAGCGTGCGGGCGGTGCCCACCAAGGTGCTGCTCGCCACCGAGCCGGGCGTCGTCCTGCAACGCGACCGGGTGGAGTTGCCACCCGAGAGTGCCGTGGTGCTCGCTGCCCGCTAGTCCGCGCTTTCCCCGGTGCGGCACGATGGGCCCATGACCGAGCGCTTCGCGTGGCCGTTGCGACGGCGCATGCCCGGGCCCGACGGCACCGCGGAGGACATCGCGGTGCAGGACATCGCCGAGCGGGAGGCGGCCGACCGCCGGCTGCCCCCGCCCGACCCGGAGCCGCTCGCCGACCCGCCGCCGCGGTTCAACCTGGCCGCGTTCCGGCTGGCCGCGCTCGGCCTCGCGCTGGTGCTGGTGCTTGGCCTGGCGATGGTGAACCTGTTCGTCGGCGGGCCGCCGTCGGTGGCCCAGCTGCGCGCCCAGTCCGGTGTGGACGGCTGGAAGGAGCTCATTGTCGGGGTCAAGGACGACCAGCCCGGGGTCGCCTACTACGACAAGGGCAAGAAGATCTGGAGCGGCTTCGACGTCGACCTCGCCTACATGATCGCCGAGGACCTCGGGTTCCGGCGCTCGGAGGTCAAGTTCTACGGCATCCAGAGCGAGGACCGGGCCCGCATGCAGGCCTACGACACCGACGGCAACCGGGTGCCGGTCAAGATGGTGATCGCCAGTTACAGCATCACTCCGAAGCGCGAGGAGATGACGGGCGTGACCTTCTCCGCGCCGTATCTCTACACCGAGCAGTCCGTGCTCACGCTCAAGAGTCACTCCGCGGTCAGCCGGCTCAAGGACCTGGCCGGCAAGCAGGCGTGCTCGCTTTCCGCCTCGACCAGCCTCTCGGCGCCGGAGCTCGAAGGCGTGATCGTCCGCAGCAAGAATGTGGTCAGCGAGTGCATAGCCGATCTGCGGGCCGGCAAGGTCGAGGCGGTCACCACGGACGCGGCGATCCTGGCCGGTTACAAGGACCGCTACCCGGATGAGTTCGACCACTGGGATCTCGGCCTCGACGCCACCGAGGCCTGGGGGGTGAACGTGGGCGAGAATCCGGCCCTGAAGAAGCTCGTCGACCTCACCCTGTACCGCTCGCTGAAGGACCCCAAGGACGACCGCTGGGAGAACGCGTTCCAGACCAACCTCCAGACCGAGGTCGAGAACAACGGGCGTACGCCCATCGCGGTTGGTCTTCAACCCAATGTCGACAAGCCGGATATCCGGGACCTGCCGTGGGAGGACGTCCTCCCATGACCGACATCTTCGTCAAGGGCGGGCCGATCCCGCCCCGGCGCCGGCGCGCCCAGCTCAACTGGCTGCTCACCGTGCTGCCCGCGTTCCCGCTGGTCCTGCTCGTGCTGCGGCTGTGGTATCTGAGCCGGCAGGACCTGCCGACGATGCTGCTGCTGGTGCAGTACATCAGCCCGCTCGGCATGATCAGCGCGCTGTTCATCACGCTGATCTGGACCGTGCCCGCGGCCATCCTGGTGCTCCGGATCCTCGGCGGCATCCTGCTGGTCAGCGCGCCCGGCGACGCCGGTCGCTCGCTGCTCGCCGTCACCGCGCTGCGGATGCCGGACTGGGTGGTGCTGCTCGCCACCATGCTGGCCGCCTTCACCTGGCAGCTGCGCCTGCTCCCGACGCTGATCATGATGATCGTGTCGATCCTCGGGGTCACCGCGACCCTGCGCTTCCGCACCGAACGCTGGCTCATGCGGTGGATCACGGTGGGCGTGCCGGTGCTCACCGGCCTGCTCGTGCTGGTCTTCGTGTGGCCGGGCATCGTGCTCGCCCTGCGCGGCGGCGAGATCACCACCGCGCTGCTGCTGGGCGTGCCGCCGCTGCTCGGGCCGCTGCTCACCGGCCCGGTGCCGGCCTGGTCGGCCCGGCTCGTCACGCACTGGCCGGCCGTCGCCGCCGCCCTGGTCGCCCCGCTCGCGATCGGCGTCATCTTTCTGCGTGCCCCCGTCCTGCCGGACAGCGCCGTCGAGGTCGGCCCGGCCACCGGGGCCGCCGCCGTGGTCCGCGGGCAGTTGATCTCGGTCGACGACACCTCCACCACCATGCTGCAGGGCGACGGTGCGGTCCTTTTCATCCCGAACGACCAGGTACGTTCCAAGACACTGTGCTCGCAGGCGGTGCGCCCGCCGGACACCGTCGTCGTGGTCCGCGGCTGGGCGGCCGGCCGGTCGGCGCTGTCCTGGATCGCCCCCACCCATCGCGACAATGCGGTCGATCCGCGCTGCCTGGGGCGCCCGTTGAACCCCGGTTAGGCGCATTTCTGACGACGCGCCGCCGCCCGCGTGCAGACAGGGTTGCGGGGATCTGGGAAGCTGCTCGCCATGACCTTGCACCTCCGGTGGTCGGCTGTCACCGACCAAGGACATGTCCGCAGCAACAACGAGGACTGTTACTACGCCGGTGACCACCTGCTCGTCGTTGCCGACGGCATGGGCGGGATGGCCGCGGGCGACCTCGCCAGCCGCCTCGCGATCGAAGCCGTCAGTGGGCTCGACGTGCCCATCGACAACGACCACCAGATGGACGCGCTGCACAAGGCGCTCGAGGCCGCGAACGTGCGGATCGCCGAGCAGGTCGTCGCCGACCCCGAGCTGCAGGGGATGGGCACCACGCTCACCGCCGTCATCTTCTCCGGCACCCGCGCCGCGATGGCGCACGTCGGGGACTCCCGGGCCTACCTGGTGCGCGACGGCCGGCTCAACCAGCTCACCAAGGACGACACGTACGTCCAGATGCTGGTCGACCAGGGCCTGATCAAGCCGGAGGAGGCGGCCGGGCACCCGCGCCGCTCGGTCGTCACCCGGGTCCTGCAGGGCGAGCCGGTCAGCCCCGCCTACGTGATCGTCGAGCCGGAGCCCGGCGACCGCTGGCTGCTGTGCAGCGACGGCCTCACCGCGGTGGTCAGCAACGACACCATCGAGCAGGAGATGCTCGCCGCCACCGACCCGAAGTCCTGCGCCGAACGGCTCATCGACCTCGCCCTGCGCGGCGGCGGCCCGGACAACATCACGGTGATTGTCGCCGATCTGACTCCGGTCGAATGAGGCTTGTTCGCGACCTACCGTAAGCAGCGATTCGCGTAACTCACGCGCATTGTCTCCACCGTCGCGAACAAGGCTCACCAAGTGCCGGTCGTGCACCCGCGCAGGCTGCGGTAGGTTACTCCGGTCGTGGATCAGGGGGCCCGCGGCTCTATCGGGTGGTGATGGATGACAGCGCGACTATTCGTCACGCTGACACTCGTACTGGGTTCGGTTGCCATCGGCGAACTCGTCGGGCCGCAGGGGTCGCGGCTCTACGACGGCACCGTGCAGGCGGCGGCGGGGGTAGCTGCCGCGTGCATCTGCTTCGCGGCGGCCGGCCGGCGTACGGGTGTGCAGCGACGATGGCGCCTGCTCGCCGGCCTCGGGCTGGCCTGCTGGGCGCTGATGCGCCTCTACTGGGTGGCGCTCGACGTGATCGACGCCGGTCGGCCGGTCGACGCGATCGCCGACATCGGCTTCCTGGTGCTGCCCGCCTTCCTGCTGTTCGGCCTGCTCAACGTGCCGTACAGCCGGCTGCGCCCGGTGCCCACCTCGGCGCGCCGCGACCAGATCGCCCTGCTCCTCGACAGCGTGCTGATCAGCGGGTCGCTGGTGGCGCTGGCCTGGTCGGCGGTTCCGGATCAAGTGGTGAGCTGGGCCGGCCAGACGCCCGGGGCGATCGGCATGGCCGCGGCGTACGCCATCAGTGATCTTCTTCTTCTCACCATGGTGGTGCTGCTTCTCGCCACCCGGCCGGGCTCGCGCTCCGGGCGCCAGCCGTTGCTGCTCGCGGGCGTGGCGATCACCGGTTTCGGGGTCAGCGACACCCTGCGCCTGATCAATCTCGGCGAGGGCCCGCTCACCCCGCTGCAGTCCGCCGGATACCTGGTGGGCTGCGGTTTCGTGGCCCTGGCGGCGGTCTCCCGGCCGGCCGCAATCGACGAACCCGTCCCGGCCGGCGCGGAACGCGACTGGCTGCACCTGCTGCTGCCCTACGTGCCGGTCACCGCGACCGGCGTCGTCATCGCGATCAGCACCGGCGCCGGCAACCCGCTGTCGCCGTTCCAGGCCTACCTCGGCTGGCTCGGCCTCGGCCTGGTGGTGGCCCGGCAGATGTTCACCATCGTCGACAACACGGTGCTGCTCGACCGGGTCTCCGAGGGCCAGCAGCGGCTGCACCATCAGGCCTACCACGACCCGCTGACCGGCCTGGCCAACCGCGCCCTGTTCCGGGAACGCCTGGTCCTCGCCCTGGACGCGCACCGGCACCGCGGTAAACCCCTGGCCGTGCTCTTCGCCGACCTGGACGACTTCAAGCTGATCAACGACAGCTTCGGGCACGCGATGGGCGACCGGGTCCTGCACGCCATCGCCGACCGCATGCAGGGCTGCGTCAACGACGAGGACCTGGTGGCCCGCCTCGGCGGCGACGAGTTCGCGGTGGTCCTCGACCATCGCCCGGCCGACGCCGAACCGACCGGCCACCGCATCCTCGCCGCGCTGCGCGAGCCGTTCCTCATCGACGGCCATCGGATCGGCGTCGGCGCCAGCATCGGCCTCGTCGTGCCCGACCCCGGCGAACCGCTGACCGCGGACACCCTGCTGCGCCGGGCCGACGCCGCGATGTACTCCAGCAAGCGGCGCGGCAAGGGCGCCCTGGCCCGGTACGCCGGAACCGCCGACGGTGCCCCCAACGCCGACCTGCCGCACCTGCTGGCCCAGGCCCTGGTGGCCGGCGGGCGCCCGGCCGCTGCCGGCTTCGAGGTCTACTACCAGCCGATCGTCAGCCTCGACGACGGCGCCACGGTCGCGGTCGAGGCCCTGGCCCGCTGGACCCTGCCGGCCGCCGGCGGCGCCGTGCACCCCGACGTCTTCGTCACCGTCGCCGAGCGCACCGGCCAGGTCGCCGCGATCGACGACTTCGTGCTCGACCAGGCCTGCGCCGACGCCGCCACGCTGGCCGCGATCTACGGCCGGCCGATCGACGTGCACGTCAACGTGTCCGCGGGCCGCCTCGGCCAGGCTGGCCTGGAGGAGGCCGTCCGGGCGGCGCTGGCCCGGCACCCGCTGCCGCCGTCCCGGCTGATCATCGAGATCACCGAGACCCACCGCATCCAGGATCTGCCCGCCGCCGCGGCCGCCGCCACCCGGCTGCGGGCGCTCGGCCCGCGGATCGCCCTCGACGACTTCGGCAGCGGCTTCAACGCCCTCGCCCAGCTGCACTCGCTGCCGGTCGACATCGTGAAACTGGACTCGATGCTGACCGATGTGGACGTCGACCCGGAGCGGGCCGGCGCGCTGTGCCGCTCGGTGCTGGCCATCTGCGACGAGCTGAACATCGTGGTGGTGGCCGAGGGCATCGAGACCACCAGCCGGGCGGCGGGGCTGGCCGCGCTGGGCTGCCCGCTCGGCCAGGGTTACCTGTTCGGCCAGCCGGCCCCGGTGCACCGCCTCGCGCCGCCGGCCATCCCGACCCAGCGCCAGCTTTCCTAGGTACCCAGGCCTTCCCGGCGCAGGCGCTCCAGGCCCTCCTCGCGGAGGTGCGCGGGCACCAGTTCGAGCAGTTGGTCGCGGCGCAACGGCACGTCCAGCAGGCTCAGCTTCACCCGGCTGCGGCTCGCGTGCTCGCCGGCCGCCAGGCGGACCACCTGACCGGCGCCGGCCCGCAGCTGGGCCCGGAGCACGTCGCCCGCGCCCAGCTGGCCGGCCACCGTGCCGTCCACGTCGATCGCGACCGGGGCACTCTCCGGGGCCACGGTCAGCGTGATCCGGTCGTCGCGGCCGAGGACCACCGAGCGGCCGATCCCGGCCATCGGGGCGACCGGCGTGATCACGACCGCCTCGGCCGAGGGGGAGACCACCGGGCCGCCGGCCGCGTAGTTGTACGCGGTGGAGCCGTGCGGGGTGGAGACGACCACGGCGTCGCACTTGTAGTAGCCGTACGTCTGATCGTCGATGGTGAGGTCGACCGAGACCGCGCCCTTGCGGCCGAGCCGGGCCAGGACGACGTCGTTGAAGCCGGCCGCGACGGTCAGCTCCGGGCGAGCAGCCGCCCGGAATGCCCGGCCACCCAGTCGGCGATGGTGGCCACCGACTCACCGACCGGGTTCGACGGGTGCATGACCAGACCGATGGTGCCCGTCGCGCGCTCGCTCACCCGATCAACTCTAGGGCGCATCTGACGGATCACCCAGGGCTGCGGCGTGGTCCAGAGCGCGCCTGACGGCGCCCGCGACGCGCCCACATACAACCCCGGTATGAGGGCGCGTCGCGGGCGACGCCAGCCACACTCTGGACCTCGCCTCGCACTTGGGTGATCCGTCAGATGCGCCCTAGTAACACGTCGTCAGCGGGAGCGGGGATTCGTGCGCTTCGTCGGCGCCGCGGTCGTCGGGTCCTCCGGCCACGGGTGACGGGGGTAGCGGCCGCGCAGCTCCGCCCGGACCTGCGGGTAGCCCTGCTGCCAGAACGACGCGAGATCGCGGGTCACCGCGACCGGGCGGCCGGCCGGGGAGAGCAGGTGCAGCAGCACCGGGATCCGGCCGTCGGCCAGCCGCGGCGCGTCCGTCCAGCCGAACGCCTCCTGCACCTTCACCGCCAGCACCGGCGCCTCGGCGTCCGAATAGTCCACTCGGACCCGGGAGCCGCTCGGCACCGGCAATCGCTCGGGGGCCACCTCGTCCAGGCGGCCCGCCACCGACCAGGGCAGGAGCTTGCGCAGGCCGTTCGCCACGTCGATCCGCGCCAGGTCGGACCGGCGGCGGGCCGAGCCCAGCGACAGCCAGTCCTCGGCCCGCTCGGCCAGCGCCTCGTCGGACACGTCCGGCCACGGCTCGCCGAGAGCGGCGTGCGCGAACGCCAGCCGTTCGCGCAGCTCCACCGCGGCCCGCGACCAGGTCAGCAGGGACAGCCCTTCGCGGCGCAGGCCCTCCGCCAGCGCCGCCCGGACCAGCGCCGGGTCGGGGTCGGTGATGCGTCGCTCGACCAGGGTGATCGCGCCGAGCCGCTGCACCCTGCGGGCCACCACGTCGCCGTTCACCCAGCCGATCTCGGTGGTTTCGGCCAGCAGGGTCGCGGCGGCCTCCATGGCGGTCGCTTCGTCGAGCGGGGCGGCCGCCCGGATCCGCGCGGTCCGGGCGCCGGCCGTGCGGTCGGCCGAGGCCACCGCCAGCCAGGTCACCCCGCCGAGGCCGCTGCCCGGGCCCAGCTCGCCGGCCGTGCCGCCGGCCATCAGGTAGTCGCGGCCACCGGCCTCGCGAACCCTTGCCACCCGCTCCGGGTAGGCCAGGCCGACGACCAGGCCGGCGGCCAGATCATCCGGCATTGTTTTGCGGCTTTCGCCGCCTTTCTTGCTGGCCTGCGCTGTCGTCCAGGCCGCTGCGTCCGCCTCCGGCTCCGTTGCCGCAGCCGCAGCCGCAGCCGCAGCCGCAGCCGCAGCCGCAGCCGCAGCCGTCACCTCCGGGACCGCGATGTCGTCGTTCGGCGTACGGTCCAGTGCCGCCGTCAGCCGCCGCACCTCCGACCGCCACGCCTGGTCGTTGCCGGACCGCGCCCGCCGCCACGCCGCGACCAGGTCGTCGCCGGCCGCCCGGTCGTCGTCCAGCAGGGCGATGATCTCGGCGGCCCGGCGGGCGCCGACCAGGGGAGCGCCGTCGTGCAGCGCGCGGGCCAGGCGCGGGTGCAGGCCGGCGTCGGCCAGGGCCCGGCCGCGCGTGGTGATCCGGCCCTCGTCGTCGATCGCGCCCAGGTCGTGCAGCGTGGCGGTGGCGGTCTGCATCGCGCCGGCCGGTGGTGGATCGGGCAGGGCCAGGCCGGTGCCGCCGGGGTGCCCCCACAGCGCCAGGTCGAGCGCGAAGCCGGTCAGGTCGGCCGCGGCGATCTCCGGCTCGGGCTGGGCCGGCAGCCGATCATGTTGAGCCGGCGACCAGCACCGGTAGACCCGGCCCGGTGCCTCGCGACCGGCCCGGCCGGCCCGCTGGGTGGCGGACGCCCGGGACACCGGCACGGTCACCAGCGCACCCAGGCCGCGCGCGTGGTCCATCCGCGGCACCCGGCTCAGGCCGGCGTCGACCACCGCCCGGACCCCGGGCACGGTCAGGCTGCTCTCCGCCACCGCGGTGGCCAGCACGACCCGGCGGCGGGTGGCCGGGCGCAGCGCGGCGTCCTGAATGGAGCCGGGCTGGCGGCCGTGCAGCGCGATCACGTCGGCGTCGATGCCGCCGAGCCGGCCGGCCACCGTGTCGATCTCGCGGGCGCCGGGCAGGAAGACCAGGACGTCGCCGTCACCGTCGGCCAGGGCGCGGCGGACCGTCGCGGCCACGTGGTCGAGCAGGCGGGGGTCGACGCGCAGGCCCAGCGGCGGGGAGATCGGGCCGGTCGGCGGCGCCCAGTGCACGTCGACCGGGAACAGGCGGGACTCGGCGGCGACCGTGGGCGCTCCGCCCAGCACCTCGGCGAGCCGTTCCGCGTCGGCGGTGGCCGAGGTGGCCAGCAGTCGCAGGTCGGGGCGCAGGGCGGCGCGCACCTCGATGAGGAAGGCGAGGGCCAGGTCGGTGTCGAGGTGCCGTTCGTGGCACTCGTCGAGGATCACCACCGCGGTGCCGGCCAGCTCCGGATCGCGTTGCAGCCGGCGGACCAGGACACCGGTGGTGACGACCTCGACCATGGTCTGGCGGGAGACGCGACGCTCACCGCGTACCGAAAAACCGACCCGGTCGCCGACCGACTGGCCCAGCAGCGAGGCCATGCGGCGCGCAGCGGCTCGCGCAGCGAGACGACGCGGCTCGGCGACCACCACCTTCCCGTCGAGGGCGAGCGGGACCAGCGTCGTCTTGCCGGTGCCGGGCGGCGCGACCAGGACCGATGCGCCGGTGCCGGTCAGCGATTCGCGAATTTGCGGCAGAAGCGCCCGGATCGGCAGATCAGGCAAGGCGTCGTCGGGTAGGAGCACCGGACCATCGTGACTCAGCCGCCGGAAACTGTCGGACCCGCATGGCAGGGTGTGTTGCAGGCAAGGACACGTTTGTGAATTCCCGCGCAAAGATCTGCACGGGCACGACGCGGCCTGCTTGACTGTCGAAACCAGGAGGAGGGTGCCGGATGGATGCGGTCGACGCTTTCAACGCGCTTCCGGCCGTTCGCCTCGAGAATGACCTGCTCGCCTGCTGCGCGGCGCCCGCGTGGGGAGCCGCGATCGTCGCGAAACGCCCCTATCGCGAGATCCTGGAGATCATCACGGCCGGCGACGCGGCCGCCCGGCACCTGTCGTGGCCCGAGGTGCTGGTGGGGCTGTCGGCCCATCCGCGGATCGGCGAGCGCGCGGGCGGCGACTCGAAAGAGGCGGCCTGGTCGCGGCGCGAGCAGTCGACCGCCGCGCAGGGCGCCGACGAGCTGACCAAGGCCGCGCTGATCGACGCCAACCGGGCGTATGAGGACCGGTTCGGCCACGTGTTCCTGATCTTCGCGAGCGGCCGCACGCAGGAGGAGATCCTGGCGGTGGCGCGCGATCGCCTGTCCAACGACGAGGAAACCGAGCGGGTCATCGTGCAGGACGAGTTACGCAAGATCGCGTTGCTACGACTGGAACGGGTGCTCGATGCCCTCGGATGACGGCACCGAGCCGGAGTTCCACGCGAAGATCTCCACCCACATCCTCGACACGGTCACCGGCGACCCGGCCCGCGACGTCTACGTGCGGCTGGAGCGGCGCGACTCCGAGGGCTGGCGCATGATCGCCGAGGGCCGCACCGACAGCGACGGCCGCCTGCGCTATCGGGTGCCGCTGCACGAGTGGCAGGCCGGCGGTTACCGCCTGTTCTTCTACGTGGAGCCCTACCTGGGCGACGAGGGCTTCTTCCCCGAGGTCACGATCGCCTTCCACGTCCGCGACCCGGAGCGGCACTACCACGTTCCGCTGCTGCTCAGCCACTACGGCTACACCACCTACCGAGGGAGCTGACGCCGTGGCGATCGTGCTCGGACCAAACCGTTACGGCAAGGCGGAGACGCGACTGGTGCGCGTGATCCGCGACGGCGACACCCGCTCGCTGGCCGACTACAACGTGAGCGTCGCGCTCTCCGGCGACCTGGCCGCCACCCACCTGACCGGCGACAACTCGGGTGTGCTGCCGACCGACACGATGAAGAACACGGTGTATGCGTTCGCCAAGAAGCACGGCGTCGGCGAGCCGGAGGAGTTCGCCCTGCTGCTGGCCCGGCACTTCGTGACGACGCAGGAGCAGGTCGAGACGGCCCGGGTGAGCATCGAGTCGTTCGGCTGGGAGCGGCTCGGCCCGCACTCGTTCCAGCGTAAGGGCGATTACACCCGGGTGGCGTCGGTGGTGGTGACCGCCGAGTTCGAGCAGGTCGTCTCCGGCATCACCGGCCTCGTGCTGCTCAACTCGACCGCGTCGGAGTTCCGCGGCTTCCCGCGCGACGAATACACGACGCTGCCCGAGACCACCGACCGCATCCTGGCCACCGCGGTCGACGCCCGCTGGCGGCACGTGTCGGCCGGCGGCGACTTCGCCAAGTCCTACGCGGGTGCGATCGAGGCGATGACGGCCGCGTTCGTCAACACCTACAGCGCCTCGCTGCAGCAGACCCTGTTCTCGATGGGCAGCCACGTGCTCGAGAAGCGGCCCGAGGTCGCCGAGATCCGGCTGGCCCTGCCCAACAAGCACCACTACCTGGTTGATCTGTCCCCGTTCGACCTGGCCAACGACAACGAGGTGTTCATCGCCGGCGACCGTCCCTACGGCCTGATCGAGGGCACGGTCACCCGCGACGACGCACCCCCGGCCCCCGCGGGGTGGTATTTGTGATCATCATCGAGAACGTCGCGGTCGCCACCGTCGACGCCAATGACACCTACCACCCCGACGGCCACGTGGTGGTCGGCGACGACGGCCGGATCGTCGCGGTCGGCGCCGGTCACGCCGGCCGGTTCAACCGCTCGGTGCGCCGGGTCGACGGCGCCGGCTGCCTGGTCACGCCCGGCCTGATCAACACCCATCACCACCTCTACCAGTGGGTGACCCGCGGCCTGGCCCTCGACGAGACGCTGTTCGGCTGGCTCACCACGCTCTACCCGATCTGGGGCCGGCTCGACGCCGAGATCGTCGGCGCCGCCGCGGGCGCCGGCCTGGGCTGGCTCGCCCTGTCCGGCTGCACCACCAGCATGGATCACCACTACGTCTTCCCGCGCGACGGCGGCGACGTCCTCGAGGCCGAGATCGAGGCGGCCCGGCAGATCGGGGTCCGCTTCCACCCGACCCGCGGTTCGATGGACCTGAGCCAGAAGGACGGCGGCCTCCCGCCCGACAACGTGGTCGAGGAAACGGATGAGGCCCTCGCCGCCACCGAGGCCGCGATCGACCGCTGGCACGACCCGTCACCCGACGCGATGCTGCAGATCGCGGTCGCCCCCTGCTCGCCGTTCTCGGTGACCCAGAAACTGATGACCGAGGCCGCCGACCTGGCCCGCCGCAAGGGCGTCCGGCTGCACACCCACCTGGCCGAGACCGACGACGAGGAGGAGTTCTGCCTCCAGCGGTTCGGCTGCACCCCGGTCGACTACGCGGAACAGGTCGGCTGGCTCGGCAACGACGTCTGGCTGGCCCACGGCGTCCACTTCGACGACTCGGCGATCACCAAGCTCGGCGCGACCGGCACCGGCGTGGCCCACTGCCCGAGCTCCAACGCCCGGCTCGGCGCCGGCCAGGCCCGCGTCCGCGAGCTGCTCGACCACCGCGTCCCGGTCGGCCTCGGCGTCGACGGCGCGGCCTCGCAGGAGGTCTCGCACCTGGGCGCCGAGCTGCGGCAGGCGCTCTACACGGCCCGGCAGCGCGGCGGCCCCGGTGCGATGACCGCGAGCGAGGCGCTGCGCCTGGGCACCATCGGCGGCGCCCGCTGCCTGGGCCGCGACAACGACCTGGGCTCCCTGGAGCCCGGCAAGCTGGCCGACCTGGTGATATGGCGCCTGGACGGCCTGGGCCACGACGGCATCGACGACAAGCGCGCGGCCCTGGTCTTCGGCCCACCGGCCCCGATCGAGCTTTCCCTGGTAGGCGGAGCCCCCATCGTCGAACGAAACGAGCTGGTCCGAGCCGACGCCGAAACCTTGACCCGCCAGGCCCGCCGAGCCCACCGCCGCCTCCTGAAAGACCGATAGGCCGCCCTGCCGCCCTGCCGCCCTGCCGGGCTGCCGCCCTGCCGCCCTGCCGGGCTGCCGGGCTGCCGCCCTGCCGGGCTGCCGCCCTGCCGCCCTGCCGGGCTGCCGG
>NZ_BOML01000061.1 GCF_016862175.1 Paractinoplanes durhamensis | reverse complement strand
GCCCTGCCGGGCTGCCGGGCTGCCGCCCTGCCGGGCTGCCGCCCTGCCGCCCTGCCGGGCTGCCGGGCTGCCGCCCTTCCGGGCTGCCGCGCGCCGCCCTGCCGCCTTTTCGCCGGCCCCGCCGGCGTCCGCAGCCCTCTTCCGCGACTTAAGGAAAAATTAAGTCTGCGGGGCGGGAAAAGCGTTATTCGGAATGGAGATCGCGGCCACCAGCGGTGCCGGAAAAGGCCATTCATAAGTCTTTCTCCACGCGTTGAAACAAGCCCCTCACCTCGGCATACTCCCTGATGAATCGAGCCCCCTCGGTCATCGAAAAGGGTAGAGAACAAATGCGGACCGAACCTCTCCACGCCGCTGGTGAACCCCGGCGCCCCCACCGAACCCGCACCCGCGTGCTCCTCGCCTCGGCGGTAGCCGTGGCCGTAACCGGCAGCGGCGTCTACATCGCGAACGCCGACGCCGCCGAGACCGTGGTGCCCGGCCGGCTGCAGGCGGAGGCCTACTCCGCGCAGTCCGGCGCGCAGACCGAAGGCACCTCCGACGCCGACGGCGGCAAGAACGTCGGCTGGCTGGCGAGCGGCGACTGGCTGCGCTACGACAAGGTCCAGCTGGGTGCGACCGTCCAGGCCCGGATAGCGTCGGACAACACCGCCGGCGGCACGGTGGAGCTGCGCCTGGGCTCCCCGACCGGCACGCTGCTGACGTCGTTCCCGGTGGCCAAGACCGGCGGCTGGCAGAAGTGGGTCACCAGGACCGCCACGATCAAGCAGCCGCCGACCGGCGCCCAAACGCTGGTAGCAGTCATGAAAAGTCAGCAAAAATCGGACTTCGTGAACCTCAACTGGTTCACCCTCGGCGGGACCACGGCGACTACAAGCCCGACAAATCCGGCAACGACCGCGCCGGCCACCCCGGCCACGACAGCGCCGACGAGCAGCCCGGCCACGACGACCCCGACGACGCCCCCGGCAACGGGCGCCGGCTGGGTGGACGTGGACCAGGCGAAA
The DNA here is from genome assembly GCF_016862175.1 of Paractinoplanes durhamensis. Classification (GTDB taxonomy): domain Bacteria; phylum Actinomycetota; class Actinomycetes; order Mycobacteriales; family Micromonosporaceae; genus Actinoplanes; species Actinoplanes durhamensis. Next base: position 27,878 of record NZ_BOML01000061.1, on the reverse strand, counting down.
TGGGCAGCCCAGCTGGCCGAGTTCAAGGCGATGACCCCGCGGCCGATCACCAACAACCCGGTCCGGGTGGCCGAGTTCAACGCCTCCTGCACGGTCAGCCACGCGAAGACCGACGACCCGATCGTCTTCCCGAACCTGCCCGGCGCCTCCCACATGCACTCGTTCCTGGGCAACAACATCACCGACGCGGCCACCACAACGGACACCCTGCTGACGAACACCGGTTCCAGCTGCAAGCCGTTGGACGACCACTCGGCCTACTGGATCCCCACGCTCTACGAGAACGGCCAGCCCGTACAGCCACACGGCGTAACCGTCTACTACGGCTCCCGCCTCCCCGACACCACCAGGACCGTCCCGTTCCCGCAGGGCTTCCGGATGATCGTCGGCGACGCGAAGCGCCAGGTGGACACCCCGAAGGGCGCCCCCGGCCAGTTCTGGTGCGCAGGCGCCGGCGGCGAAACGGGCCGAAGCACGGACGGTAACTGGCCGGTCTGCGCCAAGACGGCCGAGCTGACGTTCCAGCTGACCTTCCCCGACTGCTGGGACGGCGTCCACCTGGACAGCCCCGACCACAAGTCCCACGTGGGCCCGGCCGACGGCAAGGGCGAGTGCACCGGCAAATACCCGGTGGCCATCCCGTCCCTGTCGTTCGTGATCGGCTACCCGACATCGGGCACCGCCGCCGGCTTCAAACTGGCCTCCGGCAACGCCAGCTCGATGCACGGCGACGCCTTCTTCGCCTGGGAGAACGCCGCGCTCGGCCACCGCGTCCGGGACTGCATCGTCCAAAAGGCAAAGTGCAACACCGCAGGAACTTTCTGACCGTACGCCCCAGGGGTAACCCGAACGCACCAGCGTGAACCCCGCCTACGGCGGCTGCCGCCCGCGACCATCGCGGGCGGCAAGCCCCATAGCGCGCGTTTCGCGAGCCGGCTTTCCTCCCCGAGGTGCGGGCGCGGCCAAACGTCCCCGCCGCGCCCGCCCTCCCAGCGTGGAGCGGTCGCAAGATCCAACTGCTGTGATCTGTTCAGCGCTGACGGCGGGGCCGGGCTCCATTACGGTACGAGGGAGTAATCGTACTGAGGGGAGCCGACGCCATGACCGAAATCCTGTCGGACGAGGCTGTTGCCTTCGTCGCGGATCTGAACCGGCGTTTCCGGCCGCGCCGCAACGAACTCCTCGCCGCGCGGGCCGCCCGCCGGGCCGAGATCGCCGGTGGTGCGTCGCTGGGGTTCCTCGCCGAGACCGCCGACATCCGCGCCGCCGAGTGGCAGGCGCCGCCGGCCCCGGCCGATCTGACCGACCGCCGCGTCGAGATCACCGGGCCCACCGAGCGCAAGATGACCATCAACGCGCTCAACTCGGGTGCCAAGGTGTGGCTGGCCGACCTCGAGGACGCCAACACCCCGCACTGGCAGAACGTGGTCGACGGCCAGCAGAACCTCTACGAGGCGATCCGCCGCACCATCACGCTGACCACCCCGCAGAAGAGCTACGAGCTCAACGGCGGCCCGTACCCGACGATCGTGATGCGCCCGCGCGGCTGGCACCTCGACGAGCGGCACCTGCCGGTCGACGACGAGCCGGCGGTGGGCGCCCTCGTCGACTTCGGCCTCTACTTCTTCCACAACGCGAAGGAGTTGCTGGAGCGGGGCAGCGGGCCGTATTTCTACCTGCCGAAGATGGAGTCGCACAGGGAAGCGGCGCTGTGGAACGACGTCTTCACGTACGCCCAGGAAGCTTTGGGAATTCCGCACGGCACCATCCGCGCCACCGTGCTGATCGAGACCATCCCGGCCGCGTTCGAGATGGAGGAGATTCTCTATGTCCTTCGTGACCACCTTTCCGGGCTGAACGCGGGCCGCTGGGACTACCTGTTCAGCATCATCAAGTACTTCCGGGACAACCCGCGCATGATCCTCCCGGACCGCGCCTCGGTCACCATGACGGCACCGTTCATGCGGGCGTACTCGGAACTGCTCGTGAAAACCTGTCACCGCCGCGGAGCCTTCGCCATGGGCGGCATGGCCGCCTTCATCCCCAGCCGCCGTGACCCGCAGGTCAACGAGGTGGCCCTGGCCAAGGTGCGGGAGGACAAGGAGCGCGAGGCCGGCGACGGCTTCGACGGCTCGTGGGTGGCGCACCCCGACCTGGTGCCGGTCTGCCAGGAGATCTTCGACCGGGTCCTCGGCGACAAGCCCAACCAGCTGGACAAGCAGCGCCCGGACGTCACGGTGGAGGCCGCCCAGCTGCTGGACGTGTCGTCGACCGGCGCCCCGGTGACCGAGGCCGGCCTGCGCGGCAACGTGTCGGTGGCTCTCCAATATCTGGAGGCGTGGCTGCGCGGCAACGGCGCGGTGGCGATCAACAACCTGATGGAGGACGCGGCGACCGCCGAGATCTCCCGCTCGCAGGTGTGGCAGTGGATCCACAACGAGGTCCGGCTGCCGGACGGCACCGAGATCACCGCCGACCTGGTCGGCCGGATCGAGGACGAGGAGCTCGTCAAGATCCGCAAGACGATCGGCGACGAGGCGTGGGCGTCGAGCCGTTTCGACGACGCCCGCAAGCTGTTCGAGCGGGTCGCCCTGGCCGACGACTTCGCCGACTTCCTGACGACCGCCGCCTACGACTCGATCGACTGATCGATGCGCCTGTCCGACAGCGACTACACGGACCTGGACGTCCGGCTGGCCGCGCACGATGCGTTCCTGCAGTCTCGTTACCGGGGGGAGCGCCCGGGCCGCCAGCCGGTACACACCGTGTACATCCCGGCCGACCGTCTCGACAACTTCCGCGAGTGGGGCGAGATCGCCACGACGGCGATGACCGACTTCCCGTGGGAGGCCGGCGACATCCGGGCCAAGCTGGCCGCGGAGCCGATCGAGGACCTGCGGGTCGACTTCGAGGACGGCTACGGCGTCCGCCCGGACGACCAGGAGGACGAGGCGGTCCGCCGGGCGGCCAAGGTCCTGCGCGCCGGTCCGGTCCCGCCGTTCCTCGGCATCCGGATCAAGTCGCTGGAGGCGGCCACCCGCCGCCGGGCGCTGCGCACCCTCGACCTGTTCCTGGACTCCTATCAGGACACCGTCGAGATCACGCTACCCAAGGTGAGCGGTCCGGATCAGGTCACGGCCATGGTCACCCTCTGCGAGAAGCTGGAGAAGGCGTACGGCCTGGCCGCCGGGACTCTGACCTTCGAGATCCAGATCGAGCTGCCGTCGGCGATCCTGGCCGCCGACGGCACCGCCACGGTGGCCCGGCTGATCACCGCGGCCGACGGTCGCTGCACCGGCCTGCACTACGGCACCTACGACTACAGCGCTGCGGCCGGCATCGCCGCTGCCTACCAGTCGATGGAGCACCCGGCGGCGGACTACGCCAAGGCGGTGATGCAGGCGGCCGCGGCCCAGACCGGCGTGCGGCTGTCCGACGGCTCGACCAACATCCTCCCGGTCGGCACCGCCGAGGAGGTCCGATCGGCCTGGGCCCTGCACTACCGGCTGGTGCGGCGGTCCCTGGAGCGGGGCTTCTACCAGGGCTGGGATCTTCACCCGGCGCAACTGCCGACCCGCTACGCGGCGACGTACGCCTTCTTCCGGGACGGCCGCACCGCCGCCGTCGACCGCCTGCACCGCTACCTGTCCCGCCAGGAGAGCGGCATCGCCGACGAGCCGGCCACCGCCCGGGCCCTGGCCGCCTACCTGCTGCGCGGCCTCGACTGCGGCGCCCTGACCGACGCCGGCCTGCCCCGGGACGACCTGCTCCGCCTGATCTAGCCGCAGCGACGTTGCGCTATGTTCCAGCGCATGCCGTCACCCGCCGTCGAGGAACGTCACGCCACCTGGCTGGAGCTCTTCTTCGACCTCGTCATCGTCGTGGCCGTGGCCCAGCTGGCCCACCTCCTGCACGACGGCCCCGGCCTGCACGAGGTGTTCCTCTTCGTCGTCTGCTACTACGCGATGTGGAGCGTGTGGACGTCGTTCACCCTCTACGCCAACGTCTCCGGCGACCTGACCCGGGTCCGGTCGATGCTGCTGGCGATGTTCGGCATCGCGGTGATGGCCGCGGCCGTGCCGCACGTGCTGCGCGGCGAACCGCGGTGGTTCATCGCCGCGTACGTGTACTGCCGCCTGATGGGCGCCGGCTCCTGGAAGCGCACCAGCCGGGTGATGACCGAGTGGCCGGCCGTCCAGCAGGCGGCCGGGGTGATCCCGTGGATCGCGTCGATGGGCTTCGAGCCGCCGGTGCGCTACTGGCTGTGGGCGGCCGGCATCGGGCTCGACGTGGTGGTGTCGCTGGTCCGGTCCCGGCATCCGGAGCAGATGCTGGCCGACGAGCAGCGGGAACGCGAGGAGGCCCAGCACAACCGGGAGCGGCGGGTCCGGTTGCTGCACCGGCTCTACCGCCCCCGCCCGGTCGTGGCCCCGCCGCCGTTGCAGGCGGCCCGCCCGGACCGGCCGCACCTCGGCGAACGGCTCGGCCTCTTCGTGATCATCGTGCTCGGTGAGGCGGTGGCCCAGCTGATCGACGCCGCCTCCGAGGTCGAGCACTGGGAGCGCGGCCTGATGGCGGCCCTCGGGGCGGGCTTCGGCCTGCTGGTGGCGCTGTGGTGGCTGACCCTTCGGTACGGCGCGGGCGGCGCCCCGACGTACGGCACCCGCGTCTTTGCCTTGCGTCTCACCATGCCGGCGCATTACCTGATGACCGGCTCCATCGTGCTGATCGCGGCCGGGCTCGGTGTGCTCGCCGAATACTCGGCCGAGCCGGTGCCGGAGGCCAACCGATGGGTGTTGTGCAGCGGCGCGGCCCTCTATTTCCTGACCGTGAGCCTGCTCGGCGCCCGCGGCGGCGCCCCGATCGCGTGGATCGCCGGCTGGGGCGTGCCCGCGATCGTGGCGTCGCTGCTGCTCGGCGTGTTCGGCGGACCACTGCACGGCTGGGCCCTGGCCGTGATCCTGCTCGCGGTAGCGGTCTGGCACGTGCTCTACCGGCCGCGCACCGAGGCGCCGGCCCCGATCCCCGCTGAGGTGGCCTGACCATGGATTACTTCGTCTACTGCCGGGACCGCCCCGGCGTCATGGAGCTGCGCTGGGAGCTGGCCGAGGCGCACTGGTCGTTCATGGACCGCTACGCCGAGACGATGATCGCCCGTGGCCCGACGCTGACCCCGGACGGCGAGGCAGCGACCGGAAGCGCGCACATCGTCGGCCTGCCCGACGCGGCGGCCGCCCGCACGTTCGCCTTCGAGGAGCCGAACTATCGGGCCGGCGTCTACGACGACGTGCTGATCCGCCGGTTCACCAACACGCTGGGCCGGACGATGTGGGAGTTCCCCGGCGGCCGGGAGGGTCTCCTGATCATCGCGCACGACCCGGCGACCGCGGCGATGCCCGGCGAACTGGTCGCCGCCGAGGACCGCGACCGGCTGATCGCCTGCGGCCCACTGCTGTCCGACGACGGCACGCAGTGGCTCGGCACCGCGATCATGGCCGAGCTGCCCGACCGGTCGGCGGCCGAGGCGATGATGGCCCGCGCCCCGGTCCGCTATGCCACCGTCGAGGTCCACCCGTGGCGTTTCGGCGGCCGGCCTGCGGCTTGAGTCCGGTTCGTAGGTTGGGGCCGACCACCACGGTGGCGTACTACTCGGCCGACGGCGTCCGGGTCTTTCTCGGGCAGTTCGCGGATCCGGCGTATCTGACCGCCGGTTTTGTCGGCACCATCGAGAGGCTCGCGAACATCGGCCTGTTCCGGCCGCTCGGCGCGGTCGCCGCGCTGCTGTGGCGGCGCACGGTCGTGGCGGCGACCCGGCCGACGTCGTGCACAACACCCTCGGCGGCCTGCTCGGCGTGGCCCTGGCGGTAGGTTCGACTCATGCGCGTACCCACTGCAGTGATCACCGCCGGCTCTCTCATCGGGGGCTGGCAGCTGGCCCGCCGCACCGGCATTCGTCCCCTGGGTGGCGTGGTCCTGGCGGCCGGCGGCGTCCTGGCCGGCCGTGAGTGGGCCCGCCGCACCAGCCCCGCGGTGACCACCGCCTTGGTGACCACCTACGTCGGCGCGTTCGCGCTGTCCCACCCGCTGGCCCGCCGGATCGGTGCGTGGCCGTCGGTGCTGGCGGTCTCGGCCCTGACCGCCGCCGCTTCGTACGCCGCCGCGGACCGCCGCCGCTAGCGAACGAGCTCGGCGCCGGTGCGTGCCGGCGCCGAGCCGTCCCGGTCAGAGCGGCCGGGCCCAGTCGATGCGGTAGCGCTGCTCCGGGCCGATGGTCTTCTCCGGCTTCATGGCGAGCTTCATGAACACCCGCATGACCACCGGCATGAGTGCCTTTCCGATCGGCCCCGGTGCCTTGATGCTGTTGGTCTTGGCGGCCCGGGCGGCCACCTTCTCCACCCGGCGGCGCCGCAACCGTTCGTACTGTGCGAACGCCGCCTCGATGTCCGGGATGTCGCGCAGGCACCGGGCCAGCTCGATCGCGCTCTCGATGGCGAGCGACGCGCCCTGACCGGAGCTGTTGGACGGCGCGTGCACGGCGTCGCCGGCCAGCACCATCCGGCCGCGGTACCAGTGCGGCACCGGCGGCATGATGTGCAGCGCGCCGTTGACGGTCAGCTCGTCGGCGGGCAGCGCCCGGATCAGGTCGCCGCCGGGGGAGTCCTCGCCGTAGATCTCCAGCAGGGTGTTCTTCCACTGCGCCGGGGGGATCGCGCGGGCCTCGGCGATGGTGAGCGGCCGATGCGGCAGGTTGACGCCGAACGTGGTGCCGCCGCCGAGTGCCGGACCGTACAGGTAAAAGCCCTTCTTGCCGAAGGCGAACACCATGGTCCCGGCCTCCTCCGGCACGGTGGCCGGGGACTGGCCCTCGACGGCGATCATCCCGGTGTAGTGCGGGCCGGGCGCGCCCGGGTCGATCAGGCCGCGGACGGTGGAGTGCACGCCGTCGGCGCCGATCAGGATGTCGGCCTGGACCTCGGTGCCGTCGGCGAACGTGGCGGTCACGCCGCCCGGCCCCTGGACCGCGGCGACCAGGCGCCTGCCGTACTCGATCGGCGCGTCGGCGGCGAGGATCCGGTAGAGATCGCTGCGGTGGATCACCTGCAGCGGGCCGACCCCGGCGAGGGCGGGCAACTCGAGCCGCGTCCTGCCGACGGTCATCATCTGGCGGTGGACCGGCCACGAGACCGCGGCGGCCGGTTCGCTTACGCCGACGATGTCGAGGGCGGCCATGCCGTTCGGGGCGATGGCGATGGTGCCGCCGATGCCGTGGGCCGGATGGGGATAGGCCTCGTAGACGGTGGCCTCGATGCCGGCCTTACGTAGGGCGAGGGCCGCGACCGGGCCGGCGATGCCGCCGCCGATCACGGCGACCGTGCGTACACGTGCCATTTTGTCCTCCTGGACAGGTTGTGCTGCGAAAACCGTCGCGGGAGGTAGGCCGTATCCTTCAGATTGCCGCCTTCGGATCGGGCCTTCCCGCTCGGATCGAGGGTTTTGTCCCGGCGGCCTGTTGCAGCAGGTCGCCGGGACGCTTCAGCCGATGGCGTCCTCCGCGAGCTTGATGATCTCCGCGGGGGCCTGGCCGGTCTCGTGGAACCGCCGCCAGTCGTCGAGACCGGGCAGCGTGCCGGTTTCCAGCTCGGCGACCAGCGACCGCATCCACGCGGCCTCGGCCTCGAGCATCGCCCGGTCGTACTCCACCTCGACGAGGAACAACCGCGGCACCGTCGGGCCGTACTCGGCGAGGATGGCCTCGGTGGCCGCGATCTCCCGGCCGACGGCGTCGAGACGCTGTTGCAGCAGCGTCACCACCTCGTCGGGGGAGAGCACCGACATCACCGAGAGGCCGCCCCGGAAGCGTGGCGACTCCGGTTCGGCGGTGGAGAGCAGCTCCCTGGTCCAGTCGGCCAGCTCGGCCCGACCGGCGTCGGTGATGCGGTAGACGGTGCGCTCGGGGCGCTTACCTGCGCGTTCACTCGGAGACGAGGCGAGGAACCCGTGCTTGGCCAGGTTGCCGACGACGGTGTAGAGCGAACCCCACTTGATCTGCAGGTCGCGCTCCTTGCCCCAGCCTTTCAGGGCGGCGGCCATCTCATAGGGGTGCATCGGGCGGAACGCCACCACCGACAGCACCCCGAGCGCCATCGGGTTGCCGACCTTGCGCCGCTTCGCCACTCGCCCTCCTATACTCGCCGACGAGTATACGGGAGCGAGTAAGAGCAAAGGCAACCTCAAACCATCCAGAGGTACGCGCGCCGGGGCGGGCCAACCGCAAGGTCACGAACCCGGCTCACGGGCCATCGGGCTGAGCGGGCGGCCGGGGCCGACCGGAACGAACGCTCATGCGAAAGGCGCGCAACGGCGGCTGCCGCCCGCCGAGATCGCGGGCGGCAGCCGCCGGAGGCGGGGTTCGCGAATGCTGCGGTTGTCCGGCCCGAAAAGGCGTACTCAACGAACTTCTTGAAGGTTTATCGGTTCTCGACGTGGCGGCGGAAGTTTTCCTCGAGGACGTTGCGGTCGGGGCGGCCGATGACGCGCAGGCGCGCCATGCCGCCGTCCGGAATGATGTCGAGTCGCACGCGGTCGGCGGCCTGGCCGGGGCGGACCGGAAAGCGGTGCGGGGTGTCCGGGGTGAGCGCGGCGGCCGGCAGGATGTCGAACCACGGGCCGCCCGCGAGGGAGCCGCGCAGCGATGCCGAGCCGGGCGCATTGCCTTTGAAATGGGTGGTGTCGAGGTCGACGAATTCGACCTGGGTCGGCGCGGCCAGGGTGATCTCGGCCCATTCGTTGCCGGCGACGCGGCGGCGGGCGGTCTCCCAGCCGTCGCCCATGTGCCGGGCCAGGCCGGGCTGGAGCATGTTGTGCGGACGGCCGTAGAACATGTTGCTGCAGCCGGTGATGTGCCCGCCGTTGACCAGCGCGGCCACGTCGAACACGTCCGGCAGCATCGTCGGGTCGGGCACCACGTCGCCGTGCACGCGCAGCCGGGCCACCCCGCCGTCGGGGAAGATGGTGAGGCGCACGTGGGTGAAGCGGCGGCCGTCGTGCACCGGGAAGAGGTTGCGGGTGTCGCCGTCGAGGGGGGACTTCCCCACGATCGGCACCCAGGTGGCGGCCTGCAGCGCGGCCGGGCTGGGGTAGCCGTCGACGGCGAGGGCGTCCACCGATGCGTACGGCGGGTAGTTGCCGGTGAAGAACGCGGTGTCGACGTCGACGCCGTGGATGACGCCGGGCGCGCCGAGCCGGACGATCGCCACGTCCTGGCCGGGGGAGCGCCGCCGGCGGGTCTCCCAGCCGTCGTAGACCTGGCCCTTGTGGTCGAACGTCCGCGGTGCGAACGTCGGCGGCTCCGGCATGACCAGGTGATCCGCGGCCGCGAAGAACTCGTCGTTGGCGAAGACGACACCGCCGCCGAGGGCCCGCGACGCCAGGTCGGGCTTGGTGCTGAAGTCCTCCACGGTCAGTCCTCTCGGCTCAGGAACGCGCCGCCGGCCTCGTCGCCGGTCACCCTGCGTCCGCGCAGCCAGGTCGCGTGGACCACGCCGTGCAACTGCTTTCCGGCGTACGGGGTGACCGGGTTCTTGTGGTGCAGCCGATGCGGGTCGACCGTGAACGTGTCGTCCGGGTCGAACACCACCAGGTCGGCGTCGGCACCGACGTCGATCCGGCCCTTGCGGGACAGCCCGGCCAGGTCGGCGGGCCGCCGCGCCATCCAGTCCACCACGTCGGCCAGGCCGTAGCCACGCTCCCGGGCCGCGGTCCAGATCACCGGCAGGCCCAGCTGCACCGAGGCGATGCCACCCCAGGCCGCCGCGAAGTCGCCGGTGTCCTGCCGCTTCAGCTCGGGCGTGCAGGGCGAGTGGTCGCTGACCACGCAGGTGATCAGCCCGTCGGCGAGCGCCCGCCACAGCTGGTCGGCGTTGGCCGCGTCCCGGATCGGCGGGCAGCACTTGAACTCGGTGGCGCCGTCCGGGATCGAGCCGGCGTCGAGGGTCAGGTAGTGCGGGCAGGTCTCGGCGGTGACCCGGACGCCGTCGGCCTTGGCCGCCGCGATCAGCGGGAGCGCCCCGGCCGCCGAGAGATGCAGGATGTGCACCCGCCGCCCGGAGGCGCGGGCGGCCGCGATCGCGGTGGCGATGGCGGCGTGCTCGGCCTCGGCCGGCCGGGAGGCGAGGAAGTCGGCGTAGGCGGCCGAGGAGGCCGCGTCGTGCAGGTGGTCCGGGTCCTCGGCGTGCACGACGAACAGGGCGTCGACCGTGTCGAGCGCGGTGGCCAGCTCGGCCGCCGACAGCGGCGGGAATTCGGGGACGCCCGAGTCGGCGAGGAACGCCTTGAAGCCGAAAACCCCGGCCGCGTGCAGGTCGGGCAGTTTGCCGGCGTTGCCGGGGATGGCGCCACCCCAGAAGCCGACGTCCACGTGGATCTGCCCACTCGCGGCCGCCTGCTTGATCTTCAACGCCTCGGTGTCGACCGTCGGCGGCAGGCTGTTCAGCGGCATGTCGATGATCGTGGTGACGCCGCCGGCCGCCGCCGCCCGGGTGGCGGTCGCGAACCCCTCCCACTCGGTCCGGCCCGGTTCGTTCACGTGCACATGCGTGTCGACCAGCCCCGGCAGCAACGCCGAGTCACCCAGGTCCAGCTCCAGGCCGGCCTCGACCGGCGCGTCGTACGCCCCGACCGCGACGATCCGCTCCCCGGCGATCGAGACGGCGGCCGGGACGACCCCGGCGGGAGTGACGACGCGGCGGGACCGCAACACGAGATCGACCATTCCTCGACCCTAGACGGCGTTGATGTTCACCAGATCACGTCGGCCGGACAAGATCTAAACCGCGGCCTCGCCCAGCGACACCAGGGCGACGTGATCGTCGATCGGCAGGTCGCCGTCGGCGATCGCCAGGACCGTCATCTCCGGCATGGTCAGCATCCCGGAGAGCGTGGTGGCCAGCGCGGTGTCGGCGGCGTCCCGGCCGGTCGCGATCCGGATCAGGGTCTGGCGGGGCGCGAGCCGGGTCGCATCCCACACCCGCCACTCGCCGTCCAGGGCGGTCTCGACGACCAGGTGGAAGTCCATCGGGGACAGGCCGGGGGCGTAGACGGCGGCGACCCGGGCCGGGATGTCCAGCGCCCGGCACAGGGTGGCGACCAGGTGGGCGTAGTCGCGGCAGACGCCCGCGCCGGTCAGCAGCGTGTCGATCGCGTCGGTGGTCGGGCCGCTGCTGCCGACCGTGTAGGCCAGGTGCTCGAACACCCACTCGGTGATCGCTCGGACCGTCGCGGTCGGGTCGCCGATCGAGCCGAACTGGGTGGCGGCGAACCCGGTCACCCGGTCCGACGGGCAGTAGCGGCTCGGCCGCATCGCCACGATCCGGTCGAACGCGGTGACCGGCGCCGGGGCGGGCTGCGGGCCGACCGTGGCCCGGTATTCGACGATGAGTTTGCCCGGCTCGGCGCGCAGGTAGTGCTGGCGGCCGGGCAGCTCGACGGCGTCGACCGAGAGGGTCTCGGTCAGCGGGGACGGCACCGCGATCTGCAGGACCAGTTCGGCCGGTTCGGTCACGTCGAAGCCGAGAAGGCAGGCGATCTCACTCACGCCTCGCACGGTATCCGCCGTACGTTACGGTCGCGGTCGTGAACCGAACCGTGACACTGGTCGTCGTCGATCCGTCCGGCGCGTTGCTCGGGCAGCTGCCGCCGTTCGAGGTGGCGGCGCCCTGGTGGCAGGACGTGAGCGAGTTCGGCCGCGAGGACCGCCCGGTGCTGCGGCTCCTGCACGGCGACGAGCCCGGCCCGCCCGGCGGCCACGTGACCTACCTGTCCGAAACGTCCGACCGGCCCGGCGGCCTGCTCCCCGCCGAGGTCGATCTCGCTCCGCATCCGCACCGCGCCGCCTACGCCGAGGCCGGTGGGCCGACCGCATCGGTGGCCTGGGCCCGCGCGGCGCTGGACCGGCCGGTGACCGCTCACCAGCGGCGCACCTGGAACCTGTCGTCGATCTGGCGCTTCGACGGCAGCGACGGCGAGCCGGTCGCCTGGCTGAAGCAGGTCCCGTCGTTCTTCGCGCACGAGCCGGCCGCCCTCGCCCTGGTCGCGGAGGTGGCGCCCGACCTGGTCCCGCCGGTGATCGCCGTCGGCGCCGAGGGCCGGATGCTGCTCCCGCACGTCAAGGGGGAGGACCGCTACGGCGCCGGACCTGAGCTGTGCGACCGGATCGCGGAGGCTTTCCACCCCGCGCAGACCGCGCTGGCCAAATCCGATTTGTCCGAAATAAAAGGAAGATTCGATCCAAAGCGTGTCCGAAATGTCGCCGAACCCTACTTCGACAAGATCGACGGACTGGCCGCACTGGTCGACGACCTGCCGGCGCGCCTGGCCGCCGCTGACGAGTGCGGACTCCCGGACACGCTCGTGCACGGCGACCTGTACCCCGGCAACGTCCGGACCGACGCCGCCGGCCACCTCACGATCCTGGACTGGGGCGACTGCATCGTCGGCAACCCGGCGTTCGACATCCTGCGGCTCACCGACGACCTCGACGACCCGGAGCCGGTGCTCGATGCGTGGGCGTACCGCTGGGCGAAGAGCGTGCCCGGCAGCCGGCCGCAGCGTGCGGTCGAGCTGTTACGGCCGGTAGCGGCGTTGCGCAACGCCGTCGCCTACGCCGACTTCCTCGACCGTATCGAGCCATCCGAATGGCCCTATCATGCCCGCGACGTCCCGGAAAGCCTCGCCGCCGCCCTACTGTGAGGGCATGACCGGAACGCGCGGGGAGTTTCTGGACCAGATCCGGAAGGACGGCGTCGAGCTCTCGCCGGAGCTGGCCGCCGCGTTCACGTCGGTGCCGCGCGAGGCCTTCGTGCCCGACGGGTTCCAGCGCCGCGACGGCAGCTGGGTGCGGCCCGCCGACCCCGACTTCCTGCCCACCGTCTACCGCAACGACGTGCTCGTGACCAAGATGGACGGCAAGACCCCGACCAGTTCGTCGAGCCAGCCGTCGCTGATGGCGATCATGATCGAGGCGCTGGCGGTGACGCCGGGCCTGCGGATTCTCGAGGTGGGCGCGGGCACCGGCTACAACGCCGCCCTTCTCGCTTCGCTCGGGGCGACGGTCACCAGCATCGACGCACAGGAGGACGTGGCGGCCCGGGCGCGCACGGCGTTGACCCGGGCCGGAGTTGCGGGGGTCCGCGTCGAGCACGCCGACGGCTACACCGGCTGCCCGGGGGAGCGCTTCGACCGGGTGGTCGCCACCGTCGGGGTCACCGGCATCTCCCCGCACTGGCTCGACCAGCTCGATCCGGGCGGTTTCGTGCTGGCCCCGGTCGTGCACGCGGGCACCCACCCGGTGCTGCGCGTGAGCGGCCCGCCGGTGACCGCCCGGGCGGTGTGCGGCGCCGGTTTCATGCAGGCTTCCGGCCCGCTGAGCGCCACCTTCCCGGATGCCTTCCCGAGCCCGGCCGCGGCGATGGCCGAGCTGACGCCGTACGCCCCGGCCCGTTTCGACCCGGAGCTGAGCGACGTCGCCTACCGCGACCTCTGGTATGCGGCCGGCGCCTGGAACCGTCGCGCCTCGCACGCCGCCATCCCCGGCCACCGGCAGAGCTGCCTGGCCCTGCTCGACGGCGCCCGCTCCGGCGGCGCGGTGATCCCGGCCGACGGCAGCGTCTGGGCCGGCGGTGACGAGGCCGCCGCCTACGCGGTGGCGGCCGGCCGCATCCTGGACCGCTGGGCGGCCGCCGACCGCCCGCCGATGGGTTCCTGGCACATCACCCTCGACCTGGCCGGCGATCCGCGCGCCCCGATCTGGGTGCCGGTCAGCTGGCGGGTCTGACCGTGTCTCACCAGGTGCCCTTGCGGCGAGCTCGCCACGGGCGCCCGTCCGGGTCGTAGGCCAGCCGGTACGCCGGAACCGCCCAGACCCGCTGGTACCAGGGCAGCCGCTTGGTCTGATGCGGGAAGACCCGGCCGGGCGGCCGCGGCCCTTTGCGGCCACCGTCCTTCCAGGACTGCAACCGGTCGGCGGTCGTGGTCATCTCGCGGACGACATCGAGCGGGTCGATCAGCGCCGTGTCGTCGTCGCCCCGGTCGAGGTGCTCGCGGGTCAGCGCGAGCCGCAGATCGCGCGCGAACCGGCGCGGCCCCCAGGCGGCCGGCGCCCGCTCGTCGCGGGTCTCGTCGAGGACCGCGCAGGACAGCTCGCTGTCGTGCGTCCAGGACCGGCGGTTGAAGTTGTCGCTGCCGACGCTGCACCACACGTCGTCGATCACGCACACCTTGGCGTGCACGTAGACCGGGGTGCCCGCGTGGTTCTCCAGGTCGAAGACGTGCACCCGCTCGGGGGCGGCCCTCCGGCACAGGTTGATCGCCTCTTCCCGGCCGACCTCGTTGGGCGGCAGGGCGAACCGCCCGTCGACGTCCGGGTGCCGCGGGACGACCGCGATCAGGTGCAGCCCCGGGTTGGCCCGCAACGCCGCGGCGAACAGCTCGGCCACCTCGGTGGACCAGAGGTATTGATCCTCCAGATAGATGAGGTGCCGGGCGTTCCGGATGGCCTTGGTGTAGCCGCGAGCCACGGTCCGCTCGCCCATCGGCGCGAACCGATAGGGCGGCCGCATCGCCGGGTATGTCCGCAAAACCTGGATATTCAGTGATCCGACCTCAGGCGGGTCCGGTGGCTGTGGCGGGAGTTCGTCGGCGTGCTGGTCGGCATGCTTCAGCCGGTCGACCGCGGTGGAGATCGGGCCGTGCTGGTCGAGCGGGGTCGGATCGGTCCAGCGCTCCCGGAAACACAGATCGAGAGCGCCGACCACCGGCCCGCGCAGCGCGAGCTGCACGTCGTGCCAGGGCGGATTCTTCCCGTACGCGGCCGACATCTGCACCGCCTGCGGATCACCGTGGTGCTCGGCGGTGTCCCGGCGGCTGTGGCACAGGTCGATGCCGCCGGCGAACGCGATGTCCAGCTCCGGCCGCCCGGGATGCCGCAATAAGACCAGTTTCTGGTGGTGTGATCCGCCGCGCCGGACCCGCTGGTCGAGCAGCACCTCGCCGCCGGCCGCCGCGATGTCGTCGCTCAGGCTGCGGTTCTCTTCCTCGCTGTAGGCGAACTTGTCCATATGGGACCGCCACAGCAAGCCCTTGACGATCACCCCGCGCTTGGCCGCCGCCCCGAACAGTTCGGCGACGGTTGGACCATCGGCACGCATCCGTTCATCCGGATCGCCGCGCCAGTCCGTAAAGAAGAGGTAGTCACCCTCGCGGAGACTTTCCACCTCGGACACCAGCCGGTCAAAATACGTTATTCCGTGAATAAGCGGTTCGGCCGTGTTTCCCGCGCACCACGTGGGTATGGAGGAGCTCGGGTTGCCGCGCTCCTGCTCAGTCAGGAACCAATCCACCGCAAAGTAGCCCTTTCGAGGTCAACGACGACCTCAACGCTATGCCGCTTGACCAGCGGGCGCACCTTGAAAGGTGCCCGCTCGCCTTCCGGAGGGATCAGCCCATGAGCAGCGAGCCGCTCGCCACGACTCCCATCGCCGAAGCCACCGACGCCGCCTCCGCCGAGAAGGGCCTCCTCATCGTGCTCCTTCTGCTGGTCGTGCTGGGCGTGACCGGAATGCTCTTCATGTCCTGACCGCCCCTCATGTCCGGATCGCTGAGATCGACAGGGTGGTGGGCACCGGGCTGCCACCCTCGGCGAAGCCGGTCAGCTGCAGCCCGGCGTCCAGGAACGCCCGCAACAGCGCCGGCAACGGCAGATGCGTGGCACCGACCCGATTGCGTAACCCCTGGGTCGTCCACGAGTCCTTGGTCCAGTAACCGTCCAGGTATCCGCGGCGAATGACCACCGCCTCCGGATCGGTGCGGTCGGCGAAGCCGCCGCAGAACGCCGGGTGCACCCCGACATGCACGAACGTCCCGCCGGGCCGCAGCACCCGGGCGGCCTCCCGCAGCACGGCCGGATAATCCGGCATGTCGGTGTGCACCATCATCGCGACAACCGCGCCGAGCGCAGCGTCGGCAATCGGCAGGCGGGCGGCGTCACCCCGGGCGACCGGCAGCCGATTGTCGGCGTACGCCAACATGCCCGCCGAGAGATCGACCCCGACCGGCCGCCATCCGAGTTCGCGCAGCTGGGCGGCGTGCACCCCGGTGCCGCAGCCGAGTTCGAGGCACAACTCGTCGCCCTCGCCCAGCAACTCGGCCAGCGACGCCCGGATGCCGATCGGGTCACCGGGCGTCGAGGCCGGCAGGAACTCGTTCTCGTACCAGTCGGCAATCTCGTCGTAGGCCGCCATCAGGCCCTCTCAGAGCACCCACTCGTCGGCGCGGATGATCTCGACGGTGCCGCGCGGGCCGGTGCCGGTGACGTTGATGCCGTCGCCGCCGATCACCACGTCGGTGTGCACGCCCGAGCTGTTCAGGCCGACCGCGGTGCGCTGCTCCGGGGTCATCTGCATGCCGCCCTCGACCGACCACGGGAAGCTCTGCCCCCACGCGACGTGACAGCCGGCGTTCTCGTCGTAGAGCGTGTTCTGGAAGACGATGCCGGCCTTCGCGATCCGGCTCTCCTTGTCGACCAGCGACACCTCGCCCAGGTAGCGGGCACCGGCGTCGGCGTCGATCTGGGCGCGGATCACGTCGCCGCCCTCGTCCGCCCACACCTCGGTGATCCGCCCGCCCTTGAACGTCACCCGCAGCCCGGTGATCAGCTGCCCGGCGATCACCATCGGCCGGGTCACCCGCATCGTGCCGTCGGCGCGCCGCAGGTCGGGGCTGGTGAACACCTCCTCGGTGGGGAGGTTCGGCATGTAGACGATGCCGTCGTTGTCGATCAGGCCGCCGCCGGTCCAGCGGGCCTGCGGCGGCAGCCCCACGGTCAGGTCGGTGCCCTCGCCGAAGTAGCGGACCTCGGTCAGTTCGAGCGCGTCGAGCTGCTTGGCCCGGGTGTTGAGGGTGGCCGCCCGCGCCTGCCACTCGGCGGCCGGGTCGGCCGAGTCGAGCCGCATCGCGGTGCTCACCGCTTCCCAGAGCCGTTCCACGTCGGGCTCGCCGAAGATCTGGGTGGCCCAGCCCGGGTTGGGTGCGGCGACGACCGACCAGCGCATACCGCCGCCGAACATGGCGTCGCGCCGGATCCGCACTTCCTCGATCCGCCGGGCCGCCACCTTGGCCGGGTCGGCACCGTCGAACAGCCGCGGGTTGGCATCACCGACCAGGCCGATCGACGCGACGCCGGCCGCCCGCCACTCCTCGATCCGGGCGAGGGCCCACGGCCGGCTCACCGAGAGCGACTCGACGCTGGCATGGTCGAACGCGGACCGCTGCATCGGCCCGTCGGTGAAGTTGACCTCGACCCAGCCGGCGCCGGCCCGATAGGCGGCCTCGACCACGGCCCGGGCGATCTCCAGGTGCGCGGTGTCGCTGTCGACGACGACGCCCTGACCAGGCTGGACATTGACGCCGGCCCGGACGACCAGGTCCGCTAAACGCTCGATCTGTGCCATGCCGGACACATTAGATCAGCGTCGGTGCACCAATCGCCCCTTACGCCCGGCCCATCGGCAAAAATGCCGCGCCAACCGCATAACCCCAGGTCAGCGCGACATCTCAGTTAGATCATCAATGCCGTGGGATGGCCCCGAATGCATTCCCGCTGATCACTGTCAGTCGAAGTCGAAAATGCTGTGCTTGTCGTAGAAGTGCAGGACGTAGCGGCATCGCCGGCAGATCATCAGGGCCCTGGTCAAAGGCGTAGCCGCATCGCCGGCTCGGAGGTGCGGACGAAACCCAGCGAGCGGTAGAGCGGCTCGCCGTCGGCCGAGGCCCGCAGGTCGACCTTGCGGATGCCCCGCGTGCGGAACCACGCCAGCAGGGCGGTCATGCACTGCCGGCTGTAGCCGCGCCGGCGCAGGTCGGGGTCGGTGGCGACGCTGAAGACGTAGCCCGAGCGGCCGGTCGGATCGCCGGGGTTGCCCAGCCGGGTCTCGATCGTGCCGAGCACGCAGGAGGCCAGGCCGGTGCCGTCCGGGCGGTCGACCACGAACGCGGCCATCGTCGGATCGTCCGCTGCGGACAACCGGGCGATCAACGCCTGCCGGGCCGGTTCCCGCCAGCCGTCGGACCACTCCGCCGGGTTCATGCTGCGCAGCATCACCGCGCGTAGCCGGACCAGCTCACCGGCGTCATCGGGCCCTGCTTGGCGCGCAATCATGGCACGGACGTTAACCGGACAGGGGCAGCGGAGCACCCGCAATATCCACTAGCGTCCCAGCATGGTCCGCGGCGTGGGTCTGCTTCCGGCGCTGGTCTGGGGTGTCCTGGCCGGCTTCTGGCGGCCGCGTGGGCCGATCTTCCCGATCGACGCGATCGCGATCCTGCTGATCAGCGTCGTGGTCGGGGTGCTGGCCGGGCGGATCACCCGGTCCCGCTGGGCGATCGTGCTGGCGCCGGTCTTCTTCACGGTGGCCGGCGAGATCACCCGGGTCGGTCTCACCGGGCCGACGGTCGACTACCCACGGCCGACAAACCTCGGCCTTCTCGCGCTGATCGTCGGGCGTGGCCTCTTCGTCGTGCTCGCGCTGCTGCCGATGGCGGTCGGCGCCGCCTACGGCGCCGGCTCCCAGCGGCGAAGCCGCAGCCCCTGGCGGTGGGTGGGGCGCTTCGTGACGGGCATCTTCGCGGTGGCCGTCCTGATCACCGGGGTGGGGGTCGCGCTTCCCGGGCGGGTCACGCCGATCTCCGGCGGCATCTCCGAGCTTGCGTACGCCGGAAAGCTCGGCCTGATGATCCGAGGCGCTCGCGCCGACGCGCCGTTGCTGTTGTTCGTGCCCGGCGCCCCGGGCGGCTCGGAGCTGGCCGCCATGCGGCAGCGGCTGGCCGCGCTGGAGCGGACGTTCGTGGTGGTGACCATGGACCGGCGCGGCGGCGGGCGGTCGTTCGGCGCGCTCGACCCGGTCCCGACCTTCACCATCGACGACGAGCGGCGCAACGTCCTGGCGGTCACCGACTACCTTCTGGCCCGGTTCCGGCGCGACAAGCTCTACCTGGTGGCGCACTCCGGCGGCACGATCGGCGCGACCCTCGCGGTGCAGGATTCGCCGGCGCTGTTCGCCGCCTACGTCGGGGTCGGCCAGGTCGCGAACCCGACGGCGAGCGACCGCACACAATACGACGACACGCTCGCCTGGGCCCGCTCGGCGGGCAACACCGCGCTGGTCACGAGACTGACGCAGGTCGGCCGCCCGCCGTATTCGAATATCTACGGCTACGAACCGATGATCACCAACGAGGACGCGGTGTACGGGACGGACAACGGCGAGGCGCTGCTGGTCAACGCGCAGGCGCCGGAGCTGGGCCTGCTCGACAAGGTGCACGTGCTCGCCGGCTTCCTCGACTCGTTCGACGCCTTCTACCCGCAGGTGCGCAACATCGACTTCCGGGCCCAGGTGCCCGCCCTCGGCGTACCCACCTATTTTGTGGCCGGAGACCGTGAGGTGCCCGCTCGCGTGCGTGACCTCAACCTGTGGTTCTCGGCGCTGCAGGCGCCGCGCAAGGAGATCGTGACGCTCAAGAACGCCGGGCACCGGTCGATGTTCGATCAGCCGGCGCAGTTCGAGGCGGTGCTGAAGCGGGTGCTGGCCGAGAACCCGTGACCGACAGCACTTGTTATTTCAGATTTGAAAGAGTTACCGTGTGGGCATGGCCGAACCGCTGAGCGACACCCAACAGCGCGCCTGGCGCACGTTCATCGAGAGCTCGTGGGCCCTGCACACGCACCTCGAGGACGAACTGCGCGCCGCGACCGGCCTCAGCATGAACGATTACCACGTGCTCGTGGTGCTTTCCGAAGCGCCCGCGCACCGGCTGCGGATGGGGGAGCTGGCCGGTCGGCTGGTCTTCTCGCCGAGCCGGGTCACCTACCAGATCAACTCCATGGTCAAGCGGGGGCTCGTGCTCAAGCAGCCCTGTCCCGAGGACGGCCGCGGCCAGGAAGCCGTCCTCACCGCCGCCGGCCTGACCGCCCTCGAGCAGGCGGCGCCGCTGCACCTGATCACCGTCCGGGACCGGTTCATCGACCGGCTCGACCCCGACGAGCTCGACGTCATCGCCCGGGTTTTCGACAAAGTAGGGAAGGCCTGAGATGCCCGCCATCACTGTCGACGACGTATTGGTCCTGCCGCGGCTGCCCGAGCTGGGCGACGCGACCACGAGTTTCCGACCGGTTCGCCGCCTCACCACCGCACCGTCCGGCTACGAGGGCGAGGGCTTCCCGGTCCGCCGGGCCTTCGCCGGCGTGCCGATGAACGAGCTCGACCCGTTCATCCACCTCGACCAGATGGGCGAGGTCGACTACGCGCCGGGCGAGCCCAAGGGCACGCCGTGGCACCCGCACCGCGGCTTCGAGACGGTCACCTACATGATCGACGGGATCATGGACCACCAGGACTCGCTCGGTGGCGGCGGCACGATCACCAACGGCGACACCCAGTGGATGACGGCCGGCCAGGGCATCCTGCACATCGAGGCGCCGCCCGAGCACCTGGTCACCAGCGGCGGCCTCTTCCACGGCCTGCAGCTGTGGGTCAACCTGCCGCGCGCCGCCAAGATGATCACCCCGAAATATCAGGACATCCGCGGCCGGGAGTCGGCGCTGCTGACCTCGCCGGACGGCGGCAGCCTGATCCGGATCATCGCGGGCGAGGTTGCCGGGCACGCCGGCCCCGGCTCCACCTTCACCCCGATCAACCTGGCGCACGTCACCCTGCAGCCCGGCGCCCGGC
This sequence comes from Paractinoplanes durhamensis, assembly GCF_016862175.1. Taxonomy (GTDB): domain Bacteria; phylum Actinomycetota; class Actinomycetes; order Mycobacteriales; family Micromonosporaceae; genus Actinoplanes; species Actinoplanes durhamensis. The sequence goes on along the minus strand of NZ_BOML01000061.1, from coordinate 7,098 downwards.
TCGACCTGCCCTGGCAGGCCGACTACAACGCGCTGGTCTACGTGCTGGCCGGCCGCGGCACGGTCGGCGTGGAGCGCCGCCCGATCACGATCGGCCAGCTGGCCGCGCACGGCGCCGGCGACGCGATCCGGGTCGAGGCCGACCCGACCCAGGACTCGAACATCCCGGCCATGGAGCTGTTCATCATGGGTGGCCGCCCGATCCGCGAGCCGGTGGCCCACTACGGCCCGTTCGTGATGAACACCCGCGAGGAGCTGGCCCAGGCCTTCGAGGACTTCAAGAAGGGCCGCCTGGGCGTGGTGCCGGCCGGTCGGCTCCCGCACACCGACTGAATCATCACAGGACGAACCCCGACTCCTCCATTATCATCATCGGCAGTTTCGGCCCGCCCGGAGTGACCTGCCCGGGTGGGGTCGATGGTGCTGGCTGGGGGCGGCATGGCGTTTCGGGTGGAGTACAACGGCGAGGACATCGAGCTCGCCACCCTGGAAGCCGCGCTGGACTGTGCCCGCAACGCGATCGCGAACGACGTGGACCGGTTCGACGGCTGGGCGGTCGAGCACGATGAGGACGTCAACGACTGGTTCGTCCAGGCGGTCCGCAACGGCCGCCGGGTCGGCCCGCTCGCGGTGGTCAGCGCGATCGCGCGGCGCGAGCCACCGGGCCCGGCGGTGGTCGAGGACTGGGAGCGGCGGGTCTCCTTCGTCGGGCAGACCCCGGCCGAGGCGTTCGCGATGGCCGCCGACTGGCTGGGGCGCCGGCCCGGCATCGAGACCATCGGCGATGTCGGGTGGCACCACACCGCCAGCGGCCATCAGCTGCGCATCTACTACCGCGATTAGGCGGCCTGGTCCTTCAGCGACTTCTCCAGGTCGGTGCGCAGTGCCGCCGCGTCGACCTGGTGGTCGGCGAGGATCCGGGCGGCCAGGCCCTTGCCCTCGCGCAGCATGCCGAGCACGAGGTGCTCGTTGGCGATGAAATTCTGGTGGAGCCGGATCGCCTCGCGCAGCGACAGCTCCAGCACCTTCTTGGCCCGCGGTGAGAACGGGATGTGGCCGCCGGTGGCGTAGAGCTTGCCGAAGAGGCCCCGCTTCTTCGGGGCCGGTTTCGGCAGCCGCAGCGCCCCGGCGCCGAAGCTCTCCTCGATGGCGGCGCGCACCTTGTCGAGGTCGATGCCGATGGCCTTGAGGGCGGCCGCGTCCTCCGCGTCGGCGTCGGTGAAGAAGGTCAGGTCGGGTGAGTCGGTCGCGCCCATCAGCCGCTGCACGTCCTGCCGGACGGTCTCCGCGTCGAGGTCGTGCTCGGCCAGCAGCCGGGTGACGGCGCCGTCCGGGTCGTGGAGCATCGAGATCAGCACGTGCTCGGTGCCGATCCGGGCGGCGTGCAGCGTGCGGGCCTCTTCCTGGGCGCCGACGACGGTGGCCCGCGCGGCGGATGTGAACCTCTCGAACATCTCAGTCCTCCCGTGGGTCGTGCGCCGGCATCAGGTGTGCGTGCTTCTTGTGAACGCCCTGGCGGGTCACGTCGAGCGCGTCGGCGATCTCCTGCCAGGACCAGCCGTTGCGGCGTGCGTTGGCCACCTGTAGATGCTCGAGACCCTCGAGCAGGCGGCGCAGCGCCACGACCGCCCGCAGGCCGACCCGTGGATCGGTGCTGCCGGCAGCGGCGGCGAGGTCGGTTGCCTCAGTCATGCTGTCAACTTACGTTGACACCCTCGGTCGCGTCAACCCCGGTTGACACGACCGGCAAAAAGAAGGGCCGGCGCGAGATGCGCCGGCCCTTCCCGAGTTCTTTCAGCCGCCGTACGTGAGCTCCATGCCGGTCACGTTGTTGTACGCCACCGACAGCTCGACCGGGCGATACACCGGCGCGGTGATCGCGAACGGCGAGCCCAGCGGGTCGACGATCTCGACGTACTTGCCCAGGCCCATCTCGACCGGGCCGGCCATCACCCGGCCGCCCAGCCGGGCCACGTGATCGACCAGCTCGGGGCAGTCGGCCACCTGGAATGACGGCTGCCAGCGGAAGTCGTACCGCCCGGTGATCAGCCCGGCCACCGAGTCGTGCGCTTCCGTCAGCCATTCGCCACTGCCGAACTCGTGCGTCAGCGACCAGCCGAACACCGAGCCGTAGAACGCCGTCGCCTGCCCGACCCCGTCGGTCAGCAGATCCGACCAGGCCATCGTGCCCGGCTCGCCGCGCAGCTGGGCGCCGGCGAAACCGGCCGCCTGCCACAGGCCGAAGATGGCGCCGGACGAGTCGGCGACGACCGCGCTGCGCGCGCCCGGTCGTTCCTCCGGGCGGACCAGGACCCGGCCGTACGCCGCCTGGACGCGCTCGATCGTGTATTCCAGATCGGGGGCGGCGAGATAGGTGAGCCATCCCTCCGGTCGATCCGGCCGGCTCGGAGCGATACCGGCCACTGGCCGGCCGTCCAGCAGGAACCGATCGCCGTCGATCTCCCAGCCCAGCAGGTCCGCATAGAACCTGGCCGCGCGGCCGTGGTCCGATGTGGACAATTCCGCCCAGCAGGGGGTCGATGGCGCAAAGCCTCTGATCCGCATGTGCCGCTCCCACGTGGATGCCCCGATTTGAATGTCACCCTACGGCACCCAATACGCTTCGTCACTACCCTGGGGTTCAATGCCCGTTTTAGAGGGTGTTTCGGCTACGTGGAGTAATCGTTCGAGAAGTCTGATGTAACGCGACTGTTAAACTGGTGATCGGTCCGAAGTGGACGGAAGCAGGATCTCGAACCACACCGTGGAGCCGCGCACCGACGGGTCGGTGCCCCACGAATCGCTCAGCTCCTCGATCAGGCTGAGGCCGCGCCCACGGCTGCTCATCGCGTCGGTGTGCGCCCGCATCACGCTGCCCCGGGTGCCGGTGTCGGCCACCGAGACCAGCACCCGCTCGGCGTTCAGGTCGATGTGCACCTGCGCCGGGGTGCCCGCGTGCAGCAGCGCATTGGTGGTCAGCTCGCTGGTGCACAGGATCGCCGAACCGATCACCTGCTCCGGCACCGTCCACTCGCGCAGGCGGGTGGTCATCCACTGCCGCACCCGGCTCGGCCCGGTCGGCTCGGCCGCCACCAGCATCGTGGCCGACCGGCTCAGCGCGACCGCCCGCTCCACCGCGAGCACCGCCACGTCGTCGTCGGTCGGACCCGGCACCGCGGCCGTGGCCAGCGAGCACAGATTTCGCGGGTCGCCGCTGGCCGCCGCCGCGGCCACCGCGACCAGCGCATCCAGGCCGTCGTTGAGCGCGTGGCCACGTCGCTCCACCACACCGTCGCTGAACATCAGGATCGAATCGCCCGGTTCGAGCCGCACCAGCCCGGTCTGCCACCGGCCGCCCAGGCCCAGCGGCGCACCCGGCGGCACCTTGACCAGCTCGGCCGTCGGCGGCTCGCCGGCCACCCCGGCCCGGCGCAGCACCGGCGGCGGATGGCCCGCGCTGGCCAGCGTGATCGTGCCGTCGTGCGGGTCGAGCACCCCGTAGACGACGGTCACGAAGATCTCCTCGTTGCGCGACTCGGCACCCAGCGAGGTGACCAGCCGGTCGAGCCCGGCCAGCACGCCCGGCGGGTCGGCGTCGGTCAGCGCCAGCGCCCGCAACGCCGCCCGGACCTGGCCCATCACCGCGGCCGCCCGCACGTCGTGCCCCGCCACATCGCCGAGCACCATCGCCAGCCGGCCGTCGGCGAGCCGGAACGCGTCGTAGAAGTCGCCGCCCGCCGCGTTGCCGTCCACGCCCACGTCGTAGCGGGCCGCGATGCGGAACCGCTCCAGCTCGGGCAGGTGCTCCGGCAGCATGCTGCGCTGCAGCAACTGGGCCGTGCCGTGCTGTGCCTCGAACCGGCGGGCCCGCTCGGCCGCCTGCGCCACCAGCTGGGCCACCGCGTTCAGCAGGGCGCGCTCGGCCGGCAGCCAGGTGTGCGCGCTCCGGTAGCCGATGCTCAGCGCACCGGTCAGCGAGGCGGTCCGCAACGGAAGCACGGCCAGGGCGCGGATGCGCCGCTCGTGCCGATCGGTCGCCACCGCCCGCAGCGGCTCGCCGTCCGGCACGAACGACGGCCGGCCGGACCGGGCCGCCGCGACCACCGGGGCGTGCGGGTCGTCGGACAGCGCCTTCCACACCGGGGGCAGCCGCTCGTCGGCCTCGTCGAGCATCTCGCCGCGGACGCGGCGCACCCCGCGGAAGAGGTTGCCGTCGTCGACGGCGAAGACGCAGTGGTCGACGTCGAACGAGGTGAGGGCGTAGCCCAGCACCACCCGGGCGACGTCGTCGATGGTCAGCGCCACCGCCAGGCGGGAGGTCAGGTCGCCCAGATTTTGCAGGCGGCGGGTCACCTGGGTGGTCTCGGCCGCCACCGTGAACACGCCGGCGACGGCGCCGTGCGAGTCGCGCACCACCGAGTGGCCGCGGGTGAAGAACGACTGCTCGGGGCGGGCGCCCTCGGCGCGCACCACGGTCAGCTGCGTCTCCGGCTCGAGGAACGGCTGGCCGCTGCGGTAGACATCCTCGATCACGCCGCCGATGCCCGGCGACTGCCAGATCTCGCCGAATGCCTCGGCGGCCGGGTGGCCGAGCGCGGCCGGGTGCAGGGTGCCGATCAGATCCGCATACGCATCGTTGTAGATCATCACGAAGTCGTCGCCGAAGCTGAACGCCATCGGCATCGGCGACGCCAGCACCAGGTCGACGGTGGCGGCGACCGCCGGGTCCCAGCGGTCGCGCGGGCCCAGCTCGGTGTGCTCCCAGGCAAGATCGCGGACCAGCTCGGCGCACCCGGATCGGGCAAGCGGCATCGCCCCCAGCTGCGACGGCAGCGTGGGCGTCTGCGAAGGGCTCACCCCACCCGTCCCGGCCATAGCCAAAAGCGTAGCCCGACTCGGCCATTCGGACGATGCCCTGCCGTCCGACCGTCCGATTCTTGACGGGACGGTTTGGTCCCGTTCACGCTCAGCCACCGGGTGAGCTTGGCAAATACTTGTTTCGCTCACGTAAGGTCGCCGCCGTGACCGACGCGGAACCCTTGATCGATCTGTCCGCGCCCCGCTATCACGCGCAGGTGACGCCGCGAGGCCGCCGCCGTCGCCGGGCCGCGATCATTGCTCTGGCGGCCGCCGCCGTGGTGGTGGCCGGCGGCACCGGCTACGCGGTGACCAACCGCGCCGCCGAGTTGCGCATCACCCCGGCGACCGCCCCCACCGCGAAGCCGACCTCCGCCCCGGCCCTGCCCGGCAGCCACCGTTCCCCAGCCCTGGACCCGATAAAGCACTCCCCAGCCGGCTGACCGAGTCCCTCCGGTCTCCGGTCCGCTGTCGCGGCCCGGGGTTTCGGCTTCTGGCCTTCGGGCGCCGGGCCTCGCGTCTTGGTCCGGGGCGGGCTACCGACTTCGCGGAAGTTGGGGTCTCCCCCTCGCTTGCGAGGCCGAGATTCAGGAGATCGGGGTCTCGTCGCACGCACGAGGCCCCGAGATTCAGGAGATCGGGGTCTCGTCGCACGCACGAGGCCCCGAGATTCAGGAAGTCGGGGTCTCGCCGCACGCACGAGACCCCGACATCAAGGAAATCGGGGTCCTGAATCCGCGCGCTGCGGAAGGCGGCCCCTGGTGCCGTCCGGGTTAGCCGGCGTCGCTGCTGGAAGAGGGCCTGGGGTGGGGTCTCGGCGGGCCGTCATGCCGCTGCGGAACACCCGAGGGCGTAGCTCGGGGTCGCTGCCGCTGTTGGCGGGTTGGGTCGGGGCGGAACTCGCGACGGGGGCCTCTGCGGGCGGTGTCGTGGTTTGAAGCTTGCGGTGGGTTTGTCTGGGCGGCTGGTGCCCGACGGGCGGAATCGTTCGTTTCGTCCTATGGTCACAGGGCCGGTGTGTGCCGGCCCGCCAGAAACCAGGGAGCGTTCGATGACCGGGAACGGGCTGGGCCAGGGGCTCAGCGACATGTGGCGTTCGGTGCTGTTGTTCCTTCCCAGCGCGCTGGCCTTCATCGTGATCCTGGTGGTCGGCTACGTGGTCGCGCGGTTGTTGCGCACCGTGGTGGCCAAGGGGCTGCGGAAGGCCGGCTTCGATCGGGCGGTGTCCCGCGGCGCGGTCGGCCGTGCCCTCGAGGGCGCCAAGATCAGTGCCACCGATCTCTGCTCGAAGATCGTCTTCTACGCGGTGATGCTGTTCGCGCTGCAGCTGGCCTTCGGCATCTGGGGGCCGAACCCGGTCAGTGACCTGCTCACCGCCCTGATCGCCTGGCTGCCGCGAGCGTTCGTGGCGATCGTGATCGTGGTGGTGGCCGCGGCCATCGCCGGGGCCGTGCACGACCTGATCGTCAGCGCACTCGGCGGGCTCGCCTACGGCCGGTTGCTGGCCAGGGTGGTCGCCGTCGTGATCGTGGCGCTCGGCGTGATCGCGGCGCTCGACCAGGTGCAGATCGCCACCTCGGTGACGCAGCCGCTGCTCATCGCGGTGCTCGCGATGGTCGCCGGAGTGGTGATCGTCGGGGTCGGCGGCGGGCTGATCCGGCCGATGCAGCAGCGCTGGGAGACCTGGCTGGAACGGGCCGGGGCCGAGACGTCGGCGATCCGGGAGCACGCGAAGGCGTACGCGGAAGAACGACGGCTGGCAGAGGAGGCCCGCCGGGCGGAAGAAGCGCGGGTCGAGGAGGCCCGCCGGGCCGAAGAGGCGCGACGGGCCGAGGAAGCGCGCGCCGAGGAGACCCGCAAGGCCGAGGAGAAGCGGCGCGCCGAGGAGGCGCGGGTGGCGCAGGAGGCCTGGCAGGCGGAGGAGTCCCGGCTCGCGGAGGAGCGACGACGGGCCGACGAGGCCCGGCAGGCGGAGGAAGCCCGCCGCGAGGCCGACCGGATGGCCGCGACAACCCAGTCCGTCACGATCACGGACCGTGCGGCCGCCGCCGCGAGCGCGTCCGAAACACAGCCGTTGACCGACTCGGACCGTGCGGCCGCCGCCGCAAGCGCATCCGAAACGCAGGCGTTGCCCAACGCGGAGCGGGCGGCGGAGGTGCCGGCCGCGGAAAGCGGGAGCGACGAGGCCAAGGCGGTCGCCGCGCGGGCGGAGACCGAGGCCGCCGCGACGCGGGCGGCCGAC
>NZ_BOML01000060.1 GCF_016862175.1 Paractinoplanes durhamensis | reverse complement strand
GGAGGAGACCCAGGTCATTCCGCCGCCGCGGCAGGGCCGGCCGCGGCGGGCGACCGACACCGCCTTCGACCTGGAGCCGGTGGACGATCGCCCGCATCTGATCCCCGGCTTCGACGCCGACGACGACGATCCGGACAGCACCACCGTGATCACCACGAACACCGCCGACACCACGATCATCAACCCGGGCCCGAACGACACCCTGGTGATCGGCAGCGGCACCGAGCAGACCCAGGCGATCCCGCCCGGCGAAGACCCGTCGGAGGAGATCAAGCCCGCCCGGCGCGGCCGCCCGAATCCGCCGCCGGCCTGACCCGGCCGGACATAGGAGAGGGGCCGACGCCAGGTGGATCCTGGCGCCGGCCCCGGTGTGACGGAAAGCCTGTGAGCGGTCGGTGGTCGGGTCAGCTGGGCGCGGGCAGGGTGCGAGCGAGGGCGCAGACCGCCAGCAGGCGGGTCATCACCCAGTCGTTCTCGGACCAGTCGAGCGGGCCGACCGGCGGGCGCCAGCCGTGCGTGAAGGCGGCGTCGCGGACGCCCTCGGCGTAGGCGGCGAGAAGGACCGCGGTCAGCGGGCGGGTGTCAGCCGAGAGGCTGTCACGAACCCCGGCGGCGTGCTGGTCGACGACTGCCATCAGACCCGCGTTGGTGTCGGCGGCGGCGAGGCCACTGACTCCCACGGTGTCGTGCAGCTCGGCGAGGCAGGCGTGGGCGGAACGGAGGGCAGCACGGGCGGCGGCGCCGCTGAACAGGCCATTCATGAGGAGAAAGTTACGGAGCCCCGGGTATGGAATGGTTCTCCACAACGGTGCAGCTCGGTTGACAGATGAACGGGCCGGCGATGACGGACGGGCCGGATTCGGCGCACACCCACGGCCGGCCGGGCCGCGAGGCCCGGGGACGTTCTTACTCGGCCGCTTCGGTGGCCGGGCGGCGGCGCTGGGCGTCGTCGGCGAGGATCACGGTGGCCACGACCATGGCGACCACGACGGCGAACAGCCAGGACGCGTCGTCGACCAGCTTGGCGGCCAGAGGTGCCTGGAAGGCGGCCAGCAGGAAGCCGACCCAAGCGAGACGGCGCTGACGTTCGGACAGGAAACCGGCAGAGTGCATTCGGACAGTTTGCCTCGATCGGGACGCATCGCCGTCACCCGTTCGGCCGATTCTCCGTTGTCCGATGGTGCCCCCTAGATTGCGTCCGTGCGGCTCAATGATTCGCCTCATCGTCGCATTATCGCTGCTCAGCGCCCTTCCTGGATGCGCTGCACGAAAGCCCGCGCCGGTCCAGCCCTCCCCCGGGGGAGAGCATGTCGTCGCGGCGCCGTTGCTGGGCCGCACCGGCGGACATCTCACCATCCGGGACGCCGCGTCCAGAGTGCGGATCGTGCTGTCGACGCTGCCGGGCCTGCTCTACCGGATCTCCACGGCGCCCGGTTCCGGCCTGGTGCCGCGGGTCACCGGCGCGGACGGCCGGCTGGTCGCGTCGCTGCTCCCGCCGAAAGCCGCCGCCGGCGAAGCGGCGGGCGGAGACGGCCCGGACGAGGTGCGGATCGTGCTGAACCGGGACGTGCGCTGGCATCTCAGCCTGCCGGCCGGGGCCGGCGAGCAGCAGCTGGACCTGCGCCGGGGCCGGATCTCCCGGCTCGATCTGGGCGCGTCAGGCCTGGTCGAGCTGCGCCTGCCGGCGCCGGACACCGCGGTGCCGATCACCCTGAGCGGGGGGATCGGCAGCATGGTGGTGACGGCGGAGGCGGGCACGGCACTGCGGGTGCAACTCGATCGGGGCGCCGGCTTCGCCGAAACGCCCTGGTCGGGCGGGGCTCCGGCGCCGCCGGGAACCGTCTGGCCGACGACGGCCCGGCCGGCGCGGAGGGGGTACTTGATCAGGGCGCGCTCGGCGATCGGCAACTTCAGTTTGCGTACGCGTCAAAAGGCTCAGAAGGAGTAGGGGCCGAACCGTCCCCAGGCGACCACGACGCTGAGGATCAGCAGCACCACGTTCCCGATGACCATCGGGTTCTCCTTGCGGCGGGCGTGCACGACCACCGCGCCGACCATGATGACGGCGAGCCCGGTGGCGGCGAGCGGCACCAGGATCGGGGCGATGTCGAGGGCGGCGGGCAGGATGAGCCCGATCGCGGCGAGCACCTCGGCCAGGCCGATCAGCTTGACCGCGACCGGGTGGTAGCCCTCGGCCCAGCCCATCCCGGCCTCGATCAGCTTCGGTTTGGGCTGCGTCAGCTTCATCACGCCGGCGGCCAGGAAGGCGAGGGCCAGAACCCCCGCGATGATCCACAAAACCACGTTCACTGGGTCCTCCACGACCGTCGATGACTTAACGAGTGAAGCGAACCGTAGCGGTCAATACTTCACGGCGCAAGTAAAACTGACTTCAAGCATTAAGCTAAACTGGCCGTCATGGAGAGCGAACCGCGCTGGCTGGACGACGCCGAGCAGGAGACCTGGATGGCCCTGGCCGGCCTCCTGATGCGCCTGCCCGGTGCGCTCGACGCGCAGCTGCAGCGCGACGCCGGCCTGACCCACTTCGAGTATTTGGTGATCTCCGGCCTGTCCATGGTCCCGGGCCGGACGATGCGGATGAGCGAGCTGGCGGCGGTCGCCGAGGGCTCGCTGCCGAGGCTGTCGCAGGTCGTCTCCCGCCTGGAGAAGCGCGGCTGGGTCCGCCGCAGCCCCGACCCCGACGACGGCCGCTACACCTTGGCGATCCTCACCGACGAGGGCTGGGACAAGGTGGTGGCGACCGCCCCCGGGCACGTCGCGGCCGTCCGCCACTTCGTGTTCGACCCGCTCACCAAGGGCCAGCAGCGGCAACTGGGCGAGATCGGCCGCCGGATCATGCGCGCCGTCGCCCCCGACGATCAGTGCCCCCCACCCCGAAAGGCCACGTCATGAGCTCGATCTTCGACCCCGCGGTGCCGGCCGGCGCGTACGACGAGTTCCTGGTCGAGGCGCTGCCCGCGGCGCGCGCCCAGCGCGACTGGACCCCGGCCGACGGCCCGATGCCGGCGCTGTACCTGAGTCACGGCGCCCCGCCGCTGTTCGACGACGGCCCGTGGCTGCGGCAGCTGTTCGGCTGGGCCCGGTCGATGCCGAAGCCGACGAGCGTGCTGATCGTCTCCGCGCACTGGGAGAGCGCCCCGCTGATGCTGTCCGCGCCGGCCGCCGGCACCCCGCTGGTCTACGACTTCGGCGGCTTCCACCCGCGCTACTACGGGATGACCTACCGCACGCCGGACGCCTCCGCGCTCGCTGCCCGGGTCGCCGCCGCGATGCCCGCCACCGAGCCGGTCCACCAGCATCCGCGGCGCGGTCTCGACCACGGCGCGTGGGTGCCGCTGATGGCGATGTACCCGCTGGGCGATGTACCGGTCCTGCAGCTGAGCATGCCGACCCACGACCCCGATCGGCTGCTGGCGCTGGGCGCGCGACTGCGTGAGCTGCGCGCGGAGGGGACGCTGGTGATCGGCTCCGGCTTCATGACCCACGGCCTGCAGTTCGTGACCCGGGAGATGTTCCACGGCGTCGTCCCGGCCTGGTCGTCCGACTTCGACGCCTGGGTGGCGGACGCGCTGGCCCGCGGCGACGTGGACGCGCTGGCCGGCTACCGGAAGGCGCCGGGCATGCCGTTCGCCCATCCGACGCCCGACCACTACCTGCCGCTGTTCGTCACGCTGGGCGCGGCCACCACGCCGGACGCGCCGGTGGAGACGGCGATCGACGGCTACATGATGGGTTTCGCGAAGCGCTCGTTCCAGACCGTCGGCTGACCACCGGTCGCCCGGCCGGAAGGGCCGGGCGACCGAAGTGGTCAGATACCGGGGCGGTCGACCTGGCCACGCCAGGAACCGGTCTCGGTGCCGTCCCGATCCTCGATGAACTCCTTGAAGCGGCGCAGGTCGCCCTTGACCCGGTGGTCGACGACGCCGAGCACGGCGCCGGCCTTCTCGACCACGCCCTCCGGCTCGAAGTCCATCTGGACGGTCAGCCGGGTGTGGGTGTCGTCGAGGCGGTGGAAGGTCACCACGCCGGCCTGCTTCTCGCCGTCGGTGGCCTTCCAGGCGACCCGCTCGTCGGGCAGCTGCTCGGTGATCTCGGCGTCGAACTCGCGCTTGACGCCGCCGATCTCGGTCTTCCAGTGCAGGTGGGTCTCGTCGAGTTGACGGATCTCCCGGACGCCGTCCATGAACCGGGGGAACTCCTCGAACTGGGTCCACTGGTTGTACGCGGTGCGCACGGGTACGTCGACGTCAACGGACTCGGTCACGGTACTCACGGTGTATCCCTCTCTGTTGTGCTTCCCCGCCGCGGTGTTGTTTCAGGACGTGCCCGGATGATCGATTGCTAAACGAGACGAGGGCTGATGGATTTCGCCGATGCGGTCGTGGTGGGTGCCGGGCACAACGGTCTGGTCGCCGCCAACCTGCTGGCCGACGCGGGCTGGTCGGTGCTGGTGGTGGAGGCGACGCCGCAGCCGGGCGGCGCGGTGCGGTCCGGCTTCGTCACCGCGCCCGGCTATCTGAGCGACCTGTTCAGCTCGTTCTATCCGCTGGGGTTCGCGTCGCCGGTCATGCGCGCCCTGGACCTGGGGCTGGAGTGGCGGCACGCCCCGGACGTCCTGACCCATCTGCTGCCCGACGGCCGCGCGGCGACCATCAACCGCGACCTCACCCGCACGATGGCGTCGATGGAGCAGTTCGCCCCCGGTGACGGCGAGCGCTGGCGGGCCGCCTACGAGGAGTGGCACAGGCTGTCCGAGCCGCTGCTCGACGCGGTCCTGCGGCCGTTTCCGCCGGTGCGGGCCGGTATCGAGCTGCTCACCCGGCTGACGGCGCCGGGCGCGCTGCGGATGGCCCGGCGCCTCGTGCTGCCGGTGCGCCAGCTCGGCCGGGAGCTCTTCCGCGGCGAGGGGGCGACCCTCGCGCTGGCCGGCTGCGCCCTGCACACCGACCTCTCGCCCGAGGACGCGGGCGGCGGCGTCTACGGCTGGCTGCTCGCCATGCTCGGCCAGCAGAGCGGCTGGCCGGTCCCGGCCGGCGGCGCCCAGCGGATCACCGACGCGCTGGTCGACCGGCTGACCGCGCGTGGCGGCGAGATCATCTACGACCAGCCGGTGGAGCGGGTCCTGGTCGCCCGGGGCCGGGCGATGGGCGTCCGCACCGCGGGCGGCCGGGATCTGCGGGCCCGCCGGGCGGTGCTCGCCGACGTACCCGCGCCGGCGCTCTACCTGGACCTGGTGGGGGAGCGGTGGCTGCCGTCGCGCCTGGTCGAGGACCTGGCCCACTTCCGCTGGGACGGCGCCACCCTGAAGATCGACTGGGCGGTGCGCGGGAAGATCCCGTGGCGGAACCCGGCCGCGGCCGGCGCCGGGACCCTGCACTTCGGCGCCGACCTGAACGGGCTGACCCGCTACGCCGCCGAGCTGGCCGCGGGCGCCGTGCCGGAGCACCCGTTCCTGCTGTTCGGCCAGATGACCACGGCCGACCCGGACCACTCGCCGCCGGGCACCGAATCGGCCTGGGCCTACACCCACCTGCCGCACCGGGAGCACTGGGAGGCCGGCGAGATCGAGGAGCACGTCGCCCGGGTGGAGGCGGTGGTCGAGGAGTACGCCCCCGGCTTCGGCGCCCTGGTCACCGGCCGCAACGTGTTCTCCCCGGCCGCGCTCGAGCACGAGAACCCGGCACTGGTCGGCGGCGCGCTCGGCGGCGGCACCGCGGCCGCCTACCAGCAGCTGTTCCTGCGGCCGGTGCCCGGGCTGGGCCGCGCCGACACGCCGGTCGACCGGCTCTTCCTGGCCGGCTCGTCGGCGCATCCGGGCGGCGGCGTGCACGGCGCACCGGGCGCCAACGCGGCCCGCGCCGCCCTCGCCCGGGACCGCCGGCTGACCGGCGGGCTGTACCGATCGGTGATCACCGCAGCGCACCGTGCCGTCCAGGGCTGACCTGGCAGGTAGGCTGCGAGAGTCCGGTGATGTTTACCGATTCGGGCCAAGGGCATCTGCACCGCGTACCGCAGCCCGACCGGAGGGACCACGTGCGCATCGCGATGATTTCCGAGCACGCCAGCCCCCTGGGCGACGGCGGCCGGCAGACCCACGTCGCCGACCTCTCGGCCGCCCTGGCCGAGAGCGGCCACGAGGTGCGGGTCTACACCCGCCGTGACGACCCGGTGGTGGCCGACGAGATCACCACGCCCGGCGGCATCCGGGTGGTGCACGTGCCGGCCGGCCCTCCCCACGTCCTGCCGCCCGACCTGCTCCTGCCGCACATGGGCGAGTTCGCCCGCCGGCTCGAGGACCACTGGCGCAACGGCGCCTGGGTGCCCGACGTCGTGCACGCCCACTTCTGGACCAGCGGCCTGGCCGCGGTGACCGCCGCCCGCCATCTGGGCATCCCGGTCGTGCAGTCCTTCCACGAGCTGGGCGAGATCGAGGCGACCGCCGACGGCAAGCCGTCCCGCTCCGGTTACGAGCGGGCGCTCGGCCGCTCGGTCGACCGGGTGTTCGCGCAAAATCAGGACGAGGTGCGCGGGCTCGTCCGCATCGGCGTGCCGCGGGCGCAGCTCACGATCGTCCCGGCCGGGGTGGACAGCGTCCGCTTCTCGCCCGAGGGCCCGGCCGTCGAGCGCGACCCGGCCCGACCCCGCATCCTGTCGGTCGGCCGGCTCGTCGAGCGCAAGGGCTTCGGTGACGTCATCGAGGCCATGCGCTGGGTGCCGGGTGCCGAGGTGGTGGTCGTGGGCGGTCCGGCCGCCGACGCGCTGCCCGCCGACCCGGGCGCCCGCAAGCTGCGCGCCCTCGCCGAGAAGCTGCACGTCGCCGACCGGTTCCGGCTCGTCGGCCGGGTGCCGTTCACCGACATGCCGAGCTGGTACCGCTCGGCCGACATGCTGGTGGCCGCACCCTGGCAGGAAGACCTGGAGTCGTCCGCGCTCGAAGCGATGGCCTGCGGCGTGCCGATCGTCGGCACCGCGGTGGGCGGGCTCACCGAGGCGGTCGTCGACGGGCTCACCGGTGACCTGGTGCCGGCCCGCGACCCGCGCGCCCTCGGCGGGGCGATGCGCCGGCTGGTCAACGACAAGGTGCGCCGCTTCGCGTACGGGACGGCCGCGATCGACCGGGCCCGGCAGGCCTACTCGTGGAAGCGGGTCGCCGCCCAGGTCGGCTCGGTCTACGCGGCGGTCACCGGCCTGCGGCGCGGCACCACCGGCAGCGAGGCCAACGAAGCGATGGCGTAGCCCCGCATCCACCGGTTGGTGGATCGGAACGCTCGCTCGCCGGTCGATTCGCCACGGCCGTACGCCTGTGAACCTCGAGGTATGGCAGTCATCGAGGTCAAGAACCTGAAGAAGAAGTACGGGGACACGGTCGCGGTGCGGGACGTCTCGCTCACCGTCGAGCGTGGGGAGATCTTCGGCATCCTCGGCCCGAACGGCGCCGGCAAGACCACCACCGTGGAGTGTGTGGCCGGCCTGCGCAGCCCGGACGGCGGCACGATCAGCGTGCTCGGCCGGGAAGCGAAGGACCCGGAGCTGCGCCGGCTCGTCGGCGTCCAGCTCCAGGAGAGCCAGCTCCCCGAGCGGCTCACCGTGCGCGAGGCGCTGGAGCTCTACAGCGCCTTCTACCCCGAGCCGGCCGACTGGCGGGCGCTGTCCCGCGAGCTCGGCCTCGACGACAAGCTCCGCACCCGGTACGCGAAGCTCTCCGGCGGCCAGAAGCAGCGGCTGTCCATCGCCCTCGCGCTGATCGGCAGCCCGCGGATCGCCATCCTCGACGAGCTGACCACCGGCCTCGACCCGCAGGCCCGCCGGGACACCTGGGACCTGATCGAGTCGATCCGGGACACCGGCGTCACGATCGTGCTGGTCACCCACTTCATGGAGGAGGCCGAGCGGCTCTGCGACCGGATCGCGGTGATCGACCGCGGCCAGGTCGTCGCCCTCGACACCCCGGCCGGCCTGGTCGCCGGGATCGAGGTCGAGCAGCGGATCCGCTTCCGCCCCTCGGCGCCGATCGACGACGCGCTGCTCACCGCGCGCGACGAGGTCCGCGAGGTGCGCCGGCACGGTCGCCAGCTCGAGGTCATCGGCACCGGCAACCTGCTGCACGCGGTCACCTCGGTGCTCGCCACCCACCAGATCATCGCCAACGACCTGCGCATCGAGCAGGCCAGCCTGGACGACGCGTTCGTCCGGCTGACCGGCCGGGCCGGAACGGAGTGACCGTCATGCGCGTCTTCACCAAGCTGACCCTGACCGAGCTGAAGCTGAACGCCCGCGAGCCGGTCACCGCCTTCTTCACGCTGCTCTTCCCGACCGTCCTGGTGGTGATCCTGGGCAGCATCCCGGACTTCCGGAAACCGTCGGCCGACCTGGGCGGCGGCCGGGTCATCGACATCTACGTCGGCATCGCGGCCCTGCTGACCCTGGCCATGCTCGGCCTGCAGGTGGTGCCGATGGTGCTGGCCACCTATCGGGAGAAGGGCATCCTGCGCCGGCTCGCCACCACGCCGGTACGCCCGATCCTGCTGCTCGCCGCCCAGCTGGCGGCCGCGCTGATCACCGCGGTGCTGGCCACCGCGCTGGCCCTCGCGGCCGGCCGGGTCCTCTTCGACGTGCCGCTGCCCCAGCACGTCGCCGCGTTCGTGCTCGCCTTCCTGCTCGCCGCGCTCGGTGTCTTCGCGATCGGCCTGTTCATCGCGGCTCTGGTGCCCACCGGCAAGGCCGGCAACTCGATCGGCACACTGCTGTTCTTCCCGCTGATGTTCTTCGCCGGGCTGTGGACGCCGCGCGAGATCATGCCGGCGGTGCTGCAGCGGATCAGCGACTTCACCCCGCTGGGAGCGGGCGAGCGGGCGGTGCACGAGGCGATGACGGGACACTGGCCGGGCGCGCTGTCGGCTACCGTTCTGGTGGCTTACCTGACCCTGTTCGGGCTGGGTGCGGCCCGCCTGTTCCGCTGGTCCTGAGGGGGAGAGGCCGATGACGGATCTGTCGGCGGTGGCGCGGCTGGAGGTGTGGCGGCGCCGGCTCGACCAGTGGCTGACCTACGTGCCCTACGGCGCGCTCGTCTGCTCCACCCTGCTCGTGCTGATCAGCTCGAACGTTCCGCATCGGCCCTACCCGCTGATCGCGGTGCTGGTGGTTACCACCCTCGGCTGGCTGCTGTGGTGGATCGCCCTGCATCCGCTCTGGGTCGACGACCGCGGCCGGATGGGAGTCTTCTTCGCCGGCGTGGTCGTCCTGATCTACCTGCTGGTCTGGTGCAGCCCGCTGTTCGGCTTCTTCGCCTGGACCGGTTACCTGTTCACCGCGTACGCCCTGAAGGGTCGCCTGCACCGGGCGATCGGCGGCACCCTCGTCGCCTTCGCCACCGGCCTGGCCCAGGCCGGTGGCATCCCGGTGTCGTCGTGGAGCTACTTCGCGGTGGTGCTGTTCTTCAACCTGGCCATCGCGAACGCCATGACGTTCCTGACCACGATGACGCACGAGCAGTCGGCCAAGCGGGCCGAGATGATCGAGCAGCTCGCCGAGGCGAACGCCAAGCTCGCCGCCGCCCTCCGGGAGAACGAGGGCCTGCACGCCCAGCTGCTGACCCAGGCCCGCGAGGCCGGCGTGCACGACGAACGGCAGCGGATGGCCGGCGAGATCCACGACGTCCTCGCCCAGGGGCTGACCGGCATCGTCACCCAGCTGGAGGCGGCCGACGCGGCCGCCACCGACCCGGCCGCCTGGCGTCGGCACCTCGACACCGCCAAGGGCCTGGCCCGGGACAGCCTCACCGAGGCCCGCCGCTCGGTGCAGGCGCTGCGCCCGCAGACCCTGGAGGCCTCGGCCCTGCCCGAGGCGATCGGCGAGGTCGCGGCCGGCTGGTCCGGCCGCAACGGCGTGCGGGCCGAGCTGATCACCACCGGGACGCCACGGCCGCTGCTCCCGGAGATCGAGACGACGCTGCTGCGCACCGCGCAGGAGGCGCTGGCCAACGTGGCCCGGCACGCCGAGGCGGGCCGGGTCGCGCTCACCCTGTCGTACATGGAGGATGTGGTCACCCTGGACGTGCGCGACGACGGCACCGGCTTCGATCCGGCGGCCCCGCGGGAGATTTCGGCGGCCGGCGGCTTCGGCCTGGCGGCCATGCGCGAGCGGCTGCTGCGCATCGCGGGCACGCTCGAGGTCGAGTCCGAGCCGGGCGCCGGCACCGCGGTGTCGGCCTGCGTGCCGGCCATCACGCTGGAAGCGGCCGCGTGATCGGGCTGCTCATCGTCGACGACCACCCGGTGGTGCGGGACGGGTTGCGCGGCATGTTCGCCGGCGACGACCGGTTCCAGGTGCTCGGCGAGGCCGGGAACGGCCGGGAGGCGCTGGCCGTGGCCCGGGCCGTCTCGCCCGACGTGGTGCTGATGGATTTGCGGATGCCGGAGATGGACGGGGTCAGCGCGATCGTCGCCCTGCGCGAACAGGGCTCGACCGCCCGGGTGCTGGTGCTCACCACCTACGACACCGACCGGGACGTTCTCCCGGCGATCAAGGCCGGCGCCACCGGCTACCTCCTGAAGGACACCCCGCGCGAGGATCTGTTCCGGGCGGTCACCGCGGCGCACCGCGGCGAGTCGGTGCTCTCCCCGGCGGTGGCCGGCAAGCTGATGGGCTCCCTGCGCTCACCGGCGAAGGAGCCGCTGAGCGCGCGCGAGCTCGAGGTGCTCACCCTGATCGCGCGGGGCAACAGCAACAAGGAGGCGGCGGCCCGGCTCTTCATCAGCGAGGCGACGGTCAAGACCCACCTGCTTCATGCGTACGCGAAACTGGGTGTTCGCGACCGCGCGGCGGCCGTCGCCGCCGCTTTCGAGCAGGGCCTTCTGCGCCCTGAGTAGCTCAGGAGCGCCGCGGCTCGCCCCGGTAGGTGCCGAACGACCACAGGTTGCCCTCCGGGTCGCGGGCGGCGAACTCGTGCGACCCGTAATCGGTGTCCTGCGGCGCCCGGATGATCTCGGCGCCGGCCTGGACGGCCCGCTGGTGGAGCGCGTCGACGTCGTCGGTGACCACGTAGGCGCCGAACGTGCCGGGCGACAGCGACCATGTGTCGTCCGGCCCGCGGTCGGCGGCGGAGCCGAGCATGATGCCGCCGCCGAGCGGCCACGACAACTGGGCGTGATCCACCCGGTCGCCCTCGCCGTAGACGACGGTCTCCTCGAAGCCGAACGCCTCGACCAGGAACCGGATCAGTGCGCGGGCGTCGGTGGCCCGCAGCGTGGGCCACACCTGAGGTGGCGGTGTCTGCGTCATGCCCCGATCCTCGGCTACCGGTCGTCGGCCGGCTTGGACAAAAGCGAACTGAGGTCGTGCTCGTCGGCCAGCCAGCGCGACGGCGTGCACCCGGCGAACGCCTTGAACTCGCGGACCAGGTGCGACTGGTCGGCGAAGCCGTGCCCGGCGGCGATGTCGGCGAGCCGGGCGGCCGGCCGCAGCGCGCGCCGGGCCCGGTCGAAGCGGGCCACCCGGGCGGCCTCCTTGGGCCGCAGCCCGATCTCGGCCCGGAACCGGTCGGTGAGATAGCGGGCGCTCCAGCCGACCTCGCCGGCCACCGCGCCGACCGGCACGTCGCCGCCGAGCAGGCGGCGGCAGGCGTGCACCACCTCGGGCGCCACCCCGGCCGGCAGCGGGCGCAGCTGCCGCCCGAGCACGTCGTCGAGCACGGCGAACCGGCCCGGCCAGGAGGATGCGGAACACAGCCGGTCCCGGATCTCGGCCACCATCGGCGCGCCGAGCACGGCCACCGCGTCCAGGTCGAGTCCGGCCAGCTCGGCGGCCGGCATGCCGAACAGGGCGCGGCACCCCAGCGGTCGCAGCGCCACCTGCACCCCGGACTGCCGTCCGGGGTGGGTGAGCAGGGCCGGGGTGAGATGCAGGCCGCCGACCAGCGAGTCGTACCGGCCGGGAGCCTGGCGGGGGTCCGGGTGGGCGGCCACGTCCAGCGGGTCGTCCATCGTGAAGATCAGGGTGAGGTACGGCGAGGGCAGGCCCCGATGGGTGGCCGGCGCGAGGCCGCGCTGCCGGTAGCCGGAGTAGAACCCGACATACGGCCGCAGCGCGGCCGACGGCCGGGCCTGCGTGTACTCGTCGACGCCCACCCGCCGGACGTCAGTCGGCCAGGGCGTTGGCGAGGTCGTCGCGGAAGGCGCGCTCGTCGTCGGTGACCGCCTCGCCGCCGATGCCGAGGACCCCGCCGGTGCTGGCCGCGCCGACCACCGACTCGGCGATCTCCACCAGCCAGTGCTTGTAGGTCTCCGCGTCGGCCTGCTCGGCCTTCGCGGTGAGCAGGGCGTTCGCTTCGGCGGCCCGGCCGAGCACGTCCTCGACGTAGGCGATCGGGTCGGCCGGCTCGATCACCGGCGGCTCCTCGCCGAGCTCGGGGTCGCCGACCCGCTCGAGCAGGGCGGACGCCACCGCCGAGACCAGCGGGCTGAACGACGCCCGGCCGTCGGAGATCACGTCGGTGCCGGCCTCGCTCTCGGCCCGGGTCTTGCGGGTGCTGTCCGGGGTGGCGGCGCTGGCCGCGGTGAGCACCGACTGCGGCAGGCCGACCAGCAGCCCCCACTCGGCGTCGGTGAAGCCCAGCTTCGAGTACAGCGGTTCGTCGGTCACGAATCGTTCCTCACGTTCGGTGGTCAGCAGGGCGGGTTCTCCTTACCCGCACCTGCCGTGGATCATCCACCAGTGACCTCGAACGTGCCACGAGCGCCACGTTCGGCGTCGGCCATGGCGTGCGTCACGAACGAGTAGTGACCGGCCTCCGGGAAGACCGCCTCGACGAAACCGCCGGAGGCGGGCGCCAGCGCCATCACCTGCGAGCCGCCGGAATCGGACGGTTTCAGCAGGTAGTGCCCCTCGGCGTAGACGGTGTCGAACTGGGTGCCGACGATGTGGAAGGCACTGCCGCGGTTGGGGCCGGCATCGAGCACCCACACCCGGACCCGGTCACCCGTTCGGACCGCCAGCGGCCGGTGCGCGTACTGGTTGGGGTAGCCGTTGAAGACCACCGCGTCCGGCTGGTCGGCCCGCATGGCGGTGAGCTCGCTGCCGAGGTAGAGCTCGGACTGCACCAGCACGTACTCGTGGTCGACCGGCGGCAGGCCGGGCGGGTCGATGACGACCGCGCCGTACATGCCGTTGGCGATGTGCAGCAGCATCGGCATGGTCGAGCAGTGGTACATCCAGATCCCGGCCTTGGCGGCGGTGAATCGGTAGGTGAGGGTCTGGCCGGGGTCGATCGGCCGCATCGGCCCGTCCGGCGCGAGTGACCCGGCGTGGAAGTCGACACCGTGGTCGACCGTGCCGTCGTTGCTCAGCGTGATCTCGAAGGTGTCCCCGACCTTGCCGCGCAGCACCGGCCCGGGCACCGTGCCGTTGTAGGTCCACATGGTCTGCCGGACGCCGGGGGCGATCTCCCGCGCCACCTCCCGGACGTGCAGGGCGAGCCGGTGCACCGTGCCGGTGGGTGTCGCCGGGGCGGTCGCGTCCCGGGCCTGGAAGGCGGCTCCGGGGTCGGCCATCGGGTCGATCGTCGTCGCCCCGGCCATCGTGTGCCCGGCATGGCCGGCCGCGGCGGTGGTGATCGACAGGGTCATGCCGGCCTGCCGGTGGCCGGGCAGCGAGCACCAGCCCTCGACCGCCGCGCCGATCACCCCGGCGTCGAGGCTCGCGGTCCTCCCGGCGCCGACCGTGCCGGTCCTGGCGCCGGTGGCCAGCACCAGATCGTGCCGCCGCTGGTCCGCGTTGGTGAACTCGATGACCAGCCGGTCACCGGCCGGCACGGTGATCGTCGCGGGGTGGAACCGCATGTTCTCGGCGGTCACCGCGACGGTCGTGGTGTGCCCGGTCGGGGTGACCGCGGCCGCCGCAGCGGCTGGCGCATCGTCCCCGGTCAGGCGCTGGGCGGCGTCCCCGATCAGCACGGCGACCAGCACCAGCGCGACCCCGGTGGCGACCCCGCCGAGCGAGCGCCGGGTGGGAGCGGCGATGTCGGGCACGGCGGTCACCTCCGGTCCAGCAGCAGCCGGCCGGTCGGTAGCAGGAACTGCACCAGGGCGGCCAGCAGCAACAGCGATGTGGTGATCCGGACGTACGGGCCGACCGGCAGCAGGAAGACGGCGAGGGCGGTGTTGGTCATGGCCAGCCGCTGCGGCCAGTGCCGGTCGAGGGCGGCGGTCCGCTCCCGCACCCGGGCCGGGCCACCGCCGAGCACCATCGGCAGCAGGTAGGCGAGCGCGCCGAGCAGGATCTGCGCCACCGAGCCGACCAGCAGCGGGATCAGCGCCGCCCCGAAGCGGTCGGCGGCGGCGTCCGGCCCACCGGCGGTCGCCAGCGTGACCGCGTCGACGGCCAGCGCCACCAGCAGCCAGCCCGCGCCGGCCGCGATCGACCAGGCGGCGAACGACTCCGGCGGCTTCCGCCGCGCGGCCCGGACCGCCGGGCACGCGGTGACCAGTACGGCGGCGGCGAAGGCCGCCAACCCGGCGACCGCGAGCACCGACCACCAGGCCAGCACCCCGGCGGCGACCAGTGCGATCCCGGCGATCGCCACCGGCAGGGCGGCACGGCCGGCGGCGACCGCGGCGTCGTCCATCCGGGTGCGCAGCACGGTGGGCCACAGCGTGAGGACGGTGCCGAGCACGGTCAGCATGACCCAGCCGAGCAGATTGACGTGCGCGTGGAAGAGCAGCACCCGGGACCGGCCGGCGTCGTCCACCACCAGCATCCAGGCACCCGCCGGAATGCCGGCGAGCAAGGCCACCGCGGCGGCCAGGTAGTAGTGGACGGTCACCGCGAAGCGGGCCGGCAGGGCCGCCCGCAGCCGCGCGGCCAGCCACCGGAGATGCCCGAGGACGGCGGCGAAGATCGCGGCCGCCCCGCCCACCCCGACCCACGGCGGACCGGCCAGCACGGCGACCACCCCGGCGTTGAGCAGCACCAGCCGGACGACCTCGCCGCGGCGCCGGCCCGGCGGCGGCACCCGCAGGATGGCCGAGGTGAAGTGCGCGCTCCACACCAGGATCGCGTTCGTCACCGCCCCGAGCATCAGCAGGTGGATGGCCACCCAGCGCCACTGAGGCAGCAGCGGATGGGCGACGGCGAGCACCACCAGCGCGGCCAGGTACGCGGCCGGCAGCAGCCCGGCCCGCCGATGCCAGGAAGCCCGATCGGAGAGCGTCATGAGCGGGCCGGCCCGGGCAGGCGGACCACGCAGGCGTGCGGGGCGCCGAACGGTTCGAGCACGGTGTCCTCGCTCTTGATGCCGCGGCTCTCCAGCACGCCGCGGACGACGCCGGCGTGCAGCCCGCACATCGCATCCGGGTTCTGCCCGACCAGATCCAGGAACGGGCAGGTGTGCAGGTGCACCTCGGCCGGACCGGCCGCGCGCGGGCCGAACCCGAGTCCGTCGAGGACGGTGATCGCGGTTTCGACCGGTTCGGCCGCCGCCGGCACGCCCGCCGCGAGCTTGCGCCCCCAGTCGCGGCCGACCAGGCCGGCCGCCACCCGTACGTCGCCGCGCTTCGTCGGCAGGTGGTCGAGCAGGGCGGCGGCGAGCACCCGGTACGGCGCCGGGGCCGGGTCGGTGCCGGTCGCCCGGTATCGCCACGCGGGCCGCCCCGGCCGGCCGCCGCTGGCCCGGGCCTTGACCAGCAGGCCCGCCTCGACCAGTTGCTCCAGGTGGGCGCGGGTGGTGGACAGGTGCTGCCCGGTGGCGGCGGCCACGTCGGCGCCGGTCAGACCACCGGTCGCATCGCGCACCAGCCGCAGGATGGTGGCCCGGCTGTCGGAGCCGAGAGCGCGGTGCCGCGGGGTGTCGATCGAGGGCGAGCCACTGGGACCGAAGGTTTCCACGTCGACAGACGTTATAACGTCGAATGCCAGCAAAACCAGGGGACCTTCGGCCCTGAACTCCGGGGATTCGGCGCGGCTAGCGTTCGGGACATGAGGACTCTGGCCGGCTACGCGTTCGCCGTTCCGATGGCGGGGGCGCACGTCCGGCGGGTGTTCGACGAGCGCTGTCCGGGGTGCTGACCCGGGCCACCTCCGAACACCTGCCAAGGACATCCTCGTGATGGACGACCTGCGCGCCATCTACCGGCGCGACCCGGCCCTGTACGGCCTGCGCGCCGCCGAGGTGCTGCTCTACCCCGGCCTCTGGGCGGTCTGGGGCCACCGCCTCGCGCACCGGCTGCACCGCGCCGGCCTGCCGTTCCTGCCCCGCCTGATCTCCCAGGTCATGCGCCTGCTGACCGGGATCGAGATCCACCCCGGCGCCGTCGTCGGAAGACGCCTCTTCATCGACCACGGCGCCGGGGTCGTCATCGGCGAGACCGCCCGGCTCGGCGACGACGTGACCATGTACCACCGGGTCACGCTGGGCGGCCGCGGCTGGCACCGCGACCCCAAGGGCAGCATCCGGCACCCCAGCGTCGGCGACCGCGTGGTGCTCGGCGTCGGCG
Source organism: Paractinoplanes durhamensis (assembly GCF_016862175.1). GTDB lineage: Bacteria > Actinomycetota > Actinomycetes > Mycobacteriales > Micromonosporaceae > Actinoplanes > Actinoplanes durhamensis. Next base: position 73,557 of record NZ_BOML01000060.1, on the reverse strand, counting down.
CCACCGTGCTCGGCCCGGTGCACATCGGCGACGACGCCGAGATCGGCGCGCTCACCCTCGTACTTTCCGACGTTCCGGCTGGCGCCCGCGTACGGGCCGCCGCCTATCAGGGAGAAAACCAATGGTCTACAACGACATCACCGAGCTGATCGGCCGGACCCCGCTGGTGCGGCTCGCCCGCTTCGAGCCCGGGCTCCCGGCGAAACTGCTGGCCAAGCTGGAGTCGGCGAACCCCGGCGGCAGCGTCAAGGACCGCATCGCGCTCGCCATGATCGAGGCGGCCGAGGCCAGTGAGGAACTCCGGCCGGGCAGTGCCATCGTCGAGGCGACCAGTGGTAATACCGGCATCGGCCTGGCCCTGGTGGCGGCCGCCCGTGGTTACCGGCTGACCCTGACGATGCCGGAGAGCATGAGCCTCGAACGGCGGGCGCTGCTCACCGCGTACGGTGCGGAACTTGTTCTGACGCCGGCGGCGGACGGCATGAAGGGCGCCGTCGCCCGGGCCCTGCAACTCGCCGACGAGCGCAAGGCGTTCCTGCCGCGGCAGTTCGACAACCCGGCCAACCCCGACGTGCACCGCCGCACCACCGCCCTGGAGATCTGGAACGACACCGACGGCGCGGTCGATCTGCTGGTCGCTGGTGTGGGCACCGGCGGCACGGTCACCGGGGTCGGCCAAATTCTCAAGGACAAGAAGCCCGAGCTCCGGGTGTACGCCGTGGAACCGGCCGAATCCCCGGTGCTCTCCGGTGGCGCCGCCGGTCCGCACGGCATCCAGGGCATCGGCCCCGGCTTCGTCCCCGAGGTCCTCGACCCCACGGTCTACGACGAGATCGTCCGGGTCGACGTCGAGCAGGCCCGGGCGGCCGCCCGCCGGCTGGCCCGCACCGAGGGTATCCTGGCCGGCGTCTCCAGCGGCGCCGCCCTGCACGCCGCGGCCGAGCTGGCCAAGCGCCCGGAGCACGCCGGCAAGACCGTGGTCGTGGTCCTGCCGGACACCGGTGAGCGTTATCTGAGCACGCCGCTGTTCACCGGAGAGAATGGGTCATGACCGACGAGAACCTCTGGTTGCGCATGATCGACGAGAAGCCGGGCCACTCCCAGTGGTATGTCCAGCGGTTCCGGGACATGGCCGCCCGCGGCGACGACCTGGACGGCGAGGCCCGCCTGATCGACGCGATGGTGCCGCGCGGCCGCCGGATCCTGGACGCCGGCTGCGGCCCCGGCCGGGTCGGTGCCCGCCTGGCGGCGGCCGGTCACGACGTGACCGGCGTCGACCTCGACCCGGAGCTGATCGCCGCCGCGAAGGCCGACCACCCCGGCGCCACCTGGCTGGTCGGCGACCTGGCCGAGCTGAAGCTGGAGCCACCCGGCTTCGACGTGATCGTCTGCGCCGGCAACGTGATGACCTTCCTGGCCCCGTCCACACGGCTGGAGGTGATCCGCCGTTTCGCCGCCCACCTGGCCGACGGCGGCCGCGCGGTGCTCGGCTTCGGCGCCGGCCGGGGCTACGAGTTCCACGACTTCTTCGAGGACGTGGCCACCGCCGGCCTGCGCCCCGACGTCCTGCTGAGCACCTGGGACCTGCGCCCGTTCCACCCCGGCGCCGACTTCCTGGTGGCCGTCCTCGGTCAGGACCAAGAGCCCTACGCCTGACCGCGCCGGCCGCGCGATGCTGGCGGCCACGGTGGCGGCCCTGGAAGCCGAGCACCGCCGCATCGAGGCGGTGCTCGGCGCGGTCCGCGTCTTCCCGGTGGCTCCGGTCCTGCGTTAGCGTGACGGGGACCACATCCCGGGGGTGGACCGTGACGCGGCTGAGGAGCTTCAGCACGGCCGAGTTGCCGGCCGAGCAGCGCATCGGGCTCTGGGAGGACCACAACCGGGCTGCGCTGATCGGCCTGCGCTGCCGGATGATCAGCGACGAGCCGTTCCAGGGCACCGAGCTCAACCTTCAGCTCGACCGGCTGCACCTGGCCCGGGTCCGGGGCAGCTCGCACGTCGTGGAGCGGCCGGCCGAGGTGATCCGGAGCAGCCCGGCCGACTCGATCGCCGTCTACCTGACCGTGTTCGGTGAGGCGTTCTTCTACCACGACGGCGGGGTGCTGACCCTGCGGCCGGGGCAGGCCCTGATCTGCGATCCGGACCGGCCGTTCATGCGGGGCTTCTCCCGCGGCCTGGAGGAGCTGGCCGTCAAGGTGCCGCGGGCGACCTTCCGGGAGTGGACCGGGCTGGAGGCGCTGCCCGCGCCGATCGTGCGCGACTTCGCCCCGGGGGACGTGACGGCGCGGACCTTCGCCCGGCTGGTCGACCGGGCGCTGCGCGGCGACGAGCCGGTCGACGAGGACGTCGCCCTGCACCTGCTGGCGAGCATGACCGGCCGCAGCACCGCCGACCCGGGCACCGCCCACCTGGCCAACGCGCGCGCCTTCATCGAGGACCACCTGACCGACCCCGGCCTGAGCGCCGCCCGGGTGGCGGCCGGCATCGGGATCAGCGAACGGCACCTGTCCCGGGCGTTCGCCGGTGCCGGCGTGAGCCTGCCGCAGTTCGTGCTGGCCCGGCGGCTGGAACGGGCCCGCGCACGGCTCGTCGCCGAGCCCCGGGCGGCCGTCGCGGAGATCGCCGCCCGTTGCGGGTTCGGCTCCGCCGCGTACTTCTCGCAGGCGTTCCGCGCGCACTTCGGCGTGCGCGCCACCGACGTACGCAAAAGCCTTGGAATTTAGTTTTCCGCCAGGCTTTCGCATTTCCGCCCTGATCTCGCCCGATTCCTGTCGGCGGAACGCGCCGGGTCCGCAGACTGATCGGATGACGGTGACGACCGATGTGCTGATCGTTGGATCGGGACCGGCCGGGGCGGGCGCGGCGCTGCTGCTCTCCACCCTGGGCGTCCCGAACATCATGATCACGAAGTACCGCTGGACGGCGAACACGCCCCGCGCGCACATCACCAACCAGCGCGCGATGGAGGTCTTCCGGGACGCCGGCATCGAGGACCAGGTCCAGGCGGACGCCACCCCGCACGAGCTGATGGGCGACACCGTCTTCTGCACGTCGATCGCCGGCGAGGAGATCGGCCGGATCCTCACCTGGGGCACCCACCCGGTCCGGGCGGGCGACTACCGCGTCGCCTCGCCGTGCCTGCCGGTGGACATCCCGCAGACCTACCTGGAGCCGATCCTGGTGCGCAACGCGACCGAGCGCGGCACCCAGACCCGCTTCTCCACCGAATACCTTTCTTTCGAGCAAGATCAAGACCACGTCGACGTACGGGTCCGGGATCGCCTGACCGGCGAGGAATACACGATCCGCGCCAAATACCTGATCGGCGCGGACGGGGCCCGCTCGATGGTCGCCGCCGACCTGGGCCTGCCGACCGAGGGCGCGATGGACATCGCCGGCTCGATGAACATCACCTTCAAGGCCGACCTGGCCGCGCACGTGGGCCACCGCCCGTCGGTCCTCTACTGGGTGATCCAGCCCGGCTCCAACGTCGGCGGGATCGGCGCCGGCCTGGTCCGGATGGTGCGCCCGTGGAACGAGTGGCTGATCGTCTGGGGCTACGACATCAACGAGCCCGCCCCGGTCGTCGACGACGCCGCCGCGACCGCGATCGTGCGCAACCTGGTCGGCCTGCCCGACCTCGAGGTCGAGATCACCGGCACGTCCCTGTGGGGCAATAACGAGCTGTACGCGACCCGGCTGCACGCGGGCCGGGTGTTCTGCGCCGGCGACGCGGTCCACCGCCACCCGCCGTCGAACGGCCTGGGCTCGAACACGTCGATCCAGGACGCCTACAACCTGGCCTGGAAGCTGGCCGCGGTGCTGCGCGGCCAGGCCGCACCGTCGCTGCTGGACACCTACACCACCGAGCGCGCCCCGGTCGCCGAGCAGATAGTCAAGCGCGCCAACAGGTCGAGCCGGGAGTTCGTCCAGTTCTTCGAGGTGCTGGGCCTGCTCGACGCCAAGGACGAGGCCGAGATGGCGGCCCGGATCGAGGAGCGCAAGGCGAACACCCCGGCCGGCGCGGCCAAGCGGGCGGCCCTGGTAGCGGCCATGGAGCTGAAGCACTACGAGTTCAACGCCCACGGCGTGGACCTGGGCCAGTTCTACGACTCGGCCGCCATCATCGGCGACGGCAGCGAACGCCCGCCCCCGACCCGAGACCCCGAGCTCTACTACGAGCAGTCAACGGTCCCCGGCTCCCGCCTGCCCCACGTGTGGGTAGGCAACGCCCGAACCCGGGTGTCCACCCTCGACCTGGCCCCGATGACCCAATTCACCCTGCTGACCGGCATAGCCGGCGAGCCGTGGCTGGCCGCCGCCGAGAAGACCGCCCAGGAGCTCGGCGTGCCCCTGAAGGCCATCGTGATCGGCCCGGGCCGCGAGATGACCGACCTCTACTACGACTGGGCACGGGTCCGCGAGGTGGAGGAGGAGGGCGCCCTGCTGATCCGCCCGGACAAACACATCGGCTGGCGCTCAACCAGCCTCCCCGCCGACCCGTATCACGCCCTGCGCGACGCCCTGGCGAAGATCCTCGGCCGAGCTCCCGCTTAGGTAGACTGCACCGAAGTAAGATTGAATCTGACTTCGGAGGCGTCGATGTTCGTGGGGCGGCGCACCGAGCTCGATCTGCTCACCAAGCAACTCGACCATGTCCGGCGCACCGGGGAGGGCCGATCCGTAGCCGTCCGCGGGCGGCGGCAGGTGGGCAAGTCACGGCTGGTGCAGGAGCTGTGCGACCGGGTCGAGTTGCCGTATTGCTTCTACACCGCGGTCAAGGGTGCTTCGAGCATCGAAGCGGTCAGCTACTTTCTTGGCGCCGTGCGTGACTCGTCGCTGCTCACCTCCGGCGGTCGCGACCTTCTGCCGTCCGAGCCGCCGGCCGGCGGGTGGGGCGACATGCTGCGCGTCCTGGCCAGCGTCCTGCCCGACACACCGAGCGTCGTCGTGCTCGACGAACTGCCCTGGATCGCCGAGCAGGACACGACCTTCGACGGGCATCTGCAGGTCGCCTGGGACCGGCTGATCTCCCGCAAACCGGTGCTGTTGCTGCTGCTCGGCAGCGATCTGCACATGATGCAGCGGCTCACCGAGTACGACCGCCCGTTCTACGGCCGGGCCACGAACATGGTCCTCGGCCCGTTCAATCTCGCCGAGACCGCCGCCGTGACCGGTTCGAGCGGCGCGGATGCGATCGATGCGCACCTGATCACCGGCGGGCTGCCCGGCATCGCCCTGGAGTGGACCCCGGGAACGCCCCCCGCCGATTTCCTGCGGGAGGAGATCGCCAACAAGAACTCAGCGTTGTTCAGCATCCCCGAGCAGTCGCTGGCCTCGGAATTCCCCGCACCGGACACCGCCCGGCGCATCCTGGAAGCGGTCGGCGGGACCGGCAGCCGCACCTTCAGCAACATCGCCGCGGCGGCTGGCGATCGCGGCGGGCCGGTCAGTTCCGGCACCCTGGCCCCGGTGCTTCACCGGCTCGTCGAGGAGAAGCAGATCCTCGCCGTCGACCGGCCGCTGTCCACCAAGCCCAGCAACCTGGCGCAGTACCGGATCGCCGACAGCAACCTGCGGCTGTACCTGGCGGTCCTGCGCGACGTGCATCAGTTGGCCCTGCGTGACCGGAACGCCGCCGCCCGCGCCGTCCTCGACGCGCGGTGGTCCACGTGGCGGGGCAACGCCGTCGAACCGATCATCCGCGACGCGCTCGCCATCGCCGCCGGTGCCGGCGAGCTGCCCTGGACCGACACGTGGGAGGTCGGCGGCTGGTGGAACCGGCAGTCCAACCCGGAGATTGACCTGGTCGGAGCCGACCGCGCACCGGTCGCTTCGCGGATAGCGTTCGCCGGCTCCATCAAGTGGCAGGACGGCCCGTTCGACCGCCACCACCTGGAGGAACTACGCCGCCAGGCCCCGACGATCCCGGGCTTCGAGCCCGGCACCAGCGGCCTGGTCGTCGTCAGCCGTTCGGGAGCCGACCTCCCGGCCGACGCCGCAGATCTGATCTGGGGCCCGGACGACATCGTCCGGGCATGGTCCGCCTGACACGACCGTGGTCAGCGGCGGGCCGCCCGCCGGGCGGCGCCGCTGGTCGAGGCTCGTTGCCCTCTTGAGGCCGATATGTCAGCGTCTCGGTTTCGTCGGCGGCGACAGCAGCTTGTTCGCCATGACGACCGGGACCGACAGGGTCTTGTAGCCGACCTCGTCGAAGAGGACCGTCATCCGGTCGTCCTCGTAGCCCATCACCGTGCCCGGGCCCCACTCGCCGTGGCGGACCGTGCTGTGCACGGCGAACGGCTCGTCGGCGGGCTTTGCGGATGGGGTGGGCAGGCCGTTGGCGCAGTTGTCGCAGTGGCCGCACGGCTTTTTCAGGGCCTCGCCGAAGTAGGCCAGCAGGACCTGGCTTCGGCAACCCTCGGCCTGGGCGAAGCCGCGCATCATGTCGGTGCGGGAGCGGGTCACCACCTGCTGACGTTCGTACTCCTTGATGGCGGCCGTCGCCGCAGCCGCCGGCAGCGGGGCGAAGAGCGGGACCGTCATCTTGTTGCCGGCGCCGGCCGTTGCCGCGCCAACCTGTTCCAGCAGGCCCAGGTAGCTTCCCAGCTTGCGGGGGCCGAGGCCGGTCTTCTCCTTCAGCGCCGTCTTGGTCAGCGGGCCGGAGCGCAGCGCCGCGGCCAGCTCGCGCAGCTCGACCTCGTCCGGCGAGCCGCCGCTGAAGAAGCGCTGGATCGCCTCGTCCTCGGCGCGCCACAGCAGCATGGCGTGGGCCTGCTCGCCGTCGCGGCCGGAGCGGCCGATCTCCTGGAAGTAGCTGTCGGGGGAGTCGGGCAGGGCCACGTGCGCGACCCAGCGGATGTTGGCCTTGTCGATGCCCATGCCGAACGCCGACGTGGCGACCATGATGTCGACCTTGTCGGCGGAGAACGCCTCGTGGCGCTCCTCGCGCATCCCGCCGGCCATCCCGCCGTGGTAGTAGGTGGCGTGGTACCCCGACTTCGATAACCGGTCGGACAGCTCCTCGGCGGCCCGCCGAGTGGCGACGTAGATGATGCCGGGCCGCGGCGCCGCTTCGATCAGCTGGGTGAGCCGACGCCAGCGGTAGTCCTCGTCGGGGCAGTAGGCGACCTCGAGGAACAGGTTGCGCCGGTCCAGGCCGGACACGTGGATCTCGGGTTTGCGCAGGCCGAGTCGCTCGATGATGTCGTCGCGGACCGGTGGGGACGCGGTCGCGGTCAGCGCCAGGACCGGCGGGCGGCCCATCTCCTTGATCATCTCGCCGAGGGCCAGGAAGTCGGGGCGGAAGTCGTGCCCCCAGGCCGAGATGCAGTGCGCCTCGTCGATGGCGATCAGGCCGGGCTTCAGTGAGCGCACCTCGGCCAGCCGCTCGGGGTCGCTGAGCTGTTCGGGCGTGATGAACAGGAACTCGGCGCGGCCCTCGCGGATCTCCTTGATCGCCTCGCGCTGCTGGTGCGGCGTCTCGGCCGAGCTGACCCGGACCGCGCGGATCTTCGGGTCGTTCCGCTCGTTGAGGGCGGCGATCTGGTCCTGCTGCAGGGCGAGCAGCGGGGAGATCACCACGGTCGGGCCGGGCAGCAGCACGGCCGGGATCTGGTAGATCGCCGACTTGCCGGCGCCGGTGGGCAGCACGACCAGCGCATCCTTGCGGCGCAGCACGGCGCGCATCGGCTTGAACTGGCCGGGGCGCAGCGAGGGCCATCCGAACTGCTGACGGGCGACGCGGCGCAGGCGGGGTCCGTAGACGGGAAGCTTCATCGAGCGGCCATTGTGCCCCAACGATGTTGCGCGAAAACCTTTATTTCTTCCCGCCGAACATCCGGCGGATCGCCCAGAGGAGGAACAACGCGGCGAGGGCTACGCCGAGGAGGCGGACGGCGTGAACCTCGGACCAGTCGACGCCTGAGGTGGCGGCCAAGGGGGTAAGCACCCCCGCATCGTATCGACTCTTAACTAATAGGAAGGTTTGTTGACTAAATAGGGATGGGGTGTGAACATAGGTCGGCACAACGGGGGCACGCTCCCATCACGGGGAGTGTGCGTAAACGTCACCGGAGGTACGGGGGCCCATGCCCAACCAAGGCGAATTGGCGAAGCTGGCGGCTGCGGTTCTCCAGCCCGGTTTCGTCGGCACCACCGCACCCGACTGGGTTCGCCGGTGGCTCGGCGACGGACTCGGCGGCGTGGCGCTCTTCGCCCGCAACGTCGAGAGCCCGGCTCAGGTGGCGGCGCTCACCGCGCAGCTGCGCGCCGAGCGGGCCGACGTGATCGTGGCGATCGACGAGGAGGCCGGTGACGTCACCCGGTTCGAGTCGCGGCACGGCAGCTCCCGCCCGGGCAACCTGGCCCTCGGCGCGATCGACGATCCGGCGCTGACCGAAGCGGTCGCCCGGGACCTCGGCTTCGAGCTGGCCCACGCCGGCATCACGCTCGACTACGCGCCGGACACCGACGTCAACAGCAACCCCGACAACCCGGTCATCGGCGTACGCGCCTTCGGCTCGGACCCGGAGCTGGTGGCCCGCCACTCGGCCGCGTTCGTCCGGGGCATCCAGGACGCCGGGGTGGCCGCCTGCGCCAAGCACTTCCCGGGCCACGGCGACACCAGCGTCGACTCGCACCACGACGTGCCGCTGATCGACCGCGACCGGGCCGCGCTGGCCGCCTGCGAGCTGCTGCCCTTTCGGGCCGCGATCGAGGCCGGCGTCAAGGTCGTGATGACCGGCCACCTGCTGGTCCCGGCGTACGACCCGGAGCTGCCCGCCACCCTCAGCCGGCGCATCCTGACCGAACTGCTCCGCAACGAGCTCGGCTTCGACGGCCTGATCGTCACCGACGGCATCGAGATGCAGGGCGTCGCCCGTAAGTACGGCCTGGCCGGCGCGACCGTACGGGCCATCGCGGCCGGCGCCGACGCGATCTGCGTGGGCGGCGGGCTGGCCGGCGAGGACACCGCCATCGAGCTGCGCGACGCGATCGTCGCCGCGGTCCAGAACGGCGTGCTCCCGGCCGAGCGCCTGCAGGACGCGGCCGCCCGGGTGCACCGCCTGGCCGGCTGGACCGGCGGTGCCCGCAAGCTGGTCGACGTTGCTCAGCGCAACGGGTCGCCGATCGGCTTCGCCGCGGCCCGCCGCGCGGTCCGGGTCACCGCCGCCGACGCCGGTGCCGCGCTCCCGATCACTGGTGACGCGCACGTGGTCGAGTTCGCGCCGCCGCGCAACATCGCGGTCGGCGAGGAGACCCCGTGGGGCGTGAGCGCGCCGCTCGACGGCCTGCGACCCGGCACCACCTCGGTCCGGCTCACCGAGAGCTACCTGGCCGGCCTGGCCGACCCGGCGTCGGTCGTGCTCGCCGGGGCCGAGGGCCGCGCCCTGGTCCTGGTGGTCCGCGACCTGCACCGGCACCCGTGGCAGGCCGACGTGATCACCGCGGTGCTCGCCCGGCGGCCGGACGCCATCGTGGTCGAGATGGGCGTGCCGGTGACGATCCTCGGCGGGGTGCACATCGCCACCTTCGGCGCGACCCGGGCCTGCGGCCAGGCCGCCGCCGAGCTGATCGCGGGAAGCCCGGTGCCGGCCCCGATGGCCGCCTGAGTCAGGAAACGATGATGTCGTCGTACGTCGGGTGCTCCTCGACGTAGCGCGCGAAGAACGGGCAGACCGGGACGACCTTGTCCCCGCGAGAACGGAGCAGGTCCAGCGTGCGCTGGGCCAGCTCGTTCCCCAGCCCCTGGCCGCGGAACTGCCGGTCCACCTCGCTGTGCGTGATCACCACGGCGCCGTCCCGGAGCCGGTACGCGGCCATTCCGGCCATCGCACCGTCGACGAGCAGCTCGAAGCGGTGCTGCTGGGCGTTGTCGCGTACCTCTATCTCGCTCACGACCTCACCTTAGGGTCGCGCGGTACCCGTACCCTCGAAGGGTGCTCAAGCCCACCCGGCGCGTCGCCGCCGCACTCGCCTCGGCCGTCCTCGGCATCGCGCTTCTCACCGGTTGCAGCAGTGACAACGTCAACTGCAGTCTCGACCAGTGCACGGTGACCATCGACCGGGAGGTCGACGCGAGCGCCAGCGTGCTCGGCGTGGAGGCGAAATTCGTCAGCGCCGACGCCAACACCGTCACCCTCGTGGTGGCCGGCGAGCAGATCAGCCTGACCAAGGGACAGCAGGCGGTCAACGTCGGCGGCCTGCAGGTGTCACTCGACAGCATCACCGGTGACACCGTCAGTTTCCAGGTGGCACGCAACTGACACCACCGGCCCCGCCACCTCCTTAGGCGGACCAAGGGCTGAATGTTTGTCACACGTCGCGTTCGGTCAATCTGGGGCCATGACCCCCGCCAGTAACGTCAAATACACCGCGTCGCGAGCCGCCGACAGCAAACCGCTGGAGATGGTGGCCCGCGGCGGCTTCGTCGGCTACGGCATCGTCCACCTCATCTTCGCGTGGATCGCGGTCCAGGTCGCCTTCGGCGGCTCCAGCCAGGAGAGCGACCAGTCCGGTGCGCTGCAGACCCTGGCGGGCAACGGGTTCGGCAAGGTCCTGCTGGTCCTGATCGCGATCGGGATGGTCGGCATGGCCATCTGGCAGGCCTTCGAGGCCGCGATCGGCGAGAGCGGCCCGCAGGACAAGACCGCGATCGCCGAGCGGGTCGTCTCCGGCGTGCGCGCGATCCTCTACCTCTCGCTGGCCTTCTACGCGGTCAACGTGCTGCGCGGCGCGAACTCGTCGATGGCGCAGAACCAGCAGAACAAGTCGGCCGGCATCATGGCCCACTCCGGCGGCCGCTGGCTGATCGGCTTCGTCGGCCTGGTCGTGATCGGCGTCGGCGTCGGGATGGCCGTCTACGGCTGGACCAAGAAGTTCACCAAGCACCTGAACACCCAGGAGATGGCCCCTTCGGTACGCAAGTCGACGACCCGCCTCGGGATGGCCGGCTACATCGCCAAGGGCACCGCCTACGCCATCGCCGGCATCCTGGTCGTCGTCGCCGCCGTCACCTACGACGCGGACAAGGCCCGCGGCCTCGACGCCGCCCTCAAGACGCTGGCCGGACACCCGTGGGGCGTGTGGCTGCTCGCGTTGATCGGGCTCGGGATCGCCGCGTTCGGTGTCTACTGCTTCGCGCAGGCCAAATACCGGAAAGTGTGAGCCGACACCTATCTCGCCGGGAGAGGGTTGCGATCGGCGCCTGCCAGGGCAAGGTGGAGCGCTGATCCCCCTCGCTTCCCGGAGGAGATGACAAGTGCCCCACCTGATGACCGCCGTACTGGTAGTGGTGGCGTCGACCGGCGCCACGATCTTTCTGGTCGAGTTCCTGCACTGGCTGCTGTCCCGGATGGGCCGCCGCTCGGAGCTCGCCGCCGATCTGGCCCGCACGGCCCACTACCCGTTCCTGGCCACGGTCACCGTCTTCGCGATCCAGCAAGCCATCCGGGCCGCCACCGGGGAGTTCCCCGGCCGCGGCCCGTTGCTGCATCTGCTGGTGATCCTGTTCATCGCCGGCTTCGCCTGGCTGGTGGCCGCGCTGCTGCTGGTCCTGGAGGACGCCGCGCTGGCCCGCTGGCGCACCGACGTGCCGGACAACCTGAAACGCCGCCGCTTCAAGACCCAGGTGGTGATCCTGCGCCGGGTCACCGTCGCCACCATCGTGATCCTCGCGCTCGGCGTGGTGCTGATGACCTTCCCCGGCATCCGGGCGCTCGGCGCCAGCCTGCTGGCCTCGGCCGGGCTGGTCAGCGTCGTGGCGGCGCTGGCCGCGCAGAGCACCCTCGGCAACGTCTTCGCCGGCCTGCAGCTCGCGTTCAGCGACGCGGTGCGGGTCGACGACGTGGTGGTGGTCGAGGGGGAGTGGGGCCGGATCGAGGAGCTGACCCTCACCTACGTGGCCGTGCAGATCTGGGACGACCGCCGGTTGCTGCTGCCCACGTCGTACTTCACCACCAAGCCCTTCCAGAACTGGACCCGGACCGGGTCGGCGGTGCTGGGCACGGCCGAGCTGGACGTGGACTGGGCGACCGACATCGAGCCGCTGCGCACCGAGCTGCGGTCCGCCTGCGAGAGCTCGCAGCTGTGGGACGGCCGGGTGTGCGTGCTGCAGATGACGGACGCGATCGGCGGCATGGTCCGGCTGCGCGCGCTGGTCTCGGCCGCGGACGCCCCGGCGCTGTGGGATCTGCGCTGCCTGGTGCGGGAGCGCCTGGTGACCTACGTGTGGCAGAACCAGCGCACGAGCATCCCGCGGGTCCGCGCCGAACTGACCGAGGGCTCATCCGGTTCGGCACCGCTGCGCCCGGCCCCGCGGCCCCAAACGGACGGCGACGCACCGAGCGACGGCCGGGTCTTCTCCGGCGGCAACGACGGCGAGGCGCGCGGCAATCAGTTCACCGGTCCGGAGGAGCCCGCCGTGACCCGGCGGTGACACCTTTCCTCCAACAGGATTGACTCCGAGTTGATCAGGGCATAAACCCAACGTAGGAAAGGGGGACGACGATGGCCGATGTCCTGAACGGCAGGCCCGCACGCCCGGTCGCGGAGCAGTCCACCGCGGAACTGGTGCAGCGGGCGAGCGAGCAGGTCTCCCGACTGGTTCGTGACGAAATAGCGCTGGCCAAGGCCGAGCTGGCGGAGAAGGGCAAGCATGCCGGCATCGGGGTCGGCCTGTTCGGCACCAGCGGTGTGCTGGCCCTCTACGGCATCGGTGCCTCGATCGCCACGCTGATCATCGTCTTCGACATCTTCCTGCCGCTCTGGCTGGCCGCGCTGATCTGGACGGTCGCGCTGTTCCTGGTCGCCGGCATTCTCGCCCTGATCGGCAAGAACCAGGTGACCAAGGCGGTGCCGCCGGAGCCGAAGGCCGCGATCGAGAGCGTCAAGCTCGACGTCGACGAGGTCAAGCACGCGGTCCGCGATCGGGGCCGGTCGTGAGCGAGGCGACGAAGCAACCGAAGCCCACGATCGCCGAGCTCCGGGCCGACATCAAGCAGACCCGTGCCGAGCTGGGCGAGACCGTGCAGGCCCTGGCGGCCAAGGCGGACGTGAAGGCCCGGGCGAAGGACCAGGTGGAGATCGCCAAGGTGCGCGCCCGGGAGGCGGTGGCGACCTCGCCGGTGCCGCTCCCGCTGGTGCTCGCCGGCGTCGCTGCGGTAATCGGAATCATTCTGGTGGTACGCGGGAGGAAGCGTTGAGCAAGGTCGGGAAGATCGCGTACAAGCCGGTGGGCATCCTGCTCGGCGTCGCGGCCGGGGCGGTGGCCGGCTTCGCGTTCAAGGAGGTCTGGAAGATCGCGACGGGCGACGACGACGCCCCCAACGCGACCGACGAGGAGCGCGGCTGGGCCGAGATCCTCGCGGCGGCCGCACTGCAGGGTGCGATCTTCGCGCTGGTTAAGGCGGCGGTCGATCGCGGCGGCGCTTCCGGCGTTCGCAAACTGACTGGTCAATGGCCGGACTAAGACGGCACTGAAGACAAGGTCTCCCACATCGCGAGAGCGAAGTGGGGGGCCTTTTCCGCATCAGCAGACGTTTATCTGATTGGTGTTCGGGGGCAGCTTTGCGGCCACCTTTTCGGGTAGAGTGTGCCCAGTTTTTGCGTACGTGGTTCGCTGCTTCGCCAAGACCACGGGATGCCGGCCGATAAGGCGTCGACCGGTGTCTTGCAGTCGCGGCGGATAGGACGTCCTCTGGAAGGTCCGCCTCAACGGCGCCGCTGCTCGAAAACGGACAACGGCCCGGACTTCAGGACTAGGGCCGGCATTTTCAGAGGGAGAGTTCAGCATGGCGCAAGGAACCGTGAAGTGGTTCAACGCGGACAAGGGCTTCGGGTTCATCACCGTCGACGGCGGGGGTGCTGACGTGTTCGTCCACTTCTCGGCCATCCAGATGAGCGGTTACCGCAGTCTGGAAGAGAACCAGCGGGTCGAGTTCGAGATCGCCCAGGGCCAGAAGGGCCCGCAGGCGGAGCAGGTTCGCCCGCTCTGAGACCACCATCGCCGGTCGTCATGACCGGCTGCCGATCGCCTGGCGGAGATCGGCTCGGATCAACTCCGATCAAGGGGCCCCGCACTCAGCAATGAGTGCGGGGCCTTTCTTTATATGTCTTATCTTTTGGATCGAGATCGGACACGCTCACCGATCACGACCATGATCAGACCGATCAGGGCAAGTGCCCCGCCAACGAATGTCCAGGTTTCTTTACCGCTCATCTTGCTGTCGGTCAGAATGTCCAGGCCCTGCAGTGTCCACAGTGCCCCCAGGAAGATGGCAAGGACACCGATCACCATCGGCAGCCAGCCCTTGAGTTTCGGGCTCGGTGCCGGTTCGTTCACCATTTGGAATGCACCGCCGGGCGGATCAGCTCGTCGTAAACGTCGGTGACCGCTTGCAGCGTCTCGGCCGGCAACGGCGCGAGGGCGGCGGCGGCCGCATTGCCGCGAGCCTGCTCGGGATTGCGCGCACCCGGGATGACCACCGTGACGCCCGGCTGGTCGAGGATCCAGCGCAGCGCGAACTGGGCCATCGTGGCGCCGGCCGGGATCAGCGGGCGCAGCCGGCGGACCGCCTCGAGGCCGGTCGCGAAGTCGACGCCGGAGAACGTCTCGCCGACGTCGAACGCGGCGCCCTGCCGGTTGTAGTTGCGGTGGTCGTCGGCCGCGAACGTGGTGTGCTCGTCGTAGCGGCCGGAGAGCAGGCCGCTGGCCAGCGGGACGCGCGCGATGATGCCGACGCCCGCGGCGGCCGCGGCCGGCAGCACCCGCTCGAGCGGCTTGAGCCGGAACGCGTTCAGGATGATCTGGACGCTCGCGGTGCCCGGGCGCTCGATCGCGGCGAGGGCCTCGTCGACCTTCTCGACGCTCACCCCGTACGCCCTGATCCGCTTCTCCTCGACCAGGGTGTCGAGGGCGTCGTAGACCTCGCCGCTGGAGAACACCGGCGTCGGCGGGCAGTGCAGCTGGACCAGGTCGAGCGTCTCGACGCCGAGGTTGGCCCGGGACCGGTCGGTCCAGGCCCGGAAGTTGTCCAGCGAGTAATTCTCGACCAGCTGGTCCATCCGGCGGCCCATCTTGGTCGCCACGGTCAGCTGCGGTTTGTCCTTGATGAAGGAGCCGATGATCTGCTCGCTGCGGCCGTCGCCGTAGACGTCGGCGGTGTCGATGAAGGTGACGCCCGCGTCGACCGCCGCCTGCAGGGTCGCGTGCGCGTCGGCCTCGCTGACGTCACCCCAGTCGGCGCCGAGCTGCCAGGCGCCCAGGCCGACCACGCCGACGGTGCGGCTCATCCTCGAAAAGGTGCGATTTTCCACAACCGAAACCTTATCGCTTTCTCTGCTACCTTCTTGCAAGACGTACGTACGGTTTGTGTCTCTTCGCAGTTCGGCGCAGGAGGTTTCGCATGTGGGATCCGGCCGTCTACCGCCGTTTCGGCGCCGAGCGCTCCCGCCCGTTCGTCGACCTGACCGCCCGGATCGATGCCGTCCGGCCGCGCGCCGTCGTCGACCTGGGCTGTGGTCCCGGCGAGCTGACCCTGACCCTCGCCGAGCGCTGGCCGGAAGCCCGGGTCACCGGCGTCGACTCGTCCGCCGAGATGATCGACAAGGCGGTCGGGCACGGCGGCCCGGCCTGGTTCCAGCTCGGCGACGTCCGTGAGTGGAAGCCCGGCCCCGACGTCGACGTGCTGATCACCAACGCCACCCTGCAGTGGGTCGACGGGCACCGCGAGCTGCTCGCCCGCTGGGCCACCGAGCTGCCGCCCGGCGCGTGGCTGGCCATGCAGGTGCCGGGCAACTTCGACGCGCCCTCGCACCGCCTGCTGCGCCAGGTCGCCGCCCGCTTCGACGTGGCCCACGTGACCCGCGAGGCTCCGGTCGACGACCCGGCCGGCTACGCCGACCTGCTCATGGCGGCCGGAGCCCAGGTCGATGCGTGGGAAACCACCTATCTGCACCTTTTGCCGGTGGCGGACGAGGAACATCCGGTCCTGCGCTGGATGGAAGGGACGGCGTTGCGGCCCGTCAAGGCCGCCCTCGGCGAGAATGCGTGGCAGGACTTCCGCGCCGATCTGGGGCGGGAGCTGGCCGCCGCCTACCCGGTGGCACACGGACACGTCGCGTTCCCGTTCCGCCGCATCTTCGTGGTGGCGCGGACCGCGCTCTGATCACGGAGGCAACTCAGGTGACCGACCTGACCTCGTTCATCGCCGGACTGCCGAAGGCCGAGCTGCACGTGCACCACGTCGGCTCGGCCTCGCCGCGGATCGTGGCCGAGCTGGCCGCCCGGCACGAGGGCCGGTCGCCGGTGCCGGCCGACCCGGCCGCGCTGGCCGACTACTTCGCGTTCAGCGACTTCGCGCACTTCGTCGAGGTCTACCTGACCGTGGTCGACCTGATCCGCGACGACGAGGACGTCCGGATGCTCACCTACGAGGTGGCCCGCGAGCTCGCCCGCCAGCAGGTCCGCTACGCCGAGCTGACCATCACCCCGTATTCGAGCGTCAAGCGCGGGATCCCGGCCAAGGCCTTCTGCGAGGCGATCGAGGACGCCCGCCGCGGTGCCGCCGCCGACTTCGGCATCGAGCTGCGCTGGTGCTTCGACATCCCGGGCGAGGCCGGCCTGCCCGCCGCCGAGGAGACCCTGCGGATCGCGCTCGAGGAGAAGCCGGACGGGCTGATCAGTTTCGGCCTCGGCGGGCCGGAGATCGGCGTGCCGCGGCCGCAGTTCAAGCCGTACTTCGACCAGGCGCGGGCGGCCGGGCTGCACAGCGTCCCGCACGCCGGCGAGACCACCGGTCCGGAGACGATCTGGTCAGCCCTGCGCGACCTCGGCGCCGAGCGGATCGGGCACGGCATCTCCGCCGCGCAGGACCCGGAGCTGATGGCCTACCTGGCCGAGCACCGGATCCCGCTGGAGATCAGCCCGACCTCCAACCTGTGCACCCGCGCGGTCGCGGCGATCGGCGAGCACCCGCTGCCGGCGCTCAAGGCCGCCGGCGTGCTGTTCAGCATCAACTCCGACGACCCGCCGATGTTCGGCACCAGCCTCGAAGAGGAGTACGCGGTGGCCGCCCGGCTGCTCGACCTCGACGAGGCCGGCGTGGCCGGGCTGGCCCGTGCCGCCGTCGAGCAGAGCTTCCTCGCCCCGGCCGGGAAGGAAGCCCTGCTCGCCGAGATCGGCGACTATCAGAACCGCGCGTAGAGCGGGTCCTGCCAGACCGCGAGCACCACGATGATGCCGATCGTGAGTATCGCGATCCAACGGATCATTCGCCGTCGGTTGAACCGGGCCGGGCCCTCATCGGGCTCGGTCTGTTGCCTCTCCAAGGTGTCGCGCATCGCCGTCGCCTCCGGTCAGTCGGGTACCGCGGTCCAGCTCTGGTGGCGCTGCCCGTTGCCGTTCTGAAGCACCAGAACCCGGTGCGCGCCGAAACGTTGCTCTCCCACCCCCGCCACCAGGTCACCGACCGTGGTGCGCAGGGTGAAGCCGTAATCCGAGGCCTGCAGCTGCCAGCGGGCCCCGTCGTCGGTGCCGCAGTCGCCCTGCGCCAGCGGGGTGCCGGCGACCGGGTTGCCGTCCAGCGGCACCACGCACTTGCCGGTCGCCCGGGAGACCAGCGAGTAGGAGCCGTTGCCGGCCGGCACCAGCTGCCACTGCTGCTGGGCGTTGCCGTCGGTCTCGGCCAGGGTCAGCGGCGTGCCGTTGGCGGTGCGCGCCGCGTAGAGATCGGCCGCGCCGCCGGTCAGCGCGTTGGTCAGGGTGAACCAGGTGTTCTGCGCGGGCGCGGCGGCGGGCGCGGTCTCGGCCGTCGCCTTCGCCGTGTAGGCCGCCCCCGACTTGATCGTCACCTGGACCTTCGCGTCCGGCTTGAGGCCGATCAGCCGGGCCCGGGTCGCCTTCGTGGTGGC
Organism: Paractinoplanes durhamensis; assembly: GCF_016862175.1. Lineage (GTDB taxonomy): Bacteria > Actinomycetota > Actinomycetes > Mycobacteriales > Micromonosporaceae > Actinoplanes > Actinoplanes durhamensis. The sequence goes on along the minus strand of NZ_BOML01000060.1, from coordinate 55,644 downwards.
GATCGGCGCGTCGCCGACCCACACCTCGTAGGTCGCGGTCGGGGCAGCCGCGCTCCAGGTCAGCCGGACCGAGCTGCTGTCCGCGTCGCGGATCTCCAGCACGGCCTGCACCGGCGCCCGGGCGATCGGGTTGGTGATCGGCTCGACCTTGGAGCCGACCGGCTGGGTCGACGGGTTCGCGCCCGGCGGCTGCGCGTCGGCGGCGCTCGGTGCCGTGCTCGGCGGGGCGTCGCCGCCACCGTTCGCGACACCCGGGTCGGCCGGGGCCGGGGCGGTCCCGGTCGCGCCCGGCGCCGGGGTGGTCGGGCTGCTGCTCGGCGTGGCGGTGTCCTCCGGCGCGCCGACCGAGTCGGGGATGTCGTCGCCGCCGTCGCTGCGGAGCAGGAAATCGCTGGTCGCGATGTTCCAGTTCTTCGCGAGGTAGCTGCCCGCCTTCGGGCTGGTGCTGAAGTAGTCGTCGTGGCCGCAGTCGAGGCGGTTCTCGTGCTTCTTCGGGCACACGTTGCGCACCGCCTTGCCCGAGCGGTCCTGGTCGCAGAGCAGGTCGTACTCGTCCAGGCAGCCGCCGGCGCCGCTGGCGTTCGGGGTGTCGATCAGCACCGCGCCGAGCGTGCGGGTCAGCTCGCGGGCCGCCATCACCGAACTCCAGCAGCCGGCGTCGACCCGGCCGTACGACGGGCCGCCGTTGTTTCGGTTGCCCAGGCCGGCCCGGCGGTCGGCGATGAAGGTCGCGATGCCGCAGTAGACGTTCGAGTCGGCGAACATCAGGTATTTACGGTCGTTGCGGTTGTAGCCGAGCGTCTGCAGCGCCTTGACGCTTGTCGCGAACGAGCTCAGCTGGTCGGGCGGCAGCTGCACCTCGGCCACCTCGACCCGGCACTGCGGGGTGGTGACGAAGCGGACGTGCCGGGAGCCGCCGGTCTCGCCCGCGCTCTCGTCGAAGATCTGGTCGGCCCCGGCACTCCAGGTGCGGATCGAGCCGAGGTAGTCGGTGTAACGCGACGGCGTGCCGAACTCGTGCAGGTAGAGGACCTGGATGCGCTTGCCGCTGCGGCCGTCGGCCTCGCAGGCCACCCCGTTGGAGCCCATGATGAAGTCGGCCTCGCCGGGCGCCGCATCCGGGATCAGCGCCGGAGCGTCCGCGGTCAGCGCGCTGCCGCCCTGGTCGCGGGCGATCTCCGCGTCGGTCGGCACGGTCGCCGCCTCCAGGGTCGGCATGACCGGCTCGGGCGCCTTCGACGTCACCGGGATGACGTTGCGGCGCACCGACAGACCGGCCGGCGCCGCGTCCGGGCCGCTCGTGCAGGTCTGCTCGTCGAGCTGGTAGGTGCCGGCGCAGATCGCGTCGGACTTGGCGGTCTGCAGTCCTTCGTAGATCAGGCCCTGGCCGGGGTCGTCCTCGGGCACCGAGGTCAGCTCGAGCTGGTGCGAGCTGCCGCCGGAAACCTCTTCGACCACGCTCGGCCCGACCACGCCGCCGATGCCGAGCACCGCGAGTCCGAGGCCGACCGGCAGCAGCCGATGGGTCCACGGACGCTCCATCCGGCGATGCGCGCTCGCGGCGAGCGGCCGGCGGTGGATCGACAAATCCTCTCCTTGCCTGGCGGGTGCGCGGTGGGAGGTGGCTATGGGGTGACCACCCCGCACCGCGCGCTGGCTCCGCCGGTTCGACTCGCGGGGACGATTTGCGGGCTCCGAACCGGAGAGCCGGATGGGATCGGGAGGAAGACTGCCAGCCCGGACACGCGAGCGGAACGCCTTTAATCCATTTCTAAGCAACTGTTGCACCGTCTTGCGTAATCGGGCTCACTCGGACTTGCCCGGCCTGCTCGTCCGTTCCCGGGCGAGCCGGCCGACCAGACCGAAACGGCTGACCTGTTTCGGGGTCGCCTCGGCGTCGGCCAGAAGCATCACCACGCTGGCCCCGCCCATCGCGGCGCGGTCGAGGCTGACCGAACCACCCGCGTCCTGCGCGGCCCGGCGGGCGATGTCGAGGCCGAGGCCGGTCGATCCCTGGTCGCTCTGGCCACGCTGCATCGCCTTCTCCGGGTCGGGGATCCCGGGCCCCGCATCGTCGACACGGACCGCAACCCAGCCGTCACGCCGGGAGATGCCCACCTCGAACGCGGTGCCCTGAGGTGTGTAGCGGAACACATTACCGAGAATCGCGTCGAGTGCGGCAGCCAACTCGGCCCGGGCGACCGGAACCGGGATCCGCAGGTGCGCACCGATCACTTTGTACTGCCTGTTCTGGTCCCCGGCCAGCGCCGACCAGAACATCATCCGTTCGCGTACGACCTCGCTGGCGTCGCACAAACCGTCCTCGGCGGCCTCCGCGACCTGGGCCGCGACCGCCTGCCGGGTGGTGTTGATCAGCTGGTTGACCTCACCCTCCAGGGTCACGATCGCCTGCCGGATGCGCCGGATCCCGCGCCGCCGGTCCAGCTCGGCCTGATCGAACATGATGCCGACCTGGGTGTCGTCCGGGTCGAGCGCCTCCGCGTCCAGCCGCAGTGCGGTCAGCGGGGTGCGCAGCCGGTGCGACAGGTCGGCGACCATCTCGCGCTCGTCGGTGCGCGCGGTGACCAGGCGGTCGGCCATCCGGTTGAACGCGTACCCGGCCTCGGCCAGCTCGCGCGGGCCGGACGGCTGGATGCGCACGCCGAGGTCGCCGCCGCCGACCGCGAGCGCGGCCTGCACCAGGTTGCGGGCCGAGTTGACCGCGCCGCGGGCCAGCCGGTCGACCACGAACACCGAGCCGGCCACGAGGCCGAGCGCGATGCCGAGCAGCAGCAGCCAGTCGCGCGAGGTATCACCGTCGAGCTCGGCCGACGGCACGAAGATCTCGACGACCGAGGTCTTGCCGGCCACCGTCACCGGCTCCAGGCGTACCACCCCGGCGGAGACGTCGATGGTGCGGATGTCGCCGCTGTCGGCCGTGCGTTGCACCTCGGCCGCGCTGACCCGGCCCTCGACGTTGCCGGTCGGCGGATGCACCACCGCGCCGCCGCCCGCCGCCGTGACGGCGGCGGCCAGGCCCTTCTGATTGGCGCCCGCGGCGATCGCGCCGGCCACCGTCGCGCTGTGCCGCTCGGCGACCGCCATCACCTCGTCGCGGTGGTCGGCACGCAGTTCCCAGCCGAGCGGGACGAGGAAGGCGATCGCGGCGACGGCCGTGGTGGCCGCGGTGATCGCGGCCAGCCGGGACCTCAGTCCGGCGCCACCAACCGGAATCCGACCCCCCGCACGGTGCGCAGGTAGCGAGGCTTCGCCGCGGATTCGCCCAGTTTCCTCCGCAGCCAGTACAGATGGACGTCGATCGTCTGGTCCTCGCCGACCGATGGCTGTCGCCATACCTCCTCCAACAGCTCACGACGGGAGACCACCCGGCCCGGGCGGGCCGCGAGGTATGCCAGCAGGTCGAATTCCTTGCGGGTCAGGGCCAGCACCTGGTCGCCCAGGCTGGCGCTGCGCTCGCCGACATCCACCCGGAGCTCGCCGACCTCGTGCACGGCGGGCTGGGCGGTGCGGCTGGCCCGGCCCACCCGGCGCAGCACCGTGGCGATGCGCGCGTCGAGGTGGGCACCGGTGAACGGCTTGACCATGTAGTCGTCGGCGCCGGCCCGCAGCAGCCGGACGACGGTCTGCTCATCGTCACGCGCCGTGGCGATGATGATCGGGACGTCGGTGATGCCGCGCAGCATCCGCAGCGCGTCCGAACCGTCCAGATCGGGCAGTCCCAGGTCGAGCACCACGAGGTCGGGTGTTTCCGCGGCGACCCGGCGCAGTGCGTCCAGCGCGGTGCCCACGGCGTGCACGGCGTGGCCCCGATCGGTGAGCGATCGGAGCATGGCGCCCCGCACGACGTGATCGTCCTCGACGAGCAACACCGTGGCCATGCAGAGACCGTAGCGCCAAGCGCGGGCACCGCCTAACCGGTGATTGAGGGACACCTCTCGATCACGCAGCGTGCTCGAATACCATCCGATGTGCCGATGTCGTTCACTCTGTTTCCCGGTACCAGGCTGGCTCTCGCGCTGGAGAGCCTGGCCGGACTGAGTGTGGGCGACGCCCTCGGCGCGGCCGCTCCAACGGACATTTCGGACCTGCCGCCGGCGCCCTGGGCGTGGACCGACGACACCGAGGAAGCCTGCTGCCTGGTCGCGGTGCTCGCCGACGGCGACTTCGACCGGGACGCCTTCGCCGACCTCCTCGGCCGCCACCACGATCCGGACCGCGCCTACGGCCGGGGTGCGCTGCTGATGCTGCGCGAGATCCGCGACGGGCTGCCCTGGCCGATCGCGTCCGCCGCCGCCTTCGACGGTCAGGGCTCGGCCGGTAACGGTGCCGCCATGCGGGCCGCGCCGCTCGGCGCCTGGCACGCCGACTCCCTCGTGCACGCGGCCGTGCAGGGGGCGCGGGCCGCCGAGGTCACGCACGCGCACGCGGAGGGGATCGCCGGGGGAGTGGCGGTCACGGTCGCCGCTGCCGCCGCCGCGGCCGGCCGGCTCAACGGGGTCAAGCCGTCGCTGCTGGGAGCGGTCGCGGCGCACACGCCCGAGGGGCATGTGCGGGAGGGGTTGATCCAGGCGGTTCGCCTGCGCTCAATTCCCGAGGCTGCGTACGCGCTGGGCACCGGCGCCCGGTCGATGGCGCAGGACACCGTCCCGTTCGCGATCTGGGTCGCCGACCGGTTCCTTGGCGACTACCCGGCCGCGATCGCCGCGTGCCTGGCCGCCGGCGGGGACGTCGACACCACCTGCGCGATCGCCGGGGGCATCGTCGCGGCGTACACCGGCCTGGGCGGCATCCCGCCGGCCTGGCGCTCGGCCCGGGAGCCGCTGCCGGGATGGCTGGCGGCGGCGACAGCCGCGGGCGAATGACCGTAGTCTGCTGACGTGACGGAGCAGCGACTCGAGACCGGCGAACCGGACGGGCTGGACCGGCTGTGGACGCCGCACCGGATGGCGTACATCTCCGGCGAGGATCGGCCCGACGGCGGCTACGAGAAGCCGTCCGGCTGCCCGTTCTGCCTGGCGCCCGGCACGCCCGAGCCGGAGAGCCTGGTGGTCGCGCGCGGCAGCCTGGTCTACGCGGTGCTCAACCTCTATCCGTACAACCCGGGCCACCTGCTGATCTGCCCCTACCGGCACGTCGCCGACTACACCGACCTCACCGAGGAGGAGACGGTCGAGGTGGCGGCGTTCACCCGGACGGCGATGCGGGTGGTGCGTTCGGTGAGCAGCCCGCACGGTTTCAACCTGGGTATGAACCAGGGCTCGGTGGCCGGCGCCGGCATCGCCGCCCACCTGCACCAGCACGTGGTGCCGCGGTGGGGTGGCGACGGCAATTTCATGCCGGTGATCGCCCGCACCAAGGTGCTGCCGCAGCTGCTCGCCGACACCCGCCTCATGCTGACGAAGGCGTGGACCGCGTCAGAGCTCTGATCCCGGCCACGATCTCCTCCGGGGCGGGCGCGGTCGCCGGGTCGGCCAGCCACTGCGTCAGCACCCCCGACATCAGCGCCATCTGCATCGAGCCGACGGTCCGCACGATCTCATCGCTGAGCTGATCCTCCGGCGTCCCGGTCAGCAGCGCCGCCATGCCCCGGCGACCCTGCTGGATCCCGTCGGCCAGCTGCGCACGCAACTGCGGATTGTGCTCGGCCTGGATCATGACTTCGACGCTGGCCAGCCAGAGCGGCCGGTGCTCGGTGATCGAGCCGATGATCCGCCGCCAGAACCCGACCATCGGATCCTCATCGGCCTCACCCGGCCCGGTCAGCGCGACAAAGACGGCCTCGCCCCAGTCCTCCATGGCGCTCAACATGGCCGTGGTCATCAGCGCCTCGGTCGAGCCGTAGTGATAGCCGATCGAGCCCAGGTTGGTGCCGGAGAACGCCACGATGTCGCGCGCCTTGGTGCGCGCATAGCCCTTCTCGTACAGCGATCGCTTGGCCCCAGCCAGCAGATCTTCTTTGTGCCCCACGACCAGGATCCTAACTTCGGAGTCGACCTGCACATCTATACAAACGTGTAAGACGTTTGTATATTACTCCCATGACGACCTCACGGGTACTGATCTCCGGAGCCGGCGTTGCCGGCCCCGCCCTGGCTATGGGCCTGCGCCGCCGAGGCTTCGAGGTGACGATCGTGGAGCGCGCCCCCGCACCGCGCCCCGGCGGCTACAAGGTGGACGTGCGCGGCGCCGGCACCGAAGTCCTGAAACGACTGGGCATATACGAGGCCGCAAAGGCCCGCGACTGCGGCATGAAGCAGATCACCTACGTGAAGAAGGACGGCCACCCCCTGGCCGCGCTCCCGGCGAGCCTGCTGATGGGCCGGCGCGGCGACGACCTCGAGCTGATGCGCGGAGACCTGAGCCAGATCCTGTACGAGGAGACCGCCGCCGACGTGGAATACCTGTTCGGCGACTCGATCACGGGCCTGACCGACGGCCCCGACGGTGTCGACGTGACGTTCGAGCGGGGGACGGCACGCCGATTCGACTACGTGGTGGGCGCAGACGGCCTGCATTCCAACACGAGGAAACTGGCCTTCGGCGAGGTGGAGCCGGTCCACTTGGGCGCGTACATCTCGATCTTCACAGTGCCGAACCACTTGAAGATCGACCAGGAGGAACTGATGTTCTCCCGCCCAGGCCGCCTGGTCTTCGCGTACGCCATGGGCGCCGACGAGCCGGCCAAGGTGGGCCTGACGTTCGCGTCTGCGCCGCTGGGTTACGACCGCCGGGATCAGGCCGAGCAGAAGGAACTGGTGAAGCAGGCCTTCGCCGGTCTCGGCTGGGAGACCGACAAGTTTCTGGCTTCGATTGACGCGGCGGACGACTTCTACTTCGACTCGCTGAGCCAGATCCAGATGCCGCGCTGGTCCTCCGGCCGGGTCGTCCTGCTCGGCGACGCCGCCCACTGCCCTTCCCCGGCCTCCGGCCAAGGCACCAGCATGGCCCTGGTCGGCGCGCACGTCCTGGCATCGACCTTGGGCACGCCGGGTGGCTTCAAGGAGTACGAGGAGACGCTGCGGACGTTCGTCGAGAAGAACATGGCGTTCGGCCGCAAGATGGCCAAGGACATGGTCCCCGGTGGCCGTGTGGCGATCGCCTTCCGCAACTACGGGATGCGGACCCTCAAGTACCACCCGCGCAAGGAGCAGGTGATCGACAAGTTCTTGGCCCCGATGCACGAAGCTGCCAACGCCATCACGATCTAGCTCCGATTGCTTTCTTACTCCGGGACGGCTGAGGGCCGGGGTGACCACGCACGGCGGTAAAGCATCCAGTGCCGTGCGTGGTCACCCCGGCCCTCAACCTTGCCTGGGAGAAAGCGCAGGCCAGGAGATGGCTCACCCGCAGCTGAGGGGCCGAGCGAGCAAGCGGTCCCCTGACGGCGAGTGGTCTGGCTGCCGCGCCGTGGCACAGCCGGCAGACCCACCTGGTAACTGGTCCACGGCGCGAGCGCGCAAGCTCTTAACGAGATCGACCAAGGCCCCCACCTGTAGCCCCGTCGGGTTCCGATTCCGCCGACGGCGGCCGGCCTGACGGCCGAAAAAAGGGTCAAACCCGTGGTGGGTACGGGTGGGAGGGTTGGAGGAGCTTTTTAGAGCTTGCGTGCCCCCGCCGTAGTCCACGTTGACTTCGAGCGCTTCGTTGTGTCCACCCCTGGTTTGGTTACCTGTCTATGGCGCGAGCGCGCAAGCTTTAAAAGGGGTTCCACCACTACCCACCTGTACCCACCACGGGTTTGATCTTTTCTTTGGCCGTGGGCGGCGCTGAATGTTCGCTTGACCCACCACGCAGGCTGGCCCGGGTGAGTGGACGTCCTGGCTGTGCCACAGCGCGGCAGCCCGACCGGTCGCCGTCAGGGGACCGCCGGCTTGATCGTGCATTCAGCTGCGGGTGACCGAAGTCCTGGCCGTCAGGTGTTCCCATGCAAGGTTGAGGGCCGGGGGTGACCACGCAGGGCATAGATGCTTTACCGCCCAGCGTGGTCACCCCCGGCCCTCAACCGTCCCGGAGTGAGAGAGCCTATTTGGCGGCATGCTCCTTGCTGACGGCTTCAGCCAGATGGGAAGGCATCGGCTCGTGCCGGATATAGGTGCGACTGAACGTCCCAGACCCAGAGGAAAGGGCACGGAGCTCCACGGCGTAGCGGACCAACTCGGTAGCAGGGACCTCGGCTCGGACCACGCTGTGGACGCCATCAGGCTCGGACTCGGAACCCAGCGGGCGGCCTCGGCGGCCCGACAAGTCGCTCATCACTGCGCCGACGAATGACTCCGGCACTCGCACTGCGATCTCGTCGATCGGCTCCAACAGCGTCACCTGGCCCGCCGCTGCTGCCTCTCGCAACGCCAGTGCTCCTGCTGTCTGGAATGCGGCGTCTGACGAATCGACGCTGTGGGCTTTGCCGTCGAACAACGTCACTCTCAGGTCCACCACCGGGTAACCCGAGACCAAACCCCGTTCCAGCTGGGCTCGTACGCCCTTTTCTACTGATGGGATGTAGTTGTGGGGTACTGCTCCGCCTACGACCTTGTCTACGAACTCGAAGCCGGCGCCTCGGGGGAGGGGCTCTACCTCGATGTGGCATACCGCGTACTGGCCGTGGCCTCCGGACTGCTTCACGTGCCGGCCGTGGCCTTTTGCGGTGCAGCCGAATGTCTCTCGTAGTGGCACCTTTACCGGCTCTGTGTCGAGCTCTACTCCGCCGGAACGCAGACGGTCCAGGACCACGTCGGCGTGTGATTCGCCCATGGTCCATAGCACCAGCTGGTGGGTTTCGACGTTGCGTTCCAGGCGCAGGGTTGGGTCGCCTGCTACCAGCCTTCCTAGGTTTTTCGCCAGGGCGTCCTCGTCTGAACGTGTCTTGGCTACCACTGCGATTGGCAGTAGTGGCTCCGGCATCGTCCAGGGCTCCATCAGGAGCGGGGTTTCCTTGCTGGAGAGGGTGTCGCCGGTTTCTGCGCTTCCCGACTTTGTTATTGCGCAGATGTCGCCTGCTACGCAGTAGGGGACCTCGCGTAGCTGGGCGCCCAGGGGGGAGTAGATGTGGGCCACTCGCTCGTCTGCGTCGTGGTCGGGGTGGCCGCGCTCGCTCAGGCCGTGGCCGGAGACGTGCAGGACCTGCTCGGGCTTCAGGGTGCCGGAGAAGACTCGGACCAGGGAAACTCTGCCTACGTGGCGGTCGATCGTGGTCTTGACCACCTCGGCCACCAGTGGGCCATGGGGGTCGCAGGTCAGTGGTGGGCGTGGTGAGCCGTCCACTCCGGTGACCACCGGCAGGTCGTGCTCCAAGGGAGTTGGGGCGGCGCTTACCAGGCCGTCGAGCAGGGCGTCGAGGCCCACTCCCGTCGCCGAGCAGACCGGGATGACCGGGTAGAAGTTGCCCTTGGCTACCGCTTTCTCCAGGTCCTTCATCACCGTGTCGGTGGAGACCAGCTCGCCGCTCAGGTAGCGGTCCATGAGGGTCTCGTCCTCGCTCTCGGCGATGATTCCCTCGATCAGCGTGTTGCGGTCGTCGGCGATCGGGTTCAGGTGTTCCGGCTCGGCCTCGCCCACGCGCGGTGGGTAGCCCTCGGAGTAGTCCAGTACGCGCAGCGATACCAGGCCGATCAGGCCGACCACCGACTGGCCGTCGTCGTCGAGCATCGGCTGGTAGGTCGGCATCACGTTCTCGCCGAACGCCTCCTGGCAGTCCTGCAGGGTGCCGTCGTAGTCGGCCCGCGGGTGGTCCAGTCGGGTGATCGCGACCGCGCGGGGCATGCCGACCGCGGCGCACTCCTCCCAGAGGGCGGTGGTCGCGTCGTCGACGCCGTCGACCGCGGAGACGACGAAGAGCGCGGCGTCCGCGGCCCGCAGGCCGGCGCGCAGCTCTCCGACGAAGTCGGCGTAGCCGGGGGTGTCGAGCAGGTTGATCTTCACGTCCTGGTGCATCAGCGGGGCCGCGGCCAGCGAGACCGAGCGCTGCTGGCGGACCGCTGCCGGATCGTGGTCGGACACCGTGGTGCCGTCGGTCACGTTGCCCGCCCGCGGAATCGTCCCGGTGGCGGCGAGCAGGGCCTCGACCAGAGTGGTCTTGCCCGAACCCGAATGACCCACCAGCACCACGTTGCGTACTCTGCCGGGCTCGTTCACCACCGGCGCCGTCGCGCCGTTGAGCCCCTTCTCCAAGGTCTTCTGCGCCATGGCGTCCGCTCCTGTCGTTTCGTGACTGTTACGACGCTGTTCCTGAATCCCACACCCGCTGCCGCGGCGGCCGCAACCCTTTGTAGTCGTCAAACGACATAGAGGGGACTTTGGTCCTTTTGTGGGGTGCGCGCGGAGATGACGATACGGCTACTCCCCGGCCGGGTTGTGCCGTGCCCGGCCGAGCGCCGATAAGGTGGGACGGCCATGGCAAAGATCGTCAACATTCCCGCGCGTGCCGTCGTCTCGCACGTTGTCAATCCGACCGCCCGATTCCTCCTGAAGATCGGCGTCACTCCCAACGCCGTCACGGTTGCCGGCACGATCGGCGTGCTCATCGGCGCGTGGTTCGGCTCCCAGGGCTACCTGCTCGTGGGCACCGTGGTGGTCACCGCCTGCGCGCTGACCGACGCGCTGGACGGCACGATGGCCCGGATGCGCGGCGGCACGAGCAAGTTCGGTGCGCTGCTCGACTCGTCGATGGACCGGATCGCCGACGGTGCCGTGTTCGGCGCCGTCGTCTGGTACATGGCCGTGCAGGGAAATCCGTACGGCGGCATGATCGCGTGCCTGATCAGCCTGGTCGCCGGGCAGGTCGTGTCGTATGTGAAGGCGCGCGCCCAGAGCCTCGGCCTGAACGCCGACGTGGGCATCGCCGAGCGCCTCGAACGCCTGCTCATCCTGGGTGTCGGCGGCCTGCTCGGCAGCGCCGGGCTGGAGTGGGGGCTGCCGGGGGCGCTGTGGGTGCTCGCCGCGCTCTCCGTGATCACCGTGTTCCAGCGGCTGATCCACGCGGGCCGCACCGAGGTCCTGCCGGAGCCCGCGGCGCCGACCGAGCCGGCGGCATGAAGGACCGGCTCACCGAGATCGGGTTCGCCGCCGGGTGGCGGCTGGTCCGGATGCTGCCGTTGCCCGCGGCGCGGGCCCTGTTCAACGCGGGGGCCGACCGGGCGTACAAGAAGAACGGCCGGGGCGTGCAGCGGCTGCGCCGCAACCTGCAGCAGGTCGATCCCGGCCTGCCGGAGCCGGTGGTCCGGGACGGGCTGCGCTCGTACGCGCGGTACTGGCTCGAAGCGTTCCGGCTGCCGTCGCTGAACAAGCAGCAGTGCCTGGACGGGTTCGGCATCTCGGACGAGCACTACGACTGGCTTCGTAAGGGTGCTGCCGACGGCAACGGTGTGGTGCTGGCCCTGCCGCACATCGGCAACTGGGACGCGGCCGCCGCGTGGGTCGTCTCGAACGGCTGGCCGATGGTGACGGTCGCCGAGCGGCTCAAGCCGGAAGCGGTGTACCAGCAGTTCGTGGCGTACCGGGAGACGCTCGGCATGGAGGTGGTGCCGCTCACCGGCGGCCCGCGCCCCCCGCTCGACGTGCTCGCCGAACGGCTCGGTCAGGGCTGGATCGTCTGCCTCCTCGGCGACCGGGACCTGTCCCGCAGCGGCGTCGAGGTCTCGTTCTTCGGCGGGAAGACCCGGATGCCGGCCGGCCCGGCGATTCTGGCGATCCGGACGGGTGCCCCGCTGTACGCGGTGGATCTGTCGTTCACGCCCACCCAGACCTACGCGGTGCTGCGGCGGATCGTCCCGCCGACCGAGGGGCCGCTGGACCAGCGGGTCAAGGCCACCACGCAGCTGCTGGCCGACGCGTACGCGGCGGGCATCGCCGAGCACCCGCAGGACTGGCACATGCTGCAGAAACTGTGGCTGTAGGGGGACCATCGTGCGGATCGGGATCGTCTCGCCCTACTCCTTCGACGTGCCCGGCGGCGTACAGAACCACATCATGGACCTGTCCGAGGCGCTGATCGCCCTCGGTCATGCGGTGAGCGTGCTCGCGCCCGCCGACGAGGACGCCGACCTGCCGCCCTACGTGGTGCCGGCCGGCCGGGCGGTGCCGCTGCCCTACAACGGGTCGGTCGCCCGGATCGCGTTCGGGCCGGTCTCCACCGCCCGGGTGCGGCGCTGGATCAACCGGGGCAACTTCGACGTGCTGCACGTGCACGAGCCGCTGGCCCTGTCGCTGTCGATGCTGGCCGTGCTGTCCGCGCGTGGGCCGGTGGTGGCCACCTTCCACACGGCGATGACCCGGTCGCGGGCGCTGTCGTTCGGCCAGGGGCTGCTCCAGCTCGTCATCGAGAAGATCACCGCCCGGATCGCGGTCAGTGAGCTGGCCCGGAAGGTGCAGGTCGAGCACCTCGGCGGGGGAGCGGTGGAGATCCCGAACGGGGTCGCGGTGGCCAAGTTCGCGTCGGCCGAGCCGCTGGACGGCTGGCCCGGCGACGGCGGGACGCTGGGCTTCCTGGGGCGCTTCACCGAGCCGCGCAAGGGCTTCGATCTGCTGACCGCGGCGTTCGTCCCGCTTGCCCGTTCGCGTCCGGGGCTGCGGCTGCTGGTGGCCGGGCCGGGGGATCGCGACGATCTGTACGAGGAGTTCCCGGCCGATCTACGCGATCGGGTGACTTTCCTCGGTCTCGTGTCGGAGAAGGACAAAGCGCGCATGCTGCGCAGCGTCGACGTCTACGTGGCGCCCAACACCGGCGGCGAGAGCTTCGGCATGATCCTCACCGAGGCGATGGCGGCCGGCACCGCGATCGCGGCCAGTGACCTCGACGCGTTCCGCCGCGTCCTGGACGGCGGCCGGGCCGGGGCGCTGTTCCCCACCGGCGACGCCGATGCGCTGGGCGTTCTGCTCGGTGAGCTGCTCGACGACCCGGCCCGCCGGGCCGCGCTGACCGCGGCGGCCGGCACCGCCGTCGCGGCCTTCGACTGGACCAGCGTCGCCCAGCGGGTCCTCGAGGTCTACGCCGCCGCGATCGAGGCCACCGACGGCCGGGTCATGGACGAAGAGTGGTCGGAACCACGGTCGGGCACCTGACTTTTTGTTTCGCGGGGGAACTACGATGCCCGGCATGTGGTGGGTGCTGGGGGTGGTCGCGTGCGTCGTCCTGCTCGCCACCTACCTCGGCTGGACGGCCCACCGGGTCGAGCGGGTGCACGTGCGGGCGCAGTCGGCCGAGCGGGCCCTGGACGCTCATCTGGTGCGCCGGGCCGCGGCCGCCGCGGTCGTCGCCGAGCAGAACGACAACGTCGAGCTCTACGCCGCCGCCCGGCTCGCGCTGGACGCCGACCCGGACGAGCGGGAGCAGGCCGAGAACGACCTCACCCGCCAGCTGAGCACGGCCGCGCCGTTCGGGGCGGACCTGGCCGAACGCCAGCTCATCGCGACCTCGCGGCGGCTGGTGCTGGCCCGGCAGGTGCACACCGACCAGGTCCGCGACGCGCTGACCGCCCGGCACCGGCTGCTGGTGCGGGCGCTCGGGCTGGCCCGGCGGTACCCCCGCCCGCAGTACTTCGACATCGAGGACCCGGCGCTGCCGGAGCCGGCGTTCGGGATTCCGGTACCGGCCACCCCGATCGCCCCACTCGAATCGGTCTGACTTACCAGCCGCGCTCGGCCAGGCGGTGCGGCTGCGGGATCTCGTCGACGTTGATGCCGACCATCGCCTCGCCCAGGCCGCGCGACACCTTGGCGATCACGTCCGGGTCGTCGTGGAACGTGACGGCCTTGACGATCGCGGACGCGCGCTGGGCCGGGTTGCCCGACTTGAAGATGCCGGAGCCGACGAACACGCCCTCGGCGCCCAGCTGCATCATCATCGCGGCGTCGGCCGGGGTGGCGATGCCGCCCGCGGTGAACAGCACGACCGGCAGCTTGCCCGCCTCGGCGACCTCTTTGACCAGGTCGTACGGCGCCTGGAGCTCCTTCGCGGCGACGAACAGCTCGTCCTCCGGCAGGGTCTGCAGCCGGCGGATCTCCTGCCGGATCTTGCGCATGTGGGTGGTCGCGTTGGACACGTCGCCGGTGCCCGCCTCGCCCTTCGAGCGGATCATCGCGGCGCCCTCGGTGATCCGGCGCAGCGCCTCACCGAGGTTGGTGGCACCGCACACGAACGGCACGGTGAACTGCCACTTGTCGATGTGGTTGGCGTAGTCGGCCGGGGTCAGCACCTCGGACTCGTCGACGTAGTCGACACCGAGCGACTGGAGCACCTGGGCCTCGACGAAGTGCCCGATCCGGGCCTTGGCCATCACCGGGATGGACACCGCGCTGATGATGCCGTCGACCATGTCGGGGTCCGACATGCGGGAGACGCCACCCTGCGCGCGGATGTCGGCGGGCACCCGCTCCAGCGCCATGACCGCGACGGCCCCGGCGTCCTCGGCGATCTTCGCCTGCTCCGGCGTGACCACATCCATGATCACGCCACCCTTGAGCATCTCCGCCATCCCGCGCTTGACGCGCGCGGTCCCGACGGCGGGCTGGTTATCGGTAGACATGGCGAATCGGCTCCTCAAGCGGGGTTCTCGGTACTACGGATCGTACGCACGAGGACCCCCTCGACCGATGGCCAATCGACCCCCCGGTGGCCTGCTCCCCGGGTTTCGGGTGACCACTCACGCAGAATGAAGGGCCAGGGCCAGCTCTGCTGGGCCCCGGCCCGGCCTCGGCGTGAGCGACGGTCCGCACCCACCACCCAGGTGCGACATCCGGATCTTGAATTTGATCTTGATGGGCTCGTGCCTAAGCTGGGACGCGTGAATATCGGTGTGCTGGCCCTGCAGGGTGATGTTCGGGAGCATCTGTCGGCGCTTGCGGAGAGTGACGTTCTGGCGCGGCCGATTCGGCGGCCCGAGGAGTTGGCCGATGTCGAGGCGCTGGTCATTCCGGGCGGGGAGTCGACGGCCATCAGCAACCTTGCCGTGTCGTTCGGGCTGCTTGATCCGATCCGGAAGCGGATCGCCGACGGGATGCCGGTCTACGGGTCCTGTGCCGGCATGATCATGCTGGCCACGACCGTGCTGGACGGGCGGCCGGACCAGGAGTCCTTCCAGGGGATCGAGATGACCGTGCGGCGCAATGCGTTCGGGCGGCAGGTCGATTCGTTCGAGGCTTCGGTGCCGATCGACGACATCGCCGGCGGCGATTTTCATGCCGTTTTCATCCGGGCGCCGTGGGTCGAACAGGTCGGCGACGACGTGCGGGTGTTGGGCCGCGTCAAAGATGGACCGCGCGCCGGTAGGATTGTCGCCGTTCGGCAGGGGAACCTGCTCGCCACGGCTTTCCACCCGGAGCTTACCGGCGACCTACGAGTCCACCGGTACTTCGTCGAGATGGTCCGCCAGGCCGCCTGACACCACGGAGGTTTTGCATGTCCGGCCACTCCAAGTGGGCGACGACCAAGCACAAAAAGGCCGTCATCGACGCAAAGCGCGGCAAGATGTTCGCCAAGCTGATCAAGAACATCGAAGTCGCGGCCCGCACCGGCGGTGGGGATCCGGCCGGCAACCCGACCCTCTACGACGCCATTCAGAAGGCCAAGAAGAGCTCCGTTCCCAACGACAACATCAACAACGCGGTCAAGCGCGGCTCCGGCCTGGAGGCCGGCGGCGCCGACTGGCAGACGATCATGTACGAGGGGTACGGGCCGAACGGCGTGGCCATCCTGATCGAGTGCCTGACCGACAACCGGAACCGTGCGGCCACCGAGGTCCGGACCGCGTTGACCCGCAACGGCGGCACGTTCGCCGACGCCGGCAGCGTGTCCTACCTGTTCAACCGCAAGGGCGTGGTGCTGGTCCCGAAGGGCGGCAGCAGCGAGGACGACGTGATGCTGGCCGTCCTGGACGCCGGCGCCGAGGAGATCAACGACCTCGGTGACACGTACGAGGTGGTCAGCGAGCCGACCGATCTGGTGCCGGTGCGCACGGCCCTGCAGGAGGCCGGCATCGAGTACGACTCGGCCGAGTCGTCCCTGGTGCCGACGATGACCGTGCCGGTCGACGAAGAGGCGGCCCGCAAGGTCTTCAAGCTGATCGACGCGCTCGAGGACTGCGACGACGTCCAGAACATCTTCGCGAACTTCGACGTCTCCGACGAGGTCATGGCGGCGATCGACGCGTGACCTACCTGTCATGCGACCAGATGGCTAGTGACATCTGGTCGCATGACCAGTAGAGTGAGGGAGTGCTTGTGATGACAGGCTTCAATCTGCCACCAGTCGGAGACCTTGATGTCGAAGACCTCCTCACCCTGCCCAAGGGTTACC
Organism: Paractinoplanes durhamensis; assembly: GCF_016862175.1. Lineage (GTDB taxonomy): Bacteria > Actinomycetota > Actinomycetes > Mycobacteriales > Micromonosporaceae > Actinoplanes > Actinoplanes durhamensis. The sequence goes on along the minus strand of NZ_BOML01000060.1, from coordinate 39,335 downwards.
GCTACGAGCTGCACGAAGGAAACCTCGTCATCATGACGCCGGCGTCCTTCTGGCATCGGGACATCGCGCACCGCATCCTGTTGATGCTGCGAGCGGCCGGCGTCCGTGCATATCTAGACCCTGGTGTCCTCGGGGATCGGCCACGCGACTGCCGTCTGCCTGACGTCGGCGTCGTCACGGAACTGCCGTCGGGCAAGCGTTCGTATTCGAACCTGCCGGGCTCGGCGTACAGTCTCCTCGCCGAGGTCGTGTCGCCGAACTCGCTCAACGGCGAGTACACCCACAAGATGGAGTGGTACGCGGAACGCGGCATCCCGGAGTACTGGATCGTCGATCAGGCGCCGGACGACTCAGAAGATGACGCGCTCGTCCTAATCCATCGGCTGGAGACGTTCGGTGGCAAATCCGTCTACGGGTTCGAGCGCAGCCTGCTGCTCTCCGAGCTGGAAGCGGAATATCGGGCCGAAAAGGCCTGACAATGTCGGCCGTCGATGTCGATCAGTTCGACAGCGACAGCCAGGACGCGGACTGGATCAGGCCGCCCACCACCAGAATGACGGTGACGGCGAGGCGGCCGATCCGGTGCCACTCGGACTTTCGGTAGGCCTTTACCCACGCGATGCCGGCGTCGGCCATCGAGGCGGATCCGGTGCGGACCGTGTCCGGCAGGACCATCGCTTTGCGTAACGCCAGGCTGGTGCGGCTCGACGCGGCCGCCGGCAGGTAGATCTGGGTGCGCAGAACCCGGATGTCGACCTCGTAGATCTGCTCCTCGCGCCACTGCTTGGTGCGCTGGGTGAGCCGTTTCGCCAGGTAGATGCCGGCGGCGTCGGTTCCCGCCAGCCGGCCCCACCAGTACAGCCGCCGCCAGTGGCCGGCCACGTCGGTGAGCACGTCCATGTAGAGATGGGCGGCCTCGAAGTCGCCGCCGACCAGGCGGTTCGTCTCGGTGCGTAGCGAAGTCAGGTGGGCGGCGACGAAGTCGAGGTAATCGCTCGGCGGTTCGTCGTCCATCGGCGGTACGAGGTACATGACTACCTCCCGCATCCATCGTCGGAGCGTGTCGGTGCCGGGCGCAAGAGCGGGGCGTATTAGGGTGTCGAACACACGTACGTGAGGCAGGGGAGGTCCGTGGTGCGCGTGCTCGGCATCGACCCGGGGCTCACCCGGTGTGGGGTCGGTGTCGTCGAGGGCGTCCCGGGCCGGCAGTGCAAGCTGATCGGCTACTACGTGGTCTACACCGATCCGGACGATGACATCGCCCTGCGCCTGCTGCGGCTGGACACCGAGCTGGCCGCCCTGGTGGCCGAGCACAAGCCGGAGAGCGTGGCGGTGGAGCGGGTGTTCGCCCAGCACAACGTGCAGACGGTGATGGGCACGGCACAGGCCAGCGGGGTCGCGGTGCTGGCCGGCGCGCGGGCCGGGCTGCCCGTCCAGACGTACACGCCGAGCGAGGTCAAGGCGGCCGTGACCGGCTCCGGCACCGCCGGCAAGGCCCAGGTGACCAGCATGGTCACCCGGCTGCTGGGGCTCGACGCGCCACCCCGCCCGGCCGACGCCGCGGACGCGCTCGCCCTCGCCATCTGCCACATCTGGCGTGGCGGCACGAAAGCCCGCATCGAAGCGGCGAAGGCAAAAGCGATGAAGAACATGCGAGGAGCCCGACGATGATCGCGAGTGTGCGTGGCGTGGTGGCCGCGGTCCTTCCGGACAGCGCGATCGTCGAGATCGGCGGCGTGGGCATGCAGGTGATGTGCGCCCCGGGGACGCTCGCCGGTCTGAAGGCCGGGGTCGAGTGCCGGCTGGCGACCAGCCTGATCGTCCGGGAGGACTCGCTCACCCTGTACGGGTTCGCCGACGACGACGAGAAGCACCTGTTCGAGCTGCTGCAGACGGCGAGCGGGGTGGGTCCGCGGCTCGCCCAGGCGGTGCTGGCCGTGCACCCGCCGGACGTGGTGCGCCGCGCCATCGCCGGCGCCGACCTGGCCACCCTGACCCGGGTGCCGGGCATCGGCAAGAAGGGCGCCGAGAAGATGGTGGTGGAGCTGCGCGACCGGATCGGCCCGATGCCGCTCGGCGACGGCACCCCGGCCGGGATGCTGCGCGGTGAGTGGCAGGAGCAGGTGCGCCAGGGCGTGCTCGCGCTCGGCTGGACGGTCGCCCAGGCCGACCAGGCGGTGGCCACGGTCGCCGAGTCGATCGAGGGTGACGCCCCGCCGGTGCCGGTGCTGCTGCGCCAGGCGATCCGCCTGCTGGGCAAAGCGCGATGAGCGAGCTGGTCTCGCCGGACGCGGAGGACGAGGACCTCGACGCCGAGGCCAGTGTCCGGCCGCGCCGGCTGGCCGAGTTCATCGCTCAGCACCGGGTGCGTGACCAGCTCGAACTCCTGCTGAAGGGGGCGATGGGCCGGGGCACGCCGCCCGACCACATCCTGCTGTCCGGGCCGCCCGGGCTCGGCAAGACGACGCTCGCCAACATCGTGGCGGCCGAGCTGGGCACCGGCATCCGCACCACGAGCGGTCCGGTGATCGAGCGGTCCGGCGACCTGGCCGCGATCCTCACCAGCCTGGCCCCGGGTGACGTGCTGTTCATCGACGAGATCCACCGGATCGCGAAACCGGCCGAGGAATTGCTCTACTCGGCGATGGAGGATTTCCGGGTCGACGTGATCGTCGGCAAGGGGCCGGGCGCCACCGCGATCCCGCTCGACGTCGAGCCGTTCACCCTTGTGGGTGCCACGACACGCGCGGGATTACTTTCCGGCCCGATGCGAGACCGGTTCGGGTTCGTCGCCCATCTCGACTTCTACTCACCGGCCGATCTGGACTCGTTGTTGCACCGTTCGGCCCGGATCCTGGGGGTGCCGATCACCCCCGAGGGGGCGACCGAGATCGCCGGTCGCTCGCGCGGCACGCCGCGCATCGCGAACCGGCTGCTGCGCCGGGTGCGGGATTATGCCGAGGTGCGAGCGGACGGCGTGGTCACCGAGGAAACTGCCCGCGAGGCCCTCAAGGTGTACGACGTGGACGCGCTCGGCCTGGACCGGCTGGACCGGGCCGTGCTGCGGGCGCTGATCGAGTCGTTCCGCGGCGGGCCGGTCGGTTTGTCCACCCTGGCGGTGGCGGTCGGTGAGCAGTCCGACACCGTGGAGGAAGTGTGTGAACCGTTCCTGGTCCGGGCCGGCCTTCTCGCGCGCACTCCGCGCGGACGGGTCGCGACCGAGGCGGGATGGCTGCACCTTGGGAAAACTCCGCCGTCGGGGGTGGTTCAGGGTGATCTGTTCGCCCGAGACGCGTGAAATCCGCTCGTAATGTGAACGTGATGTGTGCCGCATTCGGACTTCCCAGGTTGACCGATTAGACTCGCCGCGGTTCAACCGGGATGTGCATATCGCCCCGACGCGCCCATGTCGCGCTTCGGTGGCCTACGGAAGGTCTTCTAGTGGTTCACGCAGCAGCAGCGTCAGGCTCAGGAAACGGCTTTACCACCATCCTGTTCCTGCTCCTGCTCTTCGGCGTCGTTTATTTCCTGATGATCCGCCCGCAGCAGAAGCGCCGCCGCGAGGCGCTGAACATGCAGAACACTCTCGGTCCGGGCGACCAGATCGTGACCATCGGCGGTCTGCACGGGACCGTTGTATCCATCGATGACGATGTGGCTAGTCTGGAGGTCGCTCCCGGCGTCGTGCTGAAGTTCGCCCGCCCGGCGATCGCCCGCGTGCTGCCCAAGGCCGAGCCTGTCGCAGACGCGGACGATGTGCCGGTCGAGGACGAGCCAGTCGTGGTCGACGAGCCGGTGGTCGAGGACTCGACCGCCGACACGCGCAAGAAAGACTGATAAATCTTTCCGGACCGGCCCGCGGCGCATTCTGCCGTCGGGCCGGTTCGTCCGGCCGGACATCGGCCACCGCAATCTGATCGGCGCCGCCCGGGGGGCGGCCGAAACGCACAGGGAGACCGAACGCCGTGGCACGACCACCACAGGGACAGATGCATCCCGGACGCCAACTCGGCGTGCTCGGCCTGGTCTTCGTCATCCTGTATCTGCTTGTCTTCTTCGCCGGTAACGCGAAGGGCAGCTTCACCGATCGGCTCCACCCGAAGCTGGGCCAGGACCTGGTCGGTGGCACCCAGGCCACCTACATCGCGTCCGTGCAGGGCGGCCAGCCGCCGACCAAGGACAGCATGCAGCAGGCCCGCGACATCATCGAGAACCGGGTGAACGCTCTCGGTGTCTCCGAGGCCGAGGTCATCATCCAGGGTGACCGCAACATCGTCGTGTCGCTCGCGGGCGAGTCCGACGACCAGCTGAAAAACCTGGCCACGGCCGCGCAGATGCGCTTCCGGCTGCTGACCGGGGTGACCGGCGACGTCGCCGAGACGGCGCTCAACCCGCCGACCGCGACGGCGTCCGCGTCCGCGGCCCCCTCCACCAGTTCCTCGGCCAAGCCGACGAGCAAGGCGAGCGCGCCGGCGGTCAACGCCTCCCCGTCGACCGGCGGGCAGGGCGGCGGCGAGGTCGTGAAGGCGCCGAGCCCGAGCGTCACCCCGACCACCCCGGCGCCGGCGGCGACCCCGGCGGCCGACAGCACCGCCGCGGTGCCCGGCCAGGAAGAGGTCACCCCGGCCCAGGTCAAGGCGAAGGTGGGGGCGACCGTCTGGGCCGCCGCCGAGAAGCTGACCGCGCCGGTGGACCTGTCCACCGACACCAAGGCCGGCCTGCCCTACGCGGCGTTCGGCAAGCTGACCGGCGCCGAGGTCAACGCGCTCACCCCGGACATGCAGTTCAACATCCCGACGATCAGCTGCACGCAGCTGGACGCCCGGCCGAACGGCGCGATCGACAACGTGGCCACCAAGGTCGCCGCCTGCTACAACGGCGCGAAGATCATGCTGGACCAGGCGAAGGTCGTCGGCGACGACATCTCCAAGGCGTCGGCGCAGCTCGACCAGCAGAACGGCCAGTGGGTCGTCTCGCTCGACTTCAAGAGCGACGGTCAGACCAAGTGGACCAACCTGACCCGGACGGCGTTCAACGCCACCTCGGCCGACCCCTGCTTCGTCGCCGCCCAGACGCTCTACTCGGGCGCTGAGCACTGCGCGGTCGCGGTGGTCCTCGACAAGAACGTCATCTCGGCGCCGCAGATCCAGGGCGTGCTGACCAGCACCTCGCAGATCACCGGCCAGTTCAACTCGGCCTCGGCCAAGGAGCTCGCCGACCAGCTGAACTTCGGCGCGATCCCGGTCACCTTCACCGCCGGCCCGGCGCAGACGGTCTCCGCGACGCTGGGCATCGCGCAGCTCAAGGCCGGCCTGCTGGCCGCCGCGATCGGCATGGCCCTGGTGGCGGTGTACGCGTTCTTCTACTACCGCCTGCTCGGCTCGGTCATCTTCCTGAGCCTCATCCTGTCCGGCCTGCTCACCTTCGGCGCGCTGGTCTTCCTCGGCCGGACGGTCGGCTTCACGCTGACCCTGGCCGGGATCGCCGGCTTCATCGTCTCGCTAGGTGTGGCAGCGGACTCGTTCGTCATCTACTTCGAGAGACTCAAGGACGAGATCCACGAGGGTCGAAGTCCGCGGAGTGCCGTGCCCCGCGCCTGGGCCCGCGCTCGCCGCACGATCATCTCGGCGAACACGATCACGATCATGGCCGCCGTGGTGCTCTACATCGTCTCGATCGGCGCCGTCCAGGGCTTCGCGTTCGCGCTGGGTCTGTCCACCGTGCTCGACCTTCTCGTGGTGTTCCTCTTCCGGCACCCGATCATGACGATGTTCGCGAACACCAAGGCGTTCCTGTCGCCGCGGGTCAGCGGTCTCGGCCGCGTCCTGCGTCGCGCCCCGACCGACGTCAAGGAGGCCTGAGATGGCCCGTAACGGTCTCGCCAACCGCCTTTACCAGGGCGAAGCGAATCTCAACATCGTCGGCCGGCGGAACACCTGGTTCATCGTCGCGGCCGTGCTGGTGCTGATCTCGATCGGCAGCTTCACGTTCAAGAGCTTCGAGCTGGGCATCGAGTTCGCCGGTGGCACGTCGTTCAGCGTGCCGGCCAAGACCACGACCGGCCAGGAGCTCAGCCAGGGCGAGGTCTCCAGCGCGGTCGACCGGGCCATCAAGGCGGTCGACCCGGCCGCCGAGATCGGCGCGGTGCAGCAGGTCCGCAGCACCGGCGGCGGCGACGCGTACTACACGGTCCGGGCCCCGGCCCTGGCCCCGGGCCAGGCGGAGAAGGCCAAGGCGACGCTGGTCGCCGACCTGGGCGTCAAGGCCGAGGACGTCAGCGACGACAACGTTTCGGCGGCCTGGGGTGGCCAGGTGACCAAGCAGGCCATCATCGGTCTGCTCGTCTTCCTGGTCCTGGTGATGGCCTACCTGGTCGTCCGGTTCGAGTGGCGGATGGCGGTGGCGGCGCTCTCGTCGCTGCTGCTCGACCTGGTCCTCACGGCCGGCGTCTACTCGCTGGTCGGCTTCGAGGTCACTCCGTCGACGGTGATCGGCTTCCTGACGATCCTCGGTTACTCGCTGTACGACGTGGTGGTCGTGTTCGACAAGGTCCAGGAGAACACTCGCGGCATCACCGCGAGCAGCGTCCGGACCTACTCGGAGGCCACCAACCTCGCGGTCAACCAGACCCTGATGCGGTCGCTCAACACCGGCCTGGTGGCGCTGCTGCCGGTCGGTGGCCTGCTCTTCATCGGTGCCGGTCTGCTCGGCGCGGGCACCCTGAAGGACCTCGGCCTGGTGCTCTTCGTCGGTATGGGCTTCGGCGTCATCTCCTCGATCATGTTCGCGGCGCCGGTGCTCAGCGCGCTGAAGGACCAGGAGCCGAAGATCAAGGCGCACACCGCCCGGGTCCTGGCCCGCCGGGCCTCGGTCCGCTCCGGCGACGTGGCGCCGCGTGCCGAGCGGCAGCGTCAGCCCAACGCCACCGAGTCGGACGAGGCTCCGGCGCTGGCCTCGACGGCGGCGCCGCGCCCGGGTGCCCGCCCGACGGCGAAGCGCAACACCAACCGCGGCGGCCGCCCCGGCGGCGCCGGCAACCGGCCCAGTGGTGGCACCAAGCGCCGCTGATCCACTCGCGCGAAGGCCCGTCGTCCCGCTGGGACGGCGGGCCTTTAAGCTTTCCGCCGTGACTGATCAGCCATCTGGTACTCCCCGCGGCGACAGCGGCCCCGAACTCGCCTCCGTGGTCCTCGGCGGCACGGTCGACGTGCCCGACTTCCCGAAGCCGGGCATCGTCTTCAAGGACCTGATGCCACTGTTCGCCGACGGCGCCGCGTTCCGCCGGGTGGTGGACGGCATCGTCGAGCACTACGGGCCGGGCGGGTTCGACGTGGTGGCCGGGGTCGAGGCGCGCGGGTTCGTGGTGGCCGCCGCGGTGGCGTACGCGACCGGGGCCGGCGTGGTGCCGGTGCGCAAGGCCGGCAAGCTGCCCCGCAAGGCTCTCGCGGCCACCTACGAGCTCGAGTACGGCGAGGCCACCCTCGAGGTGCACGAGGACGCGTTCATCGCCGGACAGCGCGTCCTGGTGGTCGACGACGTGCTCGCCACCGGCGGCACGGCCGGTGCCGCGCTGGATCTTGTCGAGCGGGCCGGCGGCACGGTCATCGGCTTCACGGTGCTGATGGAACTAGGGTTTCTGAAGGGCCGGGAGCGTCTCAGCCCGAGGACGGTCCACGCATTGCTGACCGTTTGATCCGGTTTCGTCCGGTGGATACCCGCTCTTTCGGAGGTTCGGCCGGGGCATCCGGGAAGTCCGTACGGGTAGGATGGCGTTCCTAACCAGGTGACCAACAGCAGGGGCTCCGGGATGAGCGAGCTTCACCGGCCGACGCCGGCCGGCGAGGTTTCTGTCGAAGGTGTGAGGAGACCGGTGTCCAGCGACGTCGCCCCTCCGACGGAGGGCACGGTGCAGCCGACCGAGAACGCACGGACCGGTGCGGACGATGCTGTTCGGACCCCGGAGCCGACCGAGACGCGCGCCGAGGTGACATCTCCGCGCCCGGCCGTTCCGGTTGCCGCCGACCCGGAGACGACCCAGCCGATGCCGCCCGGCGAGGAGCCGATGACCGGCTTCGGCCTGGCCGGCGCGCCGACCGGGCGCCGGGTCCGGGCCCGCCTGGCCCGCTTCAACGCACCGTGGCAGAGCACCCAGGTCAGCGAGGTGCTCGAGCCGCTGATCGCCACCCACCGGGCCAGCCACCCCAAGGCCGACGGCCGCCAGCTGCAGCGCGCCTTCGACGTGGCCGCGCGCTGGCACTCGGGTCAATACCGAAAGTCCGGCGACCCGTACATCACGCACCCGCTCGCCGTGGCGACGATCCTGGCCAACCTCGGCATGGACACGACCACCCTGGTGGCGGCGCTGCTGCACGACACGATCGAGGACACCGACTACTCGCTCGACTCGATGAAGACCGACTTCGGCGCCGAGGTGGCGCTGCTGGTCGACGGGGTGACCAAGCTCGACCGGGTCAAGCTGGGCGACGCGGCCAAGGCCGAGACGATCCGCAAGATGGTCGTGGCGATGGCGAAGGACCCGCGGGTCCTGGTCATCAAGCTGGCCGACCGGCTGCACAACATGCGCACCCTGACCTTCCTGCCCCGCCCCAAGCAGGAGCAGAAGGCCAAGGAGACGCTGGAGATCCTGGCCCCGCTGGCCCACCGCCTCGGTATGAACACGATCAAGTGGGAGCTTGAGGACCTCGCGTTCGGCACCCTGTTCCCGAAGCGGTTCGAGGAGATCAACCGCCTGATCGGTGAGCACCAGCCGCAGCGGGAGGCGCTGCTGCGCCAGGTGACCAACCGGGTCGGCCTCGACCTGAAGTCCGCGAAGATCAAGGCCGAGGTGACCGGCCGCCCCAAGCACCTCTACTCGATCTACCAGAAGATGATCGTGCGGGGCCGCGACTTCAACGACATCTACGACCTGGTCGGCGTGCGCATCCTGGTCGACACGGTCCGCGACTGCTACGCCGCGCTGGGCGTCATCCACGCGAACTGGCAGCCGGTGCCGGGCCGGTTCAAGGACTACATCGCGATGCCGAAGTTCAACATGTACCAATCGCTGCACACGACGGTCATCGGCCCGACCGGCAAGCCGGTCGAGATGCAGATCAGAACCTTCGCGATGCACCGTACGGCTGAGTTCGGCATCGCCGCGCACTGGAAGTACAAGGAGCAGAAGGGCGCGACGATCGTCGGCCCGCCGGCGCACATCGACGAGATGACCTGGCTGCGGCAGCTGCTCGACTGGCAGCGCGAGGCGAGCGACCCGTCCGAGTTCCTGGACGCGTTGCGCTTCGACCTCTCCAGCCAGGAGGTCTACGTCTTCACGCCGAAGGGCGACGTGATCCCGCTGCCGACCGGCTCGACGCCGGTCGACTTCGCCTACGCCGTGCACACCCAGGTCGGCCACAAGTGCATCGGCGCGAGGGTCAACGGCAAGCTGGTGCCACTCGAGTCGACCTTGTCCAACGGCGACGTAATCGAGATCTTCACGTCGAAGTCGGCAACGGCCGGCCCGACGCAGGACTGGCTGGGTTTCGTCAAGAGCCCAAGAGCCCGCACCAAGATCCGGCAGTTCTTCAACAAGGAACGCCGCGAGGAAGCGATCGAGGACGGCAAGGAGGCGATCGTCAAGGCAATGCGCAAGCAGGGCCTCCCCCTGCAGCGCATGCTGACCAGCGAAAACCTGACGACGATCGCCCGAGACCTGCACCTGGCCGACGTGGCATCGCTGTACGCCGCGGTAGGCGAGAGCACGGTCTCCGCCCAGTCGGTGGTGCAGAAGCTGGTGGCGGGCTTCGGCGGCGAAGAGGGCGCGGTAGAGGACATCGCCGAGACCGCAGTCGCAACCCGCCCACCACGAAACCGAAGCACAGCCCAGGACCCAGGCGTGGTGGTCAAGGGTGTGAGCGACGTGTGGGTGAAGCTGGCCCGCTGCTGCACGCCCGTCCCCGGCGACGCGGTCTTCGGTTTCGTAACGCGTTCAGGCGGCGTAAGCGTCCACCGGGAAGACTGCGCAAACGCCGAGGACCTGCGCGACCAGCAGGAGCGAGTGGTAGAGGTCAGCTGGAAGCCAACAAGCGCCTCAACTTTCTTGGTAGCAATCCAGGTAGAGGCCCTAGACCGCCACAAGCTCCTGGCGGATGTGACCCGAGTCCTCTCGGAGGAGCGGGTGAACATCCTGTCGGCCACGGTCACGACAACCCGAGACCGAGTAGCGGTAAGCCGTTTCACCTTCGAAATGGCAGACCCGAAGCACCTGGGCCACTTGGTGGCAGCCGTCCGAAAGGTAGACGGAGTCTTCGACGCCTACCGAGTGACGTCAGGCGCTTAACAGGGCCAAGCCCAAACCCAAACCCAAACCCGGGGCTCTGTGGCACATCGAGGGCTGACGGGGCACCCCTAAGCCCAGCAACTTCTGCACGGCGCGAACACGCAAGCCTCAAAAGAGTTTGACCACCCCCACCCCTACCCCCCACGGGTTTGATCTTTTCTTCTAAGGCCGTGGGCGGCGCTGAATGTTCGCTTGACCCACCACGCAGGCCGGCCCGGGTGAGCGGCTTTCCTGGCTGTGCCAAAGCGCGGCAGCCCGACCGCTAGCCGTCAGGGGACCGCCAGCTGGACCGTGCACGAAGCAGCGGGTGACCAAAGTCCTGGCCGTCAGTTGTTCCCACGCGAGGTTGAGGGCCGGGGGTGACCACGCAGGGCATAGATGCTTTACCGCCCAGCGTGGTCACCCCCGGCCCTCAACCGTCCCAGAGCAAGCAAAAGGGCGGAGCCCAAAGGCCCCGCCCTCAAACGCCGTAGATCAGGACATCACAAGAGACTTGATGTCGAGCTCCTTCTTAGGATGACCACCGCCGGCAGAGGCCTTGAACGCCTCGTCATCCCCGGCCTTGACCACATCCTTGACCAGATCAAGGCCAGAGGTGATCGTGCCAAGAAGCGTGTAGGAAGCAGGAAGCTGAGTGTCCTCAGAGCAGATGAAGAACTGCGACCCAGTACTACCGGCCTGCCCCGTATTAGCCATAGCAATAGACCCAGCCGGATACGGCTTGTTCGTGTCCGTAGGAAGGTTCTCCTCGGCCATCGTGTAGCTAGGCCCGCCCTGCCCATCAGTATCCCGGTAGCCCTTGCCAGTAGCGAACGGGTCACCACACTGCAGGACCTTGAAACTGGCCTCGTTCACCAGTCGGTGGCACTTCGTGTTATCCCAGAATTTCTTGCTCGCCAGGTACGTGAAGCTGGCCGTCGTGCACGGGACCTTGGACTTGTCCAGAGTGGCCACGATGTTGCCCAGGTTGGTGGCCATCGTCAGCGTCGCGGTGCCGGTGTTCGGTGCCGTGGCCGGCGGCGTGCCGACGTCCTTCACCTTGCCGCCACCCGTGTCCGGGGTCCAGGTGCAGGCGACCGAGCCGGCCGGCACGCTGCTGCTGGTCGTGGAGGTGGACTTTTTGTCGTCCTTCAGCGCGGTGACGATCCAGACCGCGGCGCCGGCGATGACCACCACGGCGATGGCCGTGCCGATGATTGCCTGCTTCTGCCGGCGCTTGCGAGCGGCTGCAGAGCGTTCCTGCATCTCCTTCTCGAGCCGGGCCCGCGCCGCCGCGCGCTGCCGGTCCTTGATCGACGACACGTCGTTCCTCCTGCTGTGTTCGGCCTGGGGACTTAAGACTGGGCGCTTGCCGAGGGGGCCGCGGAGGTGGCGGCCGCGCCGACGGTGAGCGTCTTGATGGTGATCTTCGTCGACGGCTTGATCTTGTCGCCGGCGGAGTCCGCGACGGTGGCGATCTTGCCGATCTTGGTGACCGTGTCGATGCCGGCGGTCACCGTGCCGACGATCGGGTATTCCGGGGTGGCCGGCGAGTAGTCCTTGAAGAAGATCAGGAACTGGCTGCCGTTGGTGCCGGTCGGGTTGCCGATCAGCGCGACCGTTCCCTTGGGGTAGGTGACGGCCGCCGCGCCGGTGCCGGCGCTCGGCGACGGGTCCGGCCCGGCCGGGGTGTTCTCGCTGTACACGCTGTAGGTCGGGCCGCCGAGGCCGGTGCCGGTGGGGTCACCGCAGCGGATCGCGCCGTACGTCGTGATCTCGTGGCAGGTGGTGTTGCTGAAGAAGTTCTTGCCGGCGAGGTAGCGAAGGTCCTCGGTGCCGCACGGTGCCTTCTCCTGATCGAGCTCGACCACGATGGGGTCGCCCTGATCGGTATTGATGGTCATCGTGTCGGTCCCAAGGGTTGGGACGTCGGTGGTGGGCGGGGTCCCGACGTCCTTGAGATTGGTGTTCGTCGTTGCGCTCTGCGGCGTCCAGGCGCACACGTCCTGCGCGGCCGTGGCGTCTTTGTCGTCGGAGTCGAATGCGCCACCGACCCAGGCGACGCCAGCGACAATCAGCAGGACAGCAGCGGCCGAGCCCAGGCCGGCATAGAGACGACGCCTACGCCGCTCCTTGACGGCCCGCTTCGCCAAACGCCGATCGAGCTTCGCCCGCGCAAGCTTGCGCTGCCGGTCCTTGCTGGAAGCCACGGATGCTGCCCTTCCTCAATGCTCCTTGTCACACGCCCGCAAGAGTGTACGGGTACCTCCTGGGAAAGTGGTGTGCCCCCGCCCGGCTAGGCTCGTTACGATTCGCACCAGATTTTCGGACCCGTTTATCGAGAGGTCGACCAGTGCTCGTCACCGGCGTTGAGGCGCAAGCCTTCGGCACCAATTGCTATGTGGTGGCTGTGGGCCCGGGCGAGCAGTGCCTGATCGTCGACCCCGGCATCGGCGTGCTCGACCAGCTCGACGAGCTGATCGCACAGCACCGGCTGCACCCGGCCGCGGTGCTGCTCACGCACGGGCACCTGGACCACACGTTCTCGGTCGCACCGGTCTGCGGCGCGCGCGGCATCACGGCGTACGTGCACCCGGCCGACCGGGAGATGCTGGCCGACCCGGCCAAGGGTCTGAGCATGGATCTGACCCAGCTGTTCGGCGGCCGGCTGCCCTACACCGAGCCGGAGGACGTGGCCGAGCTGACCGACGGCGCGACGCTGAGCCTCGCCGGCATCGAGGTCACCGTCGATCACGCCCCTGGCCATACCGGCGGGTCGGTGCTGTTCCGCCTGCCGGGCGACGATGCCCCACTGTGTCTTTCGGGCGACGTCCTCTTCGCGGGGTCCATCGGACGCACCGACCTGCCGGGCGGCAGCACGGACACGATGATGACCAGCCTGCGGGAGAAGATCCTGCCGCTGGGCGACGAGACCGTTGTCCTGCCCGGCCACGGACCGGCCACCACCATCGGCCGCGAGCGCGCGACGAACCCGTACCTTCGGGAGCTTTCCGCTGCGCCCGGCCGTGGACTCTAGTTCGCTGTCTTTAGGAGCAACGTGCCCATCTCCGGTTTTCCCGAATGGCTGCCCGCGCAGCGCATGATCGAGCAGCGGGTCATCGACCGCATCCGGTCGACCTTCGAGCTGTACGGTTTCGCCCCGCTCGAGACCCGCTCGGTCGAGCCCCTCGACACCCTGCTCAGCAAGGGGGAGACCTCCAAGGAGGTCTACCTGCTGCACCGCTTGCAGGGCGAGGCCGACGCCTCGAACGAGGATCAGCTCGGCCTGCACTTCGACCTGACCGTGCCGTTCGCCCGGTTCGTGGTGGAGAACGCGGGCAAGCTGCAGTTCCCGTTCCGCCGCTACCAGATCCAGAAGGTGTGGCGGGGTGAGCGCCCGCAGGAGGGCCGCTACCGCGAGTTCCTGCAGGCCGACATCGACGTGGTCAACCGCGAGTCGCTGCCGTTCCACTACGACACCGAGATGCCGCTGGTGATCGGGGACGCGCTGGGCGGCCTGCCGATCCCGGCGGCCCGCATCCTGGTCAACAACCGCAAGGTGTGCGAGGGCTTCTACCGCGGGCTCGGGCTCACCGACACCGACCAGGTGCTGCGGACCGTCGACAAGCTCGACAAGATCGGCCCCGAGAAGGTGGCGGCGCTGCTCGTCGAGACGGCCGGCGCGACCGACGCCCAGGCCGCGGCCTGCCTCGAGCTGGCCGCGATCTCGGCCGAGGACGGGTCCTTCGTGGACGCGGTCCGCAAGCTGGGGGTCAGCGACCCGCTGCTCGACGAGGGCCTGGCCGAGCTGCTGCAGGTGGTGGAGACCGCCCGGGAGCACGCGCCCGGCCTGGTCGTCGCCGATCTGAAGATCGCCCGCGGCCTCGACTACTACACCGGCACGGTCTACGAGACCCAGCTGCGCGGGTACGAGCGGTTCGGCTCGATCTGCTCCGGCGGCCGTTACGACAACCTCGCCTCCTCGGGCAAGGAGCGCTTCCCGGGCGTCGGCATCTCGATCGGGGTGTCCCGGATGCTCGGCCTGCTGTTCGGGCGGCAGGCACTCGAGGTCTCCCGGTCGGTGCCCACGTGCGTACTCGTCGCCCTGCCCCACGAGGACCAGCGGGTCGCCTGCGACCGGATCGCCGGCGCGTTGCGCCGCCGCGGCATCTCCACCGAGGTGGCGCCGACGGCGGCGAAATTCGGCAAGCAGATCCAGTACGCCGACCGGCGCGGGATTCCGTATGTCTGGTTCCCCGGCGACCCGGACACGGTGAAGGACATCCGCTCCGGGGAGCAGGTCGACGCCGACGCCTCCGTGTGGGTGCCGCCGGTCGCCGACCTGCACCCGGCGATCAGCGGCGCAGAGCCTCGATAGTCCGGGGCCGCTGCGCTCCGAGCGTGGCCACTTCCTGGTCGCCGCACGCCGCGGTGACCAGGAAGTTCCCGATCGCCTCGTCGATGGCGGGGTTGTCGTAGAAGGCCATGCCGTGCGCGTAGGTCACCTGGCGCTGCCCGTCGGCGCTGTGCCAGGAGATCGTCTGGTGGCCGACCGTCCCGCCGTCGTGCCCCCAGAACCGCCCGCACGGCAGGTCGACCCAGTAGAGGCCGAGGCCGTACCCGCCGGCCGCCGGATCGGCCGGGTTCTCGTCGACGGTCTTCTGCATCTCGGCCAGCAGCGCGGGCTTCAGCAGCCGGCCGGTCAGCAGCGCCCGGTAGAAGACGTCCAGGTCGCGGGCCGTCGACACGATCTCGCCGGCCGCCCAGCCCCACGTCATGTTGTAGAGCGTGAAATCCTTCAGCGTCCCGTCGGTCCACGGCACGTACGCGTGCAGGTGCGGCCCGCGGATCTTCGGGTCGGCCCCTTCGAAGTAGGTGTCGGTGAGGCCCAGCGGCCGTAGCACCCGCCGGCTCACCTCGGACTCGTAGCTGTGCCCGGTCACCCGCTCGATGATCAGCCCGGCCAGGATGTAGTTGGTGTTCGAGTACGACCAGGCGGCGCCGGGCGGGTTGGTGGCGCCGGCGTCGACCCCGAGTCGTACCAGTTGCTCCGGGGTGTAGATGGTCTTGCCCATCGTGATCAGGTCGTCGGGCGTCTTGATCAGGGCGTTGGTGTAGTTGCCGATCCCGCTCGTGTGCTGCAGCAGCATGCGCACGGTCACCCGGCTCGACAGGTCGGGCGGCAGCAGGTCGCGGGGCAGATAACGGCCGATCGGCGCGTCCAGGGCGATCCGGCGCTCGGCGGTCAGCTGCAGCACGGTGGTGGCCACGAACGTCTTGGTGATGCTGCCCACCCGGTGCCGCAGGCCGTCGCGCACCGGCGTGCCGGTGGCGATATCGGTGACGCCCGACGTCGGCGTCCAGGTGCGGCGGCCGTCGCGGACCTCGGCGAACACGCCCGGCATGCCGGCCGCGTGCACCGCGTCGAGCTGTTCCTGCAGGGTGCGGCCGAACGAGTCGGTGGCCGCGGCCGGCACCGCCGGCGCGATCATGATGGCAAAAGCGGAGAGAACGGTCAGGGCGCGTCGCAACATCGCTGCCTCCCGGAGTCGTCTGAGCCATCCATGATGGTCTACGGATGCCACCGGAAGCCGACTGTGAATTCCGCGCCGCGCGCTGGATACCGGCCGGTAAGAGGCTACGGTGGCGTAGGTTACGCAACCGTAGGGAGTGAACGTGGACCAGACCGCCCTGCTTCTCGAGTTGGAGCCCGTGGTGGCCACCAACCTCGACCGGCACCTGTCGCTGGCGAAGGAATGGTTCCCGCACGAATATGTGCCGTGGAGCGAAGGCCGCACCTTCGACGGCCTCCTGAACGGTGAGCCCTGGGCGCCGACCGACTCGGCGATCCCGGACGTGGCCCGCACCGCGCTGATCGTCAACCTGCTCACCGAGGACAACCTGCCGTCCTACCACCACGAGATCGCCAGCCTTTTCGGCCGCGAGGGCGCGTGGGGCAACTGGGTGCACCGGTGGACCGCCGAGGAGGGCCGGCACGGCATCGCGCTGCGTGACTACCTGACGGTCACCCGCACCGTCGACCCGATCGCGCTGGAGCGGGCCCGGATGGTCCACATGCAGGCCGGCTACGCCACCTATCATCCCGACGAGATGATGCACTCGATCGCCTACGTGGCGTTCCAGGAGCTGGCGACCCGCATTTCGCACCGCAACACCGGAAAAGCCACCGGCGACCCGATCGCCGAGCAGTTGCTGGCCCGGGTCGCGGCCGATGAGAACCTGCACATGGTCTTCTATCGCAACCTGCTGGCGGCCGCTTTCGACCTGGACGCCGACCACGCCATGCGCGCGGTCACCGACGTGGTTTCCCACTTCCAGATGCCGGGCGCCAACATCGAGGGTTTCCAGCGAAAGGCGTTGTCGATCGCATTGGCGGGCATCTACGACCTGCGTCAGCACAAGGACGAGGTGCTGGCCCCGGTTCTGCGCCAATGGAACGTCTTCGGCCGCACCGATCTGGGCCCCGAGGGCGAAAAGGCCCGCGAGGAATTGGCCGCCCACATGGACGGCCTGGAGATCCAGGCTTCCCGGTTCGAAGAAAAGCGCGAAGCACGGCGGCAGCGCCAGCAGAACCGATAAACCTCAACAGGTCTGGCGGTACGGCTCGTCCGGCAGGTAGAGCGCCCAGTCGGACGGGCGCAGGCCGCCGCCGGTGATGGCGCACGCGGTGCCGGCCGGGTCGGCGCTGAACGCGTCGAGCCGGGACAGGTCCCAGACGTACGTCTGATGGTCCTCGCTCGCGGTGATCAGCCGATTGCCGGGCAGGAAGGTCGCGCTGGTGACGTCGCCGGTGTGCCCGGTGAAGCGGGTGAGCAGGGCGGGCGCGGCCGGGATGCCGATGTTCCACACGGCGATCGTGCGGTCGCCGCCGGCCGAGACGAGCAGGCGGCCGTCCGGGCTGACGGCCAGGGACCGGATCACGCCGGTGTACGCGTCGAGCCGGGCGGGGGCCGCGGTCGAGTTCATGTCCCACACGTACACGTCGCCGTTGTTCCCGGCTCCGTAGAGCGTGTGGGCGTCCGGGCTGAAGGCGAAGTTGTAGAAGCCGGTGCCGACGTTCTTGATCTCGCGCCGCAGCCGCGGGGCGCCCTTCTCCGGAATGTCCCACAGCGCTACGTGCGGGAAGTTCGCCTGCGCGCTGGTCTTGCCGTCCGGCGCGACGAAGCCCTCCGCCCGGGCCAGGGACGGCACGGACGAGGCCGGCACCTGCACGGGACGGGATGGGTCGGCCAGGCTCCAGTAGGTCGCCGCCGAGTTCCAGTCCCCGTGCTGTCGCAGCAACCCGCCGTCGCCCATCAGCAGCGCCCGCGCGACGTCGTCGCGCTGATAGATCCGCACGGGATGACGGGGATCGTCGAGGTTCCACAGCGCCAGGTCGCCGCCCGCGCTGGTCGCCCGCCGGCCGTCCGGGCTGAACGAGACATTGATCGGGTAATGCGAGCCCGGGCCGGTCGGGAACTGGCCCAGCAACGCCGGTTTTCGCGGGTCGGCGACGGCCCAGAGTCGCACCATGTTGTCATCGGCGAGAGTGGCCACGACGCCGGCGCGGCCGGTCGGCAGCACCGTGTTCACCCAGGCGGCTTGCCGGGGGAACGCGCCGATGCGGGCCGGCTGGGGGTCGGCGGTGCGCCACAGCCGGACGATGCCGTTGTTGGTGCCGGTCGCCACGAGCTTGCCGTCCGGGCTGACCGCGGTCGAGGCGACCTGGCTGGCGTGCCCGTTCAGGGTCGCGGTGCGGACCGGTGCCGCGGGGTTGCTCAGGTCCCAGAGGACGCCCGTGCCGTCCGTGCCGGTCATGACCGCGTGCCTGCCGTCGGGGTAGAACGCCAGGTCGTAGAGGCCGCCGGCGTGTCCGGCCAGCACCGACACCTTCGCCGGCTGCCGCGGATCCTGGATGTTCCACAGCTGGGCCGTGCCGTCGGCGGCACCCTCGGTCAGCATGAACCGCCCGTCGCGGCTCAGCGCGACCTCGCACTGGGATTCGGCGACCGAGGTGACCTGGGCGAGGCGCACCGGCTTCCGCGGGTTCGTGAGGTCCCAGAGGATGACGTGGCCGCCCGAGTCGGCGGTCACCAGGAGCCGGCCCCGGCTCGCGAAGGTCAGGCCGTAGGCGGCGTCCGGCAGCGGCAGCGATCCGGCCGGGACGTCGTCCGCCCACAGCCGCACGGTCCGGTCGGCGACGGTCAACGCCAGCAGGTGACCGTCCGCGGAGTAGGCCAGGCCGTAGAGCTTCTTCAGGGTCTCCATCGGCAGCGTTCCGGCCGGGGTGAGCGTGCCGTCGGGAGCCACCGACCAGGTTCGCACCGAGTCGTCGGCGGTGGTGGCGGCGAGCCGGGTGCCGTCCGGGCTGAACGCCAGGGCGGACGTGTCCCTCTCGTGGCTGCCCGGCTCGCGATACAGCTGCCGGTGCGTCGCGACGTCCCAGAGGATCATCGTGCCGTCCGAGCTGATCGACGCGAGGCGCTTGCCGTCGGGGCTGAACGCGACCGTTCCGACACCGCGCGGGTGGCCGTCGAGCCGGGCCTCCAGTCGGGTGCCGGCCAAGGTGCTGAGCAGCCCCGACCGGGCCAGGCCGCCGGTCTCGTCGCGGTCCATCGCGGCCACGCTGAGCATCATCGACACGTCCGGGCGGCTCTCCCGCAGGCTCTCGGCCTGGGCGGACAACTGCCGGGCGACGGCGAGCCGGGTCTGCTGCCCGGCCCGGTCCGACTGCCGGAACGCGTAGGCCGCGAGCAGCGACATCCCCACCGCGACGGCGAGCGCCGTGGCGAATAACCCGCGCAGGCCCCAGCGAAGATTGCGGCGGCGGCGGGCGTGCTCGCCGATCAGTTCCTCCTTGGGTACGCCGCGGATCGGCGCCACGAACTCGGCGACCACGTCACCGATCTTGAGGTCCGCGGTGGACTCCGCGGAGGTGCGCAGCGTGCGGAGGTCGATCCAGCGCGGCTCGCCGGCCAGCTCGCCGGAGAGCAACTGGGGGAGGGCGTCGGTGACCGTCCAGTCGAAGTCGTCGCCGCGCCAGACGATCTCGCCGTCGGTCCAGGCGATCAGGAGGGTGTCGGGGGAGCGGTGGTCGAGCCACCACCGCAGCTCCCAGTTCACCCATGCGGATTCGGCGGACTTCGGCGAGGCCATCAGCACGAACCAGGCCGAGCCGGTCAGCGCGCGCTCGATCTCGGCCTTGATCAGCGGGGCAGCGGCGAGCCCGGTGACGTCGCGGAACACCCGCAGCGTCTGCGGCTTCCAGAAGGGACGCCCGAACCGCTGCATCTCCGACTGCAGGGCCTGCGCGATCGGCGTGTCGTAGCGCTGGCTGTAGGAGATGAACGCGTCGTAGCCGTCCGGCTTCGGGGCCACTGTTCGCACGGGTCCCAGGCTATCGGCGGGCGTCGCCGGCCGACTTCATCGTTCGGTTGCCGAATCGTGGCTCCCCGGCCAGTAGCGAGCGATAGCTTTCGATGTCGCATCGTTCGGGAGGGGACTGTCATGCGGATCGGCCGGGCGCTCGTCGCCGCGAGTACCTTGCTGGACTGGGCCGGCGACGTCGAGCTGACCGCCGCGGCACCGTCGGCGGTCGTCTGGCACCGCTGACGGGGCTCGCCTCGTCGCGAACCGGTCCGAAGTGGCCGCGCCGGTCACTACTCTGCCGGGGTGGAGATCTTCTCGTTCGAGGTGGCGTCGGGCCGGGCCATCAGTGCCTACGGCAGTGTCGGTCTGGTCGCGCAGAAGCTTGTCCGGGGTGACGCGGTCGACGTGACCGTGCTGCATGTGGCAGCCGGTGGGCACATCGGGCGGCACGTGGCGCCGGTCGACCAGCTGTTCGTCGTCACCGCCGGGCGCGGGGAGGTGCAGGCCGGTGACGGTGACTGGGAGCCGGTCGCGGCCGGGCGGGCGGTCTTCTGGGCGGCCGGCACCGAGCACGGGACCAGGGCCGACGAGGACATCACCGCGATCGTGATCGAGATGGAGGAGCTGCCGGTGGTTTTGAAAGCGTGACCACCGGGGCCGGGCCGGAAGCCGGGGACGGCCTTGGGCCGGCGCTCAGCTTTTCCCTGAAACACGGGACCTGGCTACGTCGTACTTTTATGAAGGCATTTCGAAGATGAGGCAACTGCTTGTTGCGTGGGCCAGTAGCCGGCCTTTGGTGTCGGTCAGCTGGGCCGCGGCCAGAGCGGTTCGGCGGCCCTTCTGGAGGACCGCGCCCCGGCACGTTATGCGGCCGGTCGCGATGGTTACCGGGCGGAGGAATTTCACCGTGAGGTCGAGGCTCGTGTAGCCGATGCCGATCGGCAGGGTGCTGTGCACCGAGCAGGCGGCGGCCGTGTCCAGAAGCGTGGAAATGATGCCGCCGTGCATGCCGCCCAGGGGGTTGTAATGGAATTCCTGGGGGTCCAGATGGACCGTTACCGAACCCTCCTCGACCTCCATCGACGCGACGTCGATCAATTGCATGATCGGCGGGGCCGGCAGCTCGCCTTTCGCCATCGCCTGCAGGTGGTCGAGGCCGCTGCGGCGGCCGATCAGGCTCGCGTGCACCGACGGGTCGCTCCAGCCGAAGGTGCGGGTCCGGTCCTGGGTCTGGGTCATGGACGCAGCCTCGCCGCCGCTTGCTGCGTCTGTCAAGCAGACCTAGCCTGGGTGTCATGAATTCCACAGCCGTCCCGGAAGCGCTCAGCTGGTCGATCGACGGGTGCACGATCGGGCGGGCGATGGAGGTGCTCGGCGAGAAGTGGACCGTCGTGGTGCTGCGCGAGGTCTTCAACGGGGTGCGGCGCTTCGACGACATGCGGGTGCGCACCGGGGTGCCGCGGCAGGTGCTGGCCAATCGGCTCGGGATGCTGGTCGAGCAGGGCGTGCTGCGCCGGGTGCCCTATCGCGAGCCGGGGGCGCGGGAGCGGCACGAATACCGGCTGACGCAGAAGGGCCTCGATGTCTATCCGGTGCTGATCACGCTGTTGGAGTGGGGAAATCGGTATCTCGCCGAGCCGACCGGGCCGCCGCTGGAGTTCGCGCACCGCGAGTGCGGGGCCGAGGTGCACGCGGAGATCCACTGCGCGGCCGGGCACAAGATCGGCGACGTGCGCGAGGTGGTGTCCCGGCCGGGGCCCGGAGCCAGCCGCCGGTGACCTCGTCGTGGGCCGGCGGGCGCTACGTCCGGTACTCGCCGACCGTGCGGCTCCAGCTGCTGCGGGTTACCCACCTGCTGCCCGCGGACTACCCGCATTAGGCGGATGTTTCGTATTTGTTCCGTTTAACCTCAGGGATGGCTGCTGCATCGTTGCGTCGCTGGGGGTGGAACTATGTCGAATCATGGCCGCCTCCTGATCATCGGTGGCGCGGCCGGCCACGCGTTGCTCGCGCGATTTGTCCAATTGGCCGGCGGGAATGCGGCGCGGATCGTCGTGATCGCCACCGCTTCGTCGGCGCCGGCTGAGGCCGAGGCCGCGCACGTGGCGGCCTTCACCGCGCTCGGCGCGGCGCAGGTCGTGCCGCTGCGCCTCGACGATCGCGCGGCCGCCAATTCGCCGCACCCGGTGATTCGCCAGGCCACCGGTGTCTTCTTCACCGGCGGCGACCAGGAGCGGATCGCCGCGGTGATCGGCGGGACGGCCACCGACTCGCTGCTGCAGGCCCTGGTGGCGGCGGGCGACGTGGTCCTCGGCGGCACCAGCGCGGGCGCGGCCGTCATGTCCGGCACGATGATCGTCGAGGGCGACGCGCCCGGGGTCAGCCGGGCGAGCGTGCGCACCGGGCCCGGCCTCGAGTTCCTCCCCGGCGTGCTGATCGACCAGCACTTCGCCGAGCGCGGCCGGATCAACCGGCTGCTCAGCGCGGTCGCCCTCTACCCGCACGAGCTCGGCCTCGGCATCGACGAGGACACCGCCATCCTCACCGACGGCGACCGGTTCGAGGTGCTCGGCAGCGGCGCGGTCACCGTGGTCGACGCCGGCGCCGCCACCGACATCCGGGTGCCTGCCCAGGGCCCGATCACGCTGGCCGGGGCACGCATCCACGTGCTGCCGGCCGGCCACACCTTCCACCTCACGGGACGCCGGCCGGTCGTCGACGCACCCGCGGCCGAACGGGGAGTCGCATGAAGATCGAAAGCCTGCGCCGCCTGCGCGGACCCAACGTGTACCTGTCCCGGCCGGCGGTCGTGGCCCGGCTGCGGCTGGGCGACCTGGCCGGGCGGGAGACGTCCGATGTCACCGGCTTCCCGGAACGGATGCTGCGCGCGCTGCCCGGCCTGGCCGAGCACCACTGCGCGGCCGGGGCGCCGGGCGGCTTCGTCAGCCGGCTGCGCGGCGGCACCTACTTCGGGCACGTCACCGAGCACGTCTGCCTGGAGCTGTCCCAGCTGATCGGCCGGGACGTCAGCTTCGGCCGGACCGTGTCGACCGGCGAACCCGGCGTCTACCACCTGATCCTCGAATGCCCGGTCGACGAGCCGGCCGGCTCGGACGTGCCCGGCGAGCTGCTCGAGGTCGCGGTCGACCTGGTGAGCGAGATCGTCGCGGGGCGCTCGTTCTCCAGCGTCGCACTGGCCACCGCCGCATCAGGCGTGCCGGAGATGCAGCATGGATCGACCGCGGCCCGGCTCGCCGACCTCGCCTCGCTGGCCGAGCGGGAGGCCACCGGGCCGAGCACCCGGGCGATCATCGCGGCCGCCCGCCGCCGGGGTATCCCGGTCGAGCGCTGCGGCGATCTCAGCCTCGTGCGTCTCGGCTGGGGCAGCCGGCGCCGGCTCGCCTGGGCGGCGATGAGCGACCGCACCAGCGGCGTCGGCATCGACATCGCCGGCGACAAGGAGATCACCCGGCGGCTGCTGACCGAGGCCGGCGTGCCGGTGCCGGCCGGTGGGGTGGCCCGCGATGCGTCCGCGGCGGCCCGGCTCTTCGCCGAGCTGGGCGCGCCGGTCGTGGTCAAACCACGGCAGGGCCGGCACGGCGACCGGGTCACGCTCAGCGTGATGACCGGGGCGGAGACGGCGTACGCGTTCAGCGCGGCCGGCGAGGACGTGATCGTCGAGCGGCAGCTGACCGGCCGCGACTACCGGGTGCTGGTGGTGGCCGGGGAGGTGGTGGCCGCCGCCGAGCGGATCGCCGCGCACATCGTCGGGGACGCCGGGCACACCGTCGCCGAGCTGGTCGACCGCACCAACACCGACCCGCGCCGCGGCGCCGGGCACTCCCGGGTGCTGACCCGGATCACCGTGGACGACGCGGTCCTGCGGGTTCTCGAACGGCAGGGGCGCACGCTGTCCTTCGTGCCGGCCGCCGGCCAGCGGGTGTGGCTGCGCGAGACCACCAACCTGTCCACCGGCGGCACCAGCCACGACGTCACCGACCGGGTGCACCCGGACGTGATCCGGCTGTGCCTGCGGGTGGCCGCCCTGGTCGGCCTGGACATCTGCGGGATCGACCTGCGGCTGCCGGACATCGCCGAGCCGCTGCCCCCGGTCCGCGACGGCGACGAGGTCACCGGCGGGGTGATCGAGGTCAACGCGGTGCCCGGCCTGCGGATGCACCTGGCACCGGTGCGCGGCCGCGCGCACGACGTGGGCGACGCGATCGTGCGGGCGATGTTCCCGGCCGGCTCGGACGGCCGGATCCCGGTCGCCGCGGTGACCGGCACCAACGGCAAGACCACGGTGGCCCGGCTGACCGCGCACCTGCTCGCCGACACCGGGCTGCGGATCGGGCTCACCACCACCGACGGGGTCAGCATCGACGGGCGGGAGATCTTCAGGGCGGACGCGACCGGGCCGCTGTCGGCGCAGATGGTCCTCGGCGACCCGGGCGTGCAGACCGCGGTGCTGGAGACCGCGCGGGGCGGGCTGCTCAAGCGCGGCCTCGGCTACGACTTCTCGGACGTCGGCGTGATCACCAACATCACCGCCGACCACCTCGGGCAGGACGGGCTCGACACGATCGAGGACCTCGCGCACGTCAAGGCCCTGGTCGCCGAGCGGGTCCGGGACGGCGGCACGCTCGTGCTCAACGCCGACGACCCGTGGGTGCGGTCGCTGGTGGACCGGCCGCGGGTGCGCGCCGACCGCAAGCGGATCGTCTGGTTCGGCCTCGACCCGCGGCAGCCGGTGGTGGTCGAGCACCTCGCCAAGGGCGCCACCGCCTACCTCCTGCAGGACGGCTGGCTGGTCCAGGCGACCGGGGCCCGGCGCACCCCGCTGGTGCGGCTGGCCGACCTGCCCGGGGCGTACGGGGGAGCGGCCCTGCACGCCGCCGCGAACGCTCTGGCCGCGGCCGCCGCGGCCCGGGCCCTCGGGGCCGGGCAGGAGTCGGTGGTGCGCCGGCTCGCCGACTTCGACCCGCCGGTGGCCAACCCCGGCCGGGCCACCCTGCTGCGCCTGGGCGACGTGGCGGTCTTCGTCGACTACGCGCACAACCCGGCCGCGCTGGCCGCCACGCTGCGGACCCTGCACCGGCTGTGGGGTGCCGAGCGCTGCGTGGCCGCGGTGACCCTGCCCGGCGACCGGCGGGACGACCTGCTGGCCGCCTGCGCGCAGATCGTCGCGGACGGGGTGGGCCGGGCGGTGCTCTACGACGACGAGGACCTGCGCGGCCGGGAGCCGGGCGAGGTGTCGGCGCTCGTGGAGCGGGAGATGCGGGCCCGGCGGCCGAAGCTGATGTCGATGCGCGAGGACGGCTACCGGGAGGCGATCACGTCGGCGGTGCGGCTGGCCCGGCCGGGGGAGGTCGTGCTGGTGCTCTACGAGCGGCTCGCGCCGGTGCTGTCGCTGCTGTCCGAGCTGGGCGCGATGCGGGGCGGGGACATGCCGGTGCCGGCCGGGATGCCACTGCCGTCGATGCCGGCGCCGGGCGCGCTGCCGTCACCCGCGCGAGACCTGGTGAAGGGCGTTCTACTCGGATAGGGATCTTCGGTGCGAGGCAACACGCGCCGTGCGCACATTGGCACGTGGAACTGGCTGAACAGCTGAGCGGTTCACCCGATCAGATGGGGTTGCACAGCTAGATCCTTCAACCTTTGTCACATGTCCAGTAATTAAAGATCATCTCTCAGTGACGTGTTTCGTCTCGATCAGTGACCGGACGGCGACAGCTGGTGGATCGTTCTGTTGCCGACCTTCAGAAGGCTGAACTTGCGAACCTTCCGACTTTCCACATTAAACGGTGATTTTCCGGGGAAAAATACCCGGTGATGAGTCCAAGATCCGACCTTCGGCCTGCTTGCCCCTGCCCCGACGGGTGGCAAGTGTCGGGAAACGGTCCGTAACGAGTCGCAGGTAGAGGGCGGTCTCGACCGCTCGTGGTAGAGGGCCATCGTGGGCTAACATCTCGCCGTCGATGGGGAACGCCCGGTAAGGGTGGCTCCCCGACGTCGAGAAGCATGGCGGTGCGACTCGGCGTTACTTCGGAGCGCGCATGTGGGGGCACATGAGCACGACGGACCTGCCCGGAGCGAGCCTGCTGGCCGATAGATATCGGTTGGTGGAGCGGCTCGGTGCCGGCGGGATGTCAGTGGTGTGGCGAGGCTTCGACGAGGTCCTCGGTCGCCAGGTCGCGGTCAAGGTTCTGCCGCCGTCGACCAGCACGGACCCGGCCTTCCGGCGTCGGCTGCGGGCCGAGGCCCAGGCGGCCGCGCGCCTCAGCCACCCCAACATCACGAATGTCTACGACTACGGCGAGGCCGTCACCGTTGACGGTGAGCCGGTTCCGTATGTCGTGATGGAGCTCATCGACGGCGAGTCGCTCGCCGCCGTTCTCGCCCGGAGTCGCCGGCTGCCCTGGCAGCACGCGGTCCGGATCACCGCTGAGGTGGCCGCCGCACTGGCCGCCGCGCACTCGCGCGGCATCGTGCACCGCGACGTCACCCCGGCCAACGTCATGCTCACCCCGAGCGGGGCCAAGGTTGTCGACTTCGGCATCTCGGCCCTGATCGGGGAGAACGACATAGACCCCGACGGCAGCCTGCTCGGCACGCCGGCCTACCTCGCGCCCGAGCGGCTCGAGGGCGGCCAGGTCAGCCCGGCCACCGATGTCTACGCGGTCGGCCTGCTGGTCTACCGCACGCTGATCGGTCAGCTGCCGTGGGACGTCGGCACCACCACCGCGCTGCTGCGCGCCCATCAATACATCGAGCCCGACCCGCTCCCGCCGGTCGAGGGCCTGCCGCACGCGGTCCGCGCGCTGGTCGGCCGCTGCCTGGAGAAGCGCCCGTCCGACCGGCCGTCCAGCGCCGAGCTGGCGCACGTGCTGGCCGGCATCGCCGCGGGTGCGCCGTCGGTGGGCCGCGGCTACGTGCCCGACTGGGCGGAGAGCGGCGAGGACACCACGATCCTGCCGCGCCAGCAGCGGTCGTACCCGGACGTGATCCGGGGCGGCCAGACTCCGGAGCCGCACGCCGAGGAGCCGCCGGTGCGCAACAGCCGGTTCGCGGCGCTGCGCTCCGGTCCGGTCGTGATGGGTGCGGCGGCCGTGGCCGCCGCGGGCGCCGCGCCGGCCCTGCGGCCGGCCTATGACGGCAACAAGCCGCCGGACGGCCCCGAGCGGCCGTCCAAGGGCCGCAACAGCGCCTCGCAGAACCACACCCGCCGGGTGATGATCGCGGCCGGCACCGTGCTTCTGCTCGGCACCGGCACCTATGGCTGGAGCCTGGTGAGCAACGCCACCGGTGCCGGCGGTGCCGGGGCGAAACCGCAGCCCAGCGTCGTGGCGGCCACCGGCAAGTGCGTGATCGGCTACTCGGTGACGTCCGACGCGGCCGGCAAGTTCACCGCGAACCTCATCCTGGCCAACCGCAACAACGAAACGCCGTTCCCCAGCTGGAAGCTGTGGTTCATCCTGCCCGGCGACCAGATCGTCGCCCCGAACGCCAAGACGCAGATGGTGCAGTCGGCCAACACGGTGACGATCGAATCGACCGCGTCGCTGGGTGCGCTGAAGACGATCACGCTGCCGATCACCGGGACCTACACGAAGAACAACACCGCCCCGCTGGCCTTCATGCTCAACGGCAGCACCTGCGAGACCTTCGTGTCGGATGCGCCAGGTGCGCCGGCTCGTCAGGTCGAGCACCTGTCCAACGGTGACACGCGGCTGTCCGCGACGCCGTCGGGCAGCACCCCGATCCCGGGGATCTCGATCGGCCCGGACAACGTCATCAAGGTCACGCCGACCACACCGACGGCCAGCGCGAAGCCGAGCGACAGCACGAGCAGCCCGGCGAAGGTCGACACCGACCCGACCACCAGCCCGCCCACCACGGCGCCGACGAAGGGTGGCCCGGCGCCGAACCCGGGCGACGTGCCCAGCAGCGACCCCACGACGGCGCCGACCACGGCACCGACGACGGCCGCGCCGACCACCACGCCGCCGACGACGTCGCCGGTCCTGAACTGCGACCCGGAGATCGACTGCCCGACCGCCTGAGCACGCGTTTGCGATCGGCCGTCCGGGGGAGAACCATCCACCGGGCGGCCGATCGCCGCGTTAGGGTGAAAGCGATGTGAGCAGGCACTTTCTGGAGCGATCCGGCGCCTGGCGACCGATCCGGCACCCCACCGGCGTGGCGGCGACCCCGGTGCCGCCCGCGCGGGACAGAATCGCTCCAGCGGGGCCAAACGAGTCGTACATCGGGGAGTTTCGACATGATCAGCATGGTGAAGGATCTGGCGGCCGAGGCGCTGTTCGTCTCCAGCCTGCAGCCGTCCGAGTGCCCGAGCAACCGGGCCGTGGAGCAGGCGGTGACCGCGATGCTTCTGCTGCACGGCAGCGAGGGTTGCGCGGCCGAGGTCGCCACCGAGTTCGGTGACCACCCGGACACCGCGGTTCGCCGGATGCACTGGGTGAACGAGGAGCTCACGGGCGTGGTCGCGCCCGCTCCTGCGCTTACCTGAGCTTTTCTCGCAAAAAGCACCATAAAAGCAACCGAGTTCGGCCGCCGCTGCACCTTTCGGCGACCAAGGTCTTCCTCGTCAGCCGGTTTCATCAACCGGTCGTATGAGCGAGGAGGACCACGTGACGACCACGACCGAGCTCCCCGCCACCATCGGCATCATCCACGACGCGCCGTCCGCGCGTGATATCGAGGACCTCGTCCGCGAACACATGCCGATGGTTGGCCACTTGGTCCGGGAACTGCTCAACCGGGTACCGGGCCACGTCCATGCAGATGACCTCTCCTCGGCCGGCTTCGCCGCGCTGCTGGGCGCGGCCCGCTCGTTCGACGTGACCCGGGGCATCCCCTTCCACCGTTTCGCCGCGGTCCGGATCCGGGGAGCCCTCCTGGACGAGCTGCGGGGCCAGGACTGGGCGAGCCGCTCGGTGCGGGCCCGGGCCCGGCGCAGTGCCGCGGCCCGCCAGGAGCTGACCGCCGCCCTGGGCCGTACGCCCACGGACGCCGAGGTGGCCGAATACCTCGGCATCGGCGTGGCGGAGCTGGCGACGGTGGAGGACGACGTGCAGAAGGCGGCCCTGCTGAGTTTGCAGGGCTTCCCGACGGGCGCCGCCGAGGAGATGGTGCCGGAGCTGTCCGAGGGCCCGGAGGACCTCCTGCTGAAGCGGGAACGTCTCGGCTACCTGCATCAGGCCATCCAGGCCCTGCCGGAACGCCTGCGCATGGTGGTCACCGAGTCGTTCCTGCAGGAACAGCCTCTCAGCGACGTAGCGGCCCGGCTCGGCGTCACCGAGTCCCGGATCTCCCAGCTGCGCACCGAGGCCCTGCAGCTGTTGCGCGAGGGCCTGAACAGCTCCCTGGCGCCGGAACTGCTGACGGTGGCGGCCGGCGGCCCCAGGACGAGAAAGGGCTGTCTGCAGCGCCGCCGTTCGGAGTATTTCGCCCGGGTGGCCACGCAGGGCAACCTGCACACCCGGCTGGCCCTGACGGACGCCCACGGCGTCCCGATAGCCGTAGCGGCCTAGCGAACGGGGGCGTCGGCTCTCGACGCCCCCCAAAACCCGCGTTCGGTTGCGCTCACCGGCATCCCTTCCGCCGAGCAGGCGGCTTCGCCGGCGGAGAGTACGCGGGTAAGCCGCCCCCAACCGCAACCAGCCCGTCCCCACCCCACCAAAACCACGCGTCCCCGCGTCAGCCTCCGCCGAGCTGACGCGCCGGCCGGCGGCGCAGCCCTGCGCGAGACCGTCCCGCGATCGGGGCTCAGGCTGCCAGCGGCTGCCGCGCGGCCGGCTCGGGCTCGCACAGCGGGTCCAGGGCGGCCTGGACCTGGCGGATGTCGGCGCCGACAGCGGTGGCCAGCATCCCGGGGCCGGCCAACGGCATCAGCGCGGCCGACGACGAAGCCTGCAGCGTGTTCGGAAGGCCCGGGACCGCGACCAGGGTGCCGACCGCGCGGCCGCCGCCCAGCACGGCTGCGCCGTCCCAGCCGTCGGCCTGCGGGCCGACCGCAAGGGTGTGGCGGTACAGGGTTCGGCCGGCGTAGCGGATCGTCGTGTCCATCCGGACGTTGCCGGACGGCTCGGCGTGCCGGCCGCAGACCAGGTCGTCCCGCCACAGCAGGGTGCCGCCCTCGGCCACCGCCACGACGGTCTGCGCGTGGTGGTCGCAGCCGGCCGCGGCGATCAGCGGTTCCGGCAGCCACCGCAGGGTTCCGGCCACCGACGCCTTGATGGTCAGGCGGGACGGTGGGGCGGGGCGGCCGGGCAGCGCCAGCTGGGCGGCCACGCTGCGAACCGTCAAGGTCGCGCCGGCCGCCACCGTGATCTCCAGGCGCAGGTCGTCGCCGCGCAGCGGGCCGGCCGCGCCGCCCACCAGGTGCACGGTCACCTCGCCGGGGGTGCGGCCGCCGGTGCGGCGCAGCAGCAGGGGGGACTCGCCGCGCAGGACGGCCAGGCGGGTGCCGCCCCGGTCGTCCGGCTCGGCGACCACCTGGGCGAACGCCTGCATCAGGCGGCCGGGACGCGGGCCGCCACCAGGGCGCGGATCCAGTCGGCGACCGCGGTGGCGCCGCGGTCCTCGACCAGGGACAGGAAGACCGTGGGCAGGTCGCCCCGGCGGTGTTTCGCGTCGTGCTCCATCACCGACAGGTCGGCGCCGACCATCGGGGCCAGGTCGGTCTTGTTGATCACCAGGAGGTCGGCGGTGGTGACGCCGGGGCCGCCCTTGCGGGGGACCTTGTCGCCGCCGGCCACGTCGACCACGAAGATCTGCTGGTCGATCAGGCCCTTGCTGAAGGTGGCGGTCAGGTTGTCGCCGCCGCTCTCCACCAGCACCAGGTCGAGCGGGCCCAGTTTCTCCTCGAGCTCCTCGACCGCGTCCAGGTTGGCCGAGATGTCGTCGCGGATGGCCGTGTGCGGGCAGCAGCCGGTCTCCACCGCGCGGATCCGCTCGGCCGGCAGCACCCCGTTGCGGAGCAGGAAGTCGGCGTCCTCGGTGGTGTAGATGTCGTTGGTGACGACGGCCAGCCGCAGCTCGGTGCCGAGGGCCCGGCACAGGGCCGCGACCAGGGCGGTCTTGCCCGAGCCGACCGGGCCGCCGATGCCGATCCGCAGCGCGCGCGGGCCGGTGCCGAGTGGGGTGTGCGGGTCCACGCCGGGGTCGGGGTGGGTGTGCGGCACCTCGTCGGGTTCGTGCGTGTGCGGGGCGACGTAGTTCTCGGAGGGCCGAGGCCAGGCCCCGCCCGTCGGTTCGCCGTGCTCGCCGTGTGTGTGGTCAGGAAGCAAAGAGACGCACCTCCCAGGTGGCGTGGTGCTCGGCGCCGATGTCGAGCAGGGGAGAACCCGCGGCCGGCAGGTCGTCGACCGGGTCGTCGGACCGGCGCGCGGCGTCGGCCGCGATCCGGTCACAAACAGGAGCGAGCCGGGCGAGGAGCCCGTGCACCGCATAGGGATCGAGCCCGAGCAGCCGCACCGCCGCGCTGGCCGCCCCGGTGGTGACACCGTGCGCGGCGGCGACCGCCGCGTCCAGCGGTCCGAGCCCGGCCCCGGCCGCGAGCAGCCCCAGCGCGACCGGCTGATGCATCTCGCGCGGGTAAGAGGCGGCGAGGGGCCACATCGAGCGGCCGGCCCGCAGGAGGGCGCGGCCCTGGGCCCGGGAAGCCTTCCGCAGGGCCGGGGACGGCGTGCGGGCGTCGAGGCCCTCGTCCAGGGCGGCCCAGTCGGCGGGGCGGTGGCAGGCGGCCGCGGCGAACGCGGCCGAGACCAGGCCGCTGGTGGCCAGCTTGCCGCGCAGGAAGCCGAACACGTCGTCGAGGTCGCGCACCCGGCCGGCCGAGACCTGGGCCTCGAGCCCGCCGGAGTGGGCGTGCCCGCCGGACGGCAGCCGCCCGTCGGCGAGCACGAGAAGAGTCGCGAGACCCATCAGAACAGGAAGTAGCGCTGGGCCATCGGCAGGGAGGTGACCGGGTCGGGTTCGACGACCTCGCCGTCGATGCGGACCGTGAACGTGTCCGGTTCGACCTCGATGCGGGGCAGTGCGTCGTTCAGCGGCATGTCCGCCTTGCCGACCCGGCGGGTGTCGCCGACCGCGGCGAACGCCCGCTTCACACCGATCCGGTCGCCGAGCAGCGCGTCGATCGCGGCCGGCGCCACGAACGCGACCGAGGTCTGGGCCGGCACCGCGCCGTACGCCCCGAACATCGGGCGCGGCAGCATCGGCTGCGGCGTGGGGATGGACGCGTTGGCGTCACCCATCTGGGCGTACGCGATCATGCCGCCCTTGATCACCAAGGCCGGCCGGACCCCGAAGAAGGCCGGGTCCCAGAGCACCAGGTCGCCGAGCTTGCCGACCTCGACCGAGCCGACCAGGGAATCCATGCCGTGCGCGACGGCTGGGCAGATCGTGTACTTCGCGACGTAGCGGCGGGCGCGGTTGTTGTCGGCGGCACCGTCGCCGGGCAGGGCGCCGCGGCGGGCCTTCATCACGTGGGCGGTCTGCCAGGTGCGCATGATGACCTCGCCGACCCGGCCCATCGCCTGCGAGTCCGACCCGATCATCGAGATCGCGCCGAGGTCGTGCAGCAGGTCCTCGGCGGCCATCGTGGACGGCCGGATCCGGCTCTCGGCGAACGCCAGGTCCTCCGGCACCGCCGAGTTGAGGTGGTGGCAGACCATCAGCATGTCGAGGTGCTCGGAGAGGGTGTTCCGGGTGTACGGCCGGGTCGGGTTGGTCGACGACGGCAGCACGTTGGCGTACGACGCGACCGTGATGATGTCCGGTGCGTGCCCGCCGCCCGCACCCTCGGTGTGATAGGCGTGGATGGACCGCCCGCCGATCGCGCGCAGCGTCTCCTCGACGAAGCCGGCCTCGTTCAGCGTGTCGGTGTGGATCGCGACCTGCACCCCGGCGGCGTCCGCGACGCGCAGCGAGGCGTCGATGACGGCCGGCGTCGTACCCCAGTCCTCGTGCAGTTTGAATCCGCCCGCGCCGCCGCGGAGCTGCTCCCACATCGACTCCTCCGACATGGTGTTGCCCTTGCCGAGCAGCAGCACGTTGATCGGGAAGGTGTCGATGGCCTCGAGCATCCGGGCCAGGTGCCAGGCGTTCGGCGTGACGGTGGTGGCCTTGGTGCCCTCGGCCGGGCCGGTGCCGCCGCCGATGATCGAGGTGATGCCGCTGGCCAGGGCGGTGTTGAGGATGGTCGGGCTGATCAGGTGCACGTGGCTGTCGATCGCGCCGGCGGTGAGGATCTTGCCGTTGCCGGCGATGATCTCGGTGCCCGGCCCGATCACCAGGTCGGGGTGCACGCCGTCCATCGTGTCCGGGTTGCCGGCCTTGCCGATGCCGACGATCTTCCCGTCCCGGATGCCGACGTCGGCCTTGATGATGCCCCAGTGGTCGAGGATCACCGCGCCGGTGATCACCGTGTCCGGGCTGCCCTCGGCGCGGGTGGCGCAGGACTGCCCCATCGACTCGCGGATCACCTTGCCGCCGCCGAAGACGACCTCGTCGCCCGGCTGCGGCCCGGCGCTGCGGTCCTCCTCGACCTCGATGAGCAGGTTGGTGTCGGCCAGCCGGATCCGGTCACCCTTGGTGGGTCCGTAGAGGGCGGCATACCGCCCGCGGTCGAGTGTGGTCATCGCGGGCTGCCGTTCTCGGGTTCGGTCGACTCTTCCTCGGCGAGCGGGGCCTCAACAGGGGCGCCGTCCAGCGAACCGCCGGCCAGGCCGCGCAGGCCCGGCACGATCCGGTTGCCGGCCAGCGCGACCAGCGCGACGTCGCGTGGCATCCCGGGCTCGAAACGCACCGACGTCCCGGCCGGCACGGCGAGCCGATGGCCCCAGGCGGCGGTCCGGTCGAAGTCGAGTGCCGCGTTCGACTCGGCGAAGTGGAAGTGCGAGCCGACCTGCACGGGACGGTCCCCGGTGTTACGCACCGTCAGCGACAGCACCTCACGCCCCGGGTTGATCTCGATCGACCCCTCACCCGGAATCACCTCGCCGGGGATCATGCGATCGGCCCGTGCACGGTGACGAGCTTGGTCCCGTCCGGGAAGGTCGCCTCGACCTGCACCTCACCCAGCATCTCGGGCACACCCTCCATGACGTCGTCGCGGGTCAGCACGCGCCGGCCGGCGTCCATCAACTCGGCCACGGTGCGCCCGTCGCGCGCGCCCTCCAGCAGGAACGCCACGATGATCGCGGTCGCCTCCGGGTGGTTGAGCTTGAGCCCGCGTTCTTGCCGGCGCCGGGCGACATCGGCCGCGACGTGGATGAGCAGGCGTTCCTGCTCGTGCTGGCTGAGGAACAACCGAACCTCCCTGAGTCCCGCCGGAAATGCTCGCAGCCGGAAGTTTCACATGTGTTACCCCTTCTGTATCGAAGCACGCGCCCGGTTGATGACCAGGACAAACCTCAAGATCAACTACATCGGAAAAGTACGCGGTGGATGGCGTCCCGGGCCTGGCGGATCGGCCGGTCGGTGGTCACGGCCGTCGCGGGCCGTCGGCCCGGCCCCGGTGGTCACCCTCGAAAACAAATGCCAACAAGCGTTTGCCAACAGCTGTTGGCATCGCTTACGGTGGTTGCCAACACCTGTTGGAAAACCAGTGAGGGGAACGGTCATGACATTCCAGACCGATGTGCTGATCGCCGGCGCGGGCCCGGCCGGGCTGACCCTGGCCGCCGCGCTCACCGCCCGGGGCGTCCCGGTGACGATCGTCGATCGGGCCGCCGAGGGCGCGAACACCTCGCGGGCCGCCGTCATCCACGCCCGCACGCTCGAGGTGCTCGACGAGCTGGGCGTCGCCGGTGAGTTCGTCGAACGGGGAGTGATCGTGCCCCGATTCACGATCCGTGACCGCGACCGGGCTCTCATGACGATCGACTTCGGAGGGTTGCCCACGGCGTACCCGTACACCCTGATGCTGCCGCAGAGCGAGACCGAGCGGATCCTCGCCGGACACCTCGCCAAGCTCGGGGTTGAGGTCCGCCGCCAGGCGGAAGTGGTCGGCGCCCGGCCGGACGCCGACGGGGTGACCGTCACGCTGACCGGCGGCGAGACCGTTCGTGCGCGCTACCTGGTCGGCGCGGACGGCATGCACAGCACCGTGCGCGAGCTCAGCGGCATCGGCTTCACCGGCGACGCGTACGCGCACTCGTTCGTCCTGGCCGACGTACGGATGGACGGGGCGCTGCCCGGCGACGAGGTGATGCTCTACTTCGCGCCCGCCGGTCTGGTCGTCGTCGCGCCGCTGCCCGGCGGCCGGCACCGCATCGTCGCCACCCTGGACGAAGCGCCCGAGAAGCCGACGCTCGCCGACGTGCAGGCCCTGCTCGACGCCCGCGGCCCGGTCCGCGCGCCGGCCCGGGTCCGCGAGCTGATCTGGAGCTCGCGGTTCCGGGTGCACCACCGCCTCGCCGACCACTACCGCAGCGGGCGGATCTTCCTGGCCGGCGACGCGGCGCACGTGCACAGCCCGGCCGGTGGCCAGGGCATGAACACCGGCATCCAGGACGCCGTCGAGCTCGCCGCGGTGCTCGCCGACGGCACCGACCTGGACGCTTACGAGCGGCGCCGGCGCCCGGTCGCGGCCGGAGTGGTGGCGATGACCGACCGGATGACCCGGCTGGCCACCTCCCGCAATCGCCTGGTGACCGGCCTGATCCCGGTGGCCGGCCGGGTCCCGGCGGTGCGGCGGCGGCTCGCGATGCGCCTGTCCGAGCTGTCTACGATCGCGGCATGACCTCGGCGGTACGCAGATCCGACGCGACCCGGGCGGCGATCCTGGTCGCCGCCCGCGAGCGATTCGCGAGTGACGGCTACGAGCGGGCCACCATCCGGGCGATCGCCGCCGACGCCGGCATCGACCCGTCGATGGTGATGCGCTACTACGGCAACAAGGAGAAGCTGTTCGCCGCGGCGGCCGAGTTCGACCTGCAGCTGCCCGACGCGGCCGGCATCCCCGCCGACCAGCTCGGCGCGACCCTGGCCCGGCACTTCCTGCAGCGCTGGGAGGGCGACGAGACGCTGACCGCGCTGCTGCGGGCGGCGGCCACCAACGAGGCGGCCGCCGAGCGCATGCGGTCACTGTTCGGCGACCAGCTCCTGCCGGTGGCCGCGGCCGCCTGTCCCGACCCGGCCGACGCCCCGCGCCGGGCCGGCCTGGTCGCCAGCCAGATGCTGGGCCTGGCCCTGTGCCGCTTCGTGCTGCGGCTGCCACCGGTGGTGGCGATGACCGCCGACGAGGCCGCCGCGTGGGTCGGCCCGACCATCCAGCGCTACCTGACGTCCGCCACCAGCGCGTAGATGTTGCCGTCCGGGCCGCGGAAGTGCTGCCAGCTCTCGCCCGGTTCGCCGATCACCTCGATCCCCGCCGCGCGCAGTTCCTCGACCGCGGCCGGCAAATCACGCACGGCGAAACCGGCCACCGGCCCGGTGTCGAAGAAGTCCTTGTTGCTGCCCGCTCCGAACACCTCGACGTTCCGCCCGTCCGGCAGGGTGAACACCCAGAACCCCGGCTCGGTGTAGGTCTCGCGCAGCCCGAGCACGGTTCGGTAGAAGCCGGCGAGCGCTTCCGCCCGGTCGGTCCGGGTGCCGAGCCAGCCCAATCCAGTGATCTCCATGAGCGTCAGTCGACAACGTGAACCGAGGTTGAGGTCAACCCCCGGTGCCTCCCGTCCGTACTGGAGACCGAGGAGAGCGCACCGGATGGTGCCGCCCTCCGTCCCAGGAGGAACGATGGCGCCACGCCCGCCCGGCGACGAACCGGCTCATACCCCCGAGCCGGACTCGTCCGCCGACGTCTTCGACTACGCCGACTACGCCCACGACGACTACGGCGCCGCCCCCGAGTTCCATGGGGAGCGGCCGGGCGCGGAGGAGTATGCGACCGGGGAGTATCCGGTGGAGCGGTACCCGGTGGCGGGGCCGCTGGCGCAGAACTATCCGGCCGAGACGAACCTGGACGACCGGACCGGGGAGTGGCCGGCACCGAGCGAGGAGGACACCGACCCGGTCGGCTTCGAGCCGGTCGAGCAGCGCGAATATCCGCCGCCCACCGACCCGTTCGACGACACCGAGTACGACGACTACACCGTCCGGGCGGCCTACCTCACCGTGCTCGACGACGATGACGACATCGACCTGCCCGGCTGGGGCACGCCCGGGGTGGAGGAGACCGCGCGCGGCGGCCGGGTGCGGCGTTACCGGCGTCCACTGCTGGTCGCCGGGCTGGTCCTGTTCCTGGCCGGGATGGCCACCGCGATCCTGGTGGCGCCGCGCTGGGTCGGCGGCGGCGGCGACGACCGCACCGAGGCGGTCGGCACGGCCGGGGTCAGCGGCGACGCGACCCGCGGCCCGGTCGACGGTCGCACCAAGGCCGTCTTCGAGCTGGTCGACGGCGCCGCGACGGTGCGGGTGGTGGCCGACGACCTGGGCGACGACCTCTACCGGATCAGCACGCCGGCCGGCGGCGGGGTGACCCCGAAGGTCGACGACGACGGCGACACGGTCCGGCTGCACCTGCCGGCCGGTGTGCACGGCGGCCCGTCCGAGGTCGCGATCGTGCTGAACAAGTCGGTGCGCTGGACGCTGTGGATGGACGGCGGCACCGCCCAGACCACGGTCGACCTGACCGGCGCCGAGGTGGACGGCGTCGAACTGCACGGCGGCGCCAGCCGGATCGACCTGACCCTGCCCGAGCCGGCCGGCCTGCTGCCGGTGCGGATGACCGGCGGGGTGGACCAGTTCCTGGTGAAGCTGGCCGGCGCCACTCCGGTGCGGGTGCAGGTGCAGTCCGGGGCGGGCGAGGTGACGCTGGCCGGCGCCACGCACCGCGGCATCGCCCCCGGGCAGAGTTTCACCGCGAACGGCTGGGGCACCGGCGAGACCGGCGTCGACGTCTCGGCCGTGGCCGGCATGTCGGCCCTGACGGTCACCGAGGGCTGACGGTCTCCAGCCATTGCTGGTGGGCCGCGGCGAGACGCGCCCAGAGCGCGTCCCGCTCGGCCGGGCCGACGTCGTCGAGAGTCATCCCGAAGACGTCGGCCAGCGCCGCGAAGTAGTCGTCCCGCCGTTCGAGCGTCGTCTGCCGCTCGCCGTCACCGACCCGGGTGAGCACCAGCCCGCGCACCAGATCGGCACCGGTGGCGTCCCGCCGCTGCACGGTGGCGACCCGCACGAACCCGGACTCGGGCGAGGTGGAGAGCTCATGATGCCGAGCGGCAAACGCCGACATCGCGGTGCTCTCCCCACGAAAGTCCATCCCGAGAAACCCGCCACGCCGGTCATGGTCGAACCGCCATCCACCAGGCTCGACGACCGAGGGCGACAGCCGATACCGAAACGGCCCTTGCTGGTAGTCACCCGCGACAAGCGGCAACGGTTCGTAGATGCCGTCACCCATGCCAAGGTCGACGAGCCACTCACCGTCAGGCGATTCGTCGGAGGGAAGCCCCGAAACGGTGAGCACAAGATGGTTCCCGGTGGCCCCCGCAGGCAATCCGGCATTCCCTTGGACCCCACCGACATGCCGGGTAACGGCATAGCCGAGATCAAGCAGCAGAGCCGAGAAGGCACCGTTCAAATGAAAGCAGTACCCACCGCGCCCGCTAAGAATTCGCCGAACCGAGTCGCCGGGTTCAACGGTGGTGGCCCGCCCGAGCCAGATCTCAAGACATTCATAGGGCACACGCTCGGCATGGGCACGGTGAAGAGCCCGAAGCCCCTCAAGACTGGGCGGTTCCCGCTCAGCACCGAGCCGCCGAAGATACCCGGAAGAGTCAATGGCGCCACCCACGCCCAAACCCTACCGAACAGCCCCCTCACCCACTGACCCCGTCAGCGCCCCCCGAGCCTCACACCGACCGGAGCTGCTCCAGCGGCACCCGATCCATGACCCACTTCCGGTGCTCTTCGAAGTCGGCAGCCACCAGCTTGCGCGCGAGTTCCGTCAGGTCATCGATGGTCCCGTAGTTGTGCTCCAGCAGCGCGGTCAGATTTTCCAAGCGCTCTTCATCGCGGCTGCGGCGGGCGATGTCCTGACCCACCGTGGTTTGTGCCAGTACGTCGCTCATGCCTCTCCTCTTCAGTGCCTCGATCAGCAGGATCGCGAGTGGTTCAGGTCCCAGTTTACTCAGCTCGACCAGGACCAGCTGTGTGTCCGGATCCTTCACCTCGACCAGGGAATCGGCGACCCGGTCCACTACGTCCGCCGGCGGATCACTTGCCCACAGCGCAAGCGGTGCGAGCGAGCTCGCCAACAATTCTTCCGGGTCCAGATCATCGGGCACGCTGACTGACTGGTATTGCAGTGCGAGTCGGTCTCTCTGGAAATGTCCGGGGTAGCCGTTACCCAGGGGCCAGAGCGCGAATTGATGGATCCGGTACTCCGAAGCTTTGTATTTCTGGGCCATCGAGCCCCAGTACGTCACCATTCGTTCCTCGAAGCCCTCTACCTTTTCGACCTGTATCTCGATGTGATAAACGTCGTGCAGAGGGTTCCGTTTGCCGCCGTCCCGCGCCCGTTTCTGATGCTTCTCTTCGCGCCGGACCAGGAAGACCTTGTCCTTGTTTCGAGTCAGATGGCGCTGTTGCTCCGTCGGCCCTTCCAGCACCACCT